>DKNY01000035.1:2377-49737 GCA_002470275.1 Gammaproteobacteria bacterium UBA7376 | reverse complement strand
TGTGGAGGTTGTGGAGGTTGTGGACGTTGTGGCCGAAGTCGAGTCGTCATCGCCGCCATCCGTTCCGTCTGAACCCTCGTCGACGACTGCTGCATCGTCATCGTCGTCCACTACAGTAGCAATAAGCGCGGCCCCGATAACGCCAATGGCCACCGCGGTACCAACACCGATCCCAGCTGCGGCGCCTGCGCCGGCCGCCCCACCGCTCCCTGCTCCGGCCGTCCCACCGCTCGAAGACCCGGCTTCGCCCCCTTCGGCAGCGTAACTCGTTGTCCCAACCATTAACGCGACGGTCAACAGTGCAGCCCAAATTGCATGAAACCTATTCATCTAAAAAACTCCTCAGTTTTCCTCTACCTTATCCAGCATATGCGCCTTTTCTGACGCTGTTGTTACAATCCACGTTCGGTTCTCTCACAATCCTAGCGTGCCCGCTTAGCCCCAGATGTTATTGTTACGCTAGCGCGGCGAAAATACAATCCGAATTTTTTGTTATACACCCTTTTTTTCACTCTAAAAAGCCCTCTAACCAGCACAGCTCTATCGCCGGGGCCTCAATCAACCGTCGCTGCACAGCCTGTGGCAGACTTTGATTGGATCATTCCGATGGGTGTGGGCATTTCAACAGATTCGATCAAAGCGATATTCCCCTCACAAACGTGAAACCAAAAATCCAGCCGCCTATCTCTTGGACCGAAAGGCCAAATTGCCAGCCACTTGCTCTTGCTAGTCGACGCAACCCCTTCTGGCTCATGCTTTGTCGCAACGTTTGGTTCCTTGAGACCGGCCTCTGCCCCACCGCCCTGGCCGCCTTTCAGCACCAGGGTACAGTGATATCGCCTGTTCCCGGTCTTCGAAACACCCTCGCTCGACTCTGAATGCGCCGGTGTTCTGCCCGCGTCCTGGAACATCCGCGCGCGGTACCTGCGCTTTCCATCATATATCCAACCTGACCAGCTACATGAGCGGTTCGCTATAGCCGCCTGCATCATGCTCAGAAGAGTGGACAGCGGGTCTGTGGTGTCGGCAGCCCAGCTTTCCTGCACCTGTAAGGCACGGTCAGCCGTAGAATCAGAAAATTCAAGCACCTCGGGAGGCCGCCCTGAGTTGAACTGAATGACGCGCCGCTCAGCCACCCCGTTGTCTCTACCGTCCAATATAAATCTGCGCTCGTCTCCCTTGAACAGCAAACTTGCCGTCGCTTCATAGTCCTCTACCAGTCGAAAGGGACCCCGAACCGCACCGGTTATAGCGATCTTCCGGGGCGGCTTAACAGAGCTGTCTGAGTGCAGATTGTTTATGGCGACCTCAATCTGCAGGGTGCCAATCAATATCGGTCCAAGCCGAAATCTCAGGTCCTGCACCGTATGCTGTGCCACAGCCGAAGGGGGGTAGCTATACAAAAGAAACAGGCTCACCCAGACCAAACACCTCCAACAAGGCTGCTTCGTATCCATGACTAGGACCCTACATTCTCAAACGGTCAGGTTTCCTGCGTATAGTGGCATTGGATACTATGCTAGACAATGGCCTCGATGAGTGACGGGCCTGATTCGCTTAACGAGCGTGCTAGTGCGCTATTAAACTCCTCCAGAGTCGTTGCTCGCCAGGCGGGCATGCCCATCCCCTTAGCCAAGTCTACCCAGCTCAGTTCCGGATTGCCGAGGTCAAGCATGCTCATGGCTTTCGGGCCAGGGTTATGGGCACCTACTCGTGCAAATTCGATTTGCAGGATGGCGTATTTACGATTGGCGAAAATAATCGTGGTTATATCGAGCTGTTCACGAACTTGGGTCCAGAGTGCCTGCACCGTATACATGGCGCTACCGTCAGCCTGAAGATTGATCACCCGACGACCCGGAGAGGCAATGGCGGCACCGGTTGCTGCTGGTAGTCCGTATCCGATGGCCCCACCGGTGAGCAACAGCCAATCGTGGGGCGCGCTGTTACGGGTTGCCGAAGTACATCCACCACCGCAAGTACCGCCTTCATCAACGACAACCGCGTTCTCAGGAAAATGATGCGCCAGAGAAACACCTATGGTTTGGGGATTGAGCTCCCCCTTCGGCAGATCAGGGCGCTCAAAGGGCGTCAGGAGGGGTGTCTGACTTTCAGCACTCACAGCCTCTGCCAGGGCTTCCAAGGACCCATCAATGTCCCCATCTCTCTCCACAAGCGTATGCAGCGCACACCCTTCGGGCGTCAGCCAGTTCGGCTTGTCCGGATAGGCGAAAAAGGTAATGGGCGGCTGAGAACTCACGAGAATCAAATGTTTCGTGCCGGCAAGCACCTTGGCGGCTTGCTCACCAAAATAGGGCAACCGTAATGCCTGAGCACGCCCCGCACCGCGCTGAGTGCGGGAAACAAAGGTGTCCGCAATCACCCTCGCACCAGTTTTCTGAGCAATTCGATCTGCCAGAGCCAGTCGGTCCTCAGTCAATATTCCGTTTATCAGTAGCACTGCGGGCTCGCCTGACTTGAGTGCAGAGGCACTGTCGCGAACAAGATCATCGCTCACTGGAGTCGGCTCTCGGCGTGGCAGCGGCGCAGCGACCGAGGATGTACGATTCCATGCGGTATCGGCTGGGAGGATTAGGCTTGCAACCTGGCCCGGCGGTGCCAACGCCGCCTGCACGGCCTCCGCACCGTCCCTGGCGACATCATCCGCGGACTTAGCCACCTTAAGCCACTCGCTCACGGGCCTTGCAATCCCCTCCACATCTGACGTCAGCGGCGCATCGTATTTCCGATGAAAGGTCGCATGATCTCCAATAACGTTGACGACGGGTGAGCGCGCTTTTTTGGCATTATGAAGATTAGCAAGACCGTTACCCAGACCAGGCCCCAGGTGGGTTAGCGTCGCCGCAGGCATTCCTTTCATTCTGGCATAGCCGTCAGCAGCCCCGGTCACCACACCCTCGAATAGCCCCAATACACAGCGCATACCTGGATTAGTGTCCAGCGCGGCAACAAAGTGCATCTCCGAGGTACCCGGATTCGCAAAGCAGACATCCACACCGGCGTCCACAAAGGTCTGCACCAAACTCTCAGCCCCACTCCGATCGTTGTTGTTATCCTGCTCTGACGTCATGGCCTGCCCCTCTGAAAAGGCAGCAGAGTAAATATTTTTGCTTCTGAAGACTAGGCATCCGCTGGCTTTCATCTATTCTGGGCATCGGAATTTGGCCATCTGGCCTCACAGTTCCCCCATTTATGCTGTTCGAGAACGTTGTGAAAGATCGTGGCTTGTTAGAGACGGCCGAAAAAGCACTCCAGCGTACCTTGCCGATGGCTAGGCTCCAGATCACCGAATTACCTGGGCTTGATCAGATTCGTCTGGCTTTGCTGGATCCGGCATGCTCGACTGGCCCCCTGCCAGAGGAGGTCATGCGAGCCGTCATTGCCGAACCCGCCTACTGGTCATTCTGTTGGGGCAGCGGGCTTGCCCTCGCAAAATGGCTTTTGGAGGAGCCAGACAGCGTCTCCGGCCAAATTGTGGCCGACATAGGCACAGGCTGCGGCGTGGCAGCCATAGCGGCCGAACTCGCTGGCGCGCATCAGGTTTGGGCCTGTGACCTCGATCCTGATGCCCTGGACTGCTGTCGAGCCAATGCAGCGATTAACGAATCCACGCTTGAATTCATCCCACATTTATCTCATCTGCCCGAGCGGGTGGATATCGTTCTATTGGCCGACGTGCTGTATGACCGTAGCAACTTCGGACTGCTGGATCAGTGCCTTAATCGAGGGGATACGGTCATTGTCGCGGATTCACGCATCGAGCATATCGACCACTCTGAGTTCACTGCCTTTGCCCGGGTTGAAGCCCTTACCTACCCGAACCTAGGGGAGTTCGACGAATTTAAGAGCGTGACCTTCTTCCGCGGACGCCGGGACACAGAACGCTAAGCAAGTGCTCCCACCCGACGCGATCAAGGGCTGCCATTTTTTTACGAGAGCAGTTAACCTCCGCCCATCACGCAAGGAGGAACCAACGTGTCTCAAACTGAATATCAAGACATCGTCTACGATGTGGAAGATCCCGTAGCAACCATCACAATGAACCGGCCCCAGGCACTCAACGCCTTCACCGTTCGTATGCTAAAAGAAATCCAGCATGCCTTGGCCGCGGCGGAATCTGATGAGCGAGTTGTTGGCATTGTGCTCACTGGTGCAGGTCGGGGATTCTGTCCGGGTATGGATATGAACGCCCTGGATTCTATGAACAGTGGGTCGGGCGGCCAGCCTGAAGACTTGAGTCACCTGGAGGCCAATCCTGGGGATGCGGACCTGGGAGAAAATTTCCAGATCACCTATTCCTACCTAATGTCCATCAAAAAGCCGGTCATTGCTGCCATAAACGGCGCCTGCGCTGGACTCGGTCTAGCGGTTGCAACGCTGGTGGATATGCGGTTTGTTGAACGGAGCGCTAAATTTAGTACCGCATTCTCCCAGCGTGGCCTGATCGCTGAGCATGGGATTAGCTGGACGCTCCCTAGGCTGGTCGGCTCAGGCAATGCACTGGACCTGCTGTGGAGCGCGCGGAAGTTTAACGGAGAAGAAGCCAAAAGCCTCGGCCTCGCGGAGCGTTTGGTTGAAGACGGTGAGTCCAAGGAGGCCGCTCAAGCCTACATTCGCGAACTGGCGGCGTCGGCCGCACCGGTCTCGATGCGCGTAATGAAGGCCCAAGTCTACCGGCATATGAACGCAGAGCTTGGCGCTGCCATGCAAGAAACCAACGACTGGATGGCATCCAGCCTGAAGCGCGACGATTTCAAAGAAGGCGTTCGCTCCTTTATAGAGAAAAGACCGCCGAACTTTGAGCGGGTTAAAGGCTAGACGCCGGGAAGGCCGATTCATGTCTGATCTGATCGCCAAGGAGTCGGATTTCAATGGCGCAGCGGTGGTCGATGGCCTCAATAAATTCCTGCGTCTGAGAACAACGCCCATTGGGATGAAGCTGTTCGAATCTCTGGCTGACATGGAGGCGATTCCAAGAATTCGTCGCCCGGCCCATATCCATACGACGGATCAAATTGTCGGCCAGGCGTGCAGAAATGGCTGGACGGTCGGCATTACCGCTTCGGACCTGGTTGGTGCCCAGTGCAGTACCGTTTTGGGGTTGCACCCCCGAGATGAGGACTGGCTGTCCGGTGAACAGATGACTGGCGTTTGGTTCAGCAAGCAAGAGGACGCCGCCGCTCATCAAGCCGCCATGGACGTCGTCCCCTTCGGTAAATATGAGGCCATGGCGGTGAGTCCGCTCGCCAGCGGACGCCTGGATCCTCCGGATATCTGTCTCATCTATGCGACCCCGGCGCAGATGATTCTCTTTATCAATGGTCTGCAGTGGACTGGCTACAAAAAGCTCACCTTTAGCTGTGTTGGAGAATCCGCTTGCGCCGATTCTTGGGGCAGAGCGCTAGCATGCGGCGAACCCAGTCTATCGATCCCGTGTTTTGCTGAGCGCCGCTATGGTGGCGTTATGGAGGACGAATTGTTGATGGCGATCCCGCCATCCTTCCTGCCAAAGGTTCTCCAAGGCCTTGACGCCCTGTCACAAAACGGCCTTCGCTACCCCATCCCCTCTTACGGCGTCAGCAATGATGCGCGCCCTGGCATGGGCGTTAGCTATTAACACGTCGGACCGCGAATCAGAGAACTTGTCGGCATTAGTGTCAACTTATAGTAAACTAAGCCGATATACGTAGAGAAGATCGCCGAGGTTCGTTGGTATGAGTTCAAAAGTGAGCCCAAATGCTGCAACCAGTTTAGTCGCAGCCGGCACCTATTTGAGCGGAGACCTGTCTTTTTGCAAAGAACTTGTCATTGCGGGAACTGTCAATGGGTCCGTTACCGGAGCTGAAGATGGGACTAGCACCGTAAAGATTCTGGAAAATGGTGCTTTTTCTGGAGAAGTGAGTGCTCCCCGCGTCGAAATTTTCGGCGAGGTGGACGCGAACGTGACCGGCACAAACAGCGTGGTCATCGGTCCAAAGGCACAGGTGAGTGGGGTCATTCGCTTTCACCAATTGGCCGTTAGCCCAGGCGCGGTGATCACGGGGGAACTTGTCACCATGGATGACAGCAGCAAACGGGAACCCGGAAACGATAGAAAGGAAGTCAAAGAGAGCGCTTGATCTGACTGATCACTCAATGCGCTTTCTATGTGCGTACGCGAAATCTGAATAACCTAGAGGGATTAAAAAATGGCTCAGCAAAACGAATCTGAATACGAATTTTATGTCGGACCCGCAACACACCTCGAGGGCGCTTCTCTGGCCATCGACGGCACTGCCAGAATTGATGGTAAAATCGTTGGTAAGGTGGCGGTGAAGCATCTCATTGTCGGTCCTGGCGGCTGCGTTCAAGGCGATATTTCAGGTGAAACGGCCGAGGTAGAGGGCACCGTAGAAGACAGCCTCCAGCTTTCTGGCAAGCTGACGGTATGCGCCTCAGGACGCATTCGCGGCAACATTAAATACGGCTCCATTGAATGCATGGAAGGCGCAAAGCTCGTGGGTGAAATTTCCACGGACTGGGACGCCGACATTGAAACCCCGGTCGTCTCCGACAGGCTAGAGGCTTTCACGGCTTCATTAGGTGGGACCGATGACGAGGCTCGCGAGGAGCTTGTTTAGCCCGCTCGGTATTGCATGGATTCGACCTTGAATTCCGACATCCAATACCTTGACAGGTCTAAAACATCGGCTAGACCTCGGTCTGTGGTGTTCGCAAACTCCAAGGGCGGCGTGGGCAAGAGCACGCTAGCCCTTATGGCAGGCCTCGGCTTGGCAACGCAGCACCCGAATACGCGGGTAGAGCTCATTGATCTGGATGTGCAAAAGACGACCAGCGACTCTCTGCAGCGTTTTGCCAACCATCGTTTCAGCGTACTCGAGAATGATGATTTCTTTCTGAATTCCGGGTCGCCAAACAACGGCAGTCTGATCAATCATATGGGTTCAGACTTTCCTTACAGTCATACCGAGAAATTTATTGTTTTCGATAGTCCCGCAGGCAACGAGCCGTCTAGAAGCACCTTTCTGACGCATTGCAACGTGGTCTTTGTGCCCACCTCAGTGGGTGATGCGGACGTTTTTGCCACGCGTAAGTACCTGGCAGAACTGGAGACCCTATTCGGAAAACATAAAACAAACCTAGAGGGTCCCCCTCCACCCGTCGTGCTATTACCTAACATGGTGGACAGCCGCGATGAGTTCAATGAACTTAGGAATGCGTTTTCAGAGCATTCGGTTTACTTTGGTAAACCGCTTTATTATTCGCCGGTCTTTCGTAGAGCCTTCCGCGCCGACGAAAAAGATACCAGCGTCGGCAAGTTATTGCGCCATGCAAGGCCCTACATCAGCTGGCTAACCCAGCTCATCAAACATTCAGATACCCTGCCACAACCGCCCACGAAGCTGTTTCAGCTTTAACGCTCAGATCGGACATCGCTTGAGTTGGCGAGCATAAATACCCGCCTGGCGCGTAGTCTTATTGGCATAGCCCTTAATCGCGGCTGACTTTTTCCAGTGCCCTCTCGCGTATCCGCCGTGCCCGCTGTAGTAAGCCAGATAGAGATTATAGGTATCCCACTTGCTGAGGCCCAGCCGCCGATGGCTTTCGCTGTTGTACCAACCGATAAAATCAAGGGCATCTCCAAAGTCATCCCTCTGCACAAGACGCTTTTTCGTCGCTCGACGATAGTCTTTCCAGGCTTCATCCGTCGCCTGCGCATAACCATAGGCAGAGGATTCTCTGCCCAGGGGCACCACGCCCAGTAGCTTTTTTCTCGGTGGCTTAGCCTTCGCGTTAAAGGAGGATTCCCTGTAGACGAAGGCGAAGCCAACATGGGTTGGCAGGCCCCAACGCTTTTGCGCACGTCGAGCATCCTTGACCCAGCTTCTATTTTCTTTGAGCAGAGAACAAATGTTGGCCGGATTACCTCCTCCGGACGCACAGCCACCAACACCCAGGCACAACATCAGCAGGACAACCAGTTTGCTTCTATAGCGCAATATTATTCTCCTCAAAAAGATTCACCAACTGCTGCTCTGATATGACCCGAATCCCGAGCTCCTGGGCCTTGACCAATTTCGACCCTGCATCGGTACCGGCAACTACGACGGCGGTTTTTTTTGAGACCGACCCCGCCACTTGAGCGCCAAGGCTAACCAGCAGCGCCTTGGCCTTACTACGGTTAAATCGCTCAAGGGAACCGGTTAACACCCACGTTTCACCCGCGAGCGGGGCCTGGGCATCTTCTCTTTCGACCTCTGGCCACGTGACTCCCGCTTCCTGCAGGGCCCGCACTAAATCTTTGTGGTCATCCAGAGCGAAAAATTGCTGAATGGACAGCGCAACCACTGGGCCAACGTCCGGCACGGCCTCCAAGTGCTCCAGATTAGCCTCCATTAGGGCTTCGATGGTGAAGAAGTGCCTGGCTAGAGCCAGAGCAGTGGCTTCGCCAACCTCACGAATGCCCAGGGCGTAAACAAACCTGGGTAGCGTGGTCTTTCGAGAACGCTCAAGCGCCGCCAACAGGTTATCAGCCGATTTCTCACCCATTCGCTCAAGGCCGACAAGGCTCGCTCTGGAGAGCGTGAATAGATCTGCTGCGTTGGTCACAAGTTTCTCGGTAACGAGCTGTTCGATCAGCTTGTCCCCAAGCCCCTCCACATCCAGCGCCAGTCGCGAGACGAAGTGTCTCAAACCCTCTTTGAGCTGGGCAGGACACTGGTCTCTGCTCGCGCTGCAGCGAGCCACTACCTCGTCATTCGCGCGCACAATTTTTGCGCTACAGACAGGACAGTGGGTCGGGGCACGGACGGGCGTGGCGTCGTCCGGTCGCGCGTTCAGGATGACATTGGCCACCTGTGGAATCACATCCCCCGCACGGCGAATCCACACCCGGTCTCCGATATGCAGGTCTAGTCTTTTGACCTCGTCCATATTGTGCAGGGTGGCTTGGGTAACGGTCACGCCCCCAACGAAGGTGGGCTGTAGCCGAGCAACCGGAGTTACTGCGCCAGTGCGTCCCACCTGAAACACCACCTCCTCGAGCACAGACGTAGCCTCTTCGGCTGGGAATTTAAAGGCGATGGCCCATCTTGGCTTGCGGGTCACAGATCCAAGTAACCGTTGCTGATTCAGATCATTGACCTTGATCACAGCGCCATCAATTTCATAACCAAGATGCTGTCGCTGGTCGCTCAGCTTCGCCAAATACTGGCCCAATTTTGTCGTATCCTGAATCAATTCAACCATGGGATTGGTTCGCAAACCCCAGCTTGAGAATCGTTCAAGCACTTCAACCTGCGTCTGTGGCGCCCAGCCGCCTTCGGCCCACCCCAAGCTATAGCAAAACATCGTGAGCGGCCTGGTCGCCGTCACTCGGGAATCAAGTTGCCGAAGGCTTCCCGCCGCGCCGTTGCGTGGATTCACCAGAGGTCGATCACCTCGGGCCAGCGCGCGCTCATTAAAGGCTTTGAAGTCCTCGAGCCCAATGTAAATTTCGCCGCGTACCTCCATCAGCTCAGGATGGCCCGAGCCCAAAAGCTGCATGGGAATAGCGCCCACGGTTTTAACGTTAGCCAGTATATTCTCGCCCTCGTCACCGTCTCCACGCGTTGCTGCCAGCACAAGCTGGCCGCGTCGATACTGAAGCGCCACAGCGACCCCATCAATTTTTGGTTCACAGGTGAGTGCTATAGGCTGGTCAGTCGCGAGCCGGGTGCCGCAACGCTCAACCCACTGCTCAAGCGCCTCTATGGTCGTGCATTTATCCAGGGAGAGCATGGGCCGACGGTGCCTGACCTTCTCAAACTCCGCTAAGGGGGCCGCCCCCACTCTGGCCGTAGGCGAATTCTCTCCGGCAGCTTCAGGATATTCGATCTCGATTTGGAGCAACTCATCAAAGAGCTTGTCGTACTCCGCATCCGCAATTTCGGGACGATCAAGGACATGATACTGATATTGGTGGTATGCCAGGGCTTCACGGAGGAAGTCGACTCTGGCACGCAGATCGTCGTCCATGGCTATCCCGAAACTCAGTCTTGGTTCGAACGGCGAGTTAGGGTTTTACGCGCGTAATCAGCAATCCGCTGGCGAAAATGCTCAACCGTTTGGCCCGTCAGGGCGCTCATCGTGTTGTCCTTTACATCGCCATCCAGGGTTTCGGCTACAGACCGCGCTGCGGCAAGCATTTCATCCAGAGTGTCCTGGGCATCCCCCGGCACTGGAAGCTGCATAAAAAAAGTAACGCCCGGGGTCGTGAGGCTGGCCAGATCTGCAAGGTCAAAGGTCCCCGGTTCCACGGCATTCGCCACGCTAAACCGTCGGCCCTCCGGAGCCGTCCCAAAACGGTGAAAAATACTCATCTCCCCGAACTTCAGCCCCTGAGCACGCAGCGCCTCAACCAAGGGTGTGCCGCGGAAGACTGCATCGGGCTTCGCCATTACGGCGACAATCAAAAGGGCGTCCTCAGAAAGCTCTGAGGCTTGGGAGGTATCCGTTGCCTGTTCCGAAGGGGTAGCGCTAGAGGCTTCACCCTGAATCGGACCTGATCGCTTCTCCGTGACCAGGGGGTCACCCGAACCAAATAAATCTGGCGTCACGGGCTGACTCGGGGCATCGCCAACCCTTGGCTGTCCTCCCTCCCTGTCTTGGCTTAACGTGTTCTGCACCGACGGGTCTGGCCCAGCATCGGATTGCGCAACCATATCATTCGGGGTGCTGGGGAGAGAGGCTTCCTGTAGGGCGTCGCTAATCAACCGCGCGCCCCCGTTGGGCAATTCGGGCAGCACGCCGCTTTCTGCGTCTTGGTCTGGGTTCAGGTCACTGCTCTGCACCAGGTCAAAGCTGATATCCTGCCGACGCTGTCGCCACTTAACCCAAAGTCCATGCAGAATCACCAGCACCATTAGAATGCCGCCAGCGATTAGCACCAAGTCTTGATTGTCCACGCTGTGCCTTCACCCATTCCGCGTCGTTCTATAAAACAACAGCCGACCGTCTCCGTATTCTATCCGCAATTGCGCCTGAGGCTAGTCTCATCTGCACAAATCAGGGTCGGGCGCCCAGTCAGGGTCGGGCGCCTAGGCAATCGCTAACTCTGCCGCGGCGTCCACATCTACCGAAACCAGGCGAGAGACCCCTGGCTCCTGCATGGTAACCCCCATGAGATAGTCGGCCATCTCCATCGTAATCTTGTTATGCGTAATCACAAGGAACTGGACGCTTTCCGACATTTCCTTGATCAGCGCCGCAAATCGGCTCACGTTCATATCATCCAATGGCGCATCCACCTCATCCAGCAGGCAGACCGGACTGGGGTTGAGGTGAAATATTGCAAAAATGAGGGCCACCGCCGTCATGGCTTTCTCGCCCCCGGACAGCAGCTGTACGCTGGCATTACGTTTCCCAGGAGGACGCGCCATCAGACTCACGCCAGTATCCAACAAATCGTCACCCGTAAGCTCTAAATAGGCGCTGCCTCCGCCAAAGACCTTGGGGAAAAGTTCGCCGAGTTTCACGTTGACGGCATCAAAAGTTTCTTTGAAGCGGACCTTCGTTTCGCGATCAATTTTTTGCATCGCGTCCTGCAATGTGGCCAGCGCCAGCTCTAAATCTTCCGCCTGAGCGTCTAGGAACTGTTTTCGCTCAGATTCTTGCTGGAACTCGTCAATAGCGGCGAGGTTGATCGCACCCAGCCGCTGGATGCGACGCTGCATGCGCTCTATCTCTTCCATCCAGACCGTTTCATTCGCCTCTTCTGGCATCGTTTCATTGATCTCCTCCAGCGCGTGGCCCGTGTTACTGAGCTGGGAGAGAAAATTTGCTTCCTCTACGGACATGCCCTGGCGACGTACCCGCAACTGCTCGAGCCCGTCGCGAATATTTGACAGGTCCTCCACCACCTTGCTGCGCTCAGCCTCCAATGACTTTATTGCAGCCTCAAAGGCCTGAGTTTCCTCACGCACTTTGGCGAGCGTGGTCTCCTGTTCGCCGCGATCGCTCAGCAGCTGCTGCAAATTTTCCTGGAGCTCAGGTAGCGGCTTTGTGCTTTCCTGAATCCCCGTTTGAATCCGCTCCACCTGCTCAACTAGCGCCTGCCGTTGCTGCTGCATACGCTGCCGTGCGGTGAGGCTGACCGCCAGCTGAGATTGCAGTGATTCCAGCTGAAGGTTCGCTTCATGGAACCGCTCTCGGCTGCCCCGAGCCTCGTCTCGACGTTCCTGCAGCGCCCGCTGTAGGCCATCTCGTTCCTCCACAAGCAGCTTGTTCTGCGCCTCTAAACGCTCTTCAGTGAGCCTTACCTCCGCTAGAGCAGCCTTGGCCTGCTCTATTCGAGCGACTTCTTGAGTGCGTTGCCGTGCCAGATCCGTTGCCTCAGCAGCAAGCTGCCGCTGTCTCACCGTAGCCTCCTCGAGCTTGACCCGAGTCACGCCATGATCCATCCGTCGAGAGCTTAAACTCGCATTCAGCTCGTTGGCCCGCCCCTGGAACTCATCTCTACGCCTCTCCAGCTGCTCTGCCTCTTCCCGCAGCCGATGCTGCTCTGCAACGACCTCGTTTAGCCCCGACTCAGCGTCCTCAACCTGGAGATTAAGATTCTCGAGTTGTTGTCCGCGCTCAATAATGCCCGCCATTTGGTCAGAGTCATGGAGCACTCGAATCCAATCAACGCCCAGCCAAAAACCCTCCCGAGTCACAATGCTCTGCCCGACCTGCAGATGAGGACGGTTTGCCAGCGCCACCGCCGCAGACTCGGCCGCAAAGACACCATAGAGGAGAGAGCTGGCCACATTGGATTTTGAGCGCAACAGGGAGTTCAGCGGCGGCAGGTCCACGGCGTCGTTGTGGGCATCTGAACCGTTTTGCGTACTCGCCTCGATCAACGCCAAATCACCGTCAGCCAATTCCATCAGCGTTTCCGCAAAATCATCGAGACGCTCGACGTGCAGGGCCTGCATAAAGCGCCCAAGCACTGCCTCAACCGCCGTTTCCCAACCCGGGGCGACCGCTAGATTCTCCCCGAGCCTTCGCGCCTGTGACAGTCCGTTTGACGTAATCCAGGCTTCGGCTTCCTGCACGTGCCCGCGCAGGGCGGCGTCCTGGGTGGCCTGAAGGCCCGCTAGCTGATGACGTAAATCCTGGACGGCGGTTCGTGCTCCATCGAGCTCCGTCTCCTTGGCCGCGATCTCACTTCGCTTGGCGGTCAATTGTGAAATGCTCTCGCTTATCTGCCTCTTGAGCACCTCACTGGCATCCTCAAGATCATTAATCTCTAGCGCCATTTGCTCCACGAGCTGCCCCTGTTCCGGGGGCTGGGCCTGATGCTGCTGCTCTAGTTCCTTCGATCGAAGATCGATGCGCTGAACCAGCTGCTCTAGATATTCTAACTTGGATTGCTCAGCGTCCGACTGTCTTTGATTTGCCGCCTGCTGCTGATTAAAGGCATCCCAGCGTTGCTGCCATCCCCGATGCTGCTCTTCGACCTCTGACAGCGCGGCCTGCGTAGAGGCATCGGCTTGGGCACGGGCTTCAACATCAGGTTGGATTTCCGAGATATTTGTTTGCATGGTGAGAATTTGCTGGTCGTCTAGGGCCACCTGCTGGTTTGCCTCCTCACGACGACGCTCAACTTGAGTCAACTCTTCCTGAAGCTGCTGCATCCGCTGGCGATTAAAGGCCAGGCTTTCCTCGGTTCGGGTGATCTCTGTGCCGAAACCATAATATTTCGCCTGAACCTCGTTGAACTCTTCCGTTTTCAGGGACAGCTGACTGCGTCCGCCTTCGATATCCGCCTCCAGCGACCGCTGCTCGGCCACCTTGCCCTCCAGCGCGGTCTGACGCTCCAGGATCACCCGTTCAGCTTGGTCCAGCTCGACGCGTACCCTTTTGTGTTGCAGGGCATAAAGCTGTGCATGCAAGAGAGACTCTTCCTGTTTCAAACCGCGATAGCGCTCGGCTGCCTGAGCCTGGCGCTGAAGCCGGTCCAGCTGACGCCCCAATTCTTCGCGAATGTCGTTCACGCGCTCAAGGTTTTCGCGTGAATGCCTGATTCGATTTTCGGTCTCTCTCCGGCGCTCCTTATATTTTGAGATACCTGCCGCTTCTTCCAGGTAGGCTCGCAGCTCTTCGGGCTTCGCCTCAACCAACTGAGAGATCATGCCTTGCTCGATAATCGAATAGCTGCGCGGACCAAACCCGGTGCCCAAGAAGATATCCTGGATGTCACGTCGACGAGCTCGGGATCCGTTCAAGATGTAGCTAGACTGTCCGTCCCGACTCACTTCGCGACGAATGGCAATGTCCGTATAGGCCGCATATTCACCGCCGATACGCCCATCCGAATTATCAAAGGTCAGCTCGATACTGGCCGCGGCATTTGGTTTTCGGGTGTTCGACCCATTGAAGATTACGTCAGTGAGGTTTTCTCCGCGCAGCTGCTTCGCCGAGCTTTCCCCCATCACCCATCGCACGGCATCGATAATGTTTGATTTACCGCAGCCGTTCGGGCCCACGACAGCACACCGATTGCCCGGCAACGTCACGGTTGTGGGATCAACGAAGGACTTGAAGCCAGCCAGCTTGATCTGTTTCAGTCTCATAGATCGTTGTTTCCCCGTGCTCTAGACGCTGCCCTTGGCCACGGCATGGAGCAACCCCTGCCGTCGACCTTGCTCCATCCTGGACACTTCACCCCGCTCTCGCTGCCCGCTGCCCGCTGCAAGCTTAATTCATCCGCGAGGCATGTGTAATCATTTTATAACAACCCACGCCATAACCTGTTCCGCTAACCGTCTGGCGGAGATACATTCGCCGAAATCGTCGCGATCTTAGTTTCATTGCCCCCAGGCTGAGCCCAATCCAAGGCCCCAGAACGCCAACTCCAGTCTCCCTCCTGTGCGGTAGCACTTCCACTCGCGCTAATGCGAACGGCTACCTCTATCTCGCTTGCCTGACTCAATTTGCGCTGTTCGCTCATACTCACCAGATCATCCAGCACAACGTCAAAGGGCAGCAGCGCCACAGAGCGCCGGGCCACCGCGAAGGGCATGCCCCCTCCTGGCGGCCTGGCAACCACAAATACCGTGGCGCCGGCCGGGGGCATAGCCGATGCGCTCACGGCCACGCGGATCTTTGGCCCAACCTGCTCTACCAAGGTCTCTCGAAGATTGGCTATGGCCGTCGCCGTGGCTTTTTCTCGTTCAACCGTCACGGGATTGTTTAGGGTTCGATTCAGCATCCGGATGGCAGTTTCCGCATCTCCCTCACCGATGGCCGCTACCGCCAAAATCTCCAGGACTTGAGCGTTGTTGGGATCCGCCCGCAATATTTTCTCTGCCAGCTCGCGACTGCCTTGATCCAAGACGCCTTGAGCAGCGAGGTAACGCGCCTGAAACCAATAAAAGTCCACGCTGGGGTCCCCCTGGGATAGTGCCGAGGCGCGCGCGAAGTCTCGCTCTGCCTGCTGAAAGTCACTCAGTTTCAGGCGCCCATGGCCGAGCAGATACAGGACCTTAGCATCCTCGGTCTGGGCCGCTCGGGCTTCCAGTCGCTGCACCCAGGTCAGGATTTCATCCCGCTGGGTTTCTGGAGACAGCGACAGGACCGCTTCAGCACCCTGCAGCTCGGGCAGCGCCATGCTGCCCAATCTGGCGTAGGTGAGGCTTGCAATGGCCAGCAGTAGGATACCGAACACCAACAAAGCGTTCGTCACCCTCTGCGGCGTCCAGCTTGCATCGCCCACAGGCTCCAAACCTTTCTCGGCCTGAGCCAGCGCCTCCTGGGGATGCTCTGCTAACAGTACCGCAGCAAGCTCTTCCTCCATTTCTGCAAGCGAGACTGGGTCTGCTGCTTCCTCTGCTAACAACGAAAGGCGCTGCTGGTACCAAGCCAGGCTGGCATTGACTGAATCCTCGCGAGCACTGGACGCTCGCACGCGCCACAGCAGCGGTCCAATGACAAAGAGCAGCGCCAGAGCGGCCAGCAATACCATGAACAGCATCAGCGCTCTCGTATCATGGCGTCGAGCCGAGCCCGATCCTCTGGAGAAAGCTGGGTCGATGAACGTCGAGCAGACTTTAAAAGACCCATCACCACCGCGACCGCTATCAGGCCAAGCCCGATGGGCACGAGCCAGATGTACCAGGTTTGTGAGGAGAAGGGTGGCCGGTAAAGAACGAAGTCCCCGTACCTAGCCTGAAGGTAGGCAGTAATTTCATCATCGGCCAGGCCTTCTTCCACCAGCAGGCGATGCACCAGCAGGCGTAAGTCCTTGGCAATAGGCGCATCGCTTCCGGCTAGGTTCGTGTTTAGGCATTTGGGACAACGAAACTCGCTAATCAGGGCACGATAGCGCCGCTCCTGCTCTACTGATTCGAAACTCAAAATATCGATCTGACCCTCTGCGGCCCCCTCAGGCAAGACCACTCCCTGACAGACCAGACACAGCAGCAGCGCCAATGATCTGAATAGGCCAGGCCAGCGACCTAGCACTTGCTGAATGCTCACGAGGCCTCGTCCCGAGACACCATCTCCACCTCCAGCAGACGAAAGCGTGGCAAAAGTTCGTCGCGCCAAATCCTGGGGTTCACGTCACCCACGCGCTTATAGACAATGTTGCCTTGCGCATCTAACAAGAACGTCTCCGGCGCACCGTAAACACCCAGCTCCACCCCGAGCAAGCCACGTTCATCCCGAATAACTAAGTCAAAGGGGTTTCCATACTGGGCTAACCAGCGCTGAGCCTTCTCGACGTCATCCTTGTAGTTGATACCCACCATCCGAATCTCTGTCATCCCGGCGATGTCCATTAGCTGGTCGTGTTCACTGAGACAGGTGGGGCACCATGTGGCCCACACGTTCACCAGCGTCGGTTTGCCAAGCAAATCTTGGCGCCGGATTCGCAGCTCGGGGTCCAGCAACGAGTTCGCTGAAAACTCAGGGAAAGGCTTATCCAATAGGGCAGAGGGTAGCTGCTTCCTGTCGTCTAGGCTAAAGCCGACATAGCCGATCCCTAGAATGACCAAAAACGTTCCCAAGGGAATAAAAAAACTCATCCGATTCACAATCATGTCCCCCGGGGTGGCTAACCCATAACCTTGGGCTCTTCGAGTGGAGAGACCGGTACCGAAGGAGTCGCACGCACGCGCTGATAGCGTTTATCCAGCGCTGCCAGCATGCCCCCCAAGGCCATGAGCAAGGCGCCCAACCACACCCACCGCACCAAGGGTTTGTACTGAAGGCGAATGGCCCAGGCACCCTGGCCCAAGGACTCCCCCATGGAAATATAGGTGTCGCCAAACAGCCCTGGCCGTATAGCTGCCTCAGTCATGACGTTCCCCCCGGCCAAATACTGGCGCTTTTCCGCCCGAAGCTCGTAGCTCTTGTCGCCGGATTCCACAACGAAAATACCCTGTCGCGCTACGTAATTTGGTCCCTCAACGTCTATGGCACCCAGGAATGTGACCTTTTGAGAACCCAGCGCCACACTCTGCTGAGGCACCATGCGAACGTCTAACTCTTCTGACTGAGTCGCCGTTACGGCGATGCCGATACAGCCGATGGCAAAGCCAAAGTGCGCTAGGGTCATGCCAATATAGGCAGCGGGCATAGAGGCCCGTTTAACCACGCGCTTTAGCAGGTCACTGAGCTGGGCAAGGATTACCCAAAACCCGAGTCCGATGGCCGCAACAACGCCCAGAGAGGCGGGATCTAACAGGTACCAGGCGCTAACCGCTACCAGGCCTGCCACCGCACCAAACAACCACAGCGTTTTAAGGGCTTGGGTTCGAGTCCGTTTCCAGTTGAGTCTTGGCAACACGGCAAGCAACACCAGCAGCGAGAGGCCAAGGGGAACAAAGAAAAGATTAAAGAATGGCGCGCCAATGGAGATTCTATCTCCCGTCATCGCCTCATAGCCGATAGGAGCCAGGGTGCCCCACAGCACCACGGCCAATGAAATGATCATGACCAAATTGTTGAGCAGCATAAACAGCTCTCGACTAAGCGCCGAATAGCCAACGCGAACATACTGCTGGCTGCCACGAAGGGCGTAAAGCAGCAGCGATGCGCCAACCACCAGGGCGAGGAAGATCAAGATAAACATACCCCGCTCCGGATCCACCGCAAACGCATGCACGGACGTTAGGACGCCAGAGCGAACGATAAAGGCGCCCAAAAGAGAGAAGGAAAACGCCGTAATCGCCAACAATAGAGTCCAGCTCTTGAAGGTCCCTCGTTTTTCGGTCACCGAGAGGGAATGGATGAGCGCCGTCGCTGCAAGCCAAGGCATAAAGGAGGCATTTTCTACGGGATCCCAGAACCACCAGCCGCCCCAGCCGAGTTCATAATAAGCCCACCAGCTGCCCAGCGTGATCCCCGCAGTTAAAAAAGCCCAGGACATATTTGTCCAGGGCCGTGCCCAGCGCGCCCAGGTTGCATCCACGCGACCCTGAAGCAAGGCCGCGATGGCAAAAGCGAAGGGCACGGCAAGCCCAACGTACCCGGTATAGAGAAGAGGAGGATGAACAATTAAGCCGAAGTCCTGCAGCAGGGGGTTGAGGTCGGCACCATCTAGAGGGGTCATGGGGATCAGCCGCAAGAACGGATTGCTTGTGAGCAAGGAAAAGCAGATGAAGCCAAGGTTGAGCAAGCTCAATACGCCCAGGACTCTCGCAGCAAAGGGTCGTGGATACTGTGATGATAGACCGCAAAAAACGGCCATCCATACACTCATAATCAATATCCACAGGAGAAAGGAGCCCTCGTGGCCACCCCAAACCGCGCTAGCCTTGTAATACCAAGGCAGCAGCGAATTTGAATGGTTGGCCACATAGGCCACGCTGAAATCATCCGTTAAGAACGCATGCATCAACGCGGCAAAGGCTGCGGCCACAAAGACGAACTGACCCACGACCATTGATTGGGTGCTGCGCTGCAGCTGCGCATGCCCATATCCCCAGAGTCCTAAAATGCCCGCACCCAGGCTGAGCGCCCCTGCGAGCGCCAAACTGAAATGTCCTAATTCTGGAATCATAGCGGCGTCCCAAATTCTGAAGCCGAGGCGGTGCTGCCCGGCCCCTGCTGCAAATCCATTAGCTCTGGCGGCATATAGTTTTCATCATGCTTGGCTAGGACACGTTCAGCCTGGAAGGTTCCAGCGGCGTCCAGCTTACCTTCAACTAAGATGCCCTGACCCTCCCGAAACAAATCCGGCAGGATTCCAACATAGGACACCTCAAAAAAAGACCCCTGGTAATCCGTGAGCACAAAACGCACCGCCAGGCTGTCCGGCTGTCGATCAACGCTATTTTCCAACACCATGCCCCCAGCCCTAATCTGCCGGTCTGCTGGCACCTTGCCTGACGCCACGTCAATTGGCGGATAGAACATATTCATATTCTCGCCAGAAACTAAAATCAGCAGCGCGGTGGTAGCCGACGCAACGACAAATAAAAATATGGTCAGATAGAGCCTCTGCTTGCGCTTAGGGTTCACTCGTTCCCTCCCCGTGATCTAACGAACCGCTGTCAGCCGCCTCGGCTGCGGCGCCCTGCCTTAGGGATGCCTGCCAGTGCAGGTGCCGCAGCTGTTTTCTCTGGGCGGCGCGCAGCGCGAGAAAGCTGCCGACAAAGACCAGGATGGTGGCTCCATAGGCAGTCCACACGTAGAAACCGTGTTTACCCATGGCCATCAGATCAGAGAACGAGTCAAAGTACATCCTAGGCGCCTTTCTTGAGATCGAGGGGGTCTTGGCCGCTAACCCAAGCAGAGACCCAGGCCGTTCCAGCTTCCCGCTGCAGGATTTCCAGTCTCATCGCGCTCAATACGGTGAAGCCTGCGAAGGTATAAAAACCCAGCACCATGACCAGCAGTGGTGCCCACATTTCAACCGGCATGGCCGGTTTTTCCATAATCGTGAACGACGCGGGTTGATGCAGCGTATGCCACCACTCCACGGAAAATTTGATAATCGGGATATTCACCATCCCGACCAAGGCAATCACCGCGCTGGCGCGAGCACGCAGGACCTGACCTGGAATGGCCTCTCGCAAGGCATAGATACCCACATACAGGAAAAAGAGCACCAGCGTGGACACCGTACGCCCATCCCACTCCCACCAGCTATTCCAGGTGGGCCTGCCCCAGACGCTGCCGGTAAAAAGAGCCAGCGCCGTGAGCAACATGCCCAGCGGCAGGCTGGCCGCAATGGCCACATCCGTCAGCTTCATGCGCCACACTAAGCCAATAAAGCCCGCCACGCCCATGCCGATATAGAGGCTTTGGGCCACCATTGCTGCTGGGACGTGTACGTACATGATTCGGAAGCTATTGCCCTGCTGATAATCCGCAGGCGCAAAGGCGATGGCCCAGACGAAGCCCGCCGCCAGCAGCAACAACGCCATCCAGCCCAGTACAAAGACCCAGGTCTGACTCATTTCAAAGAACCAGCGGGGCGAGCCAAGCTTGTGCCAGAAAGATTTTAGGGCTGAAAAAATCATGCTCTATCTCGTTTTCCTATCGCTTCTCTGCCTATTTCCATCCAGCGACGCCTCTACCGAAGCTCCAGGCTGATTCGCAATCCGGCAAGGGCGGCGAACGGTCCAATCGCCAACGAAAATACACTGATTAGTGCCAGCAAATAAGCCTGCAGCGCATAGTCATCACCCTGTTGCGCCGCTGTAATCAAGTCCGTGCCGAAGATTAAAACCGGCAAAAATAGGGGCAAAACGATCAGCGCGAGGACAACGCCCCCTCGACTGAAGCCAACGGTCAGGGCTGCGCCAATGCTCCCTATCAGGCTGAGAGCGGGTGTTCCGAGCAGTAGTGACAGCACCACGACCGGGAGCACATTGAGAGGCAGACCGAGCAGCAGACCAAGCGCCGGGGCGACTGCAGCTATGATAAACCCGCTGCCCAACCATTGCATAAAGATTCTCGCCAATACACAGATGAACGGAACTTCGACACATAACAAAGACTGCTCGAGCATACCGCTGTCATAGTCGCGTCGAAACATCGCGTCCAATGAGAGCAACTGCGTCAACAGCACCATGGCCCACAGCAGCCCTGACGCGACCGAGGACATTTCCATCAGGGCTTCTGGCGCAGCCAGGGCAAAGACCAGGGTGCTCAGAATTAAAAACGCAAGAGGATTGATAATGGCCGACCTTGCGCGCCACAAAAGCCGCCATTCCCGCCAAAGAATCCCTTTCAGCACAACCTATCCTCGACTGCCTGAAGACATAATTCGGTCTTTGGGCTCAGATTCAAGGCAGCGTGGGTCGCATAGAGCACCGCGCCCCCTGCAGCGCAGTGCTGCTGCAAACACGCCAGCAACAGGCCCTGACCCTGCTCATCCAGGGCGGTAATCGGCTCGTCTAACAACCAGAGCTTTCGAGACGAGAGGGTCCAGCGCACCATGGCCAACCTGCGCTGTTGCCCTGCAGAGAGGGCATGGCAGAGGGTGTGTGCCTTTGCCAGCAAACCGAAAGTGTCGAGCAGATCAAAGAGCTTGCTTAAATCTGTGGAGGCGTCGCCATCAACAGAAGAGAACCACTGCAGGTTTTCAAGCACGGTGAGCAGCGGGTCCAGGCCGATGAGATGGCCCTGATACAGCAGGTCGCTGGCTGTGAAGTGCCCGCTATATTGAGTATGCAGACCAGCGAGGGTCCTCAAAAGGGTGGACTTGCCCGAGCCATTTTTGCCGACGAGTTCCACGCGCTCCCCGGCCTCGATGGTCAGCGATATGGGACCAAACAACGGCTGACCGTCGCGCTCACATACCAGTGCATCCAGGCACAACAGGCTACTCACTCTGCCCTGCCCTGACGCGCTGACCCGAATTGTTTTGTCTGATCACAGGTCGGCCCTACCTAGTCAAGGGTCATACGGGCTCCGAAATATACCTGCCGGGGCATAGCCGGGAAATAGCGATAACCGCCAAAGGCGAAGTCCGCTCGGTCCGCATAGCGCTCGTCCAGAAGGTTGATCACCCTCAAAGAGAGTTCGGTTCTTTCATTGAGCTGCCATTGCATCCGCCAATTCACGGCATAGTGGCCATCATACTTCGCCGTATTTGCAGCATTGAGGTAGTAGGCACCAACACGGTTCACCTCCAGTTCTTGGGTCAGCGCATCGCTCACCTGCATATGCCAGCGAGCTTGGCCGATGAATCTGGGCGCGGAGTCCATATCGTTACCATTCACAACCGTCTCGCGTCCGGTCACCTCCCGGTCAAAATCGTACTGATGCCGGGCATAGGTCGACGCCACGCTGAATTCATGGCGCCCAAGCGCCCAGGACCCAGAGAATTCTGCGCCGTAGGACCGCGTTCGCCCATCACTCACGTTATAGGCTTCCGAATCACGAAAAATGTAGTTACGAGTCTTCTCCGCAAAGATTGCTAGCGCAACGCCTGATCGTTTGAACCCTGCCTCCACGGCAGTCAAATCCTCGCTGTTGAGGTCCGCAATAGTTTGGCCTCCACGCAGCCTATACAGCTCCGTCACTTGGGGTGGTCGGAAGCCCTGGCTTGCGCTGATGTAGGCCAAGCCGCTGCCGATATCACGCTCTATCGCAACGCGCGCACCGAGGTTGCTGAAGTCATCTTCTCTGCTGCCTGGCCGGGTATAGAGACAGCCGCCCATGCCGCAAACGCTGCCGTCGTCGCGGGTATCTCCATCGATATGATGGTTGGTGTAGTCATAGCTCAAGTGTTCTAACCGCAGGCTGTGCTGCAGGCGGAGGTCCTCGGCCAGCGTCCAGCTCAGATTATAAAAGCCGGCAAACAGCAGGCTGTCCACATCATAGTCGTAGTGCAGGCCTGATGGGCGTGTCTCGACTAAAAAGGGGCTACCCGTCGTTGGGCCCGCCTGGAATTCACGAAGCGCGCCGCTCATCAACTCAACTTGTGCGCCTAAATCTGCCGTCAGCCCTTGGCCCTGCAGCCGGTAGTTGGCAAGCAGCCCGCCGCTGCTTTGATCGTTGTTTTCCAGGGGCTGACCGGGGAGAAAGTGCTGCAGAAACTGCATTTTGGAACGCCTTAGATAGGGCTTTAGGGTCAATGCCCCACGCGTTAATTCCGAATTCAGGCGCAAGGACCAAGCATCCCGGTAGGCTTCTGGGTTTGGATTAGATCGACGCAGCTGAGGGTCGTCGAAGGCTTCAAAACCGCCGACATAGCCTCCCGTTTCTTGATTGAGCAGCGTGGCCGTAACCTGGTTTTTCACAGACCATCCGGACGTCCGCGTCAGGTGGCTGAGGTGTATTTTTTGCTGCCCATAGCCCGTTGCATCACGGTAGCCCTGGGTATTTGAGGAAACGACGGATAGACCAAGCTGATGCGCGCCCAGGGTCGTGCCTGCAGATACATTCACCCGGTGGAAATCATGGGGCCCAATTTCTAGGCCAAGCCGGGTTTGCCGAGGCACTGGCGTCACAACGTTCACGGCCCCGTGCAGGGCGTTGCCGCCCAGCTCGGCGCTGGCAGGCCCACGCAATACCTCGACGAGCGCCGCCTGCTCAGTATTCAGTTCAAACAGGTTATTGATGTTGCAAAACCCATGGGGGCGTATGGGAATCCCGTCTTCAAGCAACAAAAACTCGCCACAGGCACCGGAGCCGGTGTACACGGCTGAACGCATCGCCGTCAGGTGTTCCTGCCCCGACCCGCGATTTACCCAGACCCCGGCGACTCGATTCAGCAACTCCTGCGGATGGGTGGCTGCCACGGCCTCTATCTCTGTTTTGTCCAGCACGGTAAAGCTACCGCTGCCGCCCAGCTTTGAAAGAATGCTGCTCTGAGCCGTGACCAACACTTCCTCGATAGTGCTACCACCGCTCTGGGTAAACGCCTCTCCTTGACCCGCTTCCGCGAGGCTTCCCTGAGACGAGAGACATATAAGTCCTCCTAAGAAAACACGTTTCCAGGTCTTAACCATGAGCCTTCCGCTATTCCGTTATTTTTCGGATGAGAACAGTACGCAGCCGCCAATGGGGATGCAATGACATGGATTGAGACCAATGCTACTCAGGCTCTCGGGCAAGCACCCCCTCATAACGGATAAATAATTCTGCGCCCGGCGCAATCGGCTCCCTGTTTTCCCAGCGCATGGGCGCTGTTTCCGACTGAGGGTTTCGCTCGTTTCCGCCCAAACCTGGGATAAGGCTTGCCTCGGTATCCGGGAGGCTGGTGTTCGGAGCGGCCGGTATCCGGCGCATCCCGCCCACCACTGCAGGCATGGAGACCAGGATCAACCCGTCAGGCAGGCTGTCCTCGATGATCAAGGCGCCCGCAGGCAGCACATAGTCCGTTCTATTTTTGACCGACATTTGGTAGCGGAAGCGCTGATCGGAATTCCCATCGAGCATCAACGTTTCCCCGCCGTCCTCCCTAGCCGGACGAGCAGAGTCGTAGACGAGCCTCTCCGCTCCGTCGTCATGAATCAGATATATCTGTGACCTCAGTTGAATTTCCCCATAAGAGGCGGAGCCGAGCAGCACCAGTAACAAAGCGGTGCTCAGGCGGCCCACCGGTGGAGGGCACTTCATTCCGAGAATTCTCATGGGCGAACTCAAACTATGTCGACAGGACGATATCAATATGCTCAATCTCTGGATAAAAGCAAATGCGGGCCTCGCCCTTAGCAAGCATCGTGCGCACCTGGGCACGTTTTTCATCCAGGGAAATCTCTTGATGACCGTAGTCGGTTCCCTCCCGAAGAATGTAGGCGTCGATGACGCCCAATAGCGCTTCAGGTGAGAGCTGCGCCATGGGTATGTCCACGACATGGCCTGAATTGTCCATCTCATCCAAGGTGGGTGCCAAGCTCCAAGACATCAATGCGTCTTTGATCCTCCCGAGGCGTCGCGGTCAATCCCATAAAATCGAAGAGTCGGCGATCGCCGAGGTGGGACGGGGTAATGCTGCCAATGCTGCGAGCAATATTTTCTACCCGACCCGGATGGCTCTTATCCCAACCCTGGAGCATCTCCTTGATCACCTGACGCTGCAGGTTCTCCTGGGATCCACAGAGGTTGCAAGGAATGATGGGGTACTGAGCAAAGTTCGACCACTGGGCGATCAGTCTTTCCCGGCAATAGTAAAGGGGCCGAATCACCACATGCTGTTTGTCATCGCTGAGCAATTTTGCAGGCATGGCCTTGAGGCGTGCGCCATAGAACATGTTCAGCAGTAGCGTCTCAACGACGTCATCCAAATGATGGCCCAGCGCGATCTTGGTCGCGCCAATTTTTTTAGCATGGGTATAGAGAATCCCTCGTCGCAAGCGCGAACATACGGGGCAGGTCGTCTTGCCCTCCGGGACCAGAGATTTGACGATGCTGTAGGTGTCCTGCTCGATCACCTGGTAAGAGATTTCCCGCTGGGCAAGATACTCGGGCAGAATGTGCTCGGGGAAACCTGGCTGTTTTTGATCTAGGTTGACGGCAACAACATCGAAGCGAATAGGGGCATGCTGCCTAAAACTAAGCATCATGTCCAAAAGGGTGTAGGAATCCTTGCCTCCAGACAGGCAGACCATGACCTTGTCGCCCTCCTCCAGCATGGAGAAATCCGTGAGCGCTTCCCCCACCAGCCGACGCAGCTTTTTATGGCACTTGTTTCTTTCGTACTGCCGCTTACGCGGATCTGCTCCTGCCATGGACCTGGCTCCCATCGCCGCTATGGCCAAGCACTTTAAGCCCAGGGGGCACGAGAGTCTAATCCAATCCGCGCAGCACGCTCATGGGTGGGGAACTGACGAGGCTGCGGCTTCCCAACAGCCCGACTAAAGCCACAATCAGGGCCCCGATCAGTGGTCCGGCGAGCCAAATCCAGGGGTGCACGGCAACTTCGAGTTCAAAAACCTGGCTCTGCAGGAGGGCTACCGTCACCTCCGCACCGAAGACCGCCACCACTCCAGCAAAACAGCCCAGGGCCACGAATTCTGCTGCCAAAGAACCCCCGATCAATAGACGCGTGCCGCCTAGGGCCCGGATCAAGGCATGCTCGGACATGCGCGCGTCTCTGCTTGCTCGAATACTGGCAATCAGTACAAGGCAACCGCTCAACAACACCAAGGCAAGCACCAGCTCTACAGCCTGACTCACCTGTCCAACAATCCGCTGCACCTGCTCGATGAGGGCGTCAATTTCAATAACCGTGATCGTGGGATAGGCACGCAGCAACGTATTCAAGAAGGCTTTGTCAGAACGATCTAACCGGAAACTGGTCATATAGGTGGCCGGAAAGCCCTTCAGGGCGCCGGGAGACAAGATAATAAAAAAGTTTGGCGTCATGCTTTCCCAGTCTAGGCTGCGGATATTCGTCACCGACGCCACCACCTGCCGGCCGCCCACATCAAAGGTCAGCTCATCGCCCAGGCTAAGGTTAAAGTCCTTGGCATAGTCAGCTTCTAGGGAGACTTCTGCGACGTCAGGGTCTTCATTCCACCACTGCCCTGAACTCACCACATTATTTTCCGGCACATTTTCCGCAAAGGTCAGACTGCGCTCGGAGGTTAGGCGCACGCCCTGATATTCCCGGTTTAGCCTGTTCTGCCAGTCTCGAGCGGACTCCCCGTTAACGGTCAACACCCGACCGCGAATCATGGGGAACAAAAAGTCTCGGCGCGTAGCGCGATCGGCCAGCAGCTCGCGCAACCCCGCCACCTCATCCTCGGCGATATTCATCGCAAAGTGATTGGCCGCATCCTCTGGGATTTGCGAGCGCCACTCGCCTATCAACGCCGTTCGGATGATGATTAAAACCAACAGCAGCATGATGGCCAGGCCGAAGATGAGAATCTGCGCCGTGCTCTCCCCGCGCCGTCGCTGCAGGCCGGCGAGGGCCAAACGCCAGCTACTCTTGGCCTGCATACCCACCACCCGGCCACCCTTTAGCAGGGCCCAAGCCAGAGCGCCAAAAATCAAGCAAATGCCGGTGATCCCGATCAGGGTCCACAGAGTTAGGAACAAGTCCTGGGTATACCAGACCAGCAGCACCAAGCTGCCCAATGCCGCAGCGCCATAGGATATCCAGCGGCTAAGGGGCGCCACGCCCAAATCTCGCCGAATCACCCGCATTGGCGCTACGTCCTTCAGATGAATAAAGGCGGGCATGGCAAAGGCCACGGCGCAGATCAGCCCGGTCAGCGCACCCAGTACGAACGGACGCACGCTGGGCATGGGTAAGCTCACGGCAATGAGACTGGCAAGCACCTCAACAATAGCGATATGCAGCACGCCGCCCGCCAGCAGCCCTAGAGCAATGGCTGCTGCCCCAACCAGCAACAGCAGCGATATAAAACCGGTTAGAATTTGTTGTGGCGTTGCGCCCAGCGTCTTGAGCACGCCAACATGGTCGAAGTGCCGCTGGGCATATCGATGAGCACTTAGCCCCACTGCGATCCCTGCCAACAGAACCCCCAACAGACCGCCGAGCAACAGAAAGCTCTCGGCACGATCCAGGGCTCTGCCGATTCGCGGGCTGCTTTCACGGATGCTAACCCATCGATAGTTGGGCTCCAGGGGTAGCGCATCACGCAGCGCATCCAGGGCAGCGTCCTCGCCCGCCAACAGCAGACGGTAGGAAAGTCTCGAGCCCGGTTGAACAACTTCCGTGGCCGGTACGTCTGCAATATTCATGAGCAGCCTAGGGCCCAGGTCAAAGAAGGACCCGCCTCGATCCGGCTCCGCCACCAGGACGCGGCTCACGCGTAACGTCGCGAAGCCCACTTCAATGGTCTCGCCAATGCTGACATCCATGGCCGGAAAGAGTCGTGAGTCCAACCAAACGGTGCCTTGCTCGGGCACCTCCTGGATAGCCTGACCCTTGCCGAAGGGTTCGTCGCTGACAATCAGTTCCCCTCGCAATGGATAAGTGGCCTCCACGGCCTTCACGCTCACCAGTTGATTCGCCTCCCCGGCAAAGATCATGGAGGGGAAGACTAGGGTGCGGGCGGTGAGCAGACCTGCGGCATCAGCTTGGCGGCTGAACGCCTGGGGAATCTCGCGGGAACTTGATATCTGGCGATCGGCGGCTAGGAAATTCGAGGACTCCTGCAGCAGCGCCTGCTGCAAACGGTCGGCAAACAGGCTGATGGAGGTAACCGTACCAACAGCCACCAGCAGGGCCACCAGCAAAAGGCCCATTTCACCTGAGCGGATATCTCGCCAGGCCAAACGCGCAATCAAGGCGAGCTTCATGCGGCCACGCGCCCGGCGACCATGGATAGGGTTCGATCACAGCGTTCGGCCAGGTTCAGGTCATGGGTCACCATCACCAGGGTCGTCCCGAATTCCCGGTTCAATTCGAACAGTAACTCCACGACCTTGGCGCCTGTCTGAGTATCGAGATTGCCCGTGGGTTCGTCAGCAAAAAGAATGGTGGGATTAGAGGCGAAAGCACGGGCGATGGCCACGCGCTGCTGCTCGCCTCCAGAGAGTTGCCGGGGGTAATGATCCTGCCTTTCCGCGAGTCCTACCTTGTCCAACAATGTCGTAGCCTGGGACTCCGCCATGGATTCCCCGCGAAGCTCTACGGGCAGCATGACGTTTTCCAACGCCGTGAGCGAACCAAGCAGTTGAAAAGACTGAAAGACAAAGCCCACGTGTGCACCCCGTGCAAGTGCCCTCGCCTCCTCATCAAGCTGAGTCAGGTCAGCATCCATCATGCAGACAGTACCGCTGCTGGCCTCGTCCAGGCCGGCCAAGATGCCCAACAAGGTCGTCTTGCCTGATCCCGAGGCACCGACGATGGCCAAACTCTCACCCTGTTTGATTTCCAGATCGATGCCATCCAAGATAACCAACTCCCCGGCGGCGGTGGACACCACCTTTCGCAGGGACCCAGCACTAATAACAGTTTGACTCATGCAGTATTTCCCAACTCATTTGTTCCATCAGAGACGCTCGCGACCTTCACTCCGCAGTCTCATTGTTTTTACCCTAATCGTCGGCCTGTGTTTTTACGGTGAAACTTTCGCCGACCACCATAGCACCGAGCAGCCAGGTGCCCAGAATCAAATTCTCGTTTTAGGCGATAGCATCAGTGCAGGGTATGGCATCAGACTAGAAAATGGCTGGGTCAACCTGCTGCAACGCCGGCTTGACGAGCTGCAAATCAATTGGCGCGTCACCAATGCGAGCATCTCCGGAGAGACCACCACAGGCGGGCTGCGGCGGCTGCCCGGTTTGCTGAAGGATATCGCTCCACAGATCGTTATTATCGAGCTAGGCGGCAATGATGGCCTGCGGGGCTATCCCATCCCTCGTATCAAGGAAAACTTAACCTCCATGGTTGACCTGAGCATGGACGCAGGGGCTATCCCGGTCATTGTGGAAATGCGTATCCCACCCAACTACGGCCCGCGCTATACCGGTGCCTTTGACAGAGTCTTTGGCGAGGCCGCAGCAGAAACCGGCATACCGCTGATGCCCTTCCTGTTGGAGGATGTTGCGCTGGAGCCTGGCTTTATGCAGGCAGACGGTATCCACCCCACCACCGCAGCCCAACCCATCATGCTGGATGCGCTATTTCCCTATCTCTTGCCGGTCCTTAATTTGTTCGAAACGCCCTCACGCCAGGACTAATCGTTTCGCTCTACCGAGGGTGAGCGCTGACGTTCACCGATATGCCTACGTCCTGCGCTTTCCGCCAAATTGACTTGGCGCTGACGCTCGCGGAATTGAGATCGCCGCCCTTCACTGGTTTCTCCTATACAGTGGGGACAACTCACACCATGCTCGAAATCATCGCTCTGAAGGTCAGCAGTGGCCAGGGGTCGCCGACAGGCATAGCACTGCCTGTACTTGCCCTGGGTCAGGGCTGGGGTGACCGATACCCGCTGATCGAATACAAAGCACTCTCCCTGCCAGCGCGACTGCGCCTCGTCGGTGTCCTCTAAATACTGAAGGATACCCCCATCCAGTTGGTAGACGGACGAGACCCCCTGAGCGCGGACATAGGCCGAAGCCTTTTCGCAGCGAATGCCCCCGGTGCAGAACATCGCTACCCTTTGGTGCTTGCCGGGATCAATATGCTGCTCCGCCCAGGCGGGGAATTCACGAAAGCTTTGGGTTTCTGGCGAGATCGCTCCGTCGAAGCTCCCGATACCAATTTCATAGGTATTACGGGTATCGATCACTAAGACGTCAGGATCCTGGAGCAAGGCGTTCCAGCGCTCGGCGTCAACATGCTCACCGGTTTGCGTCATATCCAGCCCCGCCACGCCAAAGCTCACGATTTCAGGTTTCACCCGAACCTTAAAGCGATGGAAACCCTCGTTACCAGAAGCCAGGTCAGACCACTTGAGTGACTTGACGCCGTATTTTTCTGTGAGGTGCTGCTGCAGCGTCTGCAAACTGTCCTCCCGACCGACTACCGTCCCGTTAAGCCCTTCGCTGGCTACCAGGATCGTCCCCAGAAGCTCTAGTCGCTGCCCCAGGTCATGCAGCCTTTCGCGCTCCGCCTCGGGGTCATCCAGCACCAAAAAATGATAAAAGGCGAGGACGCGCAGAGGCATGGCATGGCTCATTTCGTTATTCATCATCTAGCTGCCTAGCGCATGGGCCTATGCCCTACCTTCGGCTTCACCCCCAGCACAAGGTGGGGAAAGCGGCACCTCTGCCTGCCGCTTGGTCCAGTCCTCCGGACTGTAGGCATGGATGGAGAGAGCATGCAGCCCTCGTTCAAATTCCTTGCTTAGAACGCCATTCACTCGACGGTGCTTTTCGATACGGCTCAGACCGCAGAACGACTCACTCACCGCAACCACCTTAAAATGGCTCTCGGCACCGGAAGGGACATTGTGTCCATGGCTTTCATCCAAGACGTCCAGGTGGATCAGGTCCATGGCGACGGCCAGTTCCTGTTCAATCCTTTGCTTACGATTCAAACTGATGTCTCCTATCTGAGTTCGTACCCATCAAGTATAAAACGGCCTAAATATCGATCAAAATCAGGCTGATATTGTCCTTACCCCCGGCCTCCAGCGCCGCCTGCAGCAGATCATCGGCAGCCTCGCCCAGATCGTCAGCACTGATTAGCCGCTCAAGGGATGCTGCGTCTACACTGTCACTTAATCCATCGCTACAGAGCAAAAAACGCGAGCAGGTTACCACCTGATGACCCAAAACGACCTCTGGACAGAGCTGGGTTTTAAGGCCCAGGCCCTGGGTTAACACATGCCCGTAGTGCAGCTCCACATCGACCCCTTGCTCGACTTCACCGCTGTCCAACATCTGCTGGGCGAGGCTATGGTCCTTGGTCAAGAGCTTCAGGCCAGAGGCCGTAACGCCGTAGAGCCTGGAGTCTCCCACGTGGGCCGCAATCCAACCGTCATCTGTTTCAGCCCAAACCACCACCGTGGTGCCTATCTGGCCTAAAATTTCGTGCCTCTGGGCATAGTCGTTGATTTGCATGTGAGCCTGGGAAATGCCGGCCAAGAGCCTCGCTGGCGTTAACTGCAAATTTCCAGACAGCTGGGTCAACGCATCCACCGCAATAGAACTGGCCTGTCGGCCGGCCATCAGACCCCCCATGCCGTCCGCCAGGATGGCAAGGCCGTCTTGTTCACTGCACCAAACACAGTCCTCATTGTGAACTCTTATCAATCCCCGATGACTGCGTGAGGCCATGTGCATCCAGCTATCTCCCAAGTACTTTGGGCGAAGGCCCCATGGAGGAAGCCCCAGTCTATCTGCACAGCCCTTCTGGCTAAAGCCTCACCCGCAGAGTCTGGACAAATCGGTTGGGGCATCTTGGGTTGCATCCAGACAATGGGGTACACTTTTTAATTACCGAACCGTCTGGGCAGCCCAGAGGACTTTGACAGAGGACTTTGACAGAGGACAAGGAAAAATATGCTGGCCGTTATCTCCCCCGCTAAAACTCTAGATTTCGAGTCGCCTCTGGCAACGCAGAAATATTCGCTGCCTGAATTCGCGAAGCAATCCGAACAGCTCATCAAACGCTTGCGCCAGTACCCACCGGAGGAGATTTCATCGCTGATGAACATCAGCGAGAAACTCGCCGAACTCAATCATGAGCGCTATCGCAACTGGCATAGCGACTTTGCAAGCGATGAAGCCCGGGCTGCTATCCTGGCTTTCAAAGGCGATGTCTATCTTGGACTGGATGCGCCCTCCATGAGCGAACGAGACTTTAACTGGGCGCAAAACCATCTTCGCGTGCTCTCGGGCCTTCACGGCCTGCTGCGGCCACTCGATAGAATTCTGCCTTATCGCCTGGAGATGGGCACCCGCCTGGAAAACAAGGCGGGCCGCGATCTATATGAATTCTGGTCCGCTACTGTGACCAAGAAACTCAATGAAACCATGGATCAGCACGGCCATCGAGTGCTCATCAACCTGGCGTCAAACGAGTACTACAAAGTCCTCAAGGAAGAACAGATCGCCGCGCGGATTATCACCGTGAACTTCAAGGAGTGGCGTCGAGACGCCTATCGTTTCGTTTCCTTTTCCGCCAAAAAAGCACGCGGCTTAATGGCGCGCTATATGATTGATCAAAGAACCAAATCAGCGTCACAGCTCAAGCGCTTTGACGTTGAGGGCTATCGTTTCAACGAGGCACTCTCGGAAAACGATCATTGGATATTCACTCGTGACGGTGCACCGGGCAGCGCCTAGTCCGCTGTTGTCTCAACGCCCAACTGGAGGTCACTCATGCAACCAGATTCAAATACGTCTCTCACTTCAGAACAGCAGCAGGCGCTGGAGGCCGCTACCTTTAGACGGCTTATTGCTCATCTCGACGAGCGTAAGGACGTTCAGAATATTGACCTCATGATTCTCGCCGGATTTTGTCGGAACTGCCTATCCAAGTGGTACCTGGCTGGGGCTGAGGCCCAAGAAATAGATTTAGACATAGATGCCGCGCGTGAAGCCGTCTACGGGATGCCTTACGCCCAATGGAAGACGGAGCACCAACCAGCCGCGACGCCGGAGCAGCTTGCTGCCCTGGACAAGGCCACCTCAGGCCAATGATCCCTGGCGTCTGGCCGGGCGTAAACGCGCCGTCCAGAAGCCCCGCGATGCCCAACCGAGCAGCCCATAGCCTATGAATTTGAGCCCAGTGGAGACTGGTTTCTCGACCCATCTCTATCGACTTTGGTCTGCCGGTCGACCAGTCCTGTTGGCCATCCTAGCCCTGGTTCTGTTTCGCGCGCTGATCCTGGACTGGCACCATGTGCCGTCATCCTCCATGGCGCCTACCCTAGTACCCGGCGATAGAATCCTTGTAAACCGCCTTGCCTACGGCCCTAGGCTGCCCTTTAGGTCCCCACCGCTGCACCAAGACCTCTCACCCCAGCGCGGCGACATCGTAACCTTTCGCTCACCCCGGAATGATCTTCTGCTAGTCAAACGGGTGGTAGGCATCCCCGGGGATCGCGTCGCCATGACGGCTAACCGCCTCTCCCTCAATGGCGTGCTGGCGACCTATCGTCCCCTAGGGCGTGACCTACTGCCGGATGACCTAGAAAAGGCACTGGGACATACCCAGGTTCTTGACGAAGCGCTCTTGGGACATAACAGAAAAGTGCTGCGCTTTCGCAACCCCCGGCCGGGCGTTCGCACCTCATTCCCGGAGGTCAGGGTAGCCGAGGACCATTTTCTCCTTCTTGGCGACAATCGAGACGACAGTGAAGACTACCGTGTTCTTGGTCTGGTGCATCGGGATCGTATCTTGGCCCGGGTGGAGCGCGTACTGCTGTCCGTACAGGGCGACCCGCCGTACCCTTTTCGCCTTGAGCGCTGGATGCTACCCCTACCGTAGTCTCGTCATGCCGCCGACTCCGATAGCCGGGACTACTTTCTACGGAGCCAGCGGACCAGTCCAATGAATGCTGCCCCAGCCAATCCTGCACCGACTAAGACCAAGACAAAGACTAGGCTGGAGACCAGCAAACTGAGAGTTTCCTCTCGGTCAACGCCATATTCCTCCCCGAGCCAATAAATCGCTCCAAACACCGCAAGGCTTCCAAGCACCAAAGTGCGAATAAGCCGACCTGAGCCACCGCGCGAGGCGCTCAGACGAGCACGCGCTTGGCTGCTCGAGCTTCGGCGGCCAGCGGCCCCTTGCTCAGGTGGCGAGGCACTCGAGTGCTGGGTCTCTTCGTGCTCTGGCGGTCGGTGCTCAGGTGACGGCATAGTGCTGATGCCTTTCTCGGCTGGATTCGCTGGCACTCTACACCAGGGCGATTTGGGATGCAGAGGGAACACAAAAATGAGTGAGCAAACAAGAGATCGGTTAAACTCGCCCCCGTGGTCATGTCGACCTCAGCCCTGAATCGAGTGTCATCATCACCACTAGCCCACCTTCGAGCTTTCGCTACGCAAGAGTCATCCTGCTGTTGGCCCTGGTCTCCGTTGGCTTTGGTTTCTCGGTGCTCTTTGCCATTCTCAGCCCCCTCGGTCGCGAGGTCGGTTTAAACGAACTCCAGATTGGATCGATTATTGCGGCCTCGTCCCTAATGGTCTTCCTCGTCAGTCCGGTCTGGGGGCGGTTGAGCGACAGATGGGGCAGAAAACGCGTACTCATCATTGGCCTGCTGGGCTACAGCGTCGGCAACTTTCTATTTGCTCTGGTTTTCAAAGCTTTTTTGCTTGGACTCCTGCTGCCGCTCACGGGTTACCTGCTGCTGGTGTTCACACGGGTTCTTCATGCCAGCGTCATGGCGGCGATTATGCCGTCCAGCACCGCCTATATGGCCGACATCACCAGCGTCGGGGAACGCACAAAGGGCATTGGGGCCGTAGGCGCAGCCAATAACTTGGGCAGTGTTTTGGGACCCTCTCTTGGGGGCCTCCTGGCGGGGATCAGCCTGCTCACGCCTCTGTGGGTCGGGTCCGCGCTGGCGCTTACTACGGCCCTCTTTGTCCTCTTCCTGCTGCCCGAGAGTCCAGGGTCAGCCCCGTCGCCAAGCCGCAATGACACGGAGATACCCGCCACCAAGCTACGCTTAACCCATACCGATCCGAGAATTTTTGCCTTTGTCCTGGTGGGCACCGCCATGTTCACCGGCATGGCGCTGGTGCAGCAAACCCTGGCCTTTCGATTCCAAGATATTCTCTCCCTTACCGCAGTGGAAACCGCTAGAACCTTTGGTCTTGCCATGGGTCTCGCTGCCGCCGCCAGCGTCGCAAGCCAGGTCGGCCTCATGCAGCGAATCGACCTCAGCCCCCTGCGCTGGCTGAGCATTGCGCTACCCATTTTAATTCTCGCCTTCGCATGCCTGGCCTTGGCCAATAGTCGCCCTGTTCTCGTGGGCGCCATGCTGCTTCAAGGGGTGGGCATGGGCTTGGCAGCACCCGCCTTTATGGCGGGCGCCTCTCTGGCTGTCGAGCCCCAGGAACAGGGCGCGGTTGCCGGTATCGCTAGTTCCTGCGGCCCCCTTGGCTTCACCATCGGACCCTTGCTTGGCGGCCTGCTATATACCGTCCAACCCGACCTGCCCTACTGGTTTACCTGCGCCGTGTATCTGCCCCTGTGGCTTTTCATACTGAAACAGACAAGAGCGGACCATCAACAAGCCTCGGGCTAGGGACCCAGCATGGCCCTAGGACAGTTGTCGGCCCAAGCCTCATCCCCTACCCTTCTGACTATGCTTTGCCCTACACAAGACAAGGAAAACATCAGCATGCACCTCCAGAGGCCTCTGTTAACGCTAGGTCTCCTGTGCTGGATGCTCGTCGCCTGCGACCTGCCCACGGCCAAACGCGCAGCTGAGCAACAACCGCTAAGCCAAATCCCGCTGGGCAAGATCAACCTTGACCCTTCCTCACGACCACAACATGACGCAAAGGTCCTGCGGCTGGACCTGACGGCCTGGCTGAGGGAGATCGAGGCAGTCGGCATCCGCCCCCTGCTCCTGCCTCAGGAAAAAGACGCTGAAGCTCTGGTGATCTCGCTGAAGGCCGCGGCATTCGAACCAACGCTCATTTTCAATCGCCCACCCTTGCGCTCCAGCGACCGACTTCTGACACAGGGCACGGCCTCGTTTTCTCTTGGTAGCGGCTTCGTTTCGTCAACTCAAGCCAGCGAGCCGGTGGGGTTGCTGCGGATCAAGGACGAAGACATAAGCCCGCTGCTGCCCCATGGCTATACGCGCATCCTGGCCGTTCGTGATGGCGCGCTGCAGATTTTCCACCGCGATGATGAACGCGTCATGCAGGTGCCTCAGGCCATGCAGCTGGGACCCGGCATCGTTGAAAACGGCTTGCTTGACATCAACCAGCGCGAGCTTCGCAAGCAGCCCTACCACCGGGCTGCGCTTGGCCTTTGTGAGACACCCACGGAGCTGACCTATCTGCTGGTGATCTCCCTCAAGCCCATCCACCTATATCGCCTTGGGCAATTACTCCTAGACCAACAAAGGGCGCCCGCGTGGCGCTGTCGCGAGGTAGTGAATTTCGCCGGTGACAGAGAAGCATTTTTAGGGGTCAAAACGCCCGATGGCCTGTTTTATGTTGGCGATCCGAAGCGCGTTCGGATGAGCCTCTTAGCCTTTTCAACAGGCGGCTAACCCTGTCGTCAACACCGGCGCCTGAGCAACTCTAGAGATCCCTGACTTGCTGCGTTGATGGCATCCTGCTGGTGCGGGCGCAGGTCTTGATTGGCCACGTGTTCGGTGCCGGCATAGGGGTCAACCACCCCTGAACTCAGGCCCATCAGAGTTTCAATCACGGCGAGCCCGCAAAGGGGCACATAAAAATCTGAATATCCGCCCTCATGATTCACCACCACCCGTCCTCCGCAGAGCTCATCCGCAGCCTTCATCATACGCTGGGTCATCAGGCGAAAGTGATTGGCCACCAGGAGCATATGGCTCAGAGGATCAAAGTAGCAGGCATCATATCCGCAGGCGATGATGATCAAATCCGGCTTGAAGCAGTGCAGGGCAGGTAGGACCACCTCCTCCAGGGCGCACAGGTACGCACCACCGCCGCATCCGGCAGGCAGCGGGATGTTGATGTTGAAACCCTCTCCCGAATCCTCTCCTCGCTCATCCAGCTTGCCCAGGTTGACCGGGAAGAGCATCTCCTGATGTACCGAAATCGTCAGCACATTGGGGTCATCATAAAAAGCCTGCTGGGTGCCGTTGCCGTGATGAACATCCCAGTCGACTACAGCCACCCGGCCCACCGCGCCCTGAGCCCGCGCATGCATGATAGCCAACGCAATATTGTTGAAGAGGCAAAAGCCGCGCCCTCGATCTCTCTCAGCATGGTGACCGGGAGGCCGGGTCAGCGCATAGGCATTTTCTACTTCTCCCGCACACACTGCCTGTACCGCAGCGCAGCTCCCACCCACGGCCAGCTTGGCAATATCAAAGGACCCGGGACCAACCCAGGCGGATTCCCCGGCGTCTCCGCCTGTCCCATGACTTAGACGCTCGACCCGGTCCACATATTCTGCGGTATGAAAGCGCAGTAGCGTCTCCCGATCTGCTGCCTCTACAGGCAGCGAACTCAGTTTGTCGGTGATGTGGTAGGCGTCTAAGAGATTCTTTAATTTTCGCTTGGTTTCAGCGTTCTCCAGGTGCAGGCCAGGCTGAAACAGGCCCCGTGTGGGTTGAAGGCCGACGGCGGCACCATTGTGGTGCCACATGTATCTCTCTTCCCACACAAATCCAGTCGCCATGCGCCAGTCCTATGGAGTGTTGATCAAAAAGGGAGGGCGAAACCTTGGAGAGGGCAGCGGATAGACCGAGCCAACCGCTACCCACCCTCTATGCGGGGCATAAAAAAGACCTCGCTATCCGCTCGCAGCGGAGCGTCCAGGGCATCCTGATGGATCTGACCGTCAATGGCCACCGCCGTTCGCTCCAGGCTGGCGTGCATTTTCGGCCAGCGAGCCAACAGTCTCACCACCACATCACGATAACGATCGACTTCCATGGACAGCTCTCGTTCGCCGCCTGTAAATCCGGCAAGTTGTTCCGACAGCACGATGCGAACCACTACCCACCTCTCATGCTACGCCATCCAGCGGCTTCAGCCCGAAAGGCGCTAAGCGTCCTCATCCAGCCGTTCAAGAATCCGAGGAGGCGACAGCGGCAGCTCGTACATGCGCTTGCCAAGGCCACGAGAAATCGCGTTGGTCATCACCGCAAGTGGCGCCACGATAGGCGTCTCGCCCACACCGCGCACCCCATAAGGGTGGCTAGGGTTGGGTACCTCTACGATTTCGGTATCGATCATGGGCAAATCGGAGGCTACGGGGATGCGATAGTCCAAGAACCCGGCATTTTCCATGATGCCGTCTTCGCTGTAGATGTACTCTTCGTTAAGCGCCCAGCCAATGCCCTGCACCGCACCGCCCTGCATCTGACCTTCAACATAGGCCGGATGGATGGCTTTGCCGGCGTCCTGGACTGCCGTGTACTGAAGCACCTCGGTCTTGCCTGTTTCTGGGTCTACCCTAACGTCGGCAAAATTAAGGGAGAAGCTGGCGCCTGCACCCTGAGCGTTTATCGACGCGCGGGCGGTAATGGGTCCCCCAGTGCGACCGGCCTTACCAGCGATGTCCGCAAGACTCAGAGGGTTCACATCTGCATTCACACCTGGACCCGGCACCGCGTACCCGTCCTCCCACTCAACTTGATCCTCGTCAACACCCCAGGTCATGGCGGCTCGGCGCTTACAGTCGGCAATCACCTCTTCGCAGGCTTGCGTGACCGCCATGCCCGTGGCGAAGGTAGTTCGACTGCCGCCGGTTACGTTGCAAAAACCCGTGCTCTCGGTATCGCCCACCTGGGCACGCACGGCCTCATAGGACACGCCCAGAGTCTCGGCGGCCATAAGACACATAGACGCCCGAGAGCCACCAATGTCGGGGCTGCCCTCAATGACCATCACCGTGCCGTTCTCGTTGATGTTGACCTCGGCGCTGGACTGCATCCCCACGTTAAACCAAAACCCTGCAGCAACCCCGCGTCCAGCGCCCTCTGGCACAGGTGCTAGGTAGTTGGGGTGTTTCTTAGCGGCCTCTAGGCAGGCTTTAAAACCGATGGGTGGGAACTTAGGGCCATAGGGTGCTTGCGTACCCTCCTCGGCTGCATTGACCAAGCGTATGTCGATGGGGTCCATGCCCAGCTCCACAGCGGCCTCGTCCAGAGCACACTCAAAGGCGTGCATGGCCTGAGGCGCACCCGGGGCGCGGTAGGCGGCCACCTTGGGCTTGTTGACCAAGACATCAAAGGTCTCCACGACGAAATTTTCTATCGCGTAGGGGGCGTAGATCGACATGGCACCCGGCATGTGCGGTGCGCCAGCATAGGCACCTGCCTCGAAGGCAATCCATGACTGGGCCGCCGTCACCGTGCCATCTTGCTTCACGCCCACCTTGACGCGGGCTACGGTGCCAGAGGAAGGACCTGTAGCCCTGAACACTTCTTCCCGGCTCATGGTCATCTTGACCGGACGCCCGGCCTTTTCCGAAAGCAGCGTAGCCAGCGGCTCTAGGTACACGACCGTTTTGCCGCCAAAACCACCACCGATTTCAGTAGCCACAAACTTCAAATCGGCCATGTTCTTATTGAGGATTTTTGCCGTGGCGGCACGATGCTCAAAGTGCCCCTGGGTGGAACACCAAACTGTTCCTCTTCCCGATTCATCTATGCTGGCCACACAGGCATGAGGCTCAATGTATCCCTGATGAGCCATGGGGCACTTATATTCTCGCTCGACCACCACATCGGCCGCAGCGAACCCTTCCTCCAGGTTGCCTCGTTCAAGACGACCGATATTGGCCACGTTGCTGGCCTTTTCCGGCTTTTCAGGCAGCTTGGTGTAGTTGTTTTCATCCACCAGCGGAGACGCTTCCTCCATGGCGGCCAGCACATCTAGCACCGGCGTTAGGACCTCATATTCGACCTTGATCGCGCGCAGCGCTTGCTCGGCAAGCCGGGGGGTTGACGCCGCCACGGCAGCCACCGCATGTCCGTGGTAAACCACTTTATTTCGAGCCATCACGTTCTTAGCGATGTCATCCAAGGACCCACCACCCTCGCCGCTTGCCTCACCGACCAGCGTGCCGCCTGGAAAATCGGCGCCTGAAATCGCCGCAAAGACACCGGGGATTTCGAGGGCTGGGCTCAGGTCGACGCTGAGGATGTTGGCATGGGCGTGAGGGCTCCTAAGTACCCGCCCATGGATCATATTCGGCAGATTGATATCCGCTCCAAATTGGGCTCTTCCGGTTACCTTATCTACGCCGTCTGGTCGTACCGGACTCGAACCGATCTGCTTGAACTCTACTGCTTCCGCCACGTTTCTTCCCTTCATTCGGACTGTTGATCGAAAATCTAGCACGAACACCCTATCGCTGAAACGGCCTCCGGCCTATTTCATGCGATAGCGGATAGGTAAACTTTTTAGACCTCCAACAAAGGTCGCCTGGGTGTACTTGGGCTCTCCCGCCAATTCTAGGTGATCGACTCTGGCCAAGAGCTTACGAAACAGGGAACTCATCTCCATTCTGGCCAGATGTTGTCCAAGGCAGACATGGGCACCAAATCCAAAGGCGATCTGCTTGCTCTCGTTACGGTCAACCTGAAATTCGAAGGGGTTGGTAAAGACCGACTCATCTCGATTCGCGGAGGGATACCAGAGGATTGCCGACTCGCCCTCAGCAATGGCCTGCCCTCCCACTTGGGTATCTGCCGTGGCGGTACGCATAAAATGACGAACCGGCGAAACCCAGCGGATCATTTCATCAATGGCCGTCGGCAGGTGCCCCTCCGTATCGCTACGCAGCAGCGCCATTTGCTCAGGATTCTCCATTAACGCCAGCAGCCCGCCAGCGGTTGATGCACTGGTCGTGTCGTGGCCGGCCGTGGCGATGATCATGTAGTAACCGTTGGTCTCATGTTCGGGCATCAGCTCGCCATCAATGCGAGCATTGGCAATAACGGAAGCGACATCATCTCGCGGCTCGCGTCTGCGTGCTCTATTCAGCTTTTGAAAATAATCCTCAAAGTCCTTAACCACGTTAAAGAACTCCATCGGCTCAAAGGATCGCGTCACGTCCGGATCCGTACTGCCGAATAGCTCTTGCGTCAACTTCAGCATAAAGGGCTCATCTTCCTCAGGCACACCGAAAATGCTCATGATGACCCGCAACGGATACCAGATCGCCACATCCTTCACGAAATCACATTCACCGCCCAGATCGGCCATGCGGTCGATGTACTTATCCGCCAGTTCATCTACCCGATGTTGGAGCTTGCGGAGATTGCTACCCATAAACCAGCCCTGGGTGAGCATGCGATATTTCATATGGTCGGGATCGTCCATTTGCACCAGGGAGCGCACCAAGTGCTTTCTACCGGTGATCTGTTTGACCATATCCTCCATCATTTCCAGCCCCAGAGTGGGTCTGGGATCATTGATAAACACCGTCTTATTGCCCTCAATATCCTTCACGTCCTGATAGCGCGTGATATTCCAGAAGGGCTTGAATCCGTCGGGGGACAGTTTTTTTATGGGGGCATTTGCTCGCATCCAGGCAAACTGATCATGAATCCACTTCTCGTCACCCCAGTTGGCGGGATTGACCAGGGCATTGTCCAGCGCGGGCGACTCGGTAACGACTTCCATGCTCATCCTTCTCCCTGTGAACGTTCTCTTCAGCCCGGGCAGGCCGTATACTGGTCTTGGTTTTATACTACGGACGCCGAAGCAAGACTATCTGCCCATGATCTATTCAGAGAGCATATTGCGTATCGGCTCATGGCAATTTGGCTGGACCCACGACCTGGTCTACGACTGCGGCCAGCCCTATCTCGAGCGCTGGATCATCTGGTGCGGCATAACTCTGCGACTGCATCGTTTCCACAAGGGGGACGATGATAGGGCCTTTCATGATCACCCCTGGTGGTTCATTACCTTCCCGCTGTCTTCCTACATGGAACATACCCCAGGGCAAGAGCCCGTGGTGATCAGCAGCTGGCGACCACATTTTCGAGGCGCCAGCCACAGACATATCGTCACCCTTCTGCACCCCCGGCCGGTCTGGACGCTGCTGCTGACCGGCCGCAAAAAAAGCACCTGGGGCTTTTGGGAGGGAGAGATCTTCACCCCCCAACATGAATGGTTAGCCCTGCGAGCGGCGGCCTCGGGGCAGGCGCATCCCTCCCCTCAGGGCGACGAGGCAGCCCGCCTCCAGCGGTAGCTCAGAGCAAGCAGGATCGCCAGCAGACCTAGGCCAAGGCTCCGGGACACGGGGTGCGGCCACGCCATCAGCCCTGCTGCAAGCAACAGCCCGCCTCGCGCAAAGAGCGGCAAGGGCGCAAAGGCCACCCCCTCCAGTGACGTGGCCAAAGCCACGATGATACCGGCACAGAAAAGCCCGCCTAAGAAAACGCCCAGCCAGCCGTCTTCTGGGTTCAACAAGAGTGGTGAGTACGCCATCATCAGCGGAATCACGAAGAGGCCGCTGGCAAGACGCAGAGCCGACACGGCTGACCGCATGGGTGATGCCCCAGCGATACCGGCCCCGGCAAAGGCAGCAAGCGCGATAGGCGGCGTTACGTTAGAACTCTGGGCAAGCCAAAAAATAATCATATGTGCAGTAATCAGCGCCAAGCCCAGTTCCTGCAGCGCCGGGCCGGTCATCACCGCCAGCACGATATAGGCTGCCGTTGCCGGCAGGCCCATACCCAAAACTAAGGCTGCCAGGGCCACCAATACCAAGGCCAGCCAAAGCCTGCCCTCACTCAGGGAGACCACGGACTCGGTGAACTGCAAACCCACCCCAGATTGCCCGATGGTGCCCACCACAATGCCAGCCACTGCGCAGGCCACCGAGATTGAAATCGCGAGCCGCGCCCCCTGCTGCAAACCCGCGAGGACATCCACCAGCCCAATTCGCGTATGAGCCCTCAAAAAACTCGCCGCGAGGACCCCAGCGCACCCCGCCACTCCAACCAAGACCGGAGAGTAATTCCATAGCAACAACAGCGTGATCAGAACCAGGGGAAGGAGAAAGTGAAGCCCCCTGAGCATCACATGTAGCGCCTGACCGTCACCTTCAAGGCCTGTCATATCGGCTTTCACCGCCATCAGGTGTACGTAGAGCAAGACCGAGGTGAAGTAGAGCAAGGCCGGTACCAGAGCCATCCACACGATGTCTCCGTAGGCCGTTTTCGTGAACTCGGCCATCACAAAGGCACCGGCCCCCATGATGGGCGGCATGATCTGGCCTCCAGTTGAAGCTGCGGCCTCGATCCCCGCAGCCTGATCCGGACGATAGCCCAGCTTTTTCATCATCGGGATGGTGAGCGCACCCGTGGTCACGGTGTTGGCAATGGCGCTGCCGGAGATTGAACCCATGGCAGCAGAGGCGATTACCGAGGCCTTGGCCGGGCCGCCACGAGAACGGCCAGCCAGAGCAAAGGATAGGTCAATCAGAAAGCGTCCCGCGCCGGTCACCTGCAGAAAGGCGCCAAAGAGCACGAAAGAGAAAACCGCGCCAGCGGCAATGCCCAAGGGTGCACCAAAGAGCCCCGCCCCGGTGAAGACCTGAAAACGGACAATGCGCTCTACCGTAAAGCCCTTGGTGGCCAGAATGTCCGGCAGCAGGTTTCCATAGGCAGCATAAATCAGAGCCACCAGGCCAATGAGCATCATCACCAGCCCCACGGAGCGACGAGCCATATCTAGCGTTGCCAAAATCAAAATACTGCCCGCGACAAAATCCGCCGTCGAAAGGCCATTCAGCAGATGATCTATACCCTGATAGTCAAAGGTGACGATCCGCCAACCCGCCCAGAGCGTTAGGCCAATACAAAGCCCATCCAGGTAACGCATCGTCGAAGAAATGGGGTACACCAAGAACCCCAGGCACAACACCCAAACCAGATGGATGGGTCTGAAATAAGTGGCTGGCTGGGCCCCGAGGATGGACTCAAAGGGCAGCACGCCGGGTGGCAAGAAGCCCGCAAGCGGCTGCCAGAGCTGGAACAAAGAGAGGCCGATGGCCACCCAGGCGGCAACCCCGATCACCCAAGAAGGATGGGGGGCCGTCGGCTCTCCAGGGTTAGAGGACACCAAGGCTAAAGCGCCCCCTGATCCATAAAGCAGGGCTGGGCCGGGTCTTGAAGGAAGCGCAGGCTGCCGGGATGCAAAGGTACCGCCGGGACTTCGTGAGCGGTAGCCACGGTCATCGCGCTAGCAACGGGTGATATTTTCAACAGTCGATCTCTATGCCCGTAGGCCTCACAGGCCAAACGAAAGGCAAGCGCCTTAGGCATATCCTCATGCACCACTAGCGCACTCCAAATACCCAGCGTCTGAACCGGGACATCCAGCCCTCCATAGGTGCCGGCAGGAATACGAAAACCCGCATAGGCAGGAAATTGTTCCACAAGTTGATCGAGTTCTGTCTCGCTAAGCGCCACAAGAAGCAGATTACGTGTGACCGCCAATTCCGTCACCGCAGCCAGCCCCAGTCCGCCCACAACAAAGCCCGCATCAATGGTGCCGTCCTTTAACGCCGAGGTGGTCTCGCCAAAACTCAGATACCTGGGCGCGATGTTCTCAAGACCGAGCCCCAGGCCCTCCAGAACGTTGGCTGCGGCTACGGCAGTACCCGATCCTTGGGCACCCAGGGAGATGCGCTTGCCGCGCATGGCGGATATCGAATCAATACCGTTTTCGGCCAAGGTCAGGATGTGAACGACGTTGGGATAGGCCGTGAAGAGCACCCGCAGGGGCAAGGCACGAGGAAACTTCCCGGTACCGGCGTGGGCGGCACTGACCACATCAGCCATGGCCATGCCAATATCGCTCTCACCACGCGCCACTTGAATTACATTCGTCACTGACCCGCCGGTGACTTCCGCCTTAACGTTGACACCCTCTATTTCACGGGACCAAATCTGAGCAAGCCCACCGCCGAAGGGGTAATAGAGGCCTGACGGTCCGCCCGTGGCGATGGCCAGGGTGCGCCCAGATTCGCTGCAGGCCAGGAGGCCGCACAGCAGCGCCGCTGCACAGGCCGGCCATGGACCTAGACTGTTGAAGAACCCTCGCGACACAGACGCCCTCTCCTCCTTGTCCCCGACAGGGTACACCCTCGGCTCACCTCTGTACGATCAGCCCGCCACTCCAGTGGGGCCGCCACCGCAAAAGGTTATCAGGGCGTCAGCATCAAGACCCGGGGATCAATAACCAAACACGCTCGTGCGCGTAGAATAGGCCGATTTTGACAAAGAATTCGATACCGCCGATGAGCGCAGCCATATCAAGGCTGCCGGTGATAGCATAGGCAATAATTGCGGTGGTTAGCGTTGCACAGACACGCCATGAGAGCGACTTATAAACGCTCCGCAGACGGGAGTCCTTGGCCACGGCGACCTCTTGTTCATCTGTTGTCATGCTCATCGGTCGGTCTCGATCAGGGCGAGCAGTTGCTCGATACAGGTATCCACATCCATCTCCTCAGTGTTGAGCCGAAGGTCGGCAGTTGTTGGTGCTTCGTAAGGTGAATCAATGCCTGTGAAATGAGGCAGGTCTCCGCGCCGGGCCTTGCGATAAAGGCCCTTGGGGTCTCGCCGCTCGGCTTCTTCTAACGAGACGTCTAAGAACACCTCGACAAAGTCGTCGGCGTCAAAGCGTTCTCTGACCATATCGCGCTCGGACTTGAAGGGAGAAATCAGCGCAGCGATTACCACGATGCCGGCATCCATCATTAGCTTTGCGACTTCCGCCGTTCGCCTGATGTGCTCTACGCGCTCCGAGTCAGTGAAGCCTAAATCCTTGCTCAATCCAGAGCGCACATTGTCACCGTCGAGGATGAAGCTATTCACTCCGCGCGCATGAAGCGCTCGCTCGAAGGCCTCTGCGATAGTGGACTTACCCGCGCCGCTTAACCCCGTAAACCAGAAGACCTTGCTCGCATGTCCCGTCAGATGGCGGCGCGCCTGGCGATCAATAAACTGTTCACGAGGATAAATGTTCTGGGCACGCCGCAAACCAAAATTGATCATCCCGGCACCAATGGTGCTGTGGGTATACCGATCGACGACGATAAAGGACCCCATGGCAGGACAGTCGGCGTAGCTTGCAAAGGCGATGGGCTTATCCGTACTCAGGGAGACCCGGCCAATATCGTTTAACCCCATACCGCTAGAGGGCAGCTGCTCTAGGGTGTTCACATTATATTTATACTTAATCTCTGTCAGGGTGGCGTTGATGCGTTGGCTGCCAATCATTAGCCAATAGGCTCTGCCGGCCAGGCCCTCCTCTTCGGCCATCCAAACTAAGGTCGTATCGAATTGATCGGATACGGCACACTCTTGGTCGGCTGCCACCAAGACATCCCCGCGAGAAATATCGATTTCACGATCAAGGGTTACGGTCACGCTCTGGTCTGGCAGGGCTTTGTCTAGACTTTGCTCGAACAACAAAATCTCTTTTACCGCAGCCTGCTGCCCTGAGGGCATCGCCTGGACCTGATCACCTACTCGTATTGAGCCTGCGGCGACGGTCCCTGAGAAACCCCGAAAATCTGCGCTCGGCCGATTGACCCACTGCACGGGAAAATAGAAGTCATCATCCTCAGCCTGACTGCGCACCTCAACGGTTTCTAGGAAGCCCAGCAGGGTAGGCCCCTGATACCAGGACATCGCGCGTGATCGGGTGATGACGTTATCGCCACGCAGTGCCGACAGCGGTATCGCCGTTATGCTCTGAAACTGAAGCTGCTCTGCAAACACCGCATAGTCTTCAACGATTTGGTCGTAGACCTCTTGGTCATAGTCCACCAGGTCCATCTTGTTCACGGCCAAGACCACATGGGGGATGCCCAGCAGCGAGGTGATGAAGGAGTGCCGACGCGTCTGGGTCAGCAGCCCCTGGGAGGCGTCTACTAGGATCACGGCCACATCGGCAGTGGAGGCCCCGGTTACCATGTTCCGGGTGTACTGCTCGTGGCCAGGCGTATCGGCAACGATAAACTTCCGCTTCTCGGTACCAAAAAACCGGTAAGCCACGTCGATGGTTATCCCCTGCTCGCGTTCTGCGGCCAGGCCATCCACCAACAGCGCAAAATCGATCTCTCCGCCCTGGGTGCCCTGCTTCTTCGAATCTCTTTGCAGCGCGGCCACCTGATCCTCAAAAACCAGCTGGGCCTCATAGAGCATACGTCCAATCAGCGTACTCTTGCCGTCGTCCACGCTACCGCAGGTGATAAAGCGCAACAGGTCGAGCCCGCTTTGCTGATCTAGGTAAGCGTCGACCTCAGCCACATTGGTGGGGATATTTGAATCTCGGTTCGCTAAGCTCATCAGAAATACCCCTCCTGCTTTTTCTTCTCC
>DKNY01000035.1:0-2068 GCA_002470275.1 Gammaproteobacteria bacterium UBA7376 | reverse complement strand
CTCCTGCTTTTTCTTCTCCATGGACGCGCTGCCGTCGGAATCAATGGCCCTCCCCTGGCGTTCACTCGTTCGGGTTTGCAGCAGCTCCAGCACGATGGCCGAAAGATCTTTCGCGTCGGAATCAATCGCCCCGGTCAGTGGGTAGCAGCCCAAGGTCCGGAACCGGATTTGCCGCATTTCGATGGTCTCCTCTGGGTGAAGGTTGAGACGATCATCGTCCACCATAAGCAGCATGCCATCACGTTCAACAACCGGACGCTCCGCCGCGAAATACAGCGGCACGATGGGAATTTGCTCACGATAGATGTACTGCCAAATGTCGAGTTCCGTCCAGTTTGAAAGAGGAAAGACACGGATACTCTCACCTGAGTTTTTATAGCCGTTGTACATACGCCACAGCTCCGGGCGCTGATTTTTGGGATCCCAGCGATGGTTGGCGGTGCGGAAGGAAAAGATGCGCTCCTTGGCGCGACTTTTTTCTTCATCCCGTCTCGCGCCGCCGAAGGCCACATCGAATTTATGCTGATCTAGTGCCTGCTTGAGGCCCTGCGTCTTCATAACGTCAGTATGGATCGCGCTACCGTGATCGAAGGGGTTGATGTTTCGCGCCACGCCCTCGGGGTTGATGTGCACGATGAGTTCCATCCCGCTCTCGGCGGCCATGTTGTTGCGAAAGTCATACATAGCCTGGAACTTCCAGCGAGTATCTACATGCATCAGCGGAAAGGGAGGCGGGCTCGGGTAAAAGGCTTTTCGCGCCAAATGCAGCATGGCTGAGCTGTCTTTGCCAACGCTGTAGAGCATGACCGGATTTTCTGCTTGGGCCACGACTTCTCGCATGATGTGAATGCTCTCGGCCTCCAGCCGATCCAAATGACTCAGCCCCATCGTTTTCTGAACGTCGACCCCCTGAGGTTGAGCCGGCGGTCGACTGCGGCCCACCGTGGCGCTGGCGCTGGCGGGCACCTGATAAGCCGTTAGCGCGATCTGAACCTGAACACCCTCCGCTCCCGGTTTTCCCGCCAAGGACAGGCGGTGGGTTCCAGCCACCTCCACCCACTCCCGGAAGAGCGCGAGTGCCGAAAGAGCGGGCCAGAGCAAACCACGACGGCCTTCTAGCAGGGCGCTAAGGGCTGCGCGAACGTCCTCCCCGGTATATTCAGCGCCCAGGAATATCCATTTTCTCGCCAGACGACCGTCATTCACGACGAGCATAGTTTGGTTGTCCACAGCCTCAATCTGCACGACCAGAGAGGCTTGTCGAGACCGCTTGGCCTGTTGCTGGAGCTGTTCCGTTACCGACTGCTTAACGGGGCGATCGTCTTCGTTCTTCAGCTCCTCAGCGCGAAGGGCCTTGGGCAACCACTCAAGCTGCTCAAGAAAGCGCTCCGTAGATCTCAGAGATTGATCGCTGTCTTCGCGCAGGATCAGTTCATGTACCGCTTGGGTATCCCACCAAGCACCATCGGGGAGGTTTTGTGACAGAGCCTCTTCAACCTTTGCAGACGTCATCGTCGGGTCCTTTTATTATTTCGCCGCGGTAGTTCACAACGCGCGCCGAGTTCCTGCCGCGATCAACTGGCTGTCGCGATTGCAATTTTCGCACGTTATCAGAATATTCATAGCGAAAAAATGGTTCTAAACCAAAATTAGTCACGCAAACGCACTTCGCGACAGCTCGTTGTCCGACAGAACCCGACGACCTACCCCCCTATCCAGTATTTCGGCCCGTTCACTTATTTTAGGACCAGTTTGGTTACTTTGGCCCAAACGCCCGAAAAGGTGCATTAGTGTTTTGATCGATTGAATCGCTCGTTACTTAGGATCGGGGTTTGTAGCGAGATTTCCAGCCGTGGCTGATGCAATGGATGATTTGTTGCCACAAGGTAATCGGCTGCAGATCCTGTCCCCCGAAGAGTATGAACTGCCTTGGGAGGTTCCTCAGTTCACGATGTCGGAGCGGCAGTTATTTTTTGCACTGACGCCCCGCGAACAGAGCTGCTATGAGCGTCTGAGAACGCGGCTTACAAAGGTGTGTTTTCTACTGCATCTTGGCTGCATCATGGCT
>DKNY01000047.1 GCA_002470275.1 Gammaproteobacteria bacterium UBA7376 | reverse complement strand
GACGGGATTGGCAACAATGCGGATACCGACGATGACGGCGATGGTGTGGCTGACCAAGATGATCCAGCCCCCCTAGATTCAGAGATTCCTGCAGCACCCACCACAGCACCTCAAGTTCTTGAGTTGAATTTGCTACCCCAGACAACAAACACGCTAACTGGCACGCTAACGTCCATATCTGAGGATAATCGCGCTGTGGTCTACACCATCGAGACAACGGCGGTCTTGGGGACGGTGACGCTCACGGATGCCGATACTGGCACCTTTAGGTACCAAACTGCTGAGACTGAAAGTGGTTCGGATAGCTTTAGCTATCGGGTTAATGATGGTTTGCGAGATTCAGAGGTATCTACCATCAGACTTTCTCTGAGGACCGATCCGCTCTACCGGTATCAGTGGCATTTGGACAATACAGGGCAGACAAACTTTGCCTCATCTGCCGCTACGGCTGGCGAGGATCTCAACGTCGCTAGGGTTATTGCCACAGGCTACACAGGGGATGGCGTTATCGTTGCGGTGGTGGATGATGGTTTGGAAATCGGCCATGAGGATTTAGTGGACAACGTGGTGCCTGACGGTTCTTACGACTTTGTCGACGCGGACCTTGATCCCACCAATGCCGATCTTGGCGGAAGCCACGGTACATCAGTGGCTGGCATCATTGCCGCACGAGGTTGGAATGATATTGGTGTGCTAGGAGTAGCTCCGCGCGCTTCGCTGGTGGGTCTTAATTTTTTGGAGAGCCAGTCTACGGATGACTTTATTGTGAGCTTTGGCGGTGATGCGCGCACTGCAGATGTAGATATTTTTAACTTCAGTGCTGGTGTTTACCTCAGGAATTTTGTTGAGATGGACTGTTTCCGCAAGACGGCGATAGAGACCAATATCCCGGCGCTGCGCGACGGCAAGGGTGCCGTGCTGATCAAGGCTGCAGGCAATACCTTTCGAGGAGGATTGAGTGACGTCGATCGGTCCGCTTACCTTCAGTACTGCGGTACCGATCTGAGCTGCCACGATGCGATCACAGATTACTTTCACCGGCTCCCAGAAATCCTTGTTATTGGTGCACTGGCAGCAGATGGTCAGAAAGCGTCCTATTCTTCTCCAACATCGGCAATGTGGGTATCTGGGTTCGGTGGCCAGGGTGGAAGACATATGCTGTATTCCGGCGGAACCCGCGAAAGTCTCGAGCCTGCGATCATGACCGCGGATAGGTCGACTTGCGATGGGGGCTACGCCGGGACTAACTCTCCTTTATCCCAAGTTTATAACGCCTTTGAGGACCATACAGCGCCGCATGCGGAGAACCCCGACTGTAACTATACGTCGATTTTCAATGGGACCTCTTCTGCTGCCCCTGCCGTTGCTGGTGTTGTTGCACTGATGCTCGAGCGCAATCCGAATCTAACTTACCGAGATGTGAAACACATTTTGGCAGCAACCGCGCGACAGGTGGATACAGGCTTTAGTCCTCGGGCCTTGGATGGTGTTACCTATTACCGCTGGCTTACTAACGGCGCTGGTTATCCGTTTCATAATTTTTATGGTTTTGGCGCTGTTGATGCTGAGGCTGCTATGGACATGGCCGGTACATTTACTGCCGACAGCTTTGCTGCGCAAAATCGAACTCAGGCAGGAGATTTGCTATCGACCCTCTCGGTTACCCTGGACGAAGGTGTAGTAAAAAGCTACAGCCAACAGGTGGCAACTGCTGGCACCGTAGAATTTGTGCGCGTAGATCTCAACGTCGAGGCAAGTGCCGCGAATTTCAATAGCTTAGGCGTTAGGCTTGAATCTCCCTCGGGCACGGTAGTGACGTTGCTCCAGCCTCACACTGCCTTACTGATGTCACCTTCTAGCGGTGTTGTCGAACTGGCCGCGTCCGCTTTCTACGGGGAGGAAGCGGCTGGTAATTGGATAATGCACCTCTTTGATCATGATGCAGACAGTCAAACGCTCGATATCGAGTCGTGGTCGCTCCAATTCTTCTACCGCTAAGTTAAAGAGATAAAAGACGATGAAAAAACGAACTGTTGTGGCCGCCACCTGCACCCTCTGGTTGATCCTTTCCAATCTCTCTTTTGCCCAGGACCAAGCACCTCGGTACGAACTGGCAACGGATGTTGTATTGGCTCGGGCTTCTCAGGTGCCGGCATCCTCAATTGGGGCCAGGCTCGGGGATCTAGCGGTGGTTAAGCGATCGGCCCTGCCCACCGCCACAACCTATGGGGCGACCATTAGCAAAGGTGGCAAAACCCTCACTCTAATTCGGGACTCGCTCAGCGGCCGCTACGGCACTACCGACGGCAGCTTGTTGGTACAGTGGGAAAGCACGGCATTACTGGAGGCCATCGCTGCCAGCCATGCACTCTCGGTGGATCAAGTCTTTACCGGGATGCGGGTGGCCCAGCTAAGGCCTAGCAAGGGCGAGTACGTCATTTCGGTGATGATGCAACTGGAGCAGGATGCACGAGTTGCCAAAGTCAGTTTGAATACGAACTTTTACGACGCCGGCATCGAATAGTCGCTGCCCTCGGGTCTTCCTCTACCTTGTGACACCCATCCGACTGTCGTGCTGCTGTCGTGGTAGCATCGAAACGATTGGCAGTATTCTGACCTGACAACCAATATCCATCGGCGATAGAGGGAATAGTCAAACGATGTTGATTAGAAAGTTGAGGCTCGAACGAGGCTGGTCTCAGGAGACGCTGGGCCAAGTCACCGGGTTGAGCACACGCACCGTTCAGCGAGTTGAGCGGGGGGGTAATGCCAGCCTAGAGACCCTCAACGCCCTGTCTGCAGTCTTTGGCATACCTATCACAGAGCTAGCTGAAGAGGTCAGTATGAAAAATGAAGATCCGACAACCGAGTACGGTCAGGCGCTGCTTTCCTGGGAAGAAAGAGAGGCCATGGAGTATGCCAGAGATATTAAGGGGTTCTATGGCCACCTCTTCTCATTCTGCATTGTCAACGTTGGGCTGGTCATTCTGAACCTAACGATCAATCCGCAATACCTTTGGTTCTTCTGGCCGCTACTGGGTTGGGGGCTAGGCGTCGTGATGCACGGTATGACGGTCTTTGAGATGTTCGACCTGTTTAGTCCTGGGTGGGAACGTCGGCAAATCGAAAAACGCCTGGCCAGGCAACAGGCGCGCCGGCGCAGCTGAACGTCCGTGATCAAAATCAGGTTGATTCAACGAAACCAGCAATGACCGCCGACAGCTGATCCGGGGCCTTTTCCTGAACAAAGTGGCCACCACCCCGGATTGTGGTGTGCGCCAAATCGCGGGTTCCCGGGACGCGCGCTAGAAACGGCTTTGCCCCGCCGGCAGTGACGGGGTCATCGTCCGTGAAGGCACAGAGCAAGGGCTTCCCAAAGCGTTCAAAAAATGCCCAGGCTTGTCGCTGCTGCTCAAGAGACGCCGAGGTCGGTAACGTGGGCACATGGCTTGGCATGGCGCGCGGTCCCATCATATAGCTCGGGTCGGGAAAGGGCGCCTCATAAGCCTTTGCGAACGCACTAGGGAGCGGTGCCGAGACGCCAGCGGCATACAGCATAAATTTTAGTCCGCGCATCAGCTTGGAATGGCGCTCTGCGCTCATGGACATGATCAGGCCGATGGGCAAGCGCTCGGTTTCCCAGCAAAACTTCTGCCAATAGGCGAACTTCGTGGCTTGGCTACCCGCCATGTTGAACAGGGCACGCTGCATGCTCAGAAGAGTGGGCGTTGGCGCGTTAGCTCGGAAATCTTCGACCTCTTGAATGACCTCCGCAGCAACGTCTGGGTTATAGGGGAGGCCAGTATTGGAGATCACCACGCGGGAGAAGCGCGCGTCATGGTGCACCACTAGCCGCAGGCCAATCAAACCGCCCCAATCTTGGCCAAAAAGTGTGATATCCGACAGGTTATTTTGCTCTAGCCACTGCCCCATCCATTGAACCTGTGACTCGTAACTGTAGTCCTCCCGGGCAGCCGGTTTATCAGACTTACCATATCCGGGTAGGTCCGGGGCAATGACGCGCAGGCCGGCCTGGGTCAGCTTGGGAATCATTTTTCGATACAGGTAACTCCATGCGGGCTGCCCGTGGAGGCAGAGTACAAGGGGTCCGTCCATGGGACCCTCGTCAAGGTGATGAATGCGAAGCTCGCTGCCGTCTTCCGTCCGGATGTTGGTGTAGTGCGGCGCAAACGGGTAGCCGACGAGGTCGTGGAATCTACTGTCAGGTGTTCGCAAGATTTTCATAAGTATTTCGCCTAGTTCGTTCAGTCCACACTATAGGCGAAGGAATAATGAACATCATTAACTTTGGGCCGGTATGCCAAGTCCCGGAATCCCTTTATTCGGCCTGCCTGTCGAGGGCATTTGGCTAGCCGCGCTAGCAACCAAGAGGGCATGTTGCTAACATCCCGGGACCGTAGGTTCTAGAGCCCAGGGCGCTCTAAGGCAGCAATTATTCTGCTTCAACCAAGAAGAACATGCCCTGACTCAGGTGAGTTCTAATGCCGGGCATGGGCCCCGAGGCGAGAACGCAAGACCATCGTGACCACATGATCCGTCGACCGGCCGCCCGAGCCAGCATGGACACCAGCATAGGCATAACAAGATGAGCACACGTGAAATACCCGTTATCGCCGGCGATGGCATTGGGCCCGAAATAACCCAGGCCGTGCTGAGCATCGTAGACGTGGCCGCTGCCCGAGCGGGGACGTCCATCCAATGGATCCCAGTGGTGGCCGGGCTTGGGGCGCTGGAGCACGGGAAGGAGCTCTTGCCTCAACGAACCATGGATGAAATCACCCGATGCAAGGTGGCCTTGAAGGGCCCCTGTACGACCCCGGTGGGAGAGGGCTTTACCTCGATCAACGTCAAATTAAGGAAGGCCTTTAACCTGTACGCGGCAGTACGCCCAGTGCGGAGCCTGCCGGGGGTAGCCACCCGCTACCAAGACGTGGACATCGTCATCATTCGCGAAAATACCGAAGGACTTTACAGCGGGGTCGAAAACGAAGTGACCCCGGGCGTGGTGATGAGCATGAAGGTCGCCTCCCAAAACGCATGTCAGCGCATTGCAACCTGGGCCTTTAAGTTTGCGAATCGTCGCGGTCGCAAAAAGGTGACGGTGATGCATAAGGCCAACATTATGAAGCTCACGGACGGGCTCTTCCTAAACTGCGCCGATGGGGTCCACGAGGTGGACTACCCAAACATCGTGTTTGAATCCACGATTATCGATGCAGGGTGCATGAAGCTGGTTCAGGACCCGAGCCAGTTTGATGTCCTGCTCCTTGAGAACCTATACGGCGACGTAGTCAGCGACCTTTGCGCTGGCTTTGTGGGTGGGCTGGGCGTTGTCCCTGGGGCCAACTTCGGCGACAGAGAGGCCATTTTTGAGGCCGTCCACGGAAGCGCTCCGGATATTGCAGGCAAGGACGTGGCAAACCCCCTGGCTCTACTGATGTCTGCGGTCATGATGCTCAATTATCTGGCTGAACAAGATCAGCAAGAAACCTTTGCTGCCTGTGCAACCGCGATTCGCAACGCCTATGATGGCTGCCTCCAGGCGGGAGAAAAGACCCGAGACCTCGGCGGTTCCCTAGGCACCAAGGCCTTTGCTGAAGCAGTCATTCGTCGTCTTGAGGAAGGCTAGAAAGTAAAGGAGGGCAGGATGCTGACCTATCGGCTAGAGGAGCGAGTGGCGGTTATCGGCTTAGATGACGGCAAGGCCAACGCAGTGAGTCATGGCTATGTCGATGCGCTCAGCGCCGGCCTGGATCGTGCGGAACAAGAGGCGTCGGCCGTGTTGATCACCGGACGGGAGAAAGTGTTCTGTGCGGGCTTCGACCTCAAAGAAATCGGTAAGGGCCCTGCAGAAAGAAAGGCGTTGGTGGATAGAGGGGCTGCGTTGCTGCTGCGTCTGTTCACTCTGCCCCTACCTGTGGTCGCCGCAAGCAGCGGCCATGCCATCGCCGCTGGCGCCCTCGTGCTGCTGGCGTCGGATGTGCGTATTGGCGCAGCAGGTGAATCGCAATACGGTCTAAACGAAACGGCAATTGGCATGACGCTGCCGCCCTTTGGTATGCAAATGGCGCTGTGTCGCCTTGGGCCCCAGCATCAAACGGCGGCAATCCTTCAATCCGTCCTATATGGGCCCGACGGCGCTCTCGCGGCGGGCTATCTGGACCAGGTGGTGCTCGCGGATGAGCTTGAGGCCGTCGCCTTGACCCACGCCGCCCAGTTGGCGGACCTGCCTCGGGAGGCCTTTGCACAAAATAAGCTCAGGGTGCGTCAGCAATACATCGAAAACATCCGGGACAGCCTGAATTAGGCCGCCGAGGGGTGCCTCTAAAAGGGGCCGGCAGGTCAAAACTTCTTTGATAAACGACGACTTAGCGCCTTGATGTGCTGCTGGACTGGCAGTAGAATTCTGCCCCCGCCGAGAAAGCGTTGCTGGGTGGGAGAGGGTTGGACCCAGGGGCGAGGTGTATTGGCCTGTTCAATACAAATACCGAGCCAGGTTCAGCGCAGCTTGTTGGTTTATGGAGATGCCCATTAAGAGAGCTAATAGTCGAGTTGATCGCTCGATATTGAACGACGACATATCAGCCGCCAAGGTGCGTCTGGTTGGCGCAGATGGTGGTCAGCGAGGAATCGTTTCTCGCGCCGAGGCCCTGGCCGAGGCGAAAGGGGCGGGCCTAGACCTTGTACTGGTGGCTGCGGAGGCAGATCCACCGGTTTGTAAGGTCATGGACTATGGGAAACATCTTTTCGAGCTGAAGAAGACCAAGGCAGCTCAGCGTAAAAAGCAGAAACAAATCCAGGTCAAAGAGATGAAGTTCCGTCCCGGGACGGAAGAAGGCGACTACCAGGTAAAACTACGCAACCTGAAGCGCTTTTTGGAAGAAGGGGATAAGGCGAAAGTTTCGCTTCGTTTCCGCGGCAGGGAGGTCGTTCACCCCGAGATCGGGATGAATCTCATGACGCGGATCGCGGGAGACCTCGACGAGCTAGGTGCGGTGGAAACCGAGCCAAAGTTCGAGGGCCGTCAGGTGATTATGGTGCTTGCTCCCCGCAAGAATAAAAAGGCTCAGGCCCCCAAGGTGGGTGCTTAGAACCCTCCAGCGATAGCGAAGGAGGGCGTGGCCTAGGCAGCCTCGGCAGAACATCTAAGGATGTGAGCCTTGCAGGCATAAAGTGAATGGCGTGGAGAATTGGCAAATGCCAAAAATGAAGACCAACCGGGGTGCTGCGAAGCGTTTTCGTCGCACCGGCTCCGGTTTCAAACATAAGCAAACGAACAAGAACCACATCCTGACCAAGAAGGCGCCCAAGCGAAAGCGCCAGCTTCGTGGAATGGAAGGTGTGGCCGCTGCCGATGTGCCAGGCCTGCGCAGAATGCTACCCACTAAGGCTCGATAGGAGAAAGTCATGCCAAGAATAAAACGCGGCGTGGCCTCACGAGCACGCAGAAAAAAAATACTGAAAGCCGCGAAAGGCTATTACGGAGCGCGCAGTCGAACCTTTCGGGTTGCCAAGCAGGCGGTCATCAAGGCGGGCCAATATGCCTACCGAGACCGACGTCAACGCAAGCGTCAGTTTAGACGGTTATGGATCGTGAGGATCAATGCGGCAGCACGCCAGCATGGTCTATCCTACAGCCGCTTTATCTCTGGTCTGAAGGAGGCAGGGATAGAGGTTGATCGAAAAGTATTGGCGGATATCGCCATGCATGAAAAGGAAACTTTCGCCGCCTTGGCTCAGCGCGCAGGCGCAGGGTCGGTGGCAGAAGCCGCCTAAGATTCGGTCGGCGTATGTTCGCTGTTTCCGGGAGACCAAAAATGGTGTTCTTCCGGCAGCCCTATGAGCGCAGCCAGTCAAGAAGGGAAGGACAAGGGTTCTTCCCTTTTTTTTGTTGCCGTTGAAGCCAGGACGAGAGCATGGAATTAGAAAATATTCTGAATCAGGGACTTGCCGCCGTGAAGGGTGCAGAAGATTTGCGTGCCCTGGAGGACGTGCGGGTCTCCTATCTGGGTAAGAAGGGCGCACTCACCGAGTTGCTCAAGGGCCTTGGACAGCTTGATGCCGCGGAAAGGCCCAAGGCCGGGGCGCGTATCAACGAGGCTAAGACAGCCCTGCAGCAGGCCATTGACGCATCACGACAGGCCCTAGAGCAGGCCAAACTCGATGCTGCACTGGCGTCGGAGAAACTTGATATTTCCCTGCCCGGTCGGCAGCGAGCTGGCGGGGGTCTACACCCTGTCACCCAGGTCATGCACCGCATTGAGTCGATCTTTACCGGGGCTGGCTATAGCGTGGTGAGCGGGCCAGAAATCGAAGACGACTACTATAATTTTGAGGCGCTGAATATCCCCGCCCATCACCCGGCGCGCGCCATGCACGATACGTTTTATTTCGCAGATGGACGCTTGCTCCGGACCCATACCTCTCCCAGCCAGGTGCATACCATGGAGAGTCAGCCACCGCCCATTCGGGTCATTTGCCCGGGTAGGGTCTATCGGCGGGATTCGGACCTAACTCACAGCCCTATGTTCCACCAAGTGGAGGGGCTGGTTGTTGATGAAGGCATCTCGTTTGCAGATCTAAAGGGGACGGTCATCGACTTTCTCCAACGTTTTTTTGAAAAGGAACTCCAGGTGCGGTTTCGGCCGTCCTACTTCCCCTTCACCGAACCGTCCGCTGAGGTCGATGTCCAGTGCGTGCACTGCCTGGGGAAGGGGTGTCGCGTCTGTAGCCATACAGGCTGGCTGGAGGTGATGGGCTGCGGCATGGTGCATCCCAATGTGCTGCAGATGTCGAATATTGACAGCGAAGTTTTCTCGGCCTTCGCCTTTGGTTTCGGGGTAGACCGCCTGGCCATGCTGCTCTTCCAGGTAGACGATCTGCGCCTGTTCTTCGACAACGACGTGCGTTTTCTGCGTCAGTTTAATTAGGGAACGCTCATGAAATTTAGTGAAGCCTGGCTGCGACAGTGGGTTAACCCACCTCTGGAACGAGAGCCGCTCCTGCATCAGATGACTATGGCAGGACTAGAGGTTGACGGGGTCGAGGTTTGTGCCCAGTCCTTTAGCGGCGTGGTCATTGGCAAGATAACCAGTGCCGAGCAGCATCCAAATGCCGATAAGCTTCGTGTGTGTCAGGTGAGCGATGGGAAAGAAACCCATCAGGTGGTCTGTGGTGCACCGAATGCACGCGAGGGATTGGTCACGGCCTTCGCTAGAGTCGGGGCCGTGCTGCCCGGCAATTTTAAGATCAAGAAAGCAAAGCTGCGAGGTGTTGAGTCCCGGGGCATGCTCTGCAGCGAGCACGAGTTGGGCTTGGGGGAGGAAGCCGACGGCATTATGGAATGCCATTTTCAGGTGGGGGCAGACCTTGCCACGCTAGTTAGTGAAGATTTGCCCCTAGATGACGTTACAGTGGACGTAGATCTAACGCCAAATCGGGGCGACTGCTTGTCGCTCATGGGACTGGCAAGAGAGGTGGGGGTGCTCAATCAGCTCCCGGTCACCTATCCGAAGCACACAGCCGTCACACCGGAAAGCGAAACCACATTCCCGGTTGAGGTTCAGGCCCAGGCCCAATGTCCGCGCTATTTAGGACGCGTCATCCAGGGAGTTGATCTCTCTCGAGCAACCCCAGACTGGATGAAGGAGCGCCTTCGCCGCTGCGGGTTGCGCACCATTGATCCGGTGGTAGACGTTACCAATTACATCCTGATCGAGCTGGGCCAGCCCATGCATGCCTTTGACCTCGGCCGTTTGAATCAGGGGATCGTGGTGCGCTTGGCCGAGCCCGGAGATGAACTCAAATTGCTGGACGGGCAACAGGTGACGCTAGATGACCGGACCTTGGTGATTGCGGATGCCCGGGGACCCTTGGCCATCGCTGGCGTGATGGGAGGCGAAGGCAGTGGGGTAGGAGAGGAAACGCGAGATATTTTTTTAGAGTGTGCTTTCTTTGATCCCATTGCCATCGCCGGTACCGCGAGACGCTACGGTTTGCATACTGATGCCTCTCACCGCTATGAGCGAGGCGTCGACAGCGAGCTACAGCATTGGGCCATGGAGCGCGCCACCGCGCTGCTGTTGGACTGCGTCGGCGGAACCGCTGGTCCTGTTGAGGAGACGGTAAACCCGGCAGGGCTCCCCAATCGCCAACCGGTACAGCTTAGGCAACAAAAGTTAGATGCGGTGATGGGCGTTGCCATTGATCCTGCTCAGGTCGACGACGCGCTGCAGAGACTAGATTTTCACGTGGCCAACCGCACAAACACAGACCACGGTATCCGCTGGGATGTCATATCGCCCAGCCACAGATTCGACATCGCCATTGAAGCGGATTTGGTGGAAGAGATTTGTAGAATCTACGGCTACAACAATATCCCGGTGAGCCAGCCCAGGCTGACCCTGCCGCTGGCAGAGGTCCCTCTATATCGCAGTGAGGCGCGCGAGCTGCGAACCCAGCTTGCGGCACAGGGGTATCAGGAAGTCATTACCTATAGCTTCGTAGACCCAGCCCTCCAGCAGCTCTTTGATCCCGCATCGAACCCGCTGGCGCTGGCCAATCCCATGTCCTCGGAGCAGTCGGTGATGCGCACAACGTTGCTGCCAGGTCTGGTGGATGCTGCAAGAGGCAATATCGCCCGGCAGCAGGACGGTGGCCGGCTGTTTGAAATGGGCATGGTTTTTCAGCAGCAGGCTGTCTACCTGGGCGGCATTCAATGGGGCCCTCGTCAGGGAGAGTCTTGGCACGGCCGCGCGCAGGCCCTGGATTTTTACGACCTCAAGGGTGAAGTCGAGGCGCTTTGCCAGTGGGCGGGTATACGCGTGGACTACCGGCCTTCAGAATTGAATACCCTGCACCCGGGACAGAGCGCACAGCTGGTTCTGGACGATGAGGTGATCGGGCACCTGGGGAGATTGCACCCAGCCGTGGAGAAGCAACTTGGGCTGTCGGGGATTTTTGTCTTCGAGATTCAGGCCGAGGCCATCCTCCTGCGACCGGAACGCCTGCATCATGGATTCTCAAGATTCCCGTCCGTGCGCAGGGACCTGGCCATCGTCGTGGACGAACAAGTAGCGGCCCAGGCACTCATCGACGCGCTGGCTCAAGGTCTCGACGAGCGGTGCATAGATATTGTCCTATTTGACGTTTATGTGGGTGAGGGCATTGATTCTAATAAGAAAAGTCTGGGTCTGGGCTTGACCTTCCAAAGCCAAGAGACCACCCTAACTGATGAAGAAATCAACGGTTACGCGGCGAAGGCGTTGGCCTTGCTCGGAGACCGCTTTGGCGCGACCCAGCGGTAAGGTGATTGTGTACAAGTGGGTCCATGTCGCGGCGGATTCATAAAAAAAAGAACAAACGTGACAGATGGAAAGGAGCGTCGAGTGGGGGCACTGACCAAGGCTAAGATGGCCGATCAATTATTTGAGGAGCTTGGGTTCAACAAACGCGAGGCGAAAGAGATTGTTGAACTGTTCTTCGATGAAATTCTGGATAGCCTCGAGGGGAATACCCAGGTCAAGCTATCGGGCTTTGGCAACTTTGATCTCCGCGATAAGGGAGAGCGTCCCGGCCGCAACCCTCGTACCGGCCAGGAAATACCAATCAGCGCCCGTCGAGTGGTGACCTTCCGTCCCGGTCAAAAGCTTAAGGCCCGGGTGGAAGCTTACTCGCCGGAAAATCAACAGCAGGATGAGAGCGCAGGATAGTGGCCATGACCCTGGAAGCCGGCGATCCTGATGCGCTACCCCCGATTCCGGGTAAGCGTTACTTCACCATCGGTGAGGTTAGCACCCTCTGTGATGTGAAGCCGCACGTGTTGCGCTACTGGGAACAGGAATTTCCACAGCTTAAACCGATGAAGCGACGCGGCAATCGTCGTTACTACCAGCGGCAGGATGTGATCGTGGTTCGCCAAATCAGGGGCCTACTGTACGACCAGGGGTTCACCATTGGCGGCGCACGGCAGCGTCTGCTGGGCGCAGATGCCCAGCAAGACCTCAGCCAGTCGAACATCCTCATCAAACAGATGATCGCCGAACTCGAAGCGCTGTTGCGGGAACTGAAATCCTAAGCACTGCCCGGCCCGTGACCTGCTCATTGCCCATAAGTGTCGGCCTCCTGTGTCTAGTCTGCCTGCTGACCCCCGCCTACGGCCAAGGGGCTTCACGGCTCTCTGCCCAGACGGATTCCCAGCGCTTTGAATACCAGGCCCGCCTAGGGCCGCTGCTGGCGGGCACCATGCGCTTCGACCATTGGCAGTACGGAGATCAGTACGAACTGCTCGGGCAGTACACCACCTCCCAGGCACTAAGCCGTTACTACACCTGGAACGGCACCTTTGCTGCATCAGGCCTTTGGCGAACGGGTGGGGCGCGAACACTGGGCTATTGGGTGCGCAGTGAAAGCTCAGATGAAGCGCTCAAGATCATTGTTATGGGGCGCCGGGATACCCGGCGTCTGGAGGGCGTAAAGGCAGATTTTGAGACCCTGGACAGACCTCAGGGGACCGATTTGATATCAGCCCTGCTGTTTGTCCAGGGCTGTTTTGGAGGCGGTCATGTGCATGATGGTGAGGATGCGTATCCCATCGCCCTGATAGAGGAGCGCCCTGGTCGACTGTCCTCGAGAGAGGGGTTTTATAGTGGCCCAGTAACCCTCTGCGCCTACCGGGTTTCGGACCGCAAGGGCAATAGCCGACGCATCGATGTCTCCATGGCTCAAATTAACGGCAGGTCGGTGGCCGCCGAAGTACGCATCAAGGTACGTTGGTTCCCCGACCCGACGTTTCGACTGCGGCAATAGCAGTCGAAACATTCGGCGAAACCTTGCGCTTCAGGGCCCATGGGCTATCATCTCCGGCCTTCGGGGCGTAGCGCAGTCTG
>DKNY01000051.1:41598-55097 GCA_002470275.1 Gammaproteobacteria bacterium UBA7376 | reverse complement strand
CAGCGAACGATTCAACGCAGTCGTTGGTGCCGTTGCCATTGAGGTCAATGGCAACGTCGGGATCAAAGCCAGCAAAGGTGAATGGGTTGCCAGGGATGACATAGCCGTATCCCGAGGTGATGGAGAAAGTGCCCTCAGGGTAAATGGCCCGCGGGAAGGCATTCGCTGCCTGGGTAATTAGAGCCTGCTCCGCAGCGGTAAGTGATGCTGCCGAAATGGGGGCGCTTGGGAAAGAAGCATTATAGTCGCTGACGAAGTCATCCGCCGACGGAATGCTCAGTCCTACTGGGATCAGGCCAGTGGCCGCGTAGTCATAGTAGGCAGCGAAGTTAGGCGTGGCCGAGCCAATGTCGCCATTTTGAAAACGAAAAGCTGGGTTCGACCAGTCGTCACCGGTGCCGTAGGTCGCGCCCGGGCGTGAGCCCATGCTCAATCCTGAGTCGTTACTGAAATCAACGGCCAGAGTGATGTTGCCTCGGCCATCGGCAATGTTTTTGCCCCACATCGCAGCGATCGTACCCTGATGACCATCTCGTTCAGAGCTGACGGCTCGACTGACGTCCAGTTCGAATCCTTCAAAGCTGTCCTTCAGAATGATGTTCACCACGCCAGTCACCGCATCAGCGCCGTAAACTGCGGACGCGCCACCGGTCAGAACTTCGACCTTCTCGATCATGAGCTGGGAGATGGAGCCTATATCCACTGCGGAAGACCCCTGCAGGCCGCCAACGTGACGGCGACCGTTCACCAGGGTAAGCGTACGGCTGACGCCAAGATTCCTGAGGTCGAGCAGGTTGGCTCCGTCCGGAGCATCTGTAATTGACATCTCCTGACTGATGGAGCCTGCGAGGGCTGGGATATCGTTTAACAGGTCAGCTAACGAAAATTCACCAGCCTCAGATATAGCCTGAGCATCAAAACCCTGTACGGGTTGGGCACCAGTGAGGTTGGGGTCGCGAGCGATGCGCGACCCAGTGACGATCACTTCTTCGATAACGGCACCCTTTTCCGCAAGAACGGAGGTGGGTGTCAAGAAAGAAGCGACCATGGCGGTGACGATCATCGTCAGCGCGATCGGTCTTCTTTGTTGTTGAGGCATCAGGTTTTATCCTTTCTTTTTAGTGATAAGCACGGACGTTGAGCTCATTTTTACGCCAACGGGCAATCTCCAGCATTACGTCCACTGAAGAGTGATGCAAAAAGTAAGCCGCTTTAAATGTTAAGAATTTGTGAAAAAAGGGTTAAATTTCGCCAATTACAGCAAATTTTGCTCAATTTCGGTTCATTTTTTGGGGCAAGATGCAATGAGGGCCTATTTTTGGGTCAAATACGCCCTATTTTGGGGCCTGTAGCTGATTACAAAAAAGTGACAGACGCTGATGCGCCTATCTGTACAGAAGAGAGTGCCCGCGCGTCGAAAATCCTGATCTCCCGGCCACGTTTCTTTGTAGAATTCGCTCTTGAGACTATAGAATCTTACCCTTGCTCAGCACGGTGAACCCAGGTTCCCCTGCTGATGCCTCCCTAGTGAGCAAAGCCGCAAGGCCATCCTTGGTCCTGGCAGATGAAAAGATGCTCATGGCAGGGTTGGACGCCTGCCTCGTCAGTAACAGTGCCATCTGATACAAAAAATAAGGACATCTCCATGCAAAAGTGGCGACGTTTGGTTTTCCCAATTTTTGGCGCCTTTGTTCTTACCTTTCCGGCGTGGGCCGCGACAGATTTAAGCGGGACCTTCGACACTGGAACCCTGACGCCCCTGGAGCGTCCGCCCAAGTATGGAGAGTTTTTATATCTCCCCCAGGTGGAGGGTGAGGCCGTGGCCCAGCGTTTCCAGGCCTTCACCGAAAGCGCTAACGCCGCGAGTGATCCCAATCGCAGCGCGCCCGCGAAGGGAGGGCGCGTGGGTGGATACAATCTTTTTTGGATTGATCGAGGTGCATCAGCAGTATCCATCGACGGAAAATTTCGTACGTCGATTTTGACCCGTCCGGCGAATGGCCGCATCCCACCCATGACGGCTTATGGTGAGGCGAGAATGCAAGGGATGCAGCAGGCATGGCGTCTGCTATGGCGCAGTCAGGACTTGGACAGCAGCCGCAACACGGGCACAGCCTGGTGGCTTGATGAGCCAGGTGCCAAGGGGCCCTATGACGATATCGAGCAGCGCCCGCTGGCGGAGCGTTGTTTATTGGGGTCAAGGTCCACGGCGGGCCCGCCCATGCTCCCCAACTACTACAACAACCACAAACGGATCGTTCAAACCCCGGATCACGTGATGATTCTGACGGAAATGAATCACGACGCGCGCATCATTCGTCTCAATGCAGCACATCGTGCCGGCGGCGCTGGCACCTGGCTGGGGGACTCTGTTGGGCACTGGGAGGGAGAAACGCTGGTGATTCGCACTAAGCATTTTTCGGAGTTCCCCGCGCTCTCTGGGGCGGACAAAAATCTTGAGGTTATAGAGCGCCTGACCCGGCTGTCAGACGGTGGCATGCTCTATCGCTTCACCGTGACCAATCCCGGTATATGGCGCGAACCCTGGGGCGGTGAATATCGCTGGGCATCCAGCCAAGGGAAGGTTTATGAATATGCCTGCCATGAGGGTAACTATGCTCTGGGAAACATTCTGCGAGGGGCCCGACGACTGGAGCAGGCGGCGGCAGGTGGGGAGGGCTGACGCTCCTGAGTCGGATGTTGGGCCGAGAAAAATTGGGGGAATCCCTGTGGCCTGAGGCGCGGCGCGCGGAGGCGGAATGTTAGAGTGACCGCTTCGTAAACCACCAGACACGTGCCCTGAAGCCGGAAGGATAGTCATGACGTTACCTATACTTTTAGAGGATCACGAGGTCGCCTCGTTTATCGTCAACGGCTTTATCGTTCTTTCGGCAGATAAAGCGCCTGCCCTCCATCAAGAAATAGATGCCCAGCTACGTTTGACGACCGAGCATGAGACCATGCTCAATAACAACATCCTGCCGAGGATTCCCCAGCTGCACGAAATTTTGCGCAGCAGCAGAGTCAGTGGAGCGCTGACGTCCCTGCTTGGGCCGAACTATTTATTGCATCCTCATCGCGCCATTCACCGGACGACGCCAGTAGGAGAGCGGCCCCCAGAGTTTGGTGCGGCCACTGATGAACATCTGATGGGTAAGGGATCGACGGCAACGTCCATGTGGCATCAGGATGCGCATAGCCCGTTGGCCAAGTCTCGTCATCATCTTCCTAAGTATTTGATTGGGTTTTATTACCCACATGATGTGCACGCAGAGATGGGGCCCACCCGGCTTCTGGTGGCCAGTCATCTCGATACGAAGCCGGTATTGAGTCGTGAAATCTATCAGCCGGAGTTCATTAAGGCTGGGACATTTATCGTGACCCACTTTGATATCTCCCATGCAGGGTTTCCCAATTTTTCAGACCACGACCGCTACATGGTCAAGTTCGTCTTTGTCCGGGCGGACTATCCGGCGGAGGCGACTTGGAATCATCGCGACCCCGACTGGCGGAACCCAGGGGATAGCGCTGCCTTGGGACCTGCTTATCGTTACATCTGGGACTGGATGCGCGGCGCGGCGGACCAACGGGATCCTGAGGCAGCGATTAGCCCGTCACGGCGGGAAGGTGATGGCGAGGAACTCGGCCAGGCCAATGCTCGGTTGGGCGATATCTATGCCCCGACCCAGGCTGAAGAGATTCCGGCTTTGATCCAAGCCTTGGGGGCCTGTGCTGGCCAGCAGAAGCACTTACGTCTGGTGGAAAACAACAAGGATGACGTCCGGCACTATCCCATTCGGTGGAATGAGCGAGCGGTGGTTATGGAAAGCGAGGCCTATCGGCTGGCTGCCCACGGCGCCTGCGCCATCCAGCCCTTAATGTCTTTGCTCCAGGTGGATGATCCCTGGGTACAAATTAATGCGGCCTTTGCGCTTGGAGAGATCGGCCTCGCCCCTGACGGAGTGATTGGCGGCTTGAATCAACTGCTCCAGAGCCCGCACCAAGAGGTAGTGCGCCAGGCCTTGGATGCCCTGGGGAGCCTGGCCAGCGATTTGGATGAGCAAAGCCTTGCCGGTATTGAAGCAGTAGTTACGCTAGACCGTGCTGAATGGCGGGTGCCTCTCGTCCAGCGGGGGTGGACGGCCCACGACCAGGTTCGTATGAATGCTGCCGCCCTTTTGTTGAACGCGGTCACGTCGGGATCCCGGTTGCCGGGTTTAGAGGGTCTGCTTGAGACTGTCCTCCAGCGGGGCAGTGGCTATGCGGCTGCTATCGCTGCAGAGGCATTGGTGCGCCTCAAGACGCCCACGGCTATAGAAACCGCGCTTCGCTACTACGCCGATCGTTGCTGGGACGATACCTTGCTTGGGGCAGCCAAAAGTTTCTGATGCAGATTGGCGTTGCCCCAGGCCCCAACACTTAGAAATCCATAGGCGTCTCTGACAGGTCGTTGTTCATAAAAAACTGCAGACCCAGGGCAGACATAAAGGTGAGATGCGCATCCTCCGTCTGGTCAGCCGGTGAGTTGAGCAGAATCACGGGCTTCTTATCTCGCCGCCCCAGGCCGCCAAGCACTCTATCGCCCTGGCTGATCTCAAACCCGACGGGCTTGAGCGCCTCGCGACGGGATTTTTTCAGCGCATGGACAGAGGCCGCCGTCCAAACGTCCCCTGACGGGAGCGTAATATTGACGGTTCTGTTTTCCTTTGGCGGACCGAAGGATATTCTCGGTTGCTTGAAGGGCAGGACCTGCATGAGCACCTGTCGCTCACCCTGGCGCATGACGCATTGATAATCGACCTTGTTCGTTCGATCGAAGGAAACGCCCCATATTTTGATACCCTTGACCATCCCGGAACAAAACATTTCCCAGGTCCCGTGCTGCTCATGCTCCAAGACAATGTCGGTAGACGTTTTACGCTTGCGGCCGATCAAAAATCCGCCGCTGGATTTTCTGTTCTTCCAGGTTCCGGTATAGGGCCCGATGGCGAGGCTGTTCGTTCGATAGTTGAACTTCATTAACAGCGATCGCGTCTCGTAGGCCACAGCGCTGTCCAGCTGCTTATCGAACACCGTATCCGGCACTTTTAGAAAGGCTGTGGCGGGCATGGATAGACACAGGCTGACCAAACACCACAGCTTAGCGAGGCGCTTTGCGCCCACGGCTCCAGGGTTCCGTCCTTTTTCAGCAATATGGGTCATCGTGCAGGGCTCTTTGTTTGAAATTTAAAAAAATCGCCGATCTCCCGAGTGGCACGCTGAGCCTCAGGGAGGTTGGTGAACGCATGAAAGACGTGAAATGCCTCGCTGTAGGCAGTGAGGTCGCAGGACACCTCAACCGCGCGAGTCCGCTCAACCAATTCTGAGCAGCGCTCCGCGAAGGGCTCATCGTCAGCAACATGAACCAGGATGGGCGGTAATCCGGCCATGTCGCCAAAGATGGGCGAAATCCCTACCGTTTCTAGGGGGTAGTCACCGGCATAGCCCACAGCTTTGCTGTCATCGGCCTCGTCATCTAGCGCAGCGGTATGATCAAGACCCGGGGATATCAGGGTCAGACAACCCGGAAGCGGAAACCCCTCCTCCTTCAGGCGCAGGGTGCAGGCAAGCGCAAGACCGCCTCCGGCAGAATCGCCGGCGATCATGATTTGCCCTGGCGCTCTGCTTTCGATCAGCGCCTGGTATGCGGCCACCGCATCATTCAATCCGGCGGGGAAGGGGTGCTCTGGCGCGAGGCGATAATCGATACCCACCACGGCTGCATCGCAGGCCAGGGATAAATACGCCATTAGCGATGCGTGGGAGGTGGTGGAGCCGGTTCGATAGCCACCCCCGTGAGAGTAGAGAACGGCCCCCGTGCTTGTGCACCCCTTTGGTTGGAAACGCCGAGCATGGCAGCCCGCCAAGGTTGACTGAGTGTCGTTGACGGTCTCTGGGATATCCAGATGCGCAAAGGCTAAGTCGCAATCAATGCGCTGCTGCTCAATGCTCGCTGCCTTGAACTTCTTGCCCCCTGCTCTTATCTGTTTCAGGAACTGATTCATCTCAGTGCTGACGATCCGTTCCTCCCTCAACGCCGATTATCGATTGCTCGGTGCGCTCCCGCGCTTGTGGAGAATGCTAGTAGCTTCTTTTAAGCACAGCTCGATTCTGTGTCGCCTCGCCATCGAGACTGACCGTATTCTCGAACGTCATGACGTTGGGGTCATCGGCGGCCATGGTCCATTTCATGGCGGTCACAAAACTTTGGTGTCCTGCATGCAGTCCGCTCAGGCCTTGGTCTAGCTCTAGGGCCAGTACGTCCTCGGAGGTCTGGCTTACCTTAAAGATAGGCTCTGTGCCCAGGGCGCAGTAATGCTTGACGATCAATTCCCCGTCCTGATCACTGTAGGTGGTCAGCATTTCCACGCCATCCTCGATGATCGTCTCGGTAATTGTGTTGCCAGCAGAGGTCAGTTTCCATTCATAAGAGACGTCGAAGACATCGCCAGTCAGGGACTGGGTCATTTGTCCCGTCCACTTGCCGAGTTTTTTCTTAACGGCATTGAAGGCCTCACTGCTTTGGACGGTTGGCATTTCTACCTCGCCAATAACGGTGTTCTCCGAATCTGTGGCGAAGGCGCCGGTCGAAAGACAGGCAGTAGCGAGGAGGGCGATGACGGAGTGAATCATTCTCATAGCGGTTCCTTAATTTTTATTCTCGTTAACGGTGGCGTTCTCGTTGATTTAAGGCAAGGCGCATAAAACAGGCCAGCGGAGGCTATGTTCGTGCAGCGCCGAGCTCGTACAGAGTAACGAGCCTGACGGCGAATATCGAGAGCCGTATGGACCGGCCAACAACCCGATCTAACCGCCGCCGATGAGCGCTTAGCGAAGCAGGTATGCGATGGTGAAGATTGCGATATAGGCAACAGCGTAGTAATAAATGAGAGCCTTGGGCGGCATGGGTTTTCTCCAAAATGGTGCCTCAATCTGCCCGAGTCTCTTGACGACTGCAAGCCGTGCGTTGGCGCTTAGAAATAGGCCACCGGGCAGCTACTGAGAATCGCCGGGTGATTGCTTGGGCTGACAGGGGCCGTGACGGTTGATCACCCTTGGTCCACTTGAATATCGCCCGTAGAAACCACTTGCTCCATGACGAAGTAGGTGCTCGTCGTGGCGACCTCCGGGAGCGTTGCAAGGCCCTCGCCGAGAAACCGGCGAAATGACGCCATGTTCTCTGTGCGAACTTTGATTAAAAAATCGAAGCCACCGCCCACCATGTGACATTCCACTATTTCCGGTAATCGTCTTGCCTGTGCCGAAAACGCCTCGAGTACGTCTGTCGTGACCCGGTCTAGAGAAATGGTGATGAAGGCCAGAAAGCCCTGGTTCAGTTGAACGGCATTGAGCTGAGCTTTATAGCCCTCAATGTAACCCGCTTGTTCCAGGCGTTTGACGCGTTCCAGGCACGGCGTCGGGCTCAAGTTCACCGTTTGAGCCAGTTTTACGTTGGAGAGGCGTCCGTCCCGCTGGAGTGTAGCGAGAATTCTACGATCAATGCGATCCAAGGAAGTCATAGTTAAAAACACTGCTAAAAAGGCTATTTAGTAGAGAATATACCGAAATATTGCGGATAAAAGCAGCATATTCTTTCGTATTTTCAGAAGAATTCAGCTATCAAAAGCCCGAGGGAAGGTAGCAATGAGCCAACGAAATTTGGATGCAGCACGGCGTTCGATCCGGGCGCAAAAATTTGCGGACGAGACGGCCGCCATGGAGGCCATAGTGGGGGCGGCACCCTATCGGGCGGCGGTGGCCAGCAGAATCACCGCCGATGCCGTGAAGCTGGTGACGGCCGCCAGAGAAAGCGGGGGCGCCCGAAGCATGCTCGATACCTTCCTCACTGAATATGGGCTCTCAAATAGCGAAGGCGTCGCGCTGATGTGCCTGGCAGAAAGCTTGCTCAGAGTGCCGGACCCGATTACTGCCAACCGCCTGATTGCGGACAAGATCTCCGTCGCGGATTGGGCACCTCATCTCGGAGAGGCGGATTCTCTTCTGGTGAACGCCTCAACCTGGGCCCTTATGCTGACGGGGAGGTTGGTGACCGTTGATCGCGAATTCACCTCCAACCCCAGTCTGTGGCTCCGGCAGCTGACCAACCGGCTTTCGGAACCGGTGGTGCAGGCTGCCGTGCGCAGTGCGATGCAGGTTCTGGGGCGAGAGTTTGTCCTGGGGCAAACGATTGAAAAAGCACTCGGGCGAGCGAGGCCCGACGCACGCTACTCATTCGATATGCTCGGTGAAGCGGCCAGAACACAAACAGCCGCAGAGCGTTATTTTGAGGCCTATGCCCACGCCATCGCCGCTCTGGATAAGGCGACATCGCCGGGCGCCCAAGCGGCTTCGTCAATCTCCATCAAACTGTCAGCGCTGCATCCGCGCTATGAGGCTGGGAAGGTCCGACGGGTGGCTCGGGAGCTGATACCGACGGTAAAGAAACTTTGTCTGATGGCTCAACGAGTGGGCCTGGACCTCACCATCGATGCGGAAGAAGCCGATCGACTGGATCTCTCGTTGGATGTATTCGAAGCGATCGCGACGGATGGCCAATTTCGTCATTGGAATGGGCTCGGGATGGTGGTGCAGGCCTACAGCAGGCGGGCACGCCCGGTGATTGCCTGGCTGGGCGCGCTTGCCGCTGCGACGGGAAGACGTATCCCGGTGCGGCTGGTTAAAGGCGCTTATTGGGATGCTGAGATCAAGCATGCTCAAGTCATGGGGCACCCCTCCTTCCCGGTTTATACCCGCAAGTCCTTCACCGACTGCTCCTATTTATGCTGTGCCCAAGACCTGATGGATCAGCCCGCGTATTTCCTGCCGCAGTTTGCCACGCATAACGCCCAGACCGTGGCCGCGATCATGGCCATGTGCAAGCCGGATCACGATATTGAATTTCAACGGCTTCACGGTATGGGCGGTGCCCTATACGACGCGGCCAGGCAGCATTACCCCGATTTGCCGCCCGTTCGAATCTATGCGCCTGTGGGCGGCTACCAGGATTTGTTGGCATATCTGGTTCGTCGCCTGCTGGAAAATGGCGCAAACAGCTCCTTCGTCAATCGCTTTCTTGATGTTCGGCTACCGCCAGAGGACATCGTGAGAGATCCCTTCTACACGGTGCGGGCATCGAACCTGGCGCCTCATCCGAATGTCCTGCAACCGAACAAAATTTTTGCTGAGGAGCGAAGCAATTCAGAGGGGCTAGACCTTACCGATACATCCATCGCTGCATCGGTGGAGCGAGCATGCTCGGCGGTGCCCGTGCCCCATTGGAGAGCGGCGTCCTTAGTTGGGGGGCAGGCCGTTGGCGGGAACCACCGGAGCGCGATTGTTAACCCCGCCAACATCAACCAGCAGGTAGGCGACTGGCTGGCGTTCAGCCCACGGGCGCTGGGTCGCGCCTTCTCTCTGGCAAAGCGGGATCAGTTCAGCTGGAGCGAGGCCGGCGGCGAAGCCAGGGCGAGGCTGCTGAATGCTGCAGCCGATCAGCTTGAAAAAAACCGCACAACCTTCATTGCCTTACTCTGCTCGGAGGCCGGCAAGACCATTCCCGATGCCCTAGCAGAAGTCAGAGAGGCGGTGGATTTTTGTCGATACTACGCCAAACAAGGGGAGCGCTTATTCGATACGCCAAGCCCCTTGCCTGGGCCAACGGGAGAGGCAAACCATTTGTCTCTGGTGGGGCGGGGGGTTTTCGTCTGCATCAGTCCATGGAACTTTCCGTTGGCCATCTTTCTTGGGCAGATCGCTGCGGCCTTGGCCGCCGGCAATGCCGTGATCGCTAAACCTGCCGAAGAGACGCCCCTCGTCGCCTACGAAGTCATCCGACTGCTACACCGGGTCGGCGTGCCGTCAACCGTGTGTCAGCTGGTCACCGGGGATCGGACCTTAGGTGCGGCCTTGGTGCAAAATCCAGGGACCGATGGAGTCGCCTTTACGGGCAGTACCGAGGCGGCGCGCGCCATCAACCTGGCGCTTGCTAGCAGGCCCGGGCCAATCCTGCCGCTGATCGCCGAAACGGGCGGGCAAAATGCGATGATCGTCGACTCCACGGCGTTGCTTGAGCAGGTGGTGGACGATGTCATTGATTCCGCATTTGGCGGCGCCGGCCAGCGGTGTTCGGCGTTGCGCGTACTCTTCGTTCAGGACGACATCGCCGACGCTGCAATTGAAATGATAGGCGGCGCCATGGACGAGCTGCAGGTCGGCAGCCCTGCCCGAATGGATACCGATATAGGTCCCGTGATTTCACGGCGCGCGGCAGATGCGCTGGAATCACATATTCGAGAGATGTCCGCCAGGGCCAAATCGGTCCACCGCACGCGACTGTCGCCAGAGACCCAAAGCGGCTATTTCGTCGCGCCAACGCTGCTGGAGATTGGTGATATCGGTGCCCTGGATCGCGAAATATTTGGCCCGGTTTTGCATCTCGTCAGGTTTAAACAGCAAGACCTGGGCCGAGTCCTGCAGGACATCGGAGCAACCGGCTATGGGCTAACCCTGGGGATACACAGTCGAATTGAATCCCGGGTGCACCGCCTTGCAGCCAAGGCGCCGGTGGGCAACGTTTATATCAATCGAAATATGATCGGCGCGGTGGTGGGCTCCCAGCCCTTTGGGGGCCAAGGTTTATCCGGCACGGGCCCTAAGGCCGGCGGTCCCAACTATCTCCCGAGGTTTGGTGTGGAGAAGGTTGTGACCATCAACACCGTCGCCACCGGCGGCAATGCGGAGTTGCTGTCGCTGAATGAACTATGAGGCGTATGGGCGCCTCCTCAGCGCTGGGACTCAGGCAAAGACCACGGTACGGGGGCCATTGGGCAAAACCCGATGCCGCACGTGTAGCTTGACCGCCCTGGCGAGTACGGCCTTCTCAAGGTCGCGGCCGATCTCTACCAATCCCAGGGCGCCCATGGCGTGGTTTACCCGAGCGACGTCTTGCTCAATGATTGGCCCCTCATCCAAATCTGGGGTGACGTAGTGCGCCGTGGCGCCCACCAGTTTAACGCCCTTTGCAAAGGCTTGGTGATAGGGACGAGCGCCCTTAAAGCTGGGTAAGAAAGAATGGTGGATGTTGATGATCGGGCAGGAGGCCTGCTGGCAAAAGTTGTCCGACAGAATCTGCATGTACCGGGCAAGCACCGTGAGATCGATCTGTTGGTCCCGCATGATGGTCAAGATTCTCTCTTCTGCCGCCGCCTTGCCCAGAGAGTCGAGATCAAGGTACTCAAAAGGCAGCTCGTATTGGGCCGCGAGGCGCTCGGGCTGCCCCCTGTGATTGGACAGAATGCCAAGAATGTCCACGGCAAGTTCGCCGCTGCTGTGTCGCTGCAGCAAATCGGCTAAGCAGTGGGTTGACTTGGACGCCAGAATCAAAATGCGCGGTCGCTCGTCCTCGGCATGGAACTGGGTCTGCATATTGAAGCGATCTGCGATGGGCGAAAACGCCTCAAGCAGGCTTTCGGCGGTTTCCGCATCGTCGGGCATAACGAAGGCAACCCGCATAAAGAAGCGGTCAGAAATCTCATCATCGTATTGAGCGCTCTCCGTGATGTTGGCGTTGCGCTCGAACAAGAATTTTGAAACCTGATAAACGATCCCGATAACGTTGGGGCAGTGCAGAACGAGAGTGAAACGGTTCAAGGCGAACTCCCTAGACAGGCGGTTGAAAGAGCAGTGCACAGAACAGGCCCTGGGGGCGGCCCGTCAAGCCGCTAAGGGTATTAACTTTTTTTGATCACGAACAGATGTTCGTTCCGTCATTTATCCCCAGCGTTCCAGTGGTGCTGAGCGATGGTCCGCGTCGGTCTGATGGGGGGCGCTCCTTACCGCCAACGGAGAGAACTGGTACATGCCGCCGTTCATCGGCGGCCTGCCCTCCTAGTCTGTAAAGCAGAGGCCAGACCGGATGGCATTGCGTCCCGCCTCGACAAGTTAGCCGCGCATCATCACCGGTCTCGCTCAATCACGGGTCAGCGGTCGTTGCGCTCTGCGAATCCGCGATCCGTTGAGTAATATAGTCTCCTGCGAGTATCGGCGCGTAACGCTCATCGCCAACCTCGCGAACACCCTGCTCAAACGGGCTGATCAAGGCCTCATCGTCTGGATCCATAAAAAACGCAATAGAAAATCGCCGCGCGTCGCCCGACTTGGGCAGCACCCTATGTTCACTGGAGGTATAGATGCCGTTACTCCACCGCTCAAGCATATCGCCCACGTTAATAATCACATCGCCGCTTGAGCCCTTGCAGTCGTCCCATTGGCCATTCTTGTCTTTGATTTGTAGACCGCCCACGTTTTGTTGAAACAAAAGCGTGATCGCTCCGTAGTCCGTGTGTGCGCCTGCGCCCATCTGCGAGGCGTCCGGTGCAGGTGTATCCGCTGGGTAGTGCAACAGGCGCAAGGTTGACTGTTTACCCGAATGACATCTGCTCAAGGCGCCCTCGTCTTCGCCAAGCGCCATGGCACAAAGCTTTAAAATTGCGTTCGCGCTATCGAAGCAGCTATTGAACAAGGCACGGCTTGCCTCTCTGAGCGCCCCGGCAGGCCAGATGGAAGCGTCGTCAGCCCGTTCCCGAGCATTGCGCATCGTGAAAGCTTCTTTTAGGTCTGGAGGGGTGCCCGGGGCCAGGGATTCTGTCATCACGGGCTGATAGCCGAAGTTAGCCATCGGCCCGGCGTATTTATAGTTCAGCTTTTCTGGCTCCGGTAGATCAAAGAAAGCCTTGCTGAGCGTGAACACTTCATCAAGTAAGGGGGCAGGGATGCCTATATTTCGGGCCAGTAAGAAGCCCGTATTGCGAAATGCCTCGTCAATGATAGCGGTCGCCTCATTCCTTCCATCCGGGGCGTTAAAATCGAAATTGTGGAGATCAATTCTATTTAACTGCATTGAACGGTACTCCGGTGAGGGCTTGGCTTTTGGGTTGCAGAGTAGAACGCTGGCAGCGCTTCTTTACCGACAATGTAAGCAGCAGCGTGACCAAAATCCACTTAAAGCGACATCGTTGGGTTAACGGCGCGACCACCCGGTCTCAGCCTGCTGATGCGAAAGGGTACGCGGTCGCCGCTGTCAAATGGGGCTGCAAGGCGAGGATCTCAAGGCAGCAGACGATCCGCCGCCGCCCGAGTCTTGCCTATCATGCCTAGGTTAGTGATCTAACCAAGGGGAAGGGTGCCGGCACCCACGTTGGGTGACGGAGGCGCCTCGGACACCTTCCAACTAGGCACCCTAGTCACCGTCGGTCCAGCCTAACCCAGTCGTATAGACGTCATAGACACCTTCCAAATAGGCACCCTAGTCACCTCAATTCCCACACCGCCGGGGTATCTACCTGTCATAGACACCTTCCAAATAGGCACCCTAGTCACCTGATAAACGCTATCTCTTTGTTTCTTGGTGCATTTTGTCTGTATTTGGATGCACAAAAAGCGGTTAAACCAAACTCTGAGGC
>DKNY01000051.1:38953-41262 GCA_002470275.1 Gammaproteobacteria bacterium UBA7376 | reverse complement strand
CAGCGTGGCCTCAGTAGTTTATTGTGCAGCGGCTTCGAACCACTGGCAGGTAACCTCGGGAAATTGAGTGATACACCTTGCCACGGCAGTTCAAGGACCCTATGACTAAACTACGCAAGGTAGCCCGAGCCCTTAATTTCATTCCTCCTAATTAACCTTCAATCGTTCCCTTCTCGCTTTGAGCCAGTGCTCATATTTAAACTTATCCTGAAGTTTCTTGCCCTTAACCTTTGGGCCAACTTGCCGCCAGTATATGTGTTTTGCAGCAATGTTTTTCGCTGCATGCAGATCAGCGTTCTCACTATGGCCACATTCAAGACAAATAAAGGTAGCCTGACTTTGCCGGTTCCCCCTATCTCTGTAACCACAGGCGTTGCAAGTAATAGATGTACCAGCGGCTATTACCAATTTTGGCGGTGGCAGCCCGACAGCACGAAGCTTGTACGCCAGAACCTTAGCTAGCTTTTGATACTGGGCCCTATTCAGCAGCTTGGTTAAGTTGGTTCTTGGCCTAAATTTGGGTCTTTTATGCTGAGGCCCCTGTGAGATAGCTCCCAAGTCCTCAATCACCACCTGACTTTTATGCGAATAGGCTTCTTCAACAATCTTGTTCGCTAAGGTATGGACAGTATGATCTGCATAGGCACGCCACGAGACGCGGGACTCACCCTTTCGACGCTGTGTTGCTTTGGCTGCTGCTTCCTTTTTCCTTTGGTATTCCCTAAGCGTAGAGCCTTCAAATGACCCTTGCTTCAACAGTTTTAAATCGTCGTTAATGACAGCATAGCTGGCTATTTCCTCAATGCCTCTATCGATGCCAAGATAGGTATCGCAATCAATGTCTTTGATCAAATACTGAAAAGTACAGGCTAGGAAAAAGTCGCCTTTGCGGTAGATGAGCTTTGAGGATTTGATCTGTCCCGGTTCAATGAACCTTTGGAAATGCCACTGACTGCATGCCAGCGGCATGACGCACCCTAGCTTGGATTTAAAATTAACGATTTCACCAGTGCGTGTATGCACCATGTTGCTTACAACGACAGGCCTCGCAAACCGACTGCCCTGCCCATGTAAGTTGACCCAAGCAAACAGCCTGCCTTTGTCATCCTTCAGTAGCATTGTGCCTCGCTTGTCGTTACGGACAATGGACAAAGGCCTTGGTTCGTTAGTCCTAGCTTTGGCGCTTAGTGCCTCAGTAGCAGCGGTCATTTCCGCCAGCGTAATCGATGCTGTCAGAGCCTCTAGTGCAGCAGGATATGGGTCGTCCTTGGGTCTTCTTGTAGGCCAGTTGGCCTTTTGACCAACATTAATCAACTCGATGTAACTTGACGCCTGCGCATGAATATCAACAGGCAGTCCACCCTTAGCCGATTCACCTAGGGGAAAAGTCGTTAAACGCTTCTCTGCCTGTTTCTTGATCTCCTGTAGCTCTGCCCTAACGGTTTTTTTATCTTCGCGAAGGAGATTCTCTACCTGCTTCTCAATAGAATCCAGTAGGATCCAGAAGGCTCTGTCTGCTCGGCGCATAGCGTCCAGCATCATGGCGCGCTTCCGTTTTGATGGGTTGTGCACCTTAAAAAGGCAGGTTTTATAGACTTCGCTCATTGGCAGTGTTCAAGCTTAGAAGGGTAGAAATGAGGCCGAATCAACAAAGGCACAGAGGCCTTCGTCTCCTGCACCACCCTTGGCAGTGTTTTGCTTCTCTCCGCAAAGGGCAAAGAAGGTGGCTGCGGGGGAAGCTATTGCCACATCTAAATGGCAGTTTTTCATAGCAATGGTCTCCGGTGAACTTGGCACAAAGAAGAGAATGCTAAGAAGTGGTCGGACTAAACGACGAGTTGACTAAGGGCTGCTTTTTTTTGATCAATGGCTTTGAGCTTGTTCTTGTTGCTACAAAAAGGGCGTCATGTTGCGATGTGCTTCAGGCCAAGAGATCGTCAGCGGGCCGGCCATGAACCTGGCGATACCGTTAGCTCAGAAGGCTTAGTCTTACTGCCAAGGCTTTTGATAGACCAATCGTCTAATGCTCCAGCATGCCGCCGCCGCGCTGTGATGACCTGTCAGGCAGCAGCATCTTGAGCTTGAGCGTTGGGGGTAATGCTGACGATTGCTCTGTGCGCGGACCCGGGTGGGTCTGGATAGCCAGGCTTGGTGGAGGCATCACCAAGCCCAAACAGGTTCTTTGCCTGTTCTGTGCCCTAAACGAACCTCAACGGTAGGTTGGATACACCTGACTCAGGTCCAGGAATCCAGCGGGTTCGCTATCAAAAGTAATACCTTAGCGATTTGAGTCAGATGTTGGTGCCCGG
>DKNY01000051.1:12509-38604 GCA_002470275.1 Gammaproteobacteria bacterium UBA7376 | reverse complement strand
CCACCGGTGGATTTTGAATCCACTGCGTCTACCAATTTCGCCACCCGGGCAGGAGGGCGGAGGGGGAGTATAGCGACAGAAGAAGGCTAGGTCTTGCCCTCGGTTGCGGTTCGGCGTTTCTATCTAGCGTGCAAGTGGATACCATGCGCGCTTCTTGAATTGGTCGGTTAAGCCAATGCAGCTCAGTGATTTCGACTATGACCTTCCTCAGGCGCTGATTGCCCAGAAGCCCCTGCCCGGGCGCACCGATTCGCGTTTGTTGGCCGTGACCCAGGCGGGCCTTGCCCACCGGCAGTTTGTTCACCTCCGGGACTACCTCCGGCCCAACGATATGCTGGTGCTGAATGATACAAAGGTGGTGCCCGCTCGCTTTTTTGCCCAAAAGGACTCGGGCGGGCAGGCCGAGGTGCTGCTGGAGCGCGTGTTGCCGGGGGTATCGGAGGCTGGCCCCGAGAACAGCGAAGAGGCGCTCTGCCAGGTGCGGGTCAGCAAGCCCCTTCGCCCCGGCCAAACCCTGCGTTGTCAGGGCGAAGTGATCACCGCTCTCGGACGAGAGAGCAGTTTTTACCGGCTCCGGTTTCCTGGCTCAGTGTTTGCTTTTCTGGATCGCCGTGGAGAGCTGCCTCTGCCGCCCTATATTCAGCGGGAGGCAGTTTCTGAGGAGGACGTTGAACGCTACCAGACGGTGTTTGCCGAAAATCCCGGGGCCGTGGCCGCGCCCACAGCAGGGCTGCATTTCAGCGAGGAGTTTTTAGCGGAAGTCCAGTCACAGGGGGTTAACGTCGCCAAGATAACGCTCCACGTCGGTGCGGGCACCTTTCAGCCGGTGCGGCAGGAAGATCTCAGCCAACATCAAATGCATGAGGAATATTTTCATATTGGATCGACCAGCCGGGATGCCATCATGGCGAGTAAGGAACAGGGCGGTCGAATCATTGCCGTGGGCACTACGGTCTTGAGGGCGCTGGAGAGCGGAGTGCAGGACGGCGAGCTTCGCCCTGGCGAAGGCAGCACGCGGCTCTTTATCAAGCCTGGCTATCGCTTTCAGGTTGTGGACGCCTTGGTGACCAACTTTCACCTTCCCCGCTCCACGCTGATGATGTTGGTCTGCGCCCTAGGGGGGCATGAGAGGATGATGGCGGCCTATAGGTGCGCGGTGGCGGAAGGCTATCGCTTCTTTAGCTATGGTGATGCGATGTTTATTGAAGGAGATCAGGGTGTATGAACTGATCGCGACCGATGGTGAGGCGCGCAGGGGGCGCCTGACGCTGCCCCACGGTGAGGTGCAGACGCCGGTATTTCAGCCCTGCGGAACGTACGGCACGGTGAAGGCCCTGACGCCGAGAGACCTCCGGGAAACGGGTACGCAGATGCTCCTGGGCAATACCTTTCATCTGATGCTGCGTCCCGGGGACCAGCGTATTCGTGAGCTGGGCGGACTGCATGCATTTATGCAGTGGGACGGCCCGATCTTGACGGACAGTGGCGGCTTCCAGGTCTTCAGCCTTGGGGACTTGCGGCGGTTGAGCGAGGAGGGGGTGATTTTCCAATCGCCGGTGAACGGAGATCGGGTTCAGCTGACGCCAGAGTCCGCGATCGGGGTTCAGCAAAATCTAGGCTCGGACGTGGTGATGGTGCTCGACGAGTGCACGGCGCATCCAGCAACCCACGAGGAAGCTCGGGCTTCTATGGCGCTCTCCCTGCGTTGGGCGGAACGATGCCGCACGGCTTTTGACCAGAACAAGTCCAGTAGCATCAATCCCGATGCCAAGCTCTTTGGCATTGTGCAGGGCGGCATGTATGAAGACCTCCGTCACGAGAGCCTGGCGGGGCTTGTGGATATTGGCTTTGACGGCTATGCCGTGGGCGGCCTGTCCGTAGGTGAGAGCAAGCAGGATATGCAGCGCGTGATGACAGACATTTTGCCAGCTATGCCCGACGATAAGCCGCGCTATCTAATGGGTGTGGGGACACCCTCGGACCTTATCCTTGGTGTGGGTTTGGGTATCGATATGTTTGATTGCGTGATGCCCACGCGCAATGGACGAAATGGCTACCTCTTTACCTCGGGTGGTATCGTTAAAATTCGCAACGCCAAGCACCGGGATGCGGACGTTCCCCTGGATCCGGAATGCGCCTGCTATACCTGCCAGAACTTTTCCCGCGCCTATCTTCATCACCTAGACCGCTGTGGCGAGATTTTGGGTGCCATGTTGATGACGCAGCATAACCTGTTTTTCTATCACGACCTGATGTCGAAATTGCGCGACTCAATCGAAACAGGTACATTCCGCAGCCTTGCAATATCCCTTCAAAATCAATGGAATTCGACAAATGAATCTGTTTGAAACAACTGCTTACGCCGCCCAGGCTGCAGGCCCTGGATCGGAGCCTGTGTGGATCAACCTTGTGATGCTGGGTGGCTTCGTCCTGATCTTTTACTTCATGCTCATCCGACCACAGAACAAGCGCCGAAAGGAGCATGATGCGCTGGTGTCCTCCCTGGGTAAGGGTGATGAGGTGGTTACGGCAGGCGGTATCGTAGGCCAAATTACCAAGGTGGAAGACGATTTTGTTAAGCTTCAGGTTTCAGGCGATGTTGAGATGCGTATTCAGCGCTCTGCCATTGGCGCGACGCTGCCCAAGGGCACCATCAAGTCTCTGGGCGACTAGCCGGTAGGCGTGGCGAACGGCGGAACAACGGTCCAAGATGACCGATAAACGAGAGGAGCAAGGATAGTGGCGCACGACGGCAACGATACGCATGGCCTGCGTCCTTCTCCCCTATTGGGCTCCGGCAGTCCCAGGGGGCGGCTCAACAGCTTCCCGCTCTGGCAGAACGTTCTGATCCTGCTGGTGGTCTGCATCGGCATCATTTACGCGGCGCCGAACCTCTACCAACCTGACCCAGCCGTTCAAATTCGCTCGATCAATTCGGAGGTGGTCATCTCCGCTCGCACAGAACAGCGGGTCGCCGATCTCCTGGCAAATAGTCAGGTTGAGGCGTTGGGCATGGAGATGCTCAAAGACTCCCTCCTGGTGCGGGTGGCAGATGACCAGACCCAGCTCAGAGCCCAAGCGATCATCGCCAAGGGTCTCAACGAAGCTGGCGTGGACTACGTGGTGGCCCTGGCACAAGCCTCGAATACACCCGCCTGGCTGCGTGACGTGGGCGGCAAGTCCATGTCCCTTGGCCTTGACCTATTTGGAGGGGCCCACTTCCTGCTGCAGGTCAATATGCGGGAGTACATCCAGAACCTCATTGCGAACTCGGCTGAGGGTATGCGAGATAAGCTGATCGACGAGAGGATCCGTTTCGTGCCCGGGCGCGAATGGGTGAGCGGCCAGACCATAACCATCGCCTTTAGGGATGACGAGACCCGCGCCAGCGCGAGGGTTGCGCTGGAAGCGTACCAAGACTTTATTGTCCAGGAACGCGAGTTGGCCGGTAATCCCACCCTGCGCTTCACGCTGACCGACGAGAAAATTCTAGCGCTGGAAGATCGTGCGATCAGCCAGAACTTAACCAGTTTGCGTAATCGCGTGAACGAACTCGGGGTGTCGGAACCCCAGGTTCAGCGCCTAGGGCGCTCCCGGATTGTGGTTGATCTGCCGGGGATTCAGGACAGCGCCAGGGCCAAGGAAATTCTCAATAAATTTGCCAATCTGGAGTTCAGATTGGAGGCCCTGCCCAACGCACGCCGGTCTCAGATCGAAACCTATCCCTATCAGGGCCGCGATCAGGGGATCATGAGGCGCAACATTGTGACCGGTAACAATGTCCAGGACGCCCAGCAAAATTTCGACCCCGAGACCAATCAGCCCCAGGTCAGTATCGAGCTGGACAATGAAGGCGGTCGCAAGATGCATTCGGTCACTAAGGATAACGTGGGGCGCTCGATGGCGATCCTGTTTATCGAGCAGAAACCCCGAGTCAGGACGGTGGACAAAGAGGGTGAGGCGGTCGAGGAGTTTTATACCGTAGAGGACCGACGTCTGATCAGCGTGGCAACGATCCAATCGGCCCTGGGGTTTAACTTCCGCATTACCGGGCTCAATCTTAGGGAGGCTCAAGATTTGGCGCTGTTGTTGCGCGCGGGCGCGCTCGCGGCACCGATGTATATCGTGGAAGAGCGCACGGTGGGAGCCCAGCTGGGCGAAGATAACATTCGACGCGGCTGGCAATCTGTAGTGCTGGGCTTCTCCCTGGTGTTGGTCTTTATGTTGTTCTATTACCGGGGGTTCGGCCTTGCCGCCAACTTGGCGCTCACCGCCAACCTAACGCTTTTGGTGGCGATTATGTCTGTACTGGGCGCGACGCTCACCCTACCGGGTATCGCCGGAATCGTGCTGACGGTGGGGATGGCCGTCGATGCCAACGTGCTGATCTTTTCGAGAATACGCGAAGAACTTAAAAATCACCCGCCGCAGCGGGCGATTCAGGCGGGTTTTGACCGAGCGCTGCTTACCATTACCGACGCCAACGTCACCACATTCTTCGTGGCCATCATTCTGCTGTCCATCGGTAGCGGTCCCGTACGGGGTTTCGCGGTGACCCTTGCGGTGGGGATTGTCACCTCTATGTTCACCGCCATCCTAGTAACGCGGGCATTGGTAAATTTGTTTTATGGTTCTCGCAAATTGGAAACCATCAAAATATGAGTCAGTTCAATATTGATTTCATGGGTGGCCGGCGATGGGCGGGCCTACTCTCCGGCGTCTTGTTGCTGGCGGCGGTAACGTCTCTGCTCTACCAGGGCCTGGATTTGGGTCTGGACTTTACCGGGGGCTCTTTGGTGGAGGTGGAGCTGGCCGAAGAGGTGAATCCCGAAACGGTCAGAGGTTTCCTGCAGGCCGAGGGGTTCGTTAACGGCACGGTACAAACCTTCGGCTCCAGTACGGCGTTGCTCATCGAGATGCCGCCTCAGCGCCTGGACCAGGGTGATGCTGAGAACTTGGTTGACCTGGCAGAAGCCCAAGCGGGTTTGGGCGAGCGGGTATTCCGCGCGATGGCGTCCGAATACCCTGGCACGGTGCTGCGCCAGTCGAACTATGTTGGCCCTGCGGTGGGAGATGAGCTGGCTGAGGACGGTGGACTGGCCTTGCTGACGGCGCTGATCGTGGTCATGTTCTACATCCTATTCCGCTTTACCAAGCAGTTTTCTGTGGGCGCGGTGGCCGCTCTTGCACACGACGTTTTGATCGTGCTGGGGTGCTTTTCTATCTTCCGGTGGACCTTTGATTTGACCGTGCTGGCAGCGCTGTTGGCGGTAATCGGGTATTCGTTGAACGATACCATCGTCGTGAGCGACCGCATTCGAGAGAACTTTCGCAAGATTCGCAAGGGTCAGTCCGTGGACGTTATCAACGTCTCTTTGAATCAAACCCTAGGGCGCACGTTGGTTACATCCTTAACCACGTTATTCGTTTTGTTGGCCCTGTTGTTTGCCGGAGGAGAGGTGATTCGAGGCTTCGCCTCTGCCCTTTCCATTGGCATCGTCGTTGGCACCTATTCCTCGATCTATGTGGCGGCAAGCATTCTGCTCACGATGAACATCTCTCGGGAGGACCTGCTTGTGCCCGAGAAAGAACAGAGCGAGAATGAGGACGGTAGCTACCCGTAGCGAGCTGCGCGCTTGGTGCTGCCCTTACTGTCTGAAGGCCTGTACCAAATGCCTGAAACACTTAGGGTTAGCGGCCGTGATGTCTCCGCTCTCCCAAAAGCCTTCGCCACCTTCAAGGTCGGCCACGAAGCCACCGGCTTCCCGCACCAGGACGATTCCGGCCGCGATATCCCACTTACTCAGGCCCATTTCCCAAAATCCATCCAGCCTACCCGCTGCCACATAGGCTAGGTCCAGAGCAGCACTGCCGGTGCGACGTACTGCCCGGCACTGCCTGGTGAGTTCGGTGAGCGGGCCAGCGTATTCATCCAGGCGTTCTTGCACGCTACCCGGGGGAATGCCTGTCGCCAAGACACAGTCCTCGAGTTTGATTCGCTGACTCACGCGAATGCGTTTGCCGTTGAGCTGGGCACCATAGCCCCTGCTGGCCACAAATTCCTCACCGCGCAACGGGTCAACAATGATCCCGTGTTCTAGGTGTTTTCCCTTTAGAATGCCGATGGAGACAGCAAAGTGTGGAATCCCCTGGAGGAAGTTAAGCGTTCCGTCCAGAGGATCTATTACCCAGGTCACGTCGCTGTCGCCGGCATGACGGCCAGATTCTTCTGCAAGAATTTGGTGATCGGGATAGGTCTCCCGAATCTGATCGACAATAATGGCTTCCGCGGTGCGATCGACGTCCGAGACAAAGTCGTTGGGGCTCTTGGTCTGGATATCCAGCTCATCGATTCTGTCCACTGAGCGCACAAGATAGTCTGCTGCTTGGCGGGCGGCACGCAGGGCAATATTAGCCATTGGTTGCATGGGTTCATTCTACATAGGTGATTAGGAGTGATGCTAAAGGGACAAAGCCTTCAAGCCAACAAAGGAACGGAAATAAGGTGCTAGACAATATAAAAATTATCCTGGTTGAACCGGCGCATCCGGGCAATATCGGTGGGGCAGCCCGCGCCATGAAGACTATGGGCATCACGCAGCTTGTGTTGGTCAATCCTCTACGGTTCCCCGATCCCCAGGCAGATTGGCGGGCTGCAGGCGCGGTAGATGTGGTGGATCAGGCCACGGTGGTGACAGACCTGAGCGAGGCCTTGGCGAACTGCCAATTTGTCCTGGGCACCAGTACGCGCATGCGCTCAATTCCTTGGCCCGTGATTTCGGCCAGACAGGTGGGTGAGATTCTGTCCGCCCAGGCGCAGTCCGCTGAGGTTGCCGTTGTATTCGGACGAGAGGACAGTGGCCTCAGTAATGAGGAGCTGCGCCTCTGTCACACGCACCTTCAAATTCCCTCCTCGCCGGTCTATGGATCGCTTAACTTAGCTATGGCCGTGCAGGTGGTCTGCTATGAAATTTATCAATATGTCATCGGCCCCAACAACTTGTTGCCCTCGACGAGGGATACCGACGATATGACTCACATTCATGGGCTTGGGGAGCGCATCTGGGATAGGCCGCCAGCGTCCATGGCGCAGATGGAGGGGATGATGGATCATCTGGAGCAGGTGCTGTATGCAAGCGGTTTTGTTGACCCTGACCAACCTGGCAATACCGTGAGTCGGCTGCGTCGAGTCTTTATGCGGCAGCAGCTTGATGACACCGAGATTCAAATATTGAGAGGGATGTTAAAGCACATTGCGGCGCGCATGGAGTGAGGAAGCGTAAATAAAATGGCTTGCTCGCCCTGACTTTTGAATGAATAATCTTACGTGAGAGAAAGGATCGGGGCGCGGATTGGCTTCATGCAGAAAATAGTTATCGTTAACTCAAAGGGCGGGTCGGGCAAGACCACGGTTGCCGTTAATGTGGCGGCCTCCTTCGCGCACCGCGATTTCAAGCCCGCCCTGATGGACTTGGACCCTCAGGGGTCAAGCATGCGCTGGCTTCAGGCAAGACCCGAGAGCGCTCCGGTGATCCACGGCATTGCCGGTTACGAATCCAGAGGTGCCGCAACGCGCAGCTGGCAGCTCCAGCCCCCTCCCGGGTGCAACCCTTTGATTATTGATTCACCTGCGGGCCTGGACTCACGCGGACTCGCGTCGGTCACACGTGGCGCAGACGCCATCTTAATCCCAGTTTTGCCATCAGAGATTGACATCCATGCGGCGGTTCAGTGCATAGCGAACCTGCTGTTGTCCGCGCGCTCGAACAATACCCAGCAAAAGATTGCGATCATCGCTAATCGGGTGAAGGCCAATACGCTGGGGTATAAGAAGCTAGAGAGCTTCCTACGCAGTCTTGAGATTCCGGTGCTGGCGACGTTGCGCGACTCTCAAAGTTTTACTCGCTCTGCGGGCGCGGGCATCGGAATTGATGAGATGCCGGCCTGGCAGGTGCGCAAAGACCTAGAACCTTGGCAGGTGCTGATGACTTGGCTAGAGGAGCGCGTTGAAAATGGGGCTGAACGACGCCTGGGTGCGCTGCGATCGGGTATGGGTCGAGTCGCCTTGTTCCCCACGGGTCCGGCCATATCTGCCAAGAGCAAGAGATAGGCTCACTGGGACAAAGCCTGGTCCCAGGCCTTAAGTAGCCCTGAGTCATGGAGACTTGCCTCCGCCGGTTCGCTAAAATGCGTTACCGCTGGGCATCCGTCGCCAGCAAGGAAAGTGCTGAGCCTCATGAATAACCCGATTTATCTCGATTATGCTGCCTCCACGCCGGTAGCGCCTGAAGTCGCCGACTTGATGCGACAACACCTCACGCTGGATGGAACTTTTGGTAACCCTGCCTCTCGATCCCATGTCTACGGCTGGCAGGCAGAGGAGGCCGTTGAGGCTGCTCGTGTGCAGGTGGCCGAGGTCATCAATGCCGACCCACGAGAGATCATATGGACCTCCGGCGCTACGGAGTCGAATAATCTTGCCATAAAGGGTCTGCTCGGACGCGCAGAACGCACGGGACGGCGTCATATCATCACGAGCTCGATTGAGCATAAGGCGGTGCTGGACTGCGCTGCCTACCTCCAGACGCTGAATTTTGAGGTGACCTATTTGCCGCCCGATGAGGTCGGCAGAATGCCTCTAGACCGACTCCGTGAGGCTATCCGCGCGGATACGCTGTTGGTTTCCCTGATGCAGGTCAATAATGAGCTTGGTGTCATCAACGACATCGATGCGATCGCGGACCTGTGTCGAGAGGCAGGCGTCCTGAGCCATACTGACGCCGCGCAAGGCTTTGGCAAGATGAAGATTGACGTTAAGGCCTCGGGCGTTGACCTGATGTCGATCTCGGGCCACAAAATATACGGGCCCAAGGGCGTTGGCGCATTGTTTGTCAGGCGAGCGGAAGGGCTGAAGCTAGACCCCCTTATTCACGGTGGCGGACATGAGCTCGGGATGCGGTCCGGAACGCTGCCGACTCATCAGCTCGTTGGCCTGGGTGCAGCCTCGCAGATGATGGCTGATGAGCTGTCGTTGGAATGGCCCCGCATTGAGGCACTTCGGCAGCGGTTTGAAGGCCATCTGAGACAGATTCCCGGTTGCCACGTTCACTCGGCTGATCGAGACAGACTGCCGCACATTATTAACGTTGGGTTCGATGGCGTTCAGGGTGAGACGCTTATGCTCGCTCTGAACAGCCTTGCCCTGTCCAGTGGTTCAGCCTGTAATTCTGCCGCCGTAGAACCGTCGCATGTTCTGTTAGGCATTGGTCTTCCGAGAGCCCTAGCCGATGCGTCTCTGCGATTTAGCTTTGGGCGGTTTACCGATGAGGATCAGATAGATCAAGCCGCAGCGGTTTTATCTCATACGATCAGCCAATTGCGTCGTTAAGCCGCGCACGTATAATACGCGCCCCTGAAAGGTGTTGATGTGGTCGCGCTACAGCGATGACGGACCCGAAATCAGACTAGCAGAGCGGCCAGCATGTCTTATGGACAGGGGCGCGAAATTTGGAGAATCCTATGAGTCTTGAGCGCACATTTTCGATCGTTAAGCCGGATGCCGTGGCGAGGAATTTAATCGGTGAGATTTATTCCCGCTTTGAAAAAGGAGGGCTAAGGATCATCGCTTCTAAAATGCTGCAGCTTTCCGAAGAGCAGGCTGCGGGTTTTTACGGCGAACACGACGGCAAACCGTTTTTTAATGATTTATGCACGTATATGCGCTCGGGTCCGGTAATGGTTCAGGTCCTGGAGGGCGAGGACGCTATTGCGACCAACCGTCGCTTAATGGGGGCAACGAACCCTCAGGAGGCAGCGCCAGGTACCATTCGTGCGGATTTTGCAGAATCTATTGACGCCAATGCGGTCCACGGTTCGGACAGTCCAGAATCCGCGGCCAGGGAGATCGGGTTTTTCTTCGATGAGAGTGAAATTCTGCCTAGATCCTGAGGCGGGATAACCACCCAACGAGGGGGTGATGGTGCCAAATGCTTTAAATCTTTATGGTCTTGACCGCACGGGTCTCGAAGAACTCTTTGAGACCCAGGGGCTGCAAAGATTTCGAGCGCGGCAGCTACTCAAGTGGGTGTATCACCAAAATCTGCTGGACTTTGGTGCTATGACCGATCTACCAAAGGTTACCCGCGAGTGGTTCAACGAGAACTGTCACTTCTCTCTACCTGAAATTCATCACCAGCAGGTATCCGTAGACGGCACGGTTAAATGGCTGCTTCGTCTGGATCAGGGCGACCTGGTAGAGATGGTTTTGATTCCCGAGCGAGACAGAAATACGCTCTGCGTGTCGTCCCAAGTGGGCTGCATGCTGGACTGTAGCTTTTGCTCCACGGGGAAACAGGGATTTAACGGAAACCTGAGCGCGGCGGACATCGTAGGGCAGCTTGTGCTGGCCAATCGCTACCTTGAAACCAAGGACCAGCGGGTGACCAACGTCGTATTGATGGGTATGGGCGAGCCCTTGCTCAATTTTGATGCGGTGCTCGCGGCGACAAATTTAATGATCGACGACCATGCCTTTGGTCTGTCAAAGCGCCGCGTGACCATTAGCACGGCGGGCGTCGTGCCCGGCATACGCAAGTTACAGCAGGTGACGGACGTTTCCCTGGCCATCTCGTTGCACGCGCCTACGGATGACCTGCGGGACGGCCTGGTGCCGATCAATCGAAAGTATCCCATCGCCGAGTTACTGGCAGCCTGCACCGATTACGTGGAACATCTCGGCCCTGCTCGTAAGCTGGTCATCGAATATACGCTGCTGGCCGGTGTGAATGATCAGGTAGAGCATGCGAAGGGGCTGGCCAAGCTCCTAGCAGGCGTCCGCTGCAAGATTAACTTGATTCCGTTCAATCCCTTTCCTGGGTCCGGGTATGCCCGGCCGGCCCAAGGAGACATCGAAAATTTCCAGACGATCCTAATGCGACAGGGATTTGTGACTATGTTGCGCACTACGAGAGGCGAGGATATCAATGCCGCCTGCGGTCAACTGGTTGGGCAGGTCGATGATCGCACCCAAAGACAGCGCCGCCATCGGGAGCGCATGGCGGCCATGCAGCAAGAGATTGTCCAATGGCGTTGATTGTGATGACTCGCCCGGATTCTCGCCGTTCACCGCCCCGGAGGGGGAGCAATGAGCAGTGACGACGTAACCCACGAGGGAGATATGCCCCAGCAAGGGCCAGGCCAGGTGCTGGCTGAGGCTCGTTCGGCATTAGCGATCAGCATTGAGGAAACTGCGGAGATACTCAACCTTCCGGTCCGAGTGATCAAAGCCATTGAAGAAAACGATGCTGATAAATTGCCCGATGACGTCTACGTGTATGGCTACATCCGCGCTTATGCAAAACTGATGGGATTGGCCGGAGATCCGTTGATCAAAGCCTGGACGGCCCATCATTCTGAAGTTGATCCGCTGGATTCAGCACCCACAGGCACAGGCCAGCCAATCGGAGTACCCGGTGGAATTGAAAGCTCTGAGCCTCCCAAGATGGGCAGGTGGTTCGCCATCGCTATGGTGCTATCCGCTTTTTTTGTCGCCTTTGTACTGACTCAGCCTGAACCTCAGGAACCGATGATAGCTGAGGACAACCCAGTGGAGGGGGTGCCCAACCCACTGGAAATGGATGCGGCGGACGCCGTGCTTGACCCGCCAGCCGAAGGGGCTGAGGTGCCTCTTGAGGAATTCGTAGAGGTCATAGTCGACGAGCCAGGTTTGCCCGAGATGGATGCGGCAGAGAGCCAATCTGAGGCGCAAGCCAGCGAGACGATTGCGGCAGAGCCGATAGCGGTGCCAGAAGAGGCGTCAGAAGAGACGGCAGAAGAGTTGCGAGAAGAAGCGACAGAAAAAGCGACAGAAGAAGAGGATATGCAGATGAGCATGTCAGTCGCGCCGGCTATCCTAGAGAACGCTGAGCTAACGGAAACGGCGGACACCGAGAAACCGGCAGCAGTCGAATTAGCCATGGCCTACGCGCTGCCTCGCCTCACCGAGTTTGGGAATGACGAGATCGTGATGACGTTTGACCAGGCCAGTTGGTTTGAGATTCGGAACCAAGACGGGGTACTGCTGTTTGCTGACTTAGGGGCCGTTGGCGAGGTGAGACGCTATATCGGTGCGGCGCCCTTCGTTATTAAGCTGGGCAACGCGCCGGCGGTGATGCTGGAGTTCAACGGTGCCGCCGTCAGCCTAAGCCCATTTACCAGTCGATCCAACGTAGCCAACCTGACGCTTACGCCCTGAGGGCGTGACAGAACAAAGAAGGACGCAATCGAGTGGTTAAAGCAGTAAGAGGGATGCGCGATATATTGCCGGAGCAAACGCGGCGCTGGCACCAGGTGGAGCGTTCAATTTTAGCGACGCTAGCAAGCCATGCCTTTGAGGAAATTCGGCTGCCGTTACTCGAGTACACGGAACTGTTTGCGCGGGGCGTGGGAGAGGCCACCGACATTGTCGAGAAGGAAATGTATACCTTGGCTGATCGAGACGGTGACTCCCTAAGCCTTCGGCCTGAAGGCACGGCGAGCTGCGTCCGCGCTCTGCAGGAGCATGGACTGCTCTATAATCAGACCCAGCGTGTTCACTACTCAGGCCCAATGTTTCGTTACGAGAAACCTCAGAAGGGGCGCTATCGGCAGTTTTACCAGATCGGGGCTGAGGCCTATGGGTTTGCGGGCCCAGATATGGATGCCGAGTTGCTGCTCCTGGCCTGGGATTGCTGGCATGCCCTGGGTATTCAGGACCGGCTTCGCCTGGAGATCAATACGCTGGGGTCATCGAAAGATAGAGCCGCATACCGCGATGCGCTGGTGGCCTATCTTGAGCCCATACAGGGTCAGCTGGACGAGGACAGTCAGCGGCGCTTGTTGACCAATCCCATGCGAATCTTGGATTCGAAGAAGCCAGAGACTCAGGCATTGCTGGAGGGGGCTCCTCGCCTCCCGGACTTCGTTGACGCTGAGAGTCGGGAACATTTCGAAAAACTCCAGCAGCTGCTGGACCAAGTGGGCATACCCTATCGCGTTAATGCAAATTTAGTGCGCGGGCTGGATTATTACACCCGGACGGTGTTCGAGTGGCTGACCGATGATTTGGGTGCTCAGGGTGCTGTCTGCGCGGGGGGGCGCTACGACGGGCTGGTGGAGCGATTGGGCGGTAGGCCAACGCCAGCCGTAGGCTTTGCCGTTGGCCTCGATCGCGTCGTTTTGTTACACGAGCTGGCCGAACCGAAAACGGCCTTTGCGCCGGCGGATATTTATATTTGCGTCTTGGATGAAAGCCTCATGGGCACAGCGATGGCGTTAAGCCAGCGTTTGCGTAGCCATCTGGAGGGTCAGCGCATCAGAATAAACATAGGCGGAGGCGCGCTCAAAAAACAGATGAAGCGTGCTGATGCCGCCCAGGCCAACTGGGCGATACTGTTGGGTGACGATGAGCGCGACCTGGGTTCTCTGACGCTCAAGCACTTGCGTAACGCAGAATTTGGGCAACAGCGTCTTGTCTGGCAGCAGGCTCTGGATCAGTTGAACGACTAGCGGTCGGCCCTAAGGTCTTGGCGATCTGGGTGTCGTCGCTGAAGGTGTTGGCGCTCAGGATGAGCAGGTCATGGGGACGGGTAATGCATCTGTGCAAAAATAAAGGGTTGCTCCGGCTGGGCATAGGGTAAAATCCCGGGCCGAGAGAGGGCAGAGGTGGAATGAGTATCAGTGACGGGAGTGTAAAGGCGTGTCAGATTACCTAAGTGATGAAGAACAACTGGGCAGAATTCGTGGGTGGTGGAACGAATACGGGATCAAGGTTGCCCTCGTAGTCGGCCTGGTAATCGTTGCTGCCGGGATCTGGAAAGTTGTCTCGGATGGACGCGTGGCCGCTGCCCAGGAGGGTTCGGCTGCCTACGCGCTGTATCTTGATGGCACTGCGGAATCAAAACCCGCTCAGGCCCAGCTGATCAGAGAAGAATTTGCGGGATCAACCTTTCACGTCATGGTGGCTTTGGATGAGGCTGCCGCAGCGGTGACCGCTGGGGACGCAAGCAGCGCCGAGATCCTGCTGCAGGAAGCCCTGACCGCCGCTCGAGGGAGCATGCTGGCTGACCTCGTTCAGTTGCGCCTTGCCAAGGTGCAATACGCATTGGGACGGGGCGACGAGGCCCTGGCTGCCCTCCAACGAGTCACCGCTCCGGGCTATCTTCCCCTGGCGTTGGAGTTGCGCGGCGATATGCTGTTTGCCGAAGGGTCGCTAGAGCAAGCGCACGCAACCTACCAGGCTGCGATAGACGCTCTGCCTGAGGGAGAAGCGCGCCCTCTGCTGCAGATCAAGATGGAAAACAGTGCACCCTTGGGTGATCAGTACGCAGAATTTACTCAGCCCCTGAACGCGGCTTTGAAAAAAGCGGCTGAGACGTTGGCCGAGGAGGCCGCACGAGCTGCGGAAGCAGAAGCCGAAGAGGAAACGGAAGCGGATACCAATGCCGAGGAGGCGACTAATGAGTAAGACGCCTGAGCAACATCCTATTTTGCACCGCCTTGTTCTCCTGGGCACGCTGCTGGCCCTCGGCGGCTGTAGTTGGTTTTCCTGGGTTCCCGGCATTGGAGAGGGCGGAGAGGATGCGGAGGAACCTGCAGCACTCGTTGAATTCGATGCAGAAGTCGATCTGCGCCGCGAATGGCGGGCCGGCGTTGGATCCGGTCTGGGGAAGAAGTATGTGCGCCTTCAGCCCCAGGTAGTGGCGGACCGTATTATTGCGGCGGATGCCTATGGGCTGGTGGCAGCCTTTGATCGCTTCAGTGGGAAAAAGGTTTGGCAGCAGCAGGTTGGTGAGGTGGCCTCTCGCGGCTGGAGCCTCAACGGCTTAATGGATCGAAAAGATCCCAGCTTTATAAGCGGCGGTGTGGGTGCCGGCGAGGGTTTGGCATTGATTGGCTCTACTCGGGGTGAGGTGATCGCCCTGGAGGTTGCTGACGGCTCTCTTGCATGGCGCACATATGTAGGCGCGGAGATTGGTGCTGCGCCTGCAGTGAGTCGAGAAGGGGTCTTCGTTCAAACCATCGACGGACAGGTTTTAGCCTTGGATAAGGATAGCGGTGAGATCATCTGGCGGTACGGGAGCCAGGTGCCTTTGCTTACCCTCCGCGGTACGAGCGCCCCAGTGGCTCAACAGGGCTTAGTGTTTGCCGGATTTGCCAGCGGCAAGGTCGTTGCACTGAGGGCGGAAAACGGGGAGCCGGTCTGGGAACAGCGCATAATGCTGCCCGAAGGACGATCCGAGCTGGATCGGATCGTAGATATTGATGCTCAACCGCTCATTTCGGGCAGCGCACTGTATGCCTTGGCCTACCAGGGTCGGGTGATGAGCCTTTCCCTGCGTGATGGTCGTCCGCGCTGGCAGCAGGAAGTCTCTGGACATCAGAACATGGCTCAGGGCTACGGCCAAATTTACATTGTTGATGGGGATGACACGGTCTATGCCATAGACCAACAAAGTGGTGACATAACCTGGCAGCACGAGCTTCTGGCACGCAGAAAGCTCAGTCCCCCACTGGCTTTTTCAAACTACCTTCTGGTGGGAGACGATGAAGGATACCTCCACGTGCAGGCCCAGCTTGATGGCCGCATGATGGGGCGTGAGAAGGTGTCTGGAGACGGGCTTCGCGCTCAGATGGTGGTCGCAGATGGAACGCTCTATGTTCTGGATAACGGCGGATCATTGAGTGCCTATCGAGTGACGGTGAAGTAGCTAATGCTGCCCACGGTGGCTTTGGTCGGCAGGCCTAATGTTGGCAAATCGACCCTCTTTAATAAACTGACGCGCAGTCGTGATGCCCTGGTCGCCGATGTGCCCGGGCTGACCCGCGATAGGCGTTACGGCAGAGTTGAGTTTGAGGACTTCGAAGCAACGCTGATAGATACCGGCGGCATCTTTGGGGAACACGTACTCGCTCGGGAGCTGACGCAGCAGACCCAGCTGGCCGTCGACGAAGCCGACTTGGTGCTTCTGTTGATGGATGGTCGTGAAGGGGCCAGCGCCATTGACGATGAGGTCGTTCGCTATTTGCGTAAGGGAGACATTCCCTTCATCCCGGTGATCAACAAGATTGACGGTCTTCCTACAGATCAGGTTACTACCGAATTCGCACGCTTTGGTTTTGACAGCCCGCTATATATCTCCGCCAGCCACAGCCGTGGTCTCAAGCAGCTGAAGGATTCAATAACAACTCGACTACAGGATCTCGTAATAGACTTCTCACTGCCGTTCCGAGACGAGAGCGAGGGCATCGCCGTGGCCGTGGTGGGCAGACCCAATGTGGGGAAGTCGACCCTTGTGAATCGCTTGATTGGCGAGGAGCGACAGGTGGTCTTCGACATGCCTGGCACAACGAAGGACGCCATCGATATCCCCTTTAGTCGAGAGGGCGTGGACTTTGTTCTGATCGACACGGCGGGCGTTAGACGCAAGGGTAAGGTATCGGAGATCACCGAAAAGTTTTCGGTGGTTAAGGCCCTGCAGGCTATGCAGCGTGCCCAGGTGGTGATTATGGTCATCGACGCGGCAGAGGGCCTAGTGGATCAAGACCTGCATGTTCTCGACTACGCGCTGGATGCCGGCGCCGGCATGGTGATTGCGGTAAATAAGTGGGATGGACTCGAGGCCCAGCAGCGAGACAAGGTACGCAAGGCATTGGACCGGCGGCTGAACTTCGTGCCTTGGGTCCCGGTGCAAATGATATCCGCTCTGCACGGCTCTGGAGTGGGGCTGCTCCTGTCCCAGGTTGAAAAAATTCATGCAATTGGCGCTTTCTCGGTCTCCACTTCATTGCTGACGCGCCTGCTCCGCAACATGGTGGCCAGCCACCCAGCGCCATCGGTGAGGGGGCGACCCATTAAGCTTAAGGTGGCGACGCGAGGCGGCTGTCACCCGCCCCGAATCATCGTCCACGGTAACCAGCTGGCCTCGCTGCCGGCGAGCTATAAACGCTTTTTAGAAAACGGTTTTCGAGAAGCCCTCCAGCTCCTGGGGAATCCTGTTCGCGTGGAGCTTCGGGACTCGGAAAACCCTTTCGCCGGGCGTCGTAACCAGCTGAATCAGCGGCAGCTTGATCGACGCAAGCGGGCGATCAAGCACCGGAAAAAATCTAAGCGCTAATCGCTTGTGCCCGCAATCGAGGCGAAGACCTGTTGGAAGACCGTCGGATCGACTCGATAGCCGTTCAGGCTTACGGAATAGTGCAGGTGCGGACCGGTAACCCGACCAGTCGCGCCAACGAGGCCTATCTCCTGCCCCTGCTGTACCAGCTCACCCTCGCTGACCGAGTGTTCGCTCAAGTGGCAAAACATGGTGACTAAGCCCTGCCCGTGGTCTAAAAAGATGGCCTTACCATTATAGTAAAGGCTATCGGCGAGCATGACCCGCCCAGAGGCCGGCGCAATGATCGGCGTGCCCGTTGGTGCGGCAATATCCAATCCAGAATGGGGATTGCGCGCTTGCCCGTTAAAAAAACGCCGATGGCCGAAAAGACTGGTGGTCAGGCCGTCCAATGGCGTAATGAATTTTTTCTCCAGTTGTTTTGCCGGGGAAAATCGGAGGTACAGCGCTCGCTGTAGCGCACTCTCGTCTCTGATCCGCTCGAGTTGCTGGGGATTTGGATTGACCATCTCTTTATTAGCAAGAGTAATGTGCTGTTCGGTATAGGCTTTGTCAGCCACCTGAAATTCATGCAGCTGCGCCTCCCCGTTGAGCTGAAAGGCGATTGTCGCTGGACCTAGAGGTTGCGCCAGGGGTATGCCAACTAGGGCTTGGCCGTTAAGGCGCATCACGGGCCGATTGCGAAAAGTGATTTGCTCAGCGCCTTCCGGAGGCTGCCATGGATAAACGCCGCCCGGAAAGGCGTCGCCTGCCAGCGCCCAGCTCGGGAGCAGGAGGGCCAAGGCAACCAGTGCCCTGAGGTTCAGATTTGGCCAAGTCCCCTGATACCTTGGCAGGGGAAGAGGAATACTAAATAGAGAGCTAGGCATCGCTTAAGAAAACTCCTTCCTGTATGTCTTGTACCGTCACGCGTGTTCGACCGTCGCGAAATTGTGCTGTGACCTGCATCCCAGGTTCCATGTCGGCCACGTTGTCAATGAGCTGCCCCCCCGCGTCACGCACCAGCACATAGCCTCGCGCCAGAGTAGGCAGGGGGCTGAGGCCTTCAAGGATTCGGGCGGCATTCCCCAGCCGTTGTTGGCTTTCCGCAATCCGCCGCGCGATAGATTCCTTGAGCCTTCGAACATAGGCTTCCTTGCGATCCGTTTCCCGCAGCAGGCGTCGGCTTGGGCTTTGTTTCCAAAGGTTGAGGCGCGCTTGCTGGAGTCGTTGCGTGCGTCTCTCCAATTGATTTCCCAGCTGGCGGCCCAGGCGACCCCCCAGCTCATCCAAACGCTGCCAGGCTTGTTGGCAGCGTTGCTCTGGACTGATTAACCGCAGGGCCAGCTTGTCCGTTTCAAGCCGCCGGTTTTGCAACAGGGCCATCATGCTGCGTTCCAGCTGCTTGTGGGTTGTTCCAAAGTGACGAAGCAGATCTTCCCGATCCGGCACCAGCATTTCCGCCGCTGCCGAAGGCGTAGGCGCTCTGGCATCTGCCACCAAATCGGTGATGGCCGTGTCGATTTCATGGCCAATCGCAGAGACCACGGGAACCGACAGGGTGCTGACTCGGCGTGCAATCGACTCTAAATTGAAGGTCCAGAGGTCCTCTAGGGAACCGCCACCGCGCGTTAGCAGCACCATGTCGGGCTGCAGAACCTCAGCCCGGTTTAGGGCGCTCAGGATTTGCCCTTCGGCTTCCTCACCCTGAACGCTGCTGGGAATGAGCGTAACCCGGTGGGCGCTGAAGCGGCGCTGCCAGACGGCCACGACATCCTGTAGGGCGGCTCCGGTGGGCGAGGTGATGATGGCGATGTGTCCTGGAATCTTGGGTAGAGGCCTTTTGCGGGCCAAATCAAATAACCCCTCGGCGTCCAGCTTTCGCTTCAACGCTTCAAAGGCTTGACGTAACGCCCCCTCACCCGCGGGTGCCATATGCTCAACAATGATTTGGAATTCACCGCGCCCCTCGTAGAGGCTTACCCGGCCTCTGAGCAGGACCTGCTGGCCGTTCGATGGCTGCATCTGAACTCTGCGGTTGCTGTTTACAAACATGGCGCATCGGACCTGGGCGTTGGCGTCCTTCAGCGTGAAGTACCAATGACCAGAGGCGGGACGCGCAAAATTCGACAGTTCGCCAGTGACCCAGACGCCTCGGAAACGATCCTCAATAGTGAGTCGAGCCTGCTTGTTCAGAGCGCTTACGCTGAGGACATCGCCGGTGGAAGAGGGCTGCATGATGAATTGCCATGATCGTCTAGACAGAGCCAAACTTACCAGAAGCCTGACTGAATGATGAGATGGTGCTCGAAATTTTACATCCCGAGGGCGCATCGCTAATATCTATCTTTTGCGGGGTTCTAAATGTTACGGATAACCAATGACGCCCTGACCTTCGATGATGTGCTCTTGCTGCCTGCCTATTCGAGCGTTCTACCTTCTCAGGTCTCTCTGGCATCCCATGTCAGTCGCAACATAGCGCTCAACATACCCATTGTCTCTGCGGCCATGGATACCGTGACCGAGTCGCGGCTCGCCATTGCCATCGCTCAGGAAGGGGGTATCGGCATCGTCCACAAGAACATGATGATAGATCAGCAGGCCAAGGCCGTGCGGGCGGTCAAAAAGTTTGAGTCAGGAATCATTCGCGATCCGGTTACCATCGATCCCCGAGCGACCATTGAGCAGCTACATTCCCTGACTCGGGAAAACGGTATCTCGGGCGTCCCCGTAGTGAGTGAGTCTGGGCTGGAGGGGATTATCACCAGTCGCGACCTGCGCTTTGAACAACGAATGAATGTACGGGTTCGGGATGTGATGACACCCAAGGAACGTCTGGTGACGGCGCGGGAAGGCACAGACTTTGATCAGATTACGCGACTCTTGCATGAGCACCGTATCGAGAAAGTCCTGCTGGTGGACGATACCTTCCAGCTGACGGGGATGATTACGGTGAAGGATATCGTTAAGGCCCAGGCCTTTCCCTTGGCCTGCAAGGACGAACTGGGCCAACTTCGGGTCGGTGCCAGCGTGGGTACCAGTGCGGAAACCGAAGAACGCGTAGCCGCACTGGTTGAGGCAGGCGTTGATCTGCTGGTTGTGGACACGGCTCACGGTCATACCCAGGGCGTGCTTGATCGCGTCAGCCACATTAAGAAAGCGTATCCGTCGATAGACGTCATTGGCGGCAATGTGGCCACCGAGGCGGGCGCCAGGGCGCTTATTGAAGCCGGCGCAGACGGCGTGAAGGTGGGTATCGGGCCAGGGTCGATTTGCACGACGCGTATCGTTGCCGGGGTGGGCGTCCCGCAAATCAGCGCCATTGAGGGGGCCTGCAAGGCCGCTCAGGACGCCGGCATTCCGATCACAGCCGATGGCGGCGTCAGATATTCTGGAGATATCGCTAAGGCCATTGCCGCAGGTGCCAGCGCCGTGATGATCGGCAGTCTGCTGGCAGGAACAGATGAAGCACCTGGAGAGGTTGAACTATTCCAGGGCCGGACCTACAAGTCCTATCGTGGTATGGGCTCCATGGGGGCCATGTCCCAATCTAACGGTTCCAGCGACCGGTACTTTCAAGAAAACGAAGGGGAAGGTCGCAAGTTGGTGCCCGAAGGCGTAGAGGGCAGGGTGGCCTATCGCGGCCCACTCAGCCCAATCGTCCACCAGCTTATGGGCGGACTGAGAGCCGCCATGGGCTATACCGGTAGCCACGACGTGCCCACTATGCGCTCGAAACCCGAATTTGTGCGGGTAAGTTCCGCCAGCATGGTTGAATCTCATGTTCACGATGTCTCGATTACTAAGGAACCTCCCAACTATCCGCTGAGCTAGTGGGCTGAGATTGATATCCATGAGCCTCAGCGGCTCTCGACAGCCGATAAGGGAAGATGTGACAGACCTACATAGCCAACCGATCCTAATTGTCGACTTTGGCTCCCAATATACTCAGCTCATTGCCCGCCGCGTGCGGGAGGTGGGTGTTTACTGTGAAATTTACCCCTTTGATATTGATGCCACCGTATTGCGTGAATTTGCACCCTCCGGCGTCATTCTTTCCGGTGGGCCGGAGACGGTAACCTCAGGCAATACACCGCGCATTCCCCAGTGTGTTTTTGATGCGAACGTGCCGGTGTTGGGTATTTGCTATGGGATGCAGGCCATGGCGGCGCAGCTTGGGGGCGCCGTGGCCTCCTCCAACCGTCGTGAGTTTGGACATGCTCAGCTCATCAGCCAATCCCCGGGTGCCCTGCTGGCACCGTTGTTTGCCCAGGCCGAAAATCAGACCGCCAACGTATGGATGAGCCATGGCGATAAGGTGACGGGCCTGCCCCCGGGCTTTGAATGCACAGCCAGTTCGGATAGTGCGCCCATTGCCGCCATGGAGGATCGCGCACACGGATATTTTGGCGTTCAGTTCCACCCGGAAGTCACCCATACCGATAGGGGCGGGCAGCTAATCGAAACCTTTGTTCGCGACATTTGTGGCAGCCAGGGCCAATGGACGCCGGCCAACATTGTCGATGATGCCATCGCTAAAGTACGCGCTCAGGTGGGTTCCGATGAGGTCGTGCTCGGGCTCTCAGGTGGAGTGGATTCATCGGTGGTGGCTGCGCTGCTATCACGCGCCATTGGCCCAAAGCTGACCTGCATTTTTGTCGATAACGGCTTGTTGCGTCAGGGTGAGCGCCAACAGGTCCAGGACGCCTTCGCTGCTGCCATGGCCCAGGGCCAAATCGGCAAGCTCGATATCGTGGTCGTGGACGCTGTGGCGGAATTCTTAGAGCATTTGGCGGGCGTAGAGGACCCTGAGGCCAAACGTAAGATCATCGGCAATACCTTTATTGACGTCTTTGATAGGGAAGCCGGTGCTTTAGAGAACGTTGGCTGGTTGGCCCAAGGCACCATTTATCCTGACGTGATCGAATCTGCTGCATCAAAGTACGGCAACGCCCACGTCATCAAATCCCACCACAACGTAGGTGGCTTGCCCGAACGCATGAAGCTGGGCTTGGTTGAGCCCCTGCGTGAGCTTTTTAAGGACGAAGTGCGCAAAATAGGCCTGCACCTGGGTTTGCCCGAAGCGCTGATCCACAGACACCCCTTTCCGGGGCCCGGGCTTGGCGTGCGCATTCTAGGAGAGGTAAGGCCGGCCTATGCAGAGGTGCTACGCCAGGCTGATGCGATCTTTATTGATGAACTTAGAGCAGCAAATCTATACAACCAAGTCTCTCAGGCTTTCGCAGTATATTTGCCGGTTAAGTCCGTAGGCGTGGTGGGCGATGCACGCCGCTACGAGCACGTGATCGCGTTACGTGCAGTGGAGACAGTGGATTTCATGACGGCACGCTGGGCCCACTTGCCCTATGCTTTCATTGAACGAGTCTCAAACCGCATTATTAATGAAATCGCCGCAGTATCGCGAGTGGTTTATGACGTCTCAAGTAAGCCGCCTGCAACGATTGAGTGGGAATGAGAATTAACGTTGTAGGAACTTCAGGCAGCGGTAAATCTGCGTTTGCCAAAAGTATTGCGCAAAAATATCGCGTTCCTTACGTTCAATTAGATGAATTGCATTGGAAACCTAATTGGGAAGAATCTTCCGATGAAGAGTTCTTTCCTAAAGTAGAGAAAGCACTGTTGTCTGATAGATGGATTTTGGACGGCAACTATAAAAGAACTATCCCTATTAAATGGAAACGTGTGCAGATGGTGGTTTATTTGGACTTACCCTTTCATATTGTTCTTTACAGAGTTGTTAAGCGAAGCTTTTTGAGAGGTATTACAAAGGAAGAGCTATGGCATGGTAATAGGGAGACAGTATGGAAACATTTTTTTACTAGCGACTCGATGATTCTGTGGACACTGAGAACTTTCCATAAAAACCGAAAAAAGTACACCGAACTTTTTGCGAGAGAGGAATACTCGCATATCAAGTTTGTTAGGTTACGCAACAAGAGAGAAGTAGAAAGTTTTATTACTACTGAACTTCGAAGCATGTTGTAGGGAATCCGTAAAATATCGATATGGCAAAAAGGAAAGGACGAGTAGTTACAAACTTTGTAACAGCTATCCCACTAAGTGCTTGGAAAATGGACTGTGAAGGTGAGAAGGCTTCGAAGCAGAAAAGAAAAGTGAGTTACAAAACAGTTACAAACTATTTTTGTCCGCTCTGTAGCCCCTATAAACAAAGGGCTTGCGACAACGCAATTTTCGAGTGGGAGTAGAATGAAAATTATAGCCTCCGCCCCCCATTTTTTTGTTACCGACCTTATGAAATCCCTAGAATTCTATGTTGGGACTCTAGATTTCGATATGCCACCTTTATGGGGGGAGCCCCCCACTTTTGCTATGCCGAAAAAAGATGGATACCTGGTGATGCTCTTTCAGCAAGATGGCATTAAGTGTCAGCCAAATGGGAAGCATGGCGCTATTGACGCCTATTTTTGGTGCCAAGGGCTAGATAAATACCATGCCTCCATGAGGGGAAATGTGGGCCTCAAAATTTCGGAGATAGAAGAGCATCATTCTTACGGAATGAGAGAATTTTCAGTTTATGATCCTGATGGGTACAAACTGGTGTTTGCTGAAGATATGACAAAAGAGTGAAAGGTTAGCATTCCTTACAAACAGAGTGTTGAAGGCCATATATTTGAAGTACCGACGCTGAGTTACAGATTGAAGTTTGCTGTACAGTCCTCAAGGGATGGAGCAATTGACGGCGTCACTGATACAGACGGTTTAGCTGCGAGTGAAAGGAATATTCTCGGTTTTCCCTTGAGACCACTCGTAGTACAAGACGGCGTCAATACTAGACCTCAATAAAAACAAAACTTTAAAGTAATAGATTGGCGGGACCTTGATGATTCGTTGGTTCCTGCTTGTACCAATGACTGGTTCATCCCACTTGTTGTGTTTACATTACTAGCGCTAGGGGGGCAGTACATGCTAACCGGAAGGTTAGCGCTTCGCTTTACTAAAGAAAAAGAAGATACACAAACCTGAAATAGGCAGATGCGAAAGCCTATGCAGGTGCTTGTAAGCCGCTGATTTAACTGTATTTTTACTCTTTTTAATTCGAGAACACTAGCAAACACAGACTTCCAAAGCTTTCCTGCTGCTATTTTTAAAATGGGCCTCTGGTGTGAGTCGGCGGGAACATAATGATAGGAATATTAGCTTCACGGCCCCCGCCCCTTTAAACGATAAGCCCTTTGCCTGTACATCGTCAGGCCTTGTAGCACCATTTGACCCTATCTCTAAGCGACACCTACTGCTTTTGCATCGCGTCTATTGTTAACGATAAGGAGACCAGTAGTTTTGCTTATCTGACTTGAATTTATAGCGACGACGCGGGTGAGGCAATGGATCCTGGGCCCGTAGCGTCCAGCCGAGTAACGAGGCAAGCATCTTCGATTGCACATCCGCGTAGTCCGGATGATCGTACAGGTTTACCAATTCAACGGGATCGTCCGCCAGGTTGTAGAGTTGTCCGCGTTCCTGCATATCAAAAATCAGTTTCCAGTCACCCTTACGAAGGGCGCGCATGGTGCCGCTTTGCGAGCAGCCGTTGAGTTCATCAAACCCAATACCTGGATGCAGGCCGTCTTCGTTGGGGTCAAAGTCATCATCTTCACTGTAATGCAATCCGCCAAAGCCATGTTCCATGTAAGCGCTGTCGAATTCTGCCTCAGGGTAGTCTTTTCCGGTCAACAGCGCCCATAGACTACGCCCCTGCACTCCATCGGGAAGCGCCACGCCGATCGCTTCGCAAATCGTCGGCATCAGATCCGCGATCGTAATATGTGCCGGATGGGGCTTGTCTGACTCCTGAATACCGGGGCCGACAAAGAAGAATGGAATACGGCAGAGCACCTCGGGTAACTCGGCACCCTTACGCATCAATCCGTATTCGCCGACGTAATCACCGTGGTCCGACAGGAATATCACGATGGTGTCATCGCGCAGATTCTTTGCATCCAGATATTCAACGAAGCGCTTGACCTGATCATCGATCAGGCGAAGCATGCCGAAATAATTGGAACGGCTACGGATAAGTTGTTCGCCATAATCCGAAAAGGCGGTCTCGCCGATCTGACGCAGCCATTGATACTTGAACCCCTTCGCTCCCAATGCTGACTCATCGGACAGCGTCAGTGGCAGGTCTTCCAGTGGGAACATGGAGTGATAAGGCTCAGGCACCTGGTAGGGATTGTGGGGCTCCGGGAAGGATAGCCATAGAAAGAAGGGGTCGTCGGCGCCGAGCCCGTCAATCCAGTCCGTGGCCGCAGATACCGCACGAAAAGGGCTTTGCACTTCCGCGCCATAGGGTGATGGTTCAGCGGGGACGCGCATTTTCAGGCTAGCCAGGTACTCATCGAAGGCAATTTCTTGCTCGGACCGGTTATCATCGAACCCGCCGTGGTGCCCTATTGAAAACTGATAGTCCATTCGGTCTGCATCAATATGGGAGTGATTCTTTCCACAGAGTGCGGTCTTGTAACCCTGCTCACGCATGACCTCATACAGGTCTTTTTCGTAAAAGGCATCGTCCCTGTTGTGGTTGGTTCGTGACCTTGTGGTACTGGGGTAACGACCTGTCAACATGGAGACTCGGGCCGGCAGGCACGCAGGCATGGTGGTATAAGCGCGATCAAACCAGGAGCCCTGACTGGCCAGACTATCCAGAAAGGGTGTGGTATCGAGTGCAAAGCCTTCGCGTTTCGAGACATCAGCGCGCTGCTGATCTGTCATGATGACAACAACATTGGGTTTCATCTAAGTGTCCGTACCGAATTAAACCTCAAAGTATACTTTCCAATGCGCTATTTTACACTAGAGCTGTATATGGGCTCGCCAATCAGGTTAGGGATAATGGGCTTTGGGCGTGTTGGTCGTTAGCGATATCAATTAACGTTGCAGGATGAAAGGTTTGACGCGGTAGCGATATCTGACATAGGTAG
>DKNY01000051.1:0-12185 GCA_002470275.1 Gammaproteobacteria bacterium UBA7376 | reverse complement strand
GGTAGCGATATCTGACATAGGTAGTGATGGTGTGGAGGACAAGGTTTTTTTAATGACCGTTCTCGGTTATAAACCCGCGCAGTAGATTGAGAGTCATTAAGCCTGTTAGGAATCTCGTTGCTGAGTGGGGTTCACAGTGAGCCGGAGATCGCGCTTTGATGGCGTACTCGATCCCATTTACTCGCAGTATTGCCGCTATCTTACGGAGAAGCTGATCGTGCAGTTCGATGATGTTCTACTTGGGCGCCGGAGCATTCGAGGCTATAAGCCGAATCCAGTGCCGAAATCACTAATCAAGGAGATTCTAGCCATCGCGATGCGCTCGCCTTCTTCCATGAATACACAGCCATGGAATTTTACTGTTATCTCCGGCGACGTACTCAACCGCATTCGAGTGGGCAATACAGAACGTAATCTCGCCGGCGTACCGCACTCAAGGGAGTTTCGCATTGGACAACCGTTCGTTGGTGAACACCGCGAGCGTCAAGTGGGTGTCGCTAAGCAGCTATTTGGCGCGATGGGTATCGCGCGAGAGGATAAAGAAAGGCGTCAGGATTGGGTGCTTCGCGGCTTTCGTCAGTTTGATGCACCCGTATGCGTCATTATCACCTACGACCGCGTACTTTCTGACAGTGATGACACGGCCTTTGATTGCGGCGCGGTGACAACTGCATTGGTTAATGCTGCCTGGTCCCGTGGTTTGGGTGCTGTGATTAACAGCCAGGGTATCATGCAGTCGCCGGTAGTCCGGGAACACGCGCAAATTGCTGAAGATCAGGTAATTATGAAGGCGGTTGCCCTGGGGTGGCCCGATGAGAATTTCCCGGCTAATGCGGTTGTCTCAGAACGTAAGAGCGTAGACGACGCGGCTCGGTTTTTAGGGTTTGAAGACTGAGTTCAATCTGCAGCCTTCCAGGCCTGGTGCTTGGTGAAATGGCCCAGAATATGATTTTCTGTTTGACTTGGAACCCTCACAGTTCAACGAGATGGTTGGCCTCCTCGGAGAATGGGCGCGATAGCTGTCGATTGTGCCGTGATTTGGTGTTTAGGCTGCTGCTGGCCGATCGCACAGTCCCCGGCGATAGAGCAGGTATTAATTTTCTGCTACAGGCGCTCCTCTACAGAAGAGGAGAGCGCGTTACAAAACCTACCTAAAGGCTGAAAACTCATGGCCTTTGTAAGACTTGTCGTGCCAGTACTCCAAGGCGGAAGTCTGACCCCAACATACCAAGGAGCCGTGCATTATCCGCCCCAGGCTAAAAGGACTCCGGGCGCGCCGACCTGGATCGTTTTGGTTCCCAAGGCAGTCTCTCGGTATTCGATGATCGACCTCTCGGCGCCGAAACCCGGATGTTCCGGGTTGTAAGCCCATCTGCTCCTAGGCGTTGGCGTTGACTCGGCGATGGACCCTAAGCGTGCGTTCTGCGAGTTCTGTCATGGTGATTTCCTGGAAGCCGAAGACATTGGGTTTGATGGTGTCGTTCAGCGGTGCAACCAGACTGGAGGTTAAGCCGTTGGCGCCGCCAGCGGCGCCAACGATGGATCCGCAGGTAGCCCCGTTACAGTCCGTGTCCCAACCGCCCTCAACAGAACGGCAGATAGCGTGATGGAAATCCATGTCTCCATAGATGATGGAGCCAATGACGATGAGGGCGTTATTAACCGTATGCACACCGTGGAGCGTCCCGTAGTAGTGTTCTACCCAATCCATATAGGCTTCAAAATCTCTACACAGGGGAATCTGCTCTAACGCTGCGCGGCAGGCTTCAGCCAGTCGACAGTTTTGCGGTACTTCCGATAGGCCGATCTGAACGAGCTGGATCGGATCACTTTCAATAAACGCTGCTGCCATCATGGCGGCAAACATCATCTCTCCATAAATCCCATTGGCCCTGTGAGTCCAACAGGCATCCCGATATGCAAACTCCGCCGCGAGCTCTGGGTTGCCCGCACATGCATAGCCCCATCCGTCTGCACGGATTTGGGCTCCGATCCATTCGCGGTAAGGGTTTCGATTGATACTGGTGTATTCGGGTGTGACCCAGTTTGAAGGCGTTTTGCGTGGGACAGCATTGTTGTAATTCATGATCGCCTGAGCCTCTGCGGTGCAGATTGCGTAGTACGGCAGGCTTGTATTCCAGGTGGTAGCGATGTCACGCCAGGTGAAATCAGGACCGTAGTTCTCCAGTACGCTGAGCGCAATAATCGTATAGTGGATGTCATCATCTGGCTCCATAAAGGCAATGTTCTCCCGCTGGGATTGGGGGCAACTTACCCGTAGGCCATCTCCTGCATCCGCGCCGCTGATATAAAAGTCCAGTGGCCAGGCCTGTCGATTTTCAAGGTAGGTTCGGATAGCTTTTCGCCCAACCATGCCCTGTTGACCGACGATGCCCATACCCTCAACGGGTTTGCCCAAGGCGCAACCCGCCGCACGACCCGTCCAGGCGCCATGAAGCTTATCAAGCAGGGCCGTCTCGGGAATTTCGCCCAGCTGTCTTGGCCCATCAGGGCGTGCCCTGCGGATATCCTCGAGGTCGTTGGGCTGAACATAGGGAAATGCCGGATCTGCCGGAACGTTGTCCAGGGCCCGGTAAAGCGTATCGACCTGCTCAAAGTCCCAAGCGTCTTTCTCGTCATCGAGAGCCGCAATCTGACCTTTGAGGTCGTCAGGGACGGTGTGCCCTTCGTAGTCGCGCTGAATCACCTCATGTTTCAGTAGAATGAGGGGGCTTTCATATCCGGTAAAAATCATAGCCAGCTCCGCTGTCCGTCGTTCCCGCCCGATGAGGCGGTCTCTCTTGTTATCCATCCTGTGGCGGGTGGGGGTAGGATAATGTAGAGCAAATCAGCTCGGTTGTGTACAGCAGGTGGCCAGTGCAGGGGCCAGTAGGCCCGTGGTCCTAAAACCCATCTGTCTATGCGGATGATGGTGGCAGTAACCTCTTTTGCTCATCGGTTTTGTCCACTACTGTACGCATCAACTTATTGGTGAGGAAATCGACTTTCCCGGGTTCAGTCGGGGCGCGATAAATCATGTGGGGGCGGTTTGAACGTTGAAGTAGAGGAATTTGCCAGGGAGCCTGTACCGCAGAGGCATTGGGTGGGTTGGCTGCGGGTTGGGCTGGTCAGCGCCATGGTGGCTTTTTCATTGCCCACCTTTGTGACGGGGGCTGAAATTTTTCTTGCGATGGACAATGCCAGTGCGGTGCAGGCTATCTTGATCGGCTGCGGCGTGCTGACGTTGATTGCTGGCGTTTGTGGCGCCATCGGAACCCGCACACATCTTAGTTCCTATATGTTGGCTCGGATTGCCTTTGGTACCCGGGGTGCTGCCCTGGTCAATTTGGCTTTTGCGCTCTCCTTGCTCGGATGGTTCGGCGTGAACATTGATCTGTTCAGCGGCGCGCTTCTGCGTCTACTCAACGACACTCTAGGCGTCTCAGTGGTTTCTTGGGTAGTAGAACTGCTCGCCGGTTTCGTTATGACCGTCACCACAATCTATGGGTTCAAGGCAATCAACGCGCTGTCGACGCTGTTGGTGCCGGTAATGATGGTGGTGACCGTCGTGCTGATCTCGGAGTCCCTGGGGATGCGCTCCCTCGGCGAGACCCTGGCCTTACCCCAAGTGGCGGAGATTTCGTTGGGTCGGGCAATATCTTCCGTGGTCGGCGGCGTGATTGTTGGTGCCGTGATTCTTCCGGACATTACGCGGTTTATCAATCATTGGCGCGGTGCGTTATTTACCGCGCTGATGTCCTTTTTGATCGTCCAATCCGTCGTCATGATCGCAGGAGGGCTGGCTGCGGACGCTCTGTCCAACGACGATATGTTAGATGTGCTGATCGTTGTCGGTCTCAGCTGGGGGGCCTTTGTCATTATCATTGCGGGCACCTGGGTACTGAACTCCCTAAATTTATATAGTGCAATATTGAGCGTTGAAGCCACGTTCCCGAAAGCTGAAAACAGAACCCTCATCATCTGCCTAGGCACCCTCGGCACGGTTGCCGCCTTCTTCAATATCCTGGATTACTTTTTAACGTTTCTGTTTTACCTCGCTATCGTCTTCGTGCCCGTGGCAGGAGTGATTGCCGTGGATCACTTTTATGCACGCCCCGAGGCCTATTTCGAAAACTTCGCCGCTTCCGAGCGGACCTTATCGCCCTTTGCGCTGATCGCCTGGGTAATGGGTAGCGTTGTCGCGCTGTTGGGGGCCGAATCGGTCATCGAGTTAACGGGCATTGCTGCCCTGGACGCGATATTCGTGTCTGCCCTGAGTTATGCCCTTTTGAGCCGGTTCGACTCGGGACCGGTAGAAAGCTCGGCTGAGTAGGGGGCCGCCTAGTGTTGAGAATAGGCATAGACGTTGGTGGCACGCATACCGATGCAGTGCTGCTGGATGGGGACGCCGTCATTGCATCGACGAAGGCCCTAACGTCGGCCGATGTGACCACCGGCATACTAGATGCCCTTGAGGCAATATTGGTCGACCATGCCGGGAGAGAGGGGGCAATTGAAGCAGTCATGCTGGGGACAACGCAGTTCACCAATGCTGTTATCGAACGCCGCGAATTGACCCAAGTTGCAGCAGTGCGAATTGGCATGCCTTCCGGTACAGGCATCCCGCCAATGATTGGTTGGCCTGAGGATCTCGCCGCCTGTCTTGGGGATAACGTTTATATGCTTCGGGGCGGATACCTTTATGACGGTTGGCCGCTCTCGGCATTGGACGACGACGAGATCGCCGCAGTTGTCGACGACCTCAAAGCGAAAAAGATTCAGGCCGTTGCGATCTCATCGGCTTTTTCGCCGATGAACGCAGAACCCGAGCAACGCGTCGCAATGCGCATCCGCGCAGCAATACCCGGAGTCCGCATAACCGAATCGCACAGTATCGGCCGGCTCGGCATTCTTGAACGAGAAAATGCCGCGCTACTCAATGCAAGCTTGCTGAGTTTTGCAGACCGTGTCGTGACGTCCTTTGTTGAGGCAATTCGACGTCGCGGTCTGACCTGTCGTTTCTTTGTCAGTCAGAATGACGGCACGCTGATGGATGCTGAATTTGCGCGCCAGTTTCCGGCACTAACGTTCGCTTCAGGGCCGACCAATTCCCTGCGAGGTGCCTGTAAATTGACGGGTTTGGATGATGCGATCGTTGTCGACATCGGTGGGACAACCTCGGATATTGGTATTCTCCAGGACGGTTTCCCGCGCGAGTCTAATGTAGTCATCGAAGTTGGCGGCGTTCGGACTAACTTTCGCATGCCCGATATTTTAGCCATTGGGCTTGGGGGCGGCAGTTTGGTCTCGGCGGATGGCAAAACCATCGGGCCCCAATCCGTGGGGCACAATCTCGTTTCTGAGGGCCTAGTCTTTGGCGGTAAAACGCTAACGGCGACGGATATCGTCGTTGCAACGGGCCTGGTGGAGATTGGCGAGTCATCCCACGTGGCCGGTCTGCGCCCTGAAACCAGAGAGGCGGCGACTCTTGAGATATCTCGGATGCTCAACGCCGGTATCGAAAAAATGAAACCCAGCAGCGATCCGCTGCCGGTGATCTTGGTGGGCGGCGGTGCCGTGTTGATCACCGAAGACTTGGCGGCAGCCTCCAGCATGTTGCGCCCCGAGCATGCGGGGGTTGCTAACGCGATCGGTGCTGCGATAGCTCAGATCGGGGGAGAGTCGGAACGGCTTGTTTCCTACGAAAAAATACCAAGGCAGGAGGCTGTCCAAGAGGTAACCCAGGAAGCTATGGCGCTAGCATTGGCTGCCGGCGCTGACTCCGCATCCCTTCGGGTCGCCGATGTAGAAGAGACCAGTATTTCCTATATGGCAGGCAACACGGCGCGCCTGCGCGTCAAAGTCGTCGGCGACATTGCGGCCTTGGAGAAACCTGGTTCAGAGGAGACTACAGCATGAAGTTGACCGCCGATGTCCTGCAGGATTTGTCCGACGGCTCGGTTTTTTTGGCCACTGGGGGTGGAGGTGACCCTTACGTTAGCCTTCTCGCGACACAAAAAGTACTCCAGGAAAGTGGCCCCGCAGACCTTATCTCTGTAAATGACCTAGACGATGATGCCTATGTGGTGGCTATTGGCGGCGTAGGTGCGCCCACTGTCAGCCTTGAACTCTTGCCATCTGTTGACGATGCAGCGATGGCGCTCGAGGCGTTTGAACATCATGTTGGGCGCCGGGTAGATGCCGTTGTGTCCTTTGAAATTGGCGGCGGAAATTCTCTTATTCCAATTATTGCTGCAGCGCGGTGCGGTATTCCGGTGATTGATGGTGACGGCATGGGGCGCGCGCTTCCGGAGGCTCAAATGATGACCTACGCTATCGCAGGTGTTGCACCGACACCGGCGGTTGGGGTCGATTACGCTGGTAACGTGGTTACCTTTACGGCAGATACAACCGAAACCTATGAGCGTCACGTGCGCGCCATGGCACAGGCCATGGGCGGTATGATCACGACGGTCGAGCACCCGATGACGGGGAAACAGCTTAAATCGTCCATTGTCCCCTCTACGCTCACGTTCTCATTGGAGATCGGCAGAATTCTGCGGGCGCATCGAGGGAACGCCCATCGTATCCTCGCGCCCCTTGGCGCGGCGTTCAATCGCTCTATCTATGGGGAACTATGCCATCTCTTTACGGGCAAAGTGGTCGATTGTGCCAGTGCTATTGTGGGGGGCTTCGATGTTGGTGAAGCAGTGATTGAGCCCTTCGAGGGTGGAGGACCCAAGCTGCGGCTGACGATCAAAAATGAGTTTCTGGTTGCTCGCGTGGAGGGTCAGGTCATTGCTTCGGTGCCGGACCTCATCACCGTGCTTGATTACGAGACCTCCATGCCGATCAATGCCGAGAGGCTTCGTTACGGGCAGCGGGTGACCGTGGTTGGTGTGGGTTGCCCTGCCTACTACCGGTCCGACGTAGCCCTGGGCGTGGTTGCGCCACGCTGCTTTGGTTTCGATTACCCCTATGTGCCCATCGAACACCTGAAGGTACATCATCAGCCGCCGTTTGAGGCTCTGTTGCCGGGCTAATCGTAGCTGTCCAGGAGCAGATTCGTCTCCGTTCCTAAAACCCCTTCAAAGAGCCGAATATCACCGACGATTTTATTGAATGATGAAAGGGAGTCCGTGCCAAATTCGGCAATCAAATCCCAGCGCCCCGTGGTGTGATGAACTGCCGATATATGCGGATTGCCTCTGAGGTTAGCAATCACACGAGCCTCACTGGCACTCTCGGTGCGAATGCTGATGAGGGCACGAACGGGGGGGCGCTCTAGCTCATCGCTCAGTCTGAGGGTATAGCCCAAGATCACAGCATCCTTCTCCAGGCGCTTCATTCGGTTTTGAACCGTGGCCCTGGAAACACCTAACTGCTTCGCCAGGTCTGCCACAGACGTGCGTGCATCGGCGCGCAACATAGACACCAGACGGCGGTCTTTGGGATCAAGGGTTCGCATCGGGGTACTCTGCGTCAACAATTTACAAAACGACAATATAAGGTATCGGAATGATAAATCAAAATAGAAAAATGTACATTCTGACGGCTAACATATAGTCAATAATCACCCTAGAGTATGCAAAATGACATCTTGAGGAGATTAGGACAATGACCCGTTTTGTAGACGTTGCCACCCTTCGCCGGATCGTAAGCCGCGTTGGCGTCGAGGAATTTTTGGCGGGTATGGCCAACACCATGCGCGAAGACTTTAGACGCTGGGAATCCTTTGAGAAGCTTGCCCGCGTGGCCAGCCACAGCGAGATTGGCGTCATTGAGTTGATGCCGATTTCCGATCAAGACCGCTACGCCTTTAAGTACGTCAACGGGCATCCTGTCAATGCGACCAAGGGGGTGTCCACGGTCATGGCCTTTGGCGCGCTGGCCAACGTAGACACCGGCTTCCCGACCCTTCTGTCGGAGCTGACGGTGACGACGGCATTTCGTACCGCTGCGGCGACCGCGATAGCCACCGAAGCCCTGGCTCGACCCAGATCGGGTATTGCTGGGATGATTGGCTGCGGTGCCCAGGGCGAGTTCCAGGCTTTGGCGCTTCATCGGCTCGCAGGCGTTGAAGAAATTCGGGTTTTCGACATCGACAATGCCGCCATGGAAAAACTCCAGCGCAACATGGCAGCTTACCCAAGCCTGACTCTACGCTTGGCCAAGTCACCTGCACAGGCCGTTAGGGGCGCGGACATCGTCACAACCTGTACCGCAGATAAGCGCTGGGCGACCATTCTCACCCCTGAGATGGTTGAGCCCGGCATGCATATCAACGGCATTGGCGGCGACTGTCCAGGTAAGACAGAAATACATGCGGATATTCTTCGTGCCGCCAAGATTTTCGTGGAGTTCGAACCGCAAACACGGATTGAGGGCGATATTCAGCAGCTGTCCGACAAGCATCCGGTGCACGACCTATGGCGCGTGATCGCCGGCCATGAACGAGGCCGCGAGGATGACCAGCAGGTGACCTTATTCGATTCCGTTGGCTTCGCTTTGGAAGATTATTCTGCGTTGCGGTACGTGGAACGGCTCGCCACGGACTTGAACGAGGGGGAGGAGATAGGGCTCATCCCGGATCTGGACAACCCCAAGGATTTATTCCAGCAGGTGCATCCTGGTGAGGTTGCTCGGTGCGGGAAAGACGCCGCTTGATGACTGACTCGAATGGATAAATGAGAGTGACCGCGATGCAAACAGATCGACCCATTCGCACCATAAATGTCCCCCTGGACCTGGGCGCTTCACGTCGCGGGACTGATGCCGGTCCTTCAGCATTTCGCGTGGCCGGGTTGGGAAGGGCGATTCGTTCCCTGGGCTACTCTATCGCTGGTGAAACGGATATCCCGGTGCCATTTATGGAAACGAGACAGGTAAAGGATACCCGGGCGCGTTTTAAAGACGAAATTTTGGCTGTCTGCACACAGCTTGCCGGTGAAACCCGGGACGCCTTGGACGCCGGCGACTGGCCGCTGATCATCGGCGGTGACCACTCCATTGCCATGGGCACGGTCTCGGGGCTTGCGACACATTTGAAAGCCCGAGGTGAAAAGCTCGGTCTGATTTGGTTCGATGCTCATGGCGACATGAACCTGCCGTGTTCCTCACCCAGCGGTAATATTCATGGGATGCCCTTGGCGCATTTGCTTGGTTATGGTGACGCGGATCTAGCCGGTATTTTAGACGTCAACCCGGCGGTGGATCGCGATAACGTTGTGTTGATTGGGATTCGCGATATCGACGTGGTTGAGCGCGAGTTCATCCGTGATTCGGGTGTCACGGCCTTCACCATGAGAGATATTGATCAACTGGGGATGCTCGAAGTTGCGCGCCGCAGTCTTGAGATCGTGAACCGCAATACGGCCGGCTTCCACCTGAGCTTTGATCTTGACGGCTGTGACCCTGAGGTCATCCCCGGCACGGGCACTACTGTGCCGGGCGGCGTCAGCTATAGAGAAGCCCATCTGTTGCTGGAGGAATGCGCGGCCAACGGACGCATGACTTCCATGGAGGTCGTCGAGCTAAATCCATTTCTCGACGATGCAAACGTTTCAGCCGAGCGCGCGGTGACTTTGATTCAGAGCGCGCTCGGCCGCAGCATTCTTTAGTCCACGAGGGCCAGTCGTTACTGAGCGCTAGTGTCGTAGGCGGAATCCGCCATCTAAATTGAGCACTTCGCCACTAAAATAAGCGCCAGCCCGGCTGCACAGCATGATGGCGACCCCGGCCATGTCCTCCATGTCACCGTAGCGATGCGCTGGAATGCGCTCTAATTCTGCTTTGAATGATTCGGCTTCGGGGTCCTGCCATGCACCTCGCGTCATCTCGGAATAAAAACGCCCCGGTGCAATCGCGTTGACTCGGATGAAGTCGTCCGTGAGGGCAAGGGCGAGTTGGGGCGTTAGATGCTCGAGAATTTTTTTGCTTGAGGAATAGGCCAAGACATTCGGGAAGACGCCGCTGGCCGCTACCGAGCTAATAAAGACGACCCGTGATGGATCGTCCACGGTGGCACGCGCTTTAAGGGGTGCCAATAAGGCCTGGGTAAGAAACAACGGGGAGCGCGTATTGATGTCCATTGTTCGGTCCCAGTCTTCTGCCTTCATGGTAGCGATGGGACTGCCGAGCCCGAGCCCAGCGTTGTTGATCAGCACATCGATGTGCGGCTCTTTATCGCACAAAGTTGCTGCCAGGGCGTTAACGCCCTCCAGCGTGCTGAGGTCACCGGGAAGAGCGATGCAGTCGCCGGCGGCGATAGAGGATAGTTCCGCTGCCTTAGCCTTGAGTTTTTCTTCCGAGCGGGCGGTGATGTAAACCCGCGCTGCTCCGGCCTCAAGAAAGCCTTGCGCCATGTAGCTACCCAGGCCGCTGGAGCCGCCGGTTACCACGCAAATTTTGCCAGCCATAGAAAATAGATCCTCGATCATCTTGCCTCCTTACAAAGATTGAATCGCTCAGAAAACCTGGTGGAGCTTAACGGAAGCGTTCACGATTGCACTCATCGTGCCGTTCAGGCGGCAGAACGTAGGGCGGCTTATCACCCAAAAAGAGGTGGTTCAAGCCCCGCGCGAGGTGAGTCAGGGCGTACGGCTTCTAGGAGCGCGCAAGGGATGCCGGGGCAGAGAGGGCCGTTGGGTGGTGACTCAGGTCATGGCCTCAGGGTTAGTGGTCGCAGTCCTGATGACGGCACAGCCTGAAGTTATTCGCATGGGCGACCATCACCAGCGTTGCGCCGATAACCGTCAGCACCTTTTCAGCGGCCTCCCCTAGCCAAGCTTGGCCTAATCCGGCAGCCGCGGTCAGGACCAAGAGCCCACTGGTGCCCCAGAGCAGAATTCCATAAGTGCGATGGTGCCTGCAGCCCAAGCCAAGGGCCACGATACTTGTAGGCAAGACCATGAAAAGCAAAAGAAGATGGAAGGACTCGCCCGCAAACCAAGAGGCGGACAGAGCGGGCAGTAGGGCGACCACAGCCGGCAATGCCAGACAGTGCGCGATGCAAACCCCGGAAAGTGCGATCGCAGATTTATCCATGGCTCCGCTCAGCATCATGCCGATGTGTCCTTAGTGAGGGTGCACTCCGTGCAGTAGCAGTCGATTTCAAGTTGCTTGCTCGCCAGCTGAAAACCGGCCAGGCGGGTCGCCTGGGTAACGGTCTTGATGACTCGGTCGGGCATGCTTACTTCCTCTACTCGATGGCAGGATTTGCAGATGAGGAACTGTGGCGGTTCATGGTCATGAGGGCAGGTAATATGGGAGCAGGCTATGTACTTGCTAGAGGTGTTTAGACGATGGACCAGATCATTATTTTCGAGGAACTCAAGAATGCGGTAAACAGACATAGGCAGGAGGTCGTAGCCCAGCTGATTACAGCAATAGTCCCTGATTTCGTAAGCTGACAACGCCTTACCAGATTTGACTAAGGCCTCCAGCACCTGACTACGCTTGGGTGTTAGCTTGGCGCCGCCGGCTAGGCAGCGCTGGCTGGCGTGCCGAAGGACAGTCTGTGTATTTTGACTTTTAATGGGACCACGACACCTTGCAGAATGTTACGTTATAACGACCTTGCGATCCGCCTGTCAATCTGAGGGCGGCTGAGTACCGACAGATCGTGACACTGTATAGGCCTGCCAGGCTGGGATCAGCGTGACCACAAATGCCGTCAGGTAAATCAGGGCGAGGGCTAATAGGCTCGACGAATTGAAAATCTGCATCGACATCATCAGCCCTAATTCCTCGGCCAAAAGACCATTTGCCAAGGCTATCGAGACGAGGAGGCCTACCACCGCGAGTACCACGCCGATCGTGACGATCAGCAACGATTCAATGACCAGTAACGCGAGGATGAAGAGAGAGGGCGCGCCGATGCTGCGCAGGACTTCTATTTCTCGCCGGCGCTCTCGCATGGATGCAAGCAGCATGGCGTTCAAACCTAGGAGCGAAGAGACAAAAACTAGAATCGAAATACCCAAGAGTACGACCTCCACATTCCCCAGCAGGTCCCAAAGCTGGGTTAATGCAACGCCGGGTAAAATCGCAAGCAGGGCCTCATCTGAGAAATCGTCCACCCAACGCTTCACCTGAAGGGTAGAGATTGGCGAATCAAGTCCGACCAGCACGGCGGTCACGGTTCCAATGGGTGGGTGATCATGAGCGGCGCTGTCGTGGTCGCC
>DKNY01000023.1:34001-80942 GCA_002470275.1 Gammaproteobacteria bacterium UBA7376 | reverse complement strand
TTTATAAGATACCAATATTATCATGTTAACAGGACATCACCAAGGCTAACCTTTGGTGTATGTCGAAACTTCAACAGCGTATCGCAAAGGGTCGGAAGCGTTCCGGAATGACCCAGGCCGTTCTCGCGGAGCGTATGGGCGTCACTCGAGGTGCCTGCAGCCAGTGGGAAAACGGACGGTCCGTCCCGAACACCACGAACCTGCGAAAATTAGCGCGCATTCTTGATCTCAACCTCCCCTGGCTGATGAGCGGCACCGGCGTCATGGGCGCATCAGGAGAGGGATTCGGGGGCCTAAAGGGCGAAAAGAGCGCGACGGCCGAGCGTTTTAAAGCCGCGGAAAACCGTTCGACCTACAGCCCCTTTGGCGATAGCGAAACTAAGGAGTTGGCGTCTCTTTTCGCGACTCTGGGGAAGAAGCATCGGAAGCTCCTGATCGAAATGGCGCGAGCGCTGAGCCCTGCCCGTCCACCGCGTTAACGCTGATTAATCAACTTTTTGGTGATGCCTCGGGTGGCAGACTCGATTCAGGGTCACTGGGGTAACATTCAACTGATGCGTACCTTACTCCAAGAGCGCCTGATACACCCGGACACGGAGTTCTCGCCTGATTGGGTAGGTTGATGAGGGCATTAACTGAGTCAGGAACACCACAAACAGGTCCTCTTCTGGATCAATCCAGAAAAAGGTACTCGCGGCCCCTCCCCAATGATGTTCTCCCTTTGAGGCTATGATCGACGCTTTCGGGGGGTCGATGACCACCGCGAATCCCAAACCAAAGCCAATCCCCTCGTAGCTCGTTTCACTCCACACCGGCTGTCCCATGGAGGCCATGTCGCCCCCTTCCGGAAGCTGGTTTGTCCGCATATAGGCGATGGTTTTTGGACTGAGCAAGCGCTCACCCTGGAATTCCCCACCATTCAACAGCATCTGACAAAAGCAGGCATAGTCTCCCAGCGTACCCACCAGTCCTCCGCCGCCGGAGAAAGTGATTGCGGGCAGGAAATAGGGGGAGTCTTCGACTGCCTCCTCTAGCTTCAGGCCGCCACGCTGACTTTGCTCAAGATAGCTTGAACCGCTGGCGATGCCGCTCAGGCCGCCCCCCTCAGCCGGTGCATATAGGGCCGCAAACCGGTGGCGCTGGGCTTGGGGTACATGGAACCCCGTATCCTGCATGCCCAAGGGCTGGAAAATTCGCTGGGCAAAAAACGACTCTAAGGTCATTCCAGACCAAATCTCCACGAGACAACCCAGCACGTCCGTAGCAACGCTGTAATTCCAGCGGCTTCCGGGTTGGCAAAGCAGGGGAATCTCTGCAAGTTGATCGACGAGAGCTCTTAAGCCGACCTGCTGGGCGCCAAATTCTAGGCCGTGTTCTCGGTAAGCCGCGTCTACAACGTTACTGTGCATAAAGCCGTAGGTCAGACCGGACGTATGGTTCATCAAATGCTTGACCAGAATGGGCTGCGTTTGATCCACCACCGATGTGAGGGGCGCATCCCCCCCGGTCCAGACCGGTGTGTTAGCAAATGCGGGTAAATACTTTGCTACCGGGTCGTCGAGCTGAAAGTGTCCTTCTTCGTAGAGCATCATGGCGGCAACCGTGGTCACCGGCTTGGTCATGGAGTACAGGCGAACAATGGTTTCTTCCTCGAAAGGCTGTCCTGTACTCGTCTCCGCGTACCCCGCAGCGCCTAGATAGGCCACCTTCCCATGTCGCGCGACCAGGGCGCTAGCGCCCGCCAGCCGGGAGCCGCTGGTCTGTTCTTCCAGCCACTGGGAAATCCGCTCCAGTCGATCTTCAGAAAAGCCCACCAGGGCAGGGTCGATTCGTTCAAACATACGGCTCTCTTTTTTGCTCTAGGTTTAGCCAGTTTCGGCGTCTTATTTTGCGTTTGCTATAGCCTGCTAGCGCTTGGTTTGCTCGGCCATAGCCTCTTTCTCCAGCAGTCGGGCGCCGCGCAGGATATTGCCCATGGCGTAGTTGCCCCCATGACAGGCATATTCGTAAACCTTGTCATTGCTGCGTTTCCAGACATAGTCCCCGCTCCAAGGTTGGGTCCACGCGGTCTCATCTGTCACGGTGAAATCGTAGTGCAGATCACCGTTTTCAAAGGGCGTAAAACGCTCGACCAGAAAGAGGTTTTCATCCCCACCGTAAAGGCCCGTTTGCGTCTTAAAATTTTTCGTCTCGACGATCAGGGTATCGCCCTCCCAACGCCCCACGGCGTCGCCCAGCCACTTTCTATTTTGCTCTGGCCCATGCTCGCCGCCCAGGCGAATCATGCGAGCGTCATGGACCATCTCAAGCAAAATCATCACATGATCGGGGGTTTGCACAATTCGCTTAAAGTTGTTGTAGAGGCCCGGCAAACTAGGGGGACCGGCGCTAAAGCCGAGCAGGCAGCGCTCGGCCAGGGCCAAGTCCTCTGGCCCATCAAATGGCCCGGGGCCTTCTCGGTCTAGCCAAGATGCAGTGCCGTCATTTTGGTAGGAAAAGGACGAGAAGTTATCCGCAAGCTTGAGCATCCCCTTGCGCGTCATTCTGGGATAGCGCCCGTTGGCGGGAGCATAAAGGATCGACGTTCTGATCTTTCCGTCCACTTCTGTGACATCGCTTCCAGGATCAACCCAAAATGAATTGTAGCCACCCACACCCCCGGCCCCATAGGCCTGCTGACCATCACCACCCGCAGGCGGAGCACTTCGATTTGGGTCACTGATCTGGTCTGCATCGGAAGCCAATAGGCCGCTAAGCCGCTTGAACTCCTCCGCCTCCTGGCGCGACATATATTTTTTATTGGACAGAGCCACCGGTCGCTCAACGGGCGTCAGCGTCCCGGAATCATAGAAACCCGAAAGATCAGGCGTTCCCCAGTCCGTACGCTTAATGTCCGCTGCGCCGGGCACGATCCATAGCAAGCCTAAGATTGATACCAGATATTTCATCTATCTACCCCTTTATCCTCTCCGACCCTCATCTTAGTCGAAACCGCCGCTCAGTCGAACCCACCACACCGAACCCTGTTTCAGCTCGGAAAAGTCGTGCACACTGAAACACCCCAACCGAACGATGCAACATCCTGGGAGTCATTATGCGTGTATTGTTAACGATCTTAGGCCTGCTCTGTGGGGCCTGTTCGATATCAGCGCTGGCAGACAATCACACCCCCGCAGTCGCTGGACCAGTCTACGAATTGCGGGTCTACACGGCCCACCCGGGCAAGATTGAGGCGTTAGAGCAGCGCTTTGTCGAGCACACCATGGCCCTTTTTGAAAAGCACGGCATTCGAAACGTCGCCTACTTCAAGCCCGTGGATCGCGAGGACAAGCTGCTCTATATCGTTGCGCATCCGAGTCAGGTCGAAGCGGCAGCCGCCTGGGGCGCATTCAGTCAAGATCCTGAGTGGAAGCGAGTAAAGGAGGCGTCCGAAGCTGACGGTGCCTTGGTTAAGGCAATAGAGCGTACCGTAATGTTAGGCACGCCCTATTCCCCTACCTTGCCCTAATTGGCCTTAGGCCTAGAGGACTTCGAACAGGCCGGCGGCTCCCATACCGCCCCCGACACACATGGTTGAGACCACGTACTTAGCACCGCGACGCTTACCCTCGATGAGTGCGTGGGCAACCATGCGCGATCCGGACATGCCGTAGGGATGCCCGACGGAAATCGCGCCGCCGTTGACGTTAAGCAGCTCTTCAGGGATGCCGAGCTTGTCTCGGCAGTAAATGACCTGAACCGCAAAGGCTTCGTTCAATTCCCAAAGGCCAATATCGTCCATTGTTAGGCCGTTCTTTTCTAAAAGCTTGGGGATGGCAAAGACGGGGCCAATACCCATTTCATCTGCCTTTGTACCCGCGACGGCCATGCCGCGATAGGCACCCAGAGGACTTAGCCCCCGCTGCTCGGCAAGTTTCGCCTCCATCAGCACGCAGGCCGACGCTCCATCTGAGAGCTGGGACGCGTTACCCGCAGTGATGTGTTTGCCTTCCTGAATCACCTGGCCGCCACTGAAGACAGGCTGCAGGCCCGAGAGGCCTTCCTGGGTGGTTCCCGGGCGATTCCCCTCATCCTTGTCCAATCGCGTTTCCACTTCGTTGACCTCACCGGTCTCCTTGTTCATCAGTTTCATCACCGATGGAAGCGGTACGATTTCGTCATCAAAGGCGCCCATCTGTTGGGCAGCAGCGGTGCGAGCCTGGCTTTGCGCCGCATAGCGATCCTGCTCATCTCGGCTCACGCCATAGCGTTCGCCCACGATTTCCGCCGTCTCGATCATCGCCATATAAAGCGCGGGCTGATGCTCCAGCAGCCAAGGGCTCGGGGTGTTAAACATATCGCCAGTTTGGTTGGTCGATATAGATTCCACGCCACCGCCGATGGCGACGTCCATCCCGTCAGAAATGATTTGCTTGGCTGCGGTAGCGATGGCCATCATGCCCGACGAACACTGCCGATCAATGCTCTGTCCGGGAACACTATCTGGCATCCCGGCCTCAAGCAGGCACTGACGGGCAGTATTAAAGGCGCTGCTACCCATTTGCAGCGCAGCACCCATGATCACATCCTCAACCTCTGCAGGGTCTAGGTTCGCGCGCGCTACCGCATGCTTGATCGCGTGCGCACCCAGCGACTGTGCCGGCGTGCTGTTGAACGCACCCCGGTAAGCCTTACCGATTGGCGTTCTCGCCGTTGAAACGATTACGGCTTCCCGCATCTTACTTCTCCCTCTTCCGTTTTTTTGTAGACACCTTGGGCGTGTCCGCTTCCACTTTGTCTTATGCCGCTGAGAGACCCGCAAGTCGCTGATCGATCAGCGCCTGAGCCTCGCCCATGATCCGATCCATCAGCTCTTGGACCGTTGGGATGTCGTATACCAGACCTGCGACCATGCCGCAGGACCATGCGCCGGCCTCCATAGTGCCTTGGGTCATGACCTTAGGGTAAACGCCGGCAACTTCTTCCACGATATCTTCGAATTTCAGCCCGTCGCCCATGGCTTTCTCTTTCTCCAGCAGGCGCTCAACGGCAGGATTCGTTAACACCCGTTCGGTATTGCGCAGCGGGCGCATGACCAAGCGCGTATCGAGTTCGCTGGCCTCTAGGATCGCCTGCTTAACGTTTTCATGGACGGGCGCTTCCTGGGTGGCAATGAAGCGCGTCCCCATGTTCATCCCCTCGGCACCCATGGCCAAGGCCGCCACCAGTGAGCGGGCATCGGCCATGCCCCCGGAGGCCACAAAGGGAATCTCAAGCTCGTCTGCCGCGCGAGGCAACAGAATAAAGTTTGGAATATCGTCCTCGCCGGGGTGACCACCGCACTCAAAGCCATCCACCGAGACCGCATCACAGCCGATTTGCTGGGCCTTAAGCGAGTGCCGAACCGAGGTGCATTTATGAATCACCTTGATGCCGGCTTCCTTGAGCTGCGGCAGCCACTTGGCCGGGTTATTCCCTGCCGTTTCCACAACCTTAACGCCGCTTTCGATGATGGTATCGACCAGTCCGGGATAGTCCGGAGGCGTTAGGGAGGGTAGAAAGGTCAGGTTGACGCCGAAGGGCTTGTCCGTCATCTCACGGCAGCGAGCGATTTCGTTGGCCAGCTTTTCTGGGGTGCCCTGGGTTAAGCCGGTGATGATACCCAGCCCACCGGCGTTAGAGACTGCCGCAGCCATCTCCGCCAGGCCCACATAGTGCATCCCGCCTTGGATAATGGGGTGTTCAATGTCAAACAATTCTGTGATGCGCGTTTTCATGGTGAGTCCTCAGATTTGTAGGTGATCGGTTTTGTGCAGGCCTAATCGGCAAGCCACCAGCGAGCCCAGGATACTGACTAACCCGTGCCAGCCCGTCAACCGTCGGAGGCTGGGCTGGGGCTAGATGCCCGCGCTAAGTCGACGCATGAGCAGGGGGAGGTGAGCACGGCCTTGAAAGGGCTCGTCGCCTAGGTAATAGGTTGGCGTGCTGCGAATGCCGAGGGCCTCAGCTTGCTGCTTCATGGCCTCGAGCAGGCCTGGCCCTGCGCCGCGCTTGAAGGTACGCCAGTCAGAGCCCAAGAGACCCAATTCACCGAGCACCGGGTCGATGTCATCACCTTGATCAATCCCGCCGCCGTCTCGCCAGTAACGGACGAAAATCCGTTCCACGAAGTCATTCACCTTTCCTGGTGCCTCAGATTGAACAAATAAAAGACCCGTGGCTGCCGCATCAAGGGCGACGCGAGTGTGCAGCCGCTGCAGCGTATGAGGCGCATAGCGCTGCATATCGGTGATCAGATACTCCGCTCGGTGCCGCCTATGCAGGATCGCCCGGTCCTCTACCTGCTGGAGCCCCGACGCGGCGTCCGGCTTCTTGAGGGACTTAGACGAAGTGACCCGCCAGGCTATCTGAACATCGCCCTGCTGGCAGGCCGATAGCGTTGGCAACAATGCCAGATAGCTTTGCGGGCAGGAAAAATCTATCCAGATCGTCAGCCGTGGGCGCTGGCCGGACGCCGCCTTAGCCACCCCCGGGGCTTGGGCTGACGCCTCGAGTCTCCCACGGTCTAGGTCCCTGGGCAGCGGATAGGCAATATCCGAGTTGGCATGGGTTGCCGCCTCTCCGCTCAACAGGGCACGCACCCTCGGCAGGTGTTCACGGCCAAAGTAGCGCGCTGGCTTCGCGCCTTGATCGGTCAGGATGTAGGTGGGCACTCCGTAGATTCCCGCATCGAATGCATCGGCCTGAAGTTGCTCATTCTGGCGCGCTCCCTCTTGGGTTGCAAAGTCAGCAAAACCACTGGTCGCTACGCCGGCCCCTACTAAAGCAGCCTGGATCACCGTGAGTTGCTCAACGTCTAGCTCACGCTTCCAGAAGAGTTCAAAGAGGGCGTCCAGGTACCGATAAAGCGGACCTCCCGGCTCACCTTGCGCCTTCAGGGAAAACTGTTTTTTAATCCACAGCATGCCGATAGCAGGTAGCCGGGTATCCCAAATTTTTTGGGTGCCGCGTAGGGTCTGGCCATAGAGATTGGCGTAGCGCCGACAGTCGAAGTAGGCATATTTGACGCCGGACCATTGTGAGGCACTACGCCTTTGCGCCTGCACTGCGCCCGACGGCCCGATTTTAGCTGTGCCCAGATAGCTCGGGATATCCAGTACGAAGGGACGCCAGTCAGCCAGGACGCCAGTCTCCAACAGCATCTGTCGAGTGGGCTCCAGGGCAAGATAGGCATAGGGGCTCTTGACGTCGATATAAACGATCAGAGGCGCGTCTGATGCGAGCGGCTGCATGGCGCCCGCCCTATCCCTCATCCTGGAACGCGTGCATCAGCCTCATTCCTCTTGACCTGGACGATAGGCCCGGGAGAGCTGTACTTGAAGCAAGGCTTCATCAAAGGCCGGCTCATGCAGCCGCTCTTCGGCGAAGGCTTCCGCCTGATCGTCATAATGCGGGGACTCTGGATGTTGCGTGGCACTGCCGAAGTGATGCACACCCTCCACTTTCTGCGTGCCGTCAGCCTGCCAGGAGACCAAATAGTAGAGGCCATCTCCCGCCACATTGGTCAGATAGCCATCCTCATTTAGGTCACGACCATAAATCGCCCGAAGAATGTCAGGACCGCCGCCTACTGGGACGTTCACATCGCCTCGCACGTGTCGGTTCCTATCACCCCAGCGCGGGTCCAACCGACCTTCCGCGTCCAGCAGCGTGTCGATACAGCCGTCCAGCAGCGCACCAACCTCCTGCCTGCCGTCCTCGCTGCGATCCTTGCGTTTTTCTGCCGCCAGAAAAACGCAGGTTCCCAATGCGGCGTGGGGATTCTCAACGTCCGTGCTCAGATTCCATTGGGCCAAGAGTGACTGAGCCTCCTGGCGTTTGGGGTCATCAAATTGCTGGGCCTGAATCTTCTCCAGATAGCTCACGTAGTCCGTGCTCCGCGAATATACCTTGTCATGCTTGATGGCCGAAAACTCTGCCTCGCTAATGCTGGGCCCCAAGCTTTGGAAGAGCTCCAGACCTCTATGGGCGCGGTTGGTCATATTCTGCTGGAAACCATGCTCCAGCGGGAAACTCTCGGGGCTAGGATCGTCCGCAGGATCGGTGACTCGGAAAGGCGTCTGATTGGCGCTGTGCACGTAGCCCGCCTGGGGATTGATCACCTGAGGCAGGCGGCCAAAGGGAAGGTAGTCCTTCCAAATCAGCGAAGCATCATCCCCGGGCAGATACTGCGACCAGTCGTAGCGGGCATCTCGTCGGGGCGTTAGGGCATTATGTAAAAACATAATATTCCCCTCCCGATCAGCATAAACAAAGTTAAAGCTCGCGAAAGAATGCACCCGCATAGCCTCAACCCATTCGTCGAAGCTGGTGGCCAAGTTCATCAGCATCCACTGTTCTAGCTGGCGAATTTCTCCCATGCCCGCATAGCGCACGGCGTAGGTACCGTGAGGGGTCCGGATCGCTGGCCCGTGTGCCGAGCGCAGCACCTCCCGCGTCACCGTCCAGGGCAGGAACCCCCAAAGCGTCACGCCTATCTCTACCTCGCGAACCTCTAGATCAAGCCACTCACCATCCAAGCGATACTGGTTCTCGTTTTCAGGATTGATATCAAGCACAAAGATATCTACCAGATCCGGGTTATTTACGGTGGCGCCCCAGGCCAAGTCCCGTGTGAAACCCACGTTGATGCTTGGGCTTCCTGGGAACAGACCGCCCATCACGTCCAGGCCCTCATCACTTTTTAGGCGCGCCTCGTACCAGGCGACCGGACCCGTGGTAGGCTGGTGAGAGTTAATCGCTAATCGGGTAGCCCCTTCATCCGAAATGCCGGGCATGATTGCGAAGGCATTGGAACCCACGGGCAGGCCATTTATTTTGATCTCGCCAGGCCCTAGCTTGAGGACCTCAGGGGGTTCGATAAGCAGCCCCTCCGGCTCCTGTATCCGGATCTCTGACCGGCGTTTCGGGGGACGAATAACCGCACTGACCTGGGATTGCCGGGTCTCCTCGAACAATTCCTCTACCGCGTGATCGAAACCATAAAACAACAGGTGCCGCAGCATGGACCCCGCCACCAGATCATAGGCTGTGACCGGCATTCGACTGAGGTCTACCGCATCCGGATGTTGCGACGCATAGAAATTTAACCCGTCGGCATAAGCCTGGATATAGGCTCGTGCGTCTGGACTGAGGTCCATGATGTAGTTCGCCTCAATGGTCTCCCAAATACCCAACCACTCTACGAGATAGTCCGTAATCGCCCCGTCGGGCCCCACGTAGCGCCCGTTCTCCCCGCGATAGAAGGGTATGGCTTCCTCAATCAGCGGCCATGCATCTTCCGCGTGTGCATAGGCCAACCCGAATGCTACGTCTGGGTTGCTCTTTCCAAGGATGTGCGGAACGCCGCGCAGGTCACGCCGGATCGTGACGTCGTACTGATCGCCCAGACCCTCATAGGCCGCGATATTAAAGCGGGTGGTCTGACAGCCGGAACTTCCAATCAACAGACAGATCAAAACGATCCATGACCTGGAATTTAAGCCCTGCACCTTGCGTTCTCCTTACCGCCGATTTGCGCGGCCTAACTGGGACTGACAGCTTCTGGCGCTCCGCCTCTAACGATGTTCGGCACCCACCAGTCGCACTCTAAATGGCCGCGCCTTAATTCTTCCGCGATCCAACTGCTTGACCGCCACGCTAACTTTTTCGCGAAGCACCGCAACATAGCTAATTTGATCCAGGATGTGAATATTGCCCACCGCACTCCCCGGCAGTCTTTTGCCCGCCGTTAACGCCCCCAAGATGTCACCCGGACGCAGCTTGTGCCGTCGCCCGCCATTGATCTCTATCGTTTGATACTCCGGCTGCAGCAGAGCAAGCGCCTCCGGACTTGGCGAAGAGGGCTGCCACAGCTGCATGGCGACCCCCGCTCTCGCCTCTTCGATAAGACGCAGCCGGTGCATTTCGCGGTCACCCACCAGACTCAGCGCGAGCCCGGCTCGACCGCTGCGACCGGTTCGGCCAATCCGATGCGTGTAAACGTCGGCTCGCTGGGGCAGGTCGGCATTAAAAACGGCCCCGACGCTATCGATATCCAGCCCGCGAGCCGCTACATCTGTGGCCACCAAAATCCGTGCGCTGCCGTTGCTAAAGCGGATTAGCATCTGCTGTCTGTCCGCCTGTTCTAAGTCCCCGTGCAGCACGGCAGCAGGCACCCCTTGGGCAGCAAAAAAGTTCGCCAATTCAATACAGCCAGCCTTGGTATTACAGAAAACCAGGTTGGCTTCTGTGCCCAGAGCAGCTATGCCCTGCAAGAGTAAGTCTAACCGTCCGCGCTTATCCGTCGCCTCACCAACCGCACACCAATACTCGTCTATCACCGGCGCAGGTTCCCTCTGGGTGACATCAATGCTCACTGCATTGGGGCTTAACCTTTCGGCGATGGCTTGCACGCTTGTCCCATAGGTCGCGGAGAACATGAGGTTTTGACGAGGACTGGGTAAAAATTCGAGCAGCGCCGAGATTTCTTCAGCGAAACCCATATCCAGCATTCGGTCCGCTTCATCCAGAACCAAGACGTCCAGGCCATGCACATGCAGGGTCCCCTTACGCAGGTGCTTGAGCACGCGCCCCGGGGTCCCCACGATCAGATGGGCGCTATGCTGAAGAGAACCTACCTGGGGCCCGATGGAGACACCACCGCAAAGGCTCAACACCTTCGTATTGGCTAATCCTTTCGCCAAGTCTCTAAGGGTGCTGGCCACCTGTTCCGCAAGCTCACGGGTCGGACAGAGCAACAAAGACTGCACATGGTAGGCCTTGCTATCCAGCCGCTGGAGGCAGCCCAAGGCGAAGGCCACGGTTTTTCCGCTGCCGGTACTTGCCTTTGCGATAACGTCCTGGCCAGCCAGAATAGCGGGCAGCGCCGCCTGCTGAATGGGCGTCATGTGCTGAAAGTCCATGGCCGCTAGGCGCGCCAGCAGTCCGTCTCTGAGGGACAGGCAGTCAAAGCCTTGTGGGGTGGCCACCGTGCTCATGGGTCAGAGTGGATCGTATGCTGAGCCAGGAACTGCTCTGCGGCACCAAAGATTCGCTCTCGTCGCTGGTCGTCCAAACGCGCTAGCGCCCGGGGCATCAGCGCTAACCGCGGATTGGATGCGAAAAAGTCTTGGTGGCGGTGGATAAACCGCCAATACAAACCATCCACGACGTCGCACCAAGGTCCTTTCTTGTAGTCGCTCATCTTAACCATATAGTTAGCACCACAGATATAGGGCTTGGTCGCAAAAATACCGCCATCGCTGAACAGACCCATCCCATAAACATTGGGGCCCATCACCCAAGAAGCACTATCCACGAACATCTCCATGAACCACTCGTGGGCATTGCGTGGCTTGATTTCACAGAGGGTCATCAAGTTCGCAACAACCATAAGCCGGGGGATGTGATGGGTCCAGCCACTGCGCTGAACCTGCTGAATGGCTTCGTCTAGCGGCAGAATGCCGGTATCCCCAGCATACCAACTGGGCGCTAGGCGCCGCGTATGTCCCCAAAAGTTTGCGTTGGCTTGTTCGGAGGAATAGCGTTGGTAGACACCCCGAATGAATTCGCGCCAGCCGATAACCTGTCGAATAAAGCCTTCCACCGACTGCAGGGGCGTATTGGCTCGCTGTGCGTGAGCCAAAGTCTGATTCACCAACTCGGCGGGCGTAATCAGCCCAATGTTCAGCAGGGGACTGAGACGACTGTGGAAGAGGGTTTCTGATCGAGTGGTCATGGCATCCTCGTAGGGGCCAAATAGCTCAATCCGCTGGGCTAAGAAATCATCCAGCCAGGCCAGCGCACCCTGTCGGGTGACGGGCCAGTTGAACGTTCTCGCATCCCCCGGGTGATCGGCAAAGTACCTTCGCACCAGTTGAATAACGTCCTCAACATGGGCCTGAGCTGCCACGGGGGGCACCTCTGGAGGCGTCACACTCTTGGGCAGTTTTTTACGATTCTCGGTGTCGAAACTCCACTTCCCACCCACCGGTTTGCCGTCGTCCTCCATCAGCAGGACTAGGCGTCGTCGCTGCCACTGATAGAAGGGCGCCATCTGCGGGCGTTTGCGGGACGCCATAAATTGCTCAAAGTCCGACCGGGGGCAAAGAAACATGGGCGAGTCATGACTCTCAAGCGGGATCGACAGTGCCAGCGCGCACTGTTCTACTGCCCGCGCCTGAGCCTTACCCTCTATCTCGAAGCTCAGCAGCGCGCTGGCCCGGCGATGCGTTAAGTAGTGACCCAGAACGGTTAACTGGTCCTGGCCCTCTGTGGCATTCAGGGGATGGTAGACGACCTCATAGCCCGCAGCTCGCAGCCCATCAGCGTAGGCCCTCATGGCGGCGAGAATCAGTACAAGTTTCTGTTGATGGTAGCGGAAATGCGTGCAAAGCCGGTGATCCTCAAACATAAAAACCACATCGGGCTTGAGACCCTGCAGCGCTTCTATTGGAAAAAGCTGATTTCCGTGCAGCAGTAAGACGCGACCTCCTACCCCGGTCATCGTGGGGTCACCGAAGGCTGGCAGCCGTGGCACAGGTAGAGACGCCGCCCGCTTATTTCGATTCGCTCAATCTGCGAACTGCAGCGATAGCAGGCCTGCCCGCGCCGGCCAAAGATCAGAAAACGATACTGTTGCCGACGCAGCCCATTAGCGCGCAGGCGCTTAACTCGAGCTGGGGTATTGGTGACCCCAGCTGTGGCATAGGCCTGACGCGTCAGAGCAAGGGTCGTTCTCGCCAGCAAACCCAGCTGCTTCAGAGTAAGATCCTGGGGGCGATCAAAGGGATAGAGCCCGGCCTGAAAGAGAATCTCTGACCGCAGGTAATTGCCAATGCCTGCGACAAAGTGCTGATCCAGATAGAGCGCCGCCAGTGACCGGCGTCGAAAATTGACGCTCTGTAGCTGCGCCAGAATATCCCGCCAAGCCACCTGATCATCCAGCGCATCTGGGCCCAGGGCGCTCAGGTAGCGATGGGACATGACACCTTCCTCGGTTAACACCTCAATTTCCGATGCGCTGTAAAGCAGAGCGCTATGCGTCTGGGTATGCAGCGCTAGTCTCAGGGTTCGATTGGTGAGCGGCTCTTTGCCAATTCGGCAGGTATACCAACGCCCGTAGAGCTGATTGTGGCTATACACCGTCAGCCCGCCCTGGAAATGCGTCAGCATGGCCTTGCCCCGACTGCTCACCCACTCAACCGTCTGCCCGGATAACTTCGGTCCAAAGGCAGACAAATGGGGCTGAGTAAATTCCACTCTCACGGGACCCTGGTCGGCCAATACCTTGTGTATTCGTGTTGCTGCACGTCTGATCTCTGGGCCCTCAGGCATCTTTCTCTCGCCTTGTCTTTGCACTTCGGCGGCATCGCTCAGAGCAATACTTGACCTGCTCCCAATCCCGCGCCCATTTTTTTCGCCAGGCATAGGGACGACTGCAGACAATGCAGTTCTTTTGTGGCAATTCGCTTTTGCCCATGGCCTTCCACTACCCAAGCTTTGGGCCATCTTAGGCGTCGGCCGGTGAAGAGAAAGTGAAGCGCAGTTAAGGCCAGCCGTGTCTAGGGGAGATCCAGCCAGCAAGAGCACCGAAAGCACCATAAAAGGGAAAGCCCGCTTCGCCAAGCAACTGAGAATAGAGGCAATTCACGGTCTCGCGATCCAGAGATAGTTCTCCGCGGTGTTGCAACAGCGCAGCTCGAACCAGGTCTGCCTCTAGAGACCAGGGCACGCCATAAATGAACCCCCTCGCCGGCATGCCCACATCGACAAAACCAAAGAACACTAAAACGGGGTGCAAAGCCGAAAGCGGAGAGTGCCACCGAAATCCGGCCTCGATGCAAAAATCCTGGTGATCAATCTTGATCGATCCGACGTTGATTGGCCCCACTCCGGGCAACCTATTCCGTGAGATGTAGTCCCCTGAAAGTTGATACCTTCCAATACCAGACACCAACGGTATCTTATTTTGCCGTTCGATTCCTATTTTGGCCCAAGGACACACCACCTGTCTCCCGCCTGCTGTTATTGGCCACAACTTTAACGCTTGTTGCGGGCAGTCATAACTTCTTTTTTGGCAATTTTGGCTCAATCGCCAACAAATAAGTTACAACGGGTAAAATACTCAGTGACATAATCATCAGCGCGGGCAGTGCGGCCTCAGCGAGGCGTTCGTCTCCTGCTAACCTGAATACCTGCGTCGCCAGGGTCTCAAAATTAAACGGACGCAAAATGAGCGTGGCCGGCAATTCCTTCATCACATCGATGAAAACCAACAGCAAGGCAGCGACTAGGGCGGGCCTCAAGAGCGGTAGGTGCACTCGCCGCAGCACATCTGCCGGAGATGAGCCGAGACTCCTCGCAGCAGCGTCCAAGTTCGGATGCACCAGACTGAATCCGCCCTGAGTGCTGTTATAGGCCACCGTAAGAAAGCGGGCCACGTAGACGAAAACTAAGGCAGACACAGTGCCGGTGAAGAGCAAACCGATGGCGAACCCAAAGCGCTCCCCTAGCCAACCTGCCAGCGCCTTATCCACACTGGCTAGCGGTGGCAGAATGGCCACGGCCAGCACCATGCCTGGTATCGCGTAACCCAGGGTGGCGACTCGGATGCCAAGCTGTAGCCCAACACCACCTCCCAGCCTTTGGGCATAGCTCAGCCACAGCGCCGCAGCCGCACAGCAGGCTGCCGCCACACCAGCCACCTGCACGCTGTTCAGTAACGGGGTGATCAGTGCGCCAAGATCGGTGAGGTCCACAAACGTGGCGACCAGGTAAACCAGATAGCCTAGGGGAATCAGGAACCCCAAGGCGACCGGCAAAGCGCAGGCCAAGCACGCCAGCATAGAGTGAACGCCCTGAAGCGGGATAGGACCAACCGTCGCCCGAGTGCTTGTCGCCGCGAAGCTGACGCCTCGGCGGCTCAACTGCTCAGCGAGCACAAGCAATAGCACGATGCCAAAAAGCCAAGCAGCGAGCTGCAGTGCGGTTTGGTAGGCACCCATGGCGAACCAGGTTCTGAAGATACCAGCGGTGAGGGTTGGCACACCGAAGTGTTCAACGACCCCGAAGTCGGCCACGGTCTCCATCAGAACAAGCGCGAGCCCGCCCGCAATGGCCGGCCGGGCAATAGGCAGACCAACACGCCAAAAAGTCGTTAACGAGGTCGCGCCCAATGTCCTGGCGGCATCGAGGAGTGCACTCCCCTGCTGCAGAAAGCTGGTCCTCGCGAGCACGAAAATATAGGGATAGAGCACCAGTGCCAAAACCATGGCGGCGCCTGGCAAAGACCTCACCGAGGGCAGCCCCATCTGCCAGCCTAGGTCATCACTCCATGTCTTGAGCAGGCTTTGAACCGGTCCTGAATATTCCAGCAGGTCAGCATAGACGTAGCCCGTCAGATAGGCGGGCGCCGCGAGCGGTAGGACGAGGGCGGGTGCCAGAAGGCGGCTCCCGAAGAAGGTGTAGCGAGCAGTCAGCCAGGCACAGCCCACCCCCATCAGCAAACTTAAAAAGCCGACTCCCAGCATCAACAGCAGGGTGTTCGTAATATAGGTGGCTAGGACCGTTTGCTGCAGGTGCTGCCAGTTGGCAGACGGCGGACCGAACAGTGCATGAATCAGCACCAGAATCGGCAGCGCTATCGGCAAGGCCAACAACCAGGCCGACGCAGACCAGGGACTGGGAATCCAGTGCCTCATCCGAGTTCGGGCCCTATGCGCTCCGCCTGGGTCCAACGTTGCCCTTCAGCAATAACAAAGGGGCCAAACCTGCTTTCGATTCGACCGCCACGAAGCCCGGTGGGCCTCGTTTGTTCATCCAGTCTTACAGCCACGTTTTTCCTTGAACAAAAAATGAGAGCGGGAGCGGGCCTGGTGGCCAACGCATAGCATGCGCTCAGAAGATCAGGTGCATCCACCCTGCTCTTGGTACACTATCGCAATTTAAGCGCGGGCCGCCCCATGTCAATCACTGTCGAGAAGATTTCTCACCGCTATGCGGATCATATCGTCCTCCAGGACGTTTCGTTCGCGGTGGATTATGGAGAAATCGTCTGCATTTTGGGGCCTTCGGGTGGCGGCAAGAGCACGCTGTTAAGGCTCCTTGCGGGCTTGGAACCCATTCAGCAGGGTCAGCTGGTGCTGAACGGTGACCTGTTGGCAGACTCGAACCAGAACCCGGCGCCCAATGAGAGACCCGTCGGCCTAGTCTTTCAGGATCACATCCTCTTTCCACATTTGACGGTCTTTGAAAATGTCGCCTTCGGGTTGGGGGGAATGGAGGCCTCCCGTCGACGCGAAGTCGTCAATCAAGCCCTAGCGGACATGGGCATGCTTGACTTGGGCGAGCGCTACCCGCACACGCTGTCCGGTGGCCAACAACAGCGCGTCGCCCTGGTCAGAGCGCTGGCCACGCAGCCATCGATTATGCTGCTGGATGAACCGTTTGCCAGCGTGGATACACCGCTCCGACGACGGCTCAGAGAAGAAGCCCGACAGAGCCTCCGAGCGGCGAAGACCGCCACGCTGATGGTGACCCACGATCCTGAAGAAGCTCTGGCCATGGCAGATAAAATCCTGGTTCTCGATCAGGGAGAGATCGTGCAGTACGGCACCCCGCTGGAACTTTGGCAAAATCCCAGTAGCCGCTTCGTCGGCGAAACCCTGGCCAACCGACAAACCCTGATTGGCGAGGTCACCGTCAACAGCGTGATGACGCCCATGGGCGATATCCCTCTCGAGCGGGTGCGTCACCTGGGCAGCCCTGATATTGGCGCATCTATAGCAATCGGGATTCGCGGCTCAACAATCAGGCTCTCGCCAGGCAAGGGCCCGGTGATCCAAGACAACCGCTGTACGGGGGCCTGGCATATGATTTCCTTACTTGCCGATGCCCATCACTTAAGTATTCCCGTCGCTAACTCAGAGCAGGATGACCTCCTGGATACCTTAACAGTTGGCATGAGCGTGCAATTAGACTTTACCTCTGCGGATGCCGTCGCCTATGATCGATCCTCACCTTATTGATTATCATTCTCATTAAAAGGGTCGCTCTATGACACTCTGCAACGAGAGATTTTTTCGGTTTTCTTTGGGCCGCCGTGTGCTCTATGCGACCTGGGCTGCCATGTTGGCCGTGGCCCTAATTGCGCCGGTAGAAGCCGATGAAATCAACATCTACTCCGCCCGCCACTACGACACCGATATGGCCCTGTATCAAACGTTCACCGAGCGCACGGGCATCCAGGTGAACCTCATCGAGGGCAGCAGCGATGCGTTGATTGAGCGCCTGGTCAATGAAGGTGCCTACACCCGTGCCGACATGCTGATCACGGTGGACGCGGGCAGGCTCTGGCGTGCCGCCGAGCGAGATATCCTGCAGCCGATTGAATCGGAGATCATGGAGCAGAGGGTGCCAGAGCATCTGCGCCACCCTGATGGATTGTGGTTTGGCCTTTCAAAGCGTGCACGCGTGATCGCGATCAACAAAGACCTTGCTCTCGGCGCCCCGGTAACGCGCTACGAAGACCTGGCGAGAGAAGATTTGCGCGGCCGTGTTTGCATGCGCAGTTCTTCGAATATTTACAATCTTTCGCTCATGGCGAGCCTGATCGCGGCAACGGATAACGCCACCGCGACGGCCTGGGCTGAGACAGTCGTGGCCAACTTCGCACGGAACCCACAGGGCAACGATACGGCCCAGCTGCGAGCGGTAGCGTCTGGGGAATGCGGGCTTACCATCGCCAACACCTATTATCTGGGCCGGCTTCTTGGCTCTGCCGCTGACAAAGACAACGCCGTGATGGCCAACCTTAGCGTAATCTTTCCTAACCAGGATGACCGTGGCACCCATATTAATATCAGCGGTGCGGGCATCACCAAGCATGCACCCAACCGGGACAATGCCATTGCTTTTTTGGAGTACCTGACTAGCCCCTACGCCCAGCGGCTCTTTGCCGAAGGCAACAATGAATACCCCGTCATCGGCGACACAAGCGGTCCGGTGGCTGAACTTGGGGCCTTCGTTGAGGATGACCTCGACGCCTCCCAGCTTGGTGTGCTGCAGACCGAGGCGCTGATGGCCTTTGATCGGGCCGGCTGGCCCTAGGCAGCACATGCTTGATCGCAGTAGCCTCCTGCTGGGACGACTCGGCTGCGCATTGCTGGGTCTTTACTTCTTGGTTCCAGGTTTGGCTAAGGTTCTGGACTTTGAGGGCACGGCTCAGGTCATGCGCGACGCTGGCATGTTCTGGGTGCAGCCGTTCCTGATCCTCACCATCGTTTTGCAGGTCGGATTGGGCGCCCTGCTTATCGCGGGTCGCTACCTGCGGGTTAGCGCCATGATCCTGGCGGCGGTCACCCTCGCCATCAATGTGGTGATCCATGATTTTTGGACCTTGCCACCTGGCCTAGAGCAAGCCCACGAAACCCAAAACTTCATTAAAAACCTGGCCATCATGGCGGGTTTAATGGTGTTAGCGGCAGCCGAGCCTGACCGAAACACTCGGGATTCGAGTGCTTAGCAGAGAACTGAGACTATTCATCCTCAAGCCAGCGATCATTGTCTCGGCCCACCTCACCCGGTGATCGACTGGGGAGGAGACTATCGCCGTTGAGACGAAAGCCGATGCCCGGTAAGGACACTGATCGCTCGGCCGACCCGACGGGTAGCGGTGCCAGCAGATCCCGGGCAGCCGGCTGACCCTCATCAATCACCTCTGAAAGTTGGCGAACGCGACTGGCCGGCACCCCTTCCGCATCGAGCCGCTGCTCCCACTCGTCCGCCGCAGCGGTTGCAAAGGTCTCTGTAAACAAGCGCCGCAGCGCGCCCTGATTTTGATGCCGCACCATGGGTTCCCGCCAGCGATCATCCTCTGCCCACTCAGGATGACCGAGCACTTTGCACAAGCTAACGAACTGCCGCTCGTTATTAGCCGCCAGCATGAGAAGCGCTCCGTCCCGGGTCGAGAAACAGCCAGATGAGGGGGCTCGACTGGCTGCCTCATTTCCAAGTTTGGGCAGGTCTTTCCCAGTGGTGGCCACGGTAACCAGATTATTGGCCATCAAGTTTAAGGCCGTATCCAGCATGCTAATGTCCACACATTGGCCCATACCGGTGCGCTCACGTTCTCGCAGCGCAGCGAGAATCGCAAAGGCAGCATTGAGTCCCGTGGCGTAGTCAACATAGGGGGCCCCAACCTTCACCGGCCCACTATCCTCGGCACCGGTGGTATGCATGATGCCACTCATGGCCTGCACGACATGGTCGTAGGCTGGTCGGTGTCCAATAGGCCCCTCTCCACCATAGGCAGAAATTGAGCAGTAGATAATTTGATCTGCTGCCTGCTGCACCGCCGACGCCCCGAGTCCCAGGCGTTCCGCAACCCCGGGGCGGAAATTTTGCACGAAGACATCTGCATCGGCAGCCAATGCCAAAACCTTAGCCACGCTTCCGGGTGCCTTCAAATCAAGCTCTACACAGTCTTTATCTGCGTTTTGGGTACAGAAAGATAAGCCTAGACCCTGAGCCGAAAGATCTCTGACGCTGCCGCCATAGCGCGTTTGTTCGCCCCCCGGCGGCTCAATCTTGATCACTTGAGCACCCAGCAGTGCCAGTTGATACGTGCAGTAGGGCCCTGCGTAGACCTGCGTAAGATCGATAATGCGGATGCCAGCGAGTGGCGTCGGGCGAGCCATGGCGCCTCCTTTATTGTTGACGATGCCTAATCAGGAGCTTGGGCATCATCATCAGGCCAACCGGCGGCAATGAAAAGGCTGCAAGCCTCTTGATGCTTTGGAGCCGCCCAACCGAGGGATGAATTTTGGTACGGCTTTATGCCAACTCTTAACGATGACAGCCGGGTCTGAGTCTCCTATCATTTATCCGGTTTGTTGGGGAGGGAGTAGGTATGCTGAACGAGCTTTTATTGTCGTTCGCACGTTGGCTGGATACGCACTCGTGGAGTACGCAGATTCATGAGAGCATTTATCTTTACGCCTGGATCGAAACAACGCATGTGCTGACGCTCATGGTCTTCCTGGGCATGCTGTGCATCATTGATTTGCGCATGCTTGGCCTGATCTTCCCTAGCGTCCCGGCCTCGACCGTGGCCCAGAAGCTCGACAGGCCCATGATGATAGGCTTTGCCGTGATGATGCTCACAGGCCTGCTTTTGTTCTACGCCATTCCGGTGCGCTCTACTCAAAGCATTTGGTTTCGGATAAAGGTTGTGCTGCTTCTGCTCGCCGCCGTGAATGCCTTCACATTTCGCGCTCGTATGCAGGCCTCCGTCGGGCGATGGGACCTGGACCTCAAGCCGCCTAAACATATTCGCTACGCAGCGGGTGCTTCGCTCTTGCTATGGGCTGCCGTAGTCATTACCGGTCGCACCATCGCCTATGATTGGTTCGACTGCCATAAGGAACTGCCTTACGTGATGTATTGGGCTGCGGGCTGCGTCAACGAAATGGCCGCCCTGGACGCGGAACTTTAACTGGAGGAGCGCAGTGGATTTTTACCCTTTCTTTGACTGGCTGGACACCTCGCCCCTCGCCACGATCTCTAAAGCCTATGGCGGTGTTTTTGCCGTGGTTCAGATGCTTCATCTGCTGGGCATGTCTATGCTGGGCGGTATGGTTATCCTTGGTGACCTTCGACTCATGAACATCTTGATGAGGGAGACGCCCTCGGAGGTAATCATCGAGAATACTCAGAAATGGTTCGGCGTCGCCCTAGTCATGGTGGTTATCAGCGGCATCTTCATGAGTTCGGCGGTATCGCTGAAGCTTTATTACAATGAAATGTTCTGGGCAAAGATGAGCGCTCTAGCCGTTGGCGTGCTGTTTTTCTACTTTATCCGACGGCCCTTACTCAAATTCCCACATAGTCAGCTGAATCCCTGGACGTTGCGCACGGTGGCCATTTCCTCGCTCTTGATTTGGTTCACCGTCGCCGCCAGCGGACGCTGGATTGGTTTCTCATAGTTAGGAGGGCGAACCATGAACCGTCAAAAATTCTATGAACGACTGGCCGTTGGCGCCGGCCTCATGATCATCGTTGCAGGCCTCCTTTTCTGGGCCGCCCAGATACAGGATGTAATCGAGCTCCTGGAACTCGCCTATGGCGAATGAGCAGCCCTGTGTTCTGTCCGCCCTTTCATTACGCCGAGCAGGTACCCCATGTCAGAAGCCATCGTTGAAATCAGAGACTACACAATCGAACCCGAGCATTTCCAAGCCTACCGAGACTGGGCCACCGAATTTGCGGCACCGTGGCTCAGGGCAAATTTAGACCTAATCGATTTTTGGATGGACGTGGGCCTGGAGGCTGAAGTCAGCGGCAGCAACCCTCGGGTATCGGAAAACGGCCAACCCAACGTCACCTGGATCATTCGCTGGGCCAGCAAGGCGGAACGCGACGCAAACTTTCGCAAGACTATGGGCAGGGAGGAATGGAAGGCCATCTGGGCCTTGCACCCCTGTCCCAACGGCTATCTTCAGATGAACGCTCGTTTTTTAAGGAGCAGTGCCCTCCTTCAGGCAGGCTGACGCCGATCACCGACCCAGCGCGGTCAGTACGTCCTGCAAAACCTCGCGAATGGCCGCGTTGGAAAAATGCTCGCGGTAAATTTCATGGGCTCGCCCCGCATAAAAATTCGGCTTTGCGCTCAACGTCTCGAGGGTGTCGGCGATGACTGCCGCAAGTTCAGCAGGTGCAGCCGGCTCGGTCCAAATCAGTCCCCTGGCCTGGTCTGCCCTAAGCCTTTCCTCAAGCGCGTCAGGGTAGGCGTCACCGCGCATGGTGATCACCGGGCGATCGCACGCTAGCGCCTGATAAACTTTGTTGGGTATCACGCGCCGGGCTTTCTCTCCATCACCAAAAACGCCAAGGCAGATATCACTGCGTCGAATACGTGATCCCAGAGCCTGTAGCGGTATCCAGTCCTCAAAGCCGACCAAGAGTGAGGAATTATCCAGGCCTGACAGCAAGTCTTCACAAGCCGCTCGGTCAGGACCGTCACCGAGAAAGGTCAAACGACAGCGCGGGCCATCATATAGCTGTGCTGCCCTGGCGATGGTAGTGGCGCCCTGCAGGGAGATAAACGTACCTAGAAACAGCAGCTCTGGCGGTTGCTCGGTCTCGGCCGATTGCTGCGTTGACGTATCCGGAAAGAAAAGAGTCTCCTCGGCGGAGACGGGTATCACTGAGAGCCTGTCCTCGGGATACCCCAATGTTTCAGCAAAATAGGCGCTATGGCAGCGCGTATCGGCGATCAGGTGATCTGCCAGCGCGAAGCGGCTGCGTTCCCAGTTGAGCAGTCTTTGTGCTCGGGCCGACGGGGCCTGAAATTTCCGCCGCTCATTAACCTGCTTGTCGTAGGCGCTGATCAGTGGGTCAAAAACGACGGGGATGCCGCGCGCATGCGCCCAACGAGCCGCAGCACCCAGGTCTCGCTGGCGGAAGCAAGGCACCCAAACCAAGTCTACCTGCCCAAAAGCACGCAGATTGGCTTCAACACTAGCCAGTGCCGAGACTTTGGGCTGAAACGGGATAACCCGACATCCCATATCCTGCAGTATGCGAATTATCGTTCTATTGCGCGGATAGTCAGGTCCATAGTTACCGTGACGCCCCCACCACAATATTGTCTGGTTCGCTATCGCCTCAGACATGGTTCAACAGGGTCGAGCTGCTTTTCGGCAGACGGGAATCAGATCGCCAAATCTTTGATCTCCCATTCGCAACGGAAAATCCGCTTTTGAGGTCAGCTCAAGAAAGAAATGCAGGGCCTCGTCGTAGTCCGCAGCACTGCACAGCGTCACCTCCTCAAAATAGGGGCGATAGCGCTCGTAATAATCTGGGCCTGGTTCGTGGGGCATTTTTAACTCAGCGTCTAGAATGTTAGGACGTCGCGTTCGCTGATGCAGCAGGGGCACCGGCAGCAGCGCGATCCCTCCGGGTTTAAGCACCCGGGCGACCTCTTTAATACCCGCGATATCGTCCTCCACATATTGCAGCACATGGGAACTGAGAACCAGATCAAAACGCTCTGCAGCAAAGGGCAGCGTCCGTATATCGAGCTGGATATCCACATTGGTTCTGTTCAGGTCAGCGGTGAGGTAAGCGCCTACCTGAGCTTTCAAGCGGTCGGCAATACAGGGCTCTGGTGCCATATGCAGCACGGACAAATCCTGCCGCCGGTGCTCGGGAAAGACTTCCTGCAGAACCTGCCACTGAAATCGATGCCGCTCCATAGCGCTACAGCGAGGGCATTTAGCGTTTAGCCGAGAGCGAACTTTCTTACGCGCGCGCTTATCTATAAAGGGCCCCCTGTAATTGCAGATGACACAGTGAAATCGCTGCTTCGATGGATGCGTGAGCGGATAGACGAAACTTTTCCACCACCCCTTAACCCGCCTGAGGCTTAACATTCCTCACGCCCCCTTGCTCTGCCGCTGGGGGCTCGCCGCCAACGAGGCCTCGCGTAGCGATGGAATTTAGCTTCTGCAGTCTGCCAGGACTCTAGGCGACTCCCGGTTTCCCAGGCCAGACGATGCTCAAACCATCGAATGCGTTTTTCTACATGGCGACGAGACAATAGAGTGCTATGTTTCGCTAGCGGCAGCAACGTGGCCAGCCCGATACCATCTATCAGGATCAAGCGCAGCTCACGGTCTAAGTCGGCAACGACTAAATTGTGCGGCAAAAGATTCTTTGTCAGCACCAGGGAGCTTCTCAGAAATGCACAAAACTCATCCAAGGCCTCATCGATCTCGGGTGTTCGCCCGTGATGCTTAAGATACTGCTCCAGCGTAGGCGCAGCATCGCCAGAGGGATCAGCAAAGAAGTCCGAAATTAATGCAGGTCCAAGATTTGTTTCAACCCACCCATAGCAGCGCGGCAGATGACGCCAGAGTTCTGGCCCACCCGTCCTGATCGCCGGCTGCTGGAAGGCATAAAACTCCTGCCAGTTATCATCAAAGTGTTTTTCCCGCCGCAGACGTTTGTAGAGCGGTGCTTGTCCTCGCAAACGACCCGCCCTGCCCGCCCGATTGATTTTAATGCACAGGCCGCTGTCGTCGGGGTGGCGGAAGCACAGCCTATTATCGCCGATAGCAAACGGTTGTTTTTCGCTGAGATCTAAAAATGGCAGATTACTGACTTGCATGGTGTCCAAATGCTAACCCCTGGGGGGACTTGGCAAAGGCGACCACTTCTCAATTTGCCTATTTGTCTGGCGCCCGACCAACCCGGGTGAGGTTTTGTGCAGGCTATGCCACCATTCAAGGCCTGTGATCTGGAGGGTTTCACATGCATCCACTCGACCTTGCCGTGGTCGTGGTTTATCTCGGCATCATCGCAACCATTGGTCTACGTCAGGCGCGCCGCGTGAAGGATGCTAGAGACTATTTCTTGGCCGGACGGTCCCTGACCTGGTGGGTTATTGGTCTTTCTATCATTGGCACCAACATCGATACCAACAGCTACATGGGCGCGGCAGGCAATGCCTACGATGTGGGCATCGCCCAGGCTAATTTCGAATGGATCGGTGCGATTCCAGCCATGATCCTCGCCTCCCTGGTCTTCATCCCGCTTTACTGGAGAGCAGGCGTCTACTCGATTCCCGAGTATCTCGGACTCCGCTATCGCCAAGAAGTTCGTGTGATCGCTGCGCTCATCGCCAGTCTGTTTGCCGTTTTCGCTCTAGGCGTCGCCATGTGGGCTCTGGCACTGACGCTGGAGACCTATCTGGGTTGGCCGATTTGGCTGGGGGTCTTGGTATCAGGAAGCGTCGTCGGCCTATACAGCGTGACCGGGGGACTGGCAGCGGTGGCGATGACCGATGCTATCCAGGTCTCAATCATGTTTGCCTGCGGCCTAATCATCGTCTTCTTGGGCATCAGCCAGGCGGGTGGTCTCGCCACCTTCGCCGATACGTTCACCAGCCAACACCCGCAGCATATCCAGGCCTATCTGCCGGGCGATCATGAAAGTTTTCCCTGGCATGGCGTCATCCTTGGATTGGGCTTTGTACTCTCGCCAGCCTATTGGGTCGGGGGCCAGGCGATTCTGCAAAGAACCCTCGGGGCACGAAGCCAGTGGGATGCCAGTGCGTCCATGATGTTTGCCGCCCTGGCGAAGCTGTTCATACCGCTGCTCATCGTGTTTCCTGGAATGCTGGCGCTGGCCATGCAGGCGGATCTCGCCTACCCGGATATGGCCCTTCCCTGGGTGATCAAGAATGTTCTGCCTGTAGGCGTATCGGGCCTTATGTTCGTGGCCATTATTGCCGCCCTGCAGTCGTCTATCGACTCAGGCATCAATGCCACGGCGCTGATGATTACGCGTGACATTCGTCATGTCTTGATCAAGCACCACGACCCCGACGCCGACCTTCAGGTAGGCCGCGCCCTAACCCTGATCATCCTGCTGGGCGCCATGGTGGTCGCCCCCTTTGTCGGCCAACTGGGCAGTATTTATACGGTGGTCCAACAAGGCCTCTCCCTATTTCAGGGCCCCATGCTGGCCTTGCTGCTGCTGGGTGCTCTAACCCGATGGGCCACCCCCAAGGCGGGTTTATGGACGCTGGTGACCGGCGTTTTCGTTGCCGCTACGCTGCTCCTCGGAGCCGACGTCAGCATGCTCTATGTGGCTTTTCTTAGTTTTTGCTACAGCCTGGCGGCGCTGCTGGCGTTTAGCCAGATCACCACACCGCTGCCCCCCGAGCAGCTAGATCAGGTCACCTATTTGCCGCTCCGGACGCGCGGGGAGGTGTCCCCGTGATGCCGCTATCAGCCGAGTGGGCTGGCGTGATTTCTATGGTGCTGTTTGTGTTCCTGGGCGTTTTGGTCTGGCGCGTACCAAGAGACCGAATCTATCGGCAGGCACCCAGCCAGGCGCCGTGGAGAGACCTCCGCCTTTGGGCAACCCTCATCATTATCATCCAGCTGACGATCTACACATTGTTTACCTAGCCAACCGCCAAGCGGAGCCAGTGTCGGCTATACAATGCGTGCCCGCCAAGAGATAATTAGCGGCTTTGTTCAGTTAAAGCCAAGAAAATATACAGTAAGGAAAACTATGGCCGAGCAGCAGGCGGAAACAGTGGCGGAGATAGATAAGATAGCGGCTTCAGTCTCTTCACTGCGGCAATCCTTCGAGGCGCACCGATATATCTGTAGCGATCAGATCGCTACAGCGGTTTTCTTGGCCTACCAGCTGCGAAAGCCGATTCTTATCGAGGGCCCACCGGGCGTCGGAAAGACGGAACTTGCCAAAACCGCAGCGGAGATGTTTGCTCTGCCGCTGATTCGACTTCAATGCTACGAAGGCCTGGATGAGTCCAAGGCCATTTACGAATGGAAGTACGGTAAACAGCTTCTCTATACGCAGATCCTAAAGCAGGCCCTGGACGAGGTGCTGGCTGGCGCTCAAGGGTTTACCGCCTCTGTGCAAAAGCTACATGCCTTTGGCGACATCTTCTTTTCCGAGGAATTTCTGGAACCCAGACCGCTGCTCAAAGCCCTCAAAGAGGAAGACGGCTGCGTTTTACTCATCGATGAGATCGACAAGGCCGACCATGAATTCGAATCTCTGCTGCTTGAAATTCTGTCAGATTTTCAGGTGTCTATTCCCGAAATTGGCACCGTCAAGGCGGTCTCGGAACCCCCCCTGGTGTTCCTCACATCCAATAACACGCGTGAAATTTCCGATGCCTTAAAACGCCGGTGCCTGCACCTGTATATCCCGTTCCCAGAGCCGGATATTGAGCAACGCATTATCGCCGCCCGGGTACCCGAAATTCCGCCCGAGCTGCAGCGCCAGCTGGTGGCCTTTATCCAGGAGCTTCGCACCCTGGACCTCAAAAAAATGCCCGCTATCTCAGAGACCATTGATTGGGCCCGCACCCTGGTCTTGCTGCATGCCGAATCTCTGGACCCCAAACTGGTCAGCGACACGTTAAACGTCATCCTTAAGTTCCAGGAGGATATTGATAGCGTCGCCTCTGAGGTCAACGCGCTGACCGCCAAGATCGCCAAATAAACGGGCATCATGGACCGCACGATCAGTAACTTTATCCGCGCGCTGAGAAATGCTGAGGTGCGCGTCTCTACGGCGGAAACGCTGGACGCCGTCTCGACCGTAGAGCTGGTTGGCTATCGCGATAGGGCACACCTGAAACGTTCGTTAGCCTTGGTTTTGCCCAAGACGGCCGACGAAAAAGAAACCTTTGACGCCTGCTTCGATCAATTCTTTAGCTTCCAAGACGTGCGCGGAGAAACCTCCCAAGGCGATGCTGACGGGGAAGCGGAGAGCGACCAACAAGAGGGCGGCGAAGGTGAGGGCAGCAGCGCTGGCGGAGAACAGCGCCCGCGCCAGCGTGGCGGCAAATCTAAGCGCAAGTCGAAGCAAAATAATCTCTTCCAGGAGGAGGAGGAACCAGATCTGGGCCCTGGTCCGATCACCGACCCGAACTCATCCCTTGGCAAACTGCTGATGGCAAATTCCAGGGTGGAGCTATCCATGGCCATGGCCGCGGCGGGGGAAGCAACCCAGGTTCGAGAGATAAAGATTTTTACTCAAAAAGGCCTGTACGCTCGGCGCATCATGGATGAGATGGGATTGCCTGATTTAAATCAAGAAATCAGTGACCTGCGCCAGGCACCGACCGTTCCCGCCAGACGCCTGGGCCAGCAGCTGCGTCAGCGACGAGATTTCTTGCGCGAGCAGGTCAGGGACTATGTCGAGCAGCAGTTCCTGCTCAACGCTGACGTATCCGGCAAACGGCTTCGCGAGGAATTGTTGCGCAAGGTCAAGCTCTCGAACGTTGAGCATAGAAACTTCAGACTGATCCAGGAGATCGTTTATAAGATGGCGAAAAAGCTGAGCACCCTGCACAGCCGCCGCAAAAAAGTCTTTAAGCGAGGCCAGCTGAATATCTCCCGCACACTGCGCAAAAATATGTCCTACGACGGCAACATCTTCGACCTGTACTGGAAGTCGGTAAAAATTGATCGCCCCAAGGTCTTCGCCATCTGCGATGTATCCGGCTCGGTGGCCAATTATGCGCGCTTTATGCTCATGTTCCTGTACAGCCTGGATGAGGTTATGCCCAAGGTTCGCAGTTTCGCCTTTTCATCCGACCTCGCGGAGGTTACGGAACTGTTTAATCGCAACAAGATCGAGGACGCCATCGCAAAGACGCTGCATGACTATAGCGGCGGCTCCACCGACTACGGCCAAGCCCTCCTGGACTTCAAAAAGCTGTGTATGGACGATGTGGATAATCGAACCACGATCATCATCCTCGGGGATGCGCGAAACAATTTTGGCGAAGCCCATGCCGACGTTCTTAAGGAACTTTACGATCGCTCCAAGCGCGTCATCTGGCTAAATCCCGAGGCACGACTAGCCTGGAATACGGGTGACTCTGAAATGCGCAAATATGGCGCCTACTCACACCAGGTCGAGGAGTGTAACTCGCTCATGCACCTGGAACGCGTGGTGAGCAACCTACTGCGTCAGGCCAGCTGATCATTTCGGCAGGCTTCATGTATACTTTCGGTATACATGAAGCTGCAACGAACCCCCCAATTCCAGCTGATTAGCCTGTTCGTTCAGGCCACTCTGGCTCTCGCCCTGTTGCTGCTGGGCCTCAACTGGTTGAGCGCCAATCTGGGCAGCAACAGTAACGACGTGCGGGCCATTAGTGCCGAGGCCAACAGCGTCGCCCTGGTGCTGACCCAGGAACCACCTCAACTGGATTCCAGCCGCGCTACCGACGCCGTCTCGGGCATGGTTCTGGGTCACGTGATGGAAGGCCTGCTGCGCATGGGCCAAGATGATCGGCTAGAGGCCGCCGTTGCAGAGCGTTGGGAGGTCACCCCAGATCGCGTCACCTTTTGGTTAAGGCCCGATGCTCGCTGGAGTGATGGACAGCCGATTACCGCTGCGGACTTTATCTTCGCCTGGCAGACGGCGTTGAAACCCACAACCGGCTCGGAGTACGCCTTTTTACTGTTCTCCATCAAGCATGCTGAAGCCATCAATCGAGGAGAGCGCCCGGCTTCAGACCTCGGGGTCAGCGCCCCAACGCCTCAGCAGCTGGTGATCGAATTAGAAAGACCCGTTCCCTTTTTCGACAAGATCGTGGTCTTTCCCGTCTTTCTGCCCATCCGCGAGGACTTTTATCTAGCCACCCAGGGGCGCTTTGGTGCCGATGCCCAGGACCTGCTATACAGCGGACCCTTTGTGATCACAGAGTGGATTCACGGTGCGAGCCTGCGCCTGGAGCGCAACCCCCACTATTGGAATCAGCAGGACATTCATCTCCAGCGCATAGACTTCCCGTACATCACCTCCGACAAGACCGCTTCGCTCAATTTTTTCAAAGATGAGCGCATCGCCACCACCGGGCTGATCACGGAGAACCTGAATGAGGCCATGCGTCTGGGCTGGGCCATCAACCAGCATCAGGACGGCACCCTTTTCTATGTTGAATTTAATCACCGCTCCGGTAGCCCCCTAGCTAATCTGAACTTACGTCGCGCCATTCAGTACAGTCTGGATATGGATGAGCTGGTCAATCGAGTCATCAAGCTGCCTGGCTATCAGTCCGGCGTGTCGCTGTTCCCGAGATGGCTCATGGGGGTGGATAGTCCGCTGCGCGAGGAATATCCACCGACTCGAATAACGCCCGATCCCGTGAAAGCCCAGGCTTACCTTGAGCAAGCGCTGGCAGAACTAGGGATGGACGCGTTACCTGAATTGGTGCTGCTGGCCGGCGACAATCCCTCGGCCAGCATTCAATCCGAGTGGCTGCAGGAAGCCCTTAAAAAGCGCCTGGGTATTTCTATACGCATTGACAAACAGATCTTCAAACAGCGGTTAGCCAAGATGACCAGCGGCGACTTTGATATGGTCCTCGCTGGATGGGGGCCAGACTATAATGACCCTCTGACCTTCGGGGATTTGTTCGCCAGCTGGAATCTGAATAACCGTGGCCGCTATGCGGATGATGAGCTGGACGGGTTGATCGCTGAAGCGCAAAACTCGGTTGACCCAGCGACCCGGATGCGAGCATTCGGTGATATCCAGGATCTCGTTACGCAAAAAGCCGTGATCTTGCCCATGTACGAGCGTGGCATTACCTATGTGGTCAACCCCCGGCTCGTCGATATCAAGCGGCGGGTTATTGGTCCCGATCCGGACCTGACCCGGGCTCGCATTCTACCGGAGGAATCTTAGCCTGCGCGGGTAAATAGACGCTATGTGGAAATATACCTTCAAACGCATTGTGCTCGGTTTAGTCACGATATGGTTTATCGCGACGGCAACTTTTTTTGCCATGCACAGCGTGCCAGGGGACCCATTGAGCAGCGATAAGGCAACCAGCGAGCGCATTCGAGCAAACCTGGAAGCCAAATATGGTCTCGATCAACCGCTTCTTTCCCAGTATTTCATTTACCTTGGCAATCTGGCCAAGGGCGACCTGGGCATTTCCTTCACGCAAGAAAACCGCTCGGTCAACGACATTATTCGAGAGCACTTCCCCATTTCCGCAACCCTGGGCATCTTGGCTCTAGCCTTTGCGGCCCTGGGCGGCATTCTTTGGGGCGCCCTGACCGCGCTCTACCGGAACCGTTGGCCCGATACGGTCATCATGTTGCTAGTGATTCTTGGTATTTCCGCGCCCAGCTTCGTGGTGGCTGCCTTCAGTCAGTACGGCATTGTCAATTTGAACATGTGGGCGGGCACCAATATCCTGCCCGTGGGCGGGTGGGGGAGCGTTGGCCATATGCTGATACCCGCAGCGGTGCTGGGTTTGTCCACCATGGCCTACCTCACGCGTCTGATGCGGTCATCCATGCTCGAAGTGGTGAACACTGATTATGTGCGCACCGCCACAGCCAAGGGACTACCGCCAGCGCTCATCTTCACTCGCCACCAGCTGCGAAACGCCATGCTGCCGGTGATTACCGTCCTAGGTCCCGCCATCGCCGGCATTACCACCGGCGGATTCGTGGTGGAAATCGTATTTGCGATACCGGGACTGGGGCGGTTCTTTGTGGAGGCAGTGCAGCAGCTAGACTATACGGTGATCATGGGAACAACTGTCTTTTACGGCGCATTCTTGGTGGGCATGGTGATCTTGGTAGACATCGTCTACGGCGTCATCGACCCTCGCGTGAGGGTTGACCAATGACCCCTCCGCCCGCTCTCGACCCAGCACTCCTCACGCCCTTGCAGCGAGAGGCTCAGGAGCCGGCGATGACCCGCCCATCGCTATCCTACTGGGCGGACGCCTGGCGACAGCTTAGGGCCAACCGCCAGGCGATGGCATCACTCATGCTCATCCTGATGCTGGTGGTCTTTTCAACCTTAGGCCCAGTCATTTGGAACGTTGATCCATCGAGCCAGGATTTAGACCAAGTTGGTATTGCACCGGGCGCTGATCGGAGCGTCACTCTGTGGCAGCCCTATCGCCCGTGGTCAGGCCCTTCGGACTCGCTTCAATACAGTGCGGACACGCTTCATCAGCTCACGCTGGCGACATCCGCCAATACCCAAGCCGTGCGCCTGGCGTGGGTCCAGCAGCAGGATGCCTCAGCTTACCGCGTCTATCGGAACCTGTACCCCGTTAGCGAGGTCGGTTCCCTCGGGCTACCCCTTGCAACGCTGAAAACTGATAGTTTCGAGGACCGTTTAGACCTTTCGCCCACGCGCTATTACTACAGCATCGTGGGCTTAAACTCAGAGGGCCAAGAAGTTGGCACCCCAAGCACGATCGCCGTGGAGGTGCGCCGTGTGATTACAGTGGAGAACGCCAGGGCGCGTGGCCTGCTAGGCCAGGATGAAGCAGCAGAGATCGGTGACCGTATTAACCTGGCGCTACATCCGTTGGGCACGGATTATCTTGGCCGCGATATGCTGGCCCGCCTCATGCACGGCGGTCGGGTATCGCTCTTTATCGGTCTCTTTGCACCCCTGGGCTTCATGCTGTTGGGCATTGTTTACGGCAGCGTTGCTGGCTTTATCGGGGGCAATGTCGATCAACTGCTGATGCGCTTCGCCGACTTTGTAGTAGCGCTACCGTTCCTGCTGTTTATGATCCTTCTGAAGGTCCTATTTGGGATCGGGCCCGGTGAAAGCGGCATTTGGCCCATGCTCCTGGCCATGGTTATTCTGCTGTGGCCGGCTCCCGCGAGGTTGGTGAGAGGGCAAATCCTACAGCTGCGGGAGCAGGGTTATGTGGATGCAAGTCGGCTGCTCGGCACGCCGACTGCCTACCTCATCGGGCGTCATATGCTGCCCAATACCCTTGGCGTTATCCTGGTCACCCTGACCTTCCAGGTGCCCGGCGCGATTTTTACTGAGGCCTTTCTCTCCTTTATCGGCATGGGGGTGGCACCACCGACACCCTCCTGGGGTGCCATGTGTAACGAAGGCATTAAATCAATGCTCACGCGCCCCCATGAAATCCTTTTCCCCGCACTGCTCATCAGCGCTACCGTACTCGCCTTCAATCTCTTGGGGGATGGCTTACGCGATGCTCTAGATGCGCGAATGCGCGGCAGCGACTCAGCCTAGGTGAACGTTATGTCCTCATCCCCGCTCCTCTCTGTGCGTGACCTGCGCGTTGACTTCGCGGCTCACGGCGGCCGTGTTCAAGCCGTTCGCGGCGTTAGCCTTGATGTACATCGGGGACAAACCCTGGCCATCGTGGGGGAATCAGGCTGCGGAAAATCAGTCACAGTGCAAAGTCTAATGGGCCTGATCCCTACCCCACCAGGCCGCATTCACGGGGGCAGCGCGACGCTGATGGGACATGACTTGCTGGCTTCCAAGATGATAGACGGTCAGGATATCCGAGGACGCCTGGTCAGCATGATCTTTCAGGACCCGATGAGTTCCCTGAACCCAACTATGAATATTGGGGATCAGATCGCTGAGACGCTGCAGGTGCACAAGGGTCTATCCCACGCCGACGCCTTTCGACGCGCGATCGAGTTGCTGGATATGAGTAAAATTCCCGAGGCCGGTCGTCGAGCCAAACAGTATCCTTTCGAATTTTCTGGCGGCATGCTCCAGCGTGCCATGATCGCCATGTCCATCGCCTGTGAACCCGCCATTCTGATTGCAGACGAACCCACCACCGCCCTGGATGTAACCATTCAGGCTCAAATCCTTGATCTGCTGAAGGAGCTTCAAGCAGAAACCGGGATGGCGATTGTGCTCATCACTCACGATCTCGGCGTGGTCGCACGAATGGCCGACAGGGTCTTGGTGATGTACGCGGGAGAAATCGTCGAGCAGGGCAGTGTAGATGACATTTTTTATCGCTCGGCGCACCCCTACACCCTGGGTCTCAGACGCGCCATGCCCAGCAATGACCCCCAGATGAGCCAAAGCTTATTGGCCATAGAGGGTAGTCCCCCAGACTTATTCGACCCTCCCAAGGGCTGCGGCTATCACCCACGCTGCGAGCACGCCATGCAGGCCTGTTTAGAAAGTCCTCCTGCCTACGGATTAGACCCCGGACACAGCAGTCGCTGCTGGCTCCATCATGAACAAACGTCCCAGAGGCCAGATGCGCTCTATTTCCAATCATCCCAAGGAGCAGACCATGACCCCCTTGGTTGAGATTAAAGACCTTCGCAAACTGTTTGATCTAGGTCAGGGTCAGCAGGTTCACGCCGTGGACGGCGTTAGCCTAGATATTTTCGAGCGCGAAATAGTTGGCCTGGTGGGCGAAAGCGGCTCGGGGAAGTCCACGCTGGGGAAGACGATTCTCGGCCTGCACAACAAAACGTCGGGGTCGATACGGTTTCGCGATCAGATGCTTCCGAGCATCTATCGGAGCAGTGACTTTCAGGCCCAGGCCACAAAGATGCAGATGATTTTTCAGGACCCTTATTCCTCCCTCAACCCCAGAATGACGGTCGGGGAGATTATTGGCGAAGGCCTGCGGATGCATTCGAAGCTGGACAAGGCGGCCCTGCAGCAGAAGGTCCATCACTGGCTCTCGCTGGTCGGCCTATCGCCAGATCACGGCGGGCGCTACCCCCATGAGTTCTCCGGCGGACAGCGGCAACGGATTGGCATTGCTCGCGCTCTAATTATGGAACCAGAATTCGTAGTCTGTGATGAGCCGATTTCGGCGCTGGATGTCTCTGTGCAGGCCCAGGTCGTAAACCTGCTGGGCAGGTTGAGTCAAGAATTGGGGCTCACGCTGCTGTTTATCGCCCACGATCTCTCCATGGTGCGCTATGTGAGTCATAGAATGGCAGTCATGTACCTAGGTAAGCTGGTGGAGATCGGCCCGGCGGATCAGGTGTATTTCTCGCCGAAGCATCCCTATTCCCAGACGCTTATTGCATCCAACCCACAGGCTGATCCGAACATTGAAAGGTCGCGAGCCTCGACGACGATCCAGGGTGAGATTCCGTCGCCCATTAACGTGCCGACGGGGTGTAGATTTGCAGATCGGTGTCCGAGCGTGATGCCCGTGTGCAGAAGCGAAGAGCCTGCCTTGATCTCGTTAGAACAGGCGCTCGAGCCCCCCGGCGACGACGCGTCGTCACCTCATCAGGTTGCCTGCCACCTCTACTGATCCCTCCGCCGGGTTCAAGACCCTCGAGGGAGTGGATGGGGAACATTGCCAACGGCAACATTCCCCCACCTATGCGCTTGGCTTAGAACCGACGACCACCGCCGCCGCCAGGGCCACCGCCAGGGCGTTGCTTGCTTTGCGCTTCATTGACTCGCAAAGCGCGTCCCTTGAAGTCGACACCATTCAACGCCTCAATAGCGGCGTCGGCACCATCCTCGATTTCAACGAACCCGAATCCCCTCGATCTCCCCGTTTCCCGATCCGTGATAACCGAGGCTGACACAACGCTGCCATGCTCTGAAAATAGAGATTGCAGATCTTCGTCGGTGACCGCCCATGCGAGGTTACCTACATATAGTTTCTTCACAGCTTCCTAAGCTCCTTGTTTGATAAGCACTGTATTCCTCTCCAAATGGAGAATATCGACCAATCAAACCTCACGTCTTGGAAAGCTCCGGACACCAAGGTGTCTAGGGACTTTCTTCATCGGCTGGAATCTCTAAGGCATTTACTGACTGACAGTGGCACTGCAAAACAGAAACGCCACACTTCCTTCGGAAAAATCGGGCGAGCGGACGTAGCCTAGGGCAAGCCCGCCGTAGTCACAAGCGTTTATTGCTTTGTTTTTGTTAGGCTTTTGTGACACCTAAGTCGCGATACTAAATCGTCAGGCCTATTTTAGCAGCGCGTCCCGGTTCTGCAGCCACTTTTCACGCATGCGGAGAAGGGACGCTTCCTGAGTGAAGGCCGCTAGTTCTTGAATGGGCACCCATGCAAGCTCCAGAGATTCCTCGCTCACGACAAAGCGCTCACAGCCCGCCCGCATGGCGTAGCGAACATCAAAATGCTCGTGGGCAGGTTCTGCACCTCGTGCAGGTATCGAATGGATATCAATATCCAGAATGTCCTCTCCCAGACGCTCCACCGACAGCCCAGACTCCTCCTCGGCCTCTCGCAGGGCAACCCCGGGGGTATCGCTGTCGCCATCGCTGTGCCCACCCAGCTGCACCCATATTTTTAGCTTGCGATGATGCGTCAGCAGCAGTCGCTCGCCTTTGGGATCTACCAACCAGGCGGATCCCGTGATGTGCCCCAACCAGCAATCCCTGCGAAAACAATTGTCTTGCTTGAGCAAGGCCATGAATCGGCTCACGGTTTCCCCTTCATCCGGGTGATTTTCCTGGTAGCGCATGAGGGCACTTCGCAATTTGCTTCGGTGCATTAGACTCCCTATTCTCGGTTCCCGGCCAAGGGCTAAGGCTCTTGCTGTAATAAGAGAATAAGACTACAAGGAGATCAACATGCTTGCAGCCATTGCCAAGCTAAATGTTAAGGAAGGGAAGGAAGAAGATTTCGAGCGTGTCATGCTTGACCTGGTGCACAAGGTCAACGCCAACGAGCCAGGATGCCACCTTTACAAGCTATGCAAGGACGCCGACGGTAACTACATGGTGCTTGAGGTTTACGAGGATGAGGAAGCGCTGATCACCCACAGTCAGTCCGAGCATGTTAAGGCGTCGGGGCCGGGCTTTAAGGGCCTGATGGGCGGCCCGCCAGAATTCACCCGCCTAGATGTGGTTGGTTAAACGATCCTGCGGGCTAGTCTGGAGAGAGGCTAGTCCGCCACATCAAAAAGTTGGGCGAGCTGATCGGTCATCGCCCCCCCCAGCTGCTCGGCGTCGGTGATCGTCACCGCCCGACCGTAGTGGTGCGTCACATCATGCCCGATACCGATGGCCACCAACTCCACGGGTGACTGGTTTTCAATCATATCGATGGCATATTTCAAATGCTGTTCCAAAAAGTTGCTTGGATTCACCAGCAGGGTGGAGTTGTCCACCGGCAGGCCATCAGAGATCACCATCAATACCTTGCGCTGCTCCGAGCGGGTAACGATACGATTATGCGCCCAAATCAACGCCTCGCCATCAATGTTTTCTTTGAGAAGCTCCTCCCTCATCATCAGGCCTAGGTTGCGGCGCGACCTCGACCAGGTATCGTCGGCGGCCTTGTAGATGATGTGTCGAAGATCATTCAGCCGACCCGGATTAGGGGGCTTGTCCGCGTTGATCCACGCTTCTCTAGACTCCCCGCCGCGCCACGCCCGAGTCGTAAAACCCAAAATTTCCACGCGCACAGAACACCGCTCTAGGGTACGTCCCATGATGTCTGCACACATCGCGGCGATGGTGATGGAGCGTCCCCGCATGGACCCCGAGCTGTCAATCAGAAGCGTCACCACCGTATCCCGAAAGTTTGTTTCCTTTTCCTGCTTATACGCTAGGGGGTTCATCGGGTCGACGACCACCTGAGCCAGGCGAGCTGCGTCTAGCACGCCTTCTTCCAGGTCAAAGTCCCAGCTTCTGTTTTGTTTGGCCATCAGCCTACGCTGCAGCCGGTTGGCGAGCTTAGAGGTGGCGTGGTGCAGGGCCTGGAGCTGCTGATCCAGGAGTTGTCGCAAGCGAACAAGCTCTTCCGCGTCGCAGAGCTCTTCCGCGCGGATCGTCTCGTCAAAGCGCTCGCTGTAGGCGCTGTAGTTGATGTTGATGGGAATGCGCCCGGCTTCATCAAGCATTGGGGTCGCAGCCTCATCCGGATCAGCCTCAGCAGCCGCCTCCTCCAGATCCGCATGGGCGTCCATTTGCACCGTGCTTGCATCGCCCTCGGCACTTTCCTCAGCCGCCGCATCCTCATCTAGAACCACGTCTTCAGGGCTGAATTCAGATTCAGCATCTTCGGATTCATCTACGGTTTCCAGATCATCTTGACTCTGGTCGTTCTCATTTGGGTCGGACAGATCAATGGGGAGCCCAAGGTCGGCAATGATGTTTCGACACAGGTCGGCAAACGCCTCTTGATCTTCCACATGCCCCTTGAGCGTCTCAATGTGTTGACCTGCGTTTTCTAAAATGTGCGCTCGCCAATGACGAACGACGTTCTCCGCACTCGGCGGCAGGGACCTGCCTGAGAGCTGCTGACGCACCAATAGCCCAACAGCAACTGAAAGCGGCGCGTCGGTCTCCGACGTAATGGCATCAAATGCCGCCTGCTGGCATTGCTGTTCCAGGTTAGCATCTAAATTTTGGGCCACACCCTCCATTCGCAGCGCACCGATGGATGCAATCCGCGCGGACTCAATCCACTCGAACATCTCCTGGGCAGGACCGTTACCCGGGCTGTAGCGCGCATGTAAGGCATCGTCGTGGTGACGCAGGCGCAGGGCGAACTCATCACCAATTCCTCGCAGGGCATCGATCTCGGCACCGGTAGCGCCCAGGGTAGGCAGTGGCAGACGCAGACGCTGCCCCCGGGCAGAAGGCGCCCCGGGGCCAAAATTGATCTCCAGCTCATCGTTCCCGGCAATAGCCCGGATGGTTGCTGTCGTCGCGCGTTTAAACGGCTCTAGGGGGTTATCCCCATCTTGCATCACGGTCCCGTCGACTGGCTCAGGAGACAGACTTCAGGGTGATGCCCGCCGTGGCATCCCCCAGGTCGACGCCCATACATCGCTGGTAATATTCTGCAACCACCGGACGCTCCAGCTCATCGCATTTATTTAAGAAGGTCACGCGGAAGGCATAACCAAGGTCACCGAAAATTTCCGCGTTTTGAGCCCAGGTCAGAACCGTTCTCGGGGACATAACCGTAGACACGTCTCCGTTGATGAAACCCTTACGCGTTAGGTCAGCCACGCTGACCATATTCGAAACCAGGCGTTCCCCCGCCTCGTTTTGTGCATAGCTGGCCACCTTACCTAAAATGATGGCTGTCTCAGCCTCATGCTCCAGGTAGTTGAGCGTTGAGACGATGCTCCAGCGGTCCATCTGCCCTTGATTGATTTGCTGGGTACCGTGATAGAGCCCGGTACTGTCTCCCAGCCCCACGGTATTGGTGGTCGCAAAAAGACGAAAGTGATCGTGGGGGGTGATGACCTTATTTTGGTCTAGCAGCGTCAGCTTACCCTCGACCTCAAGAATGCGTTGAATCACAAACATCACATCAGGCCGACCTGCATCGTATTCGTCGAACACGAGGGCCACTGGATTTTGCAGCGCCCAAGGCAAAATACCCTCGCGAAATTCCGTAATCTGCTTGCCGTCCTGAAGCACGATGGCATCCTTACCAATCAGATCAATGCGGCTGATATGACTGTCAAGATTGATGCGAATGCAGGGCCAGTTGAGCCGAGCGGCCACCTGCTCAATATGCGTGGATTTACCGGTTCCGTGATAGCCTTGCACCATCACGCGGCGGTTGTGGGCAAAGCCCGCAAGAATGGCGAGGGTGGTGTCCCGGTCAAAGCGGTAATCTTCATCCACATCCGGGACATGATCAGCGCGGCTGCTGAACGCCGGCACAGACAGATCTTGATCGATGCCAAAGACCTCTCGAACGCTTACTTGGATATCGGGCGTCATGTGCGGATTCAAGGCCGTTGGCGTTTTTTCAGTCACTAAGGTTCCTAATGTCTTTCTGCGTCACTGCATTGTAGAGAAGCAACAAAAAAAGGGCAGTATAAAGATGGCAATGATAAATCTTGTCCGACATGGCCAAGCCGCAGCAGGCTTTGGGGCGCACGCAGATCCAGGTCTCGATGACCTGGGCCGTGCTCAGGCCAATGAAGTAGCGCGCATGCTGCACCAACAGAATCAGAAGAACCAGCAGCCTCATCCCAAGGTTTTCTCCAGCCCGCTAGCTCGGGCTCAGGAGACCGCAACGCCCTTAGCTCAGCTGTGGCAAACCCAGGTGCGCCTGGAAGCTCGCGTGGCAGAGATTCCCTCCCCCACGCCAGAACTCGCGGCGCGTGCCGCTTGGCTTCGAGAGGCCATGCGAGGCACTTGGTCCGCCCTGGCTGAGCCTGCGCTCGCATGGCGGGCGGCACTGCTTGAGTGTTTGGTGAATCAACAAGAGGACTGCATCATGTTTAGCCACTTTGTCGCCATTAATGCAGCGGTTGGTGCGGCTCAAGGGGATGACCGCATGCATGTCTTTTCGCCGGACAACGCGTCGGTCACCACCTTAGACAACCAGGACGGACAGCTCAGGGTTGTCCACCTGGGCGTCGTCGCTGACACCCATATAAACTAGCGTTCGTTAGTACCCGCGTAGGGCGCGCTGGTAGCGCGACGGCGGGCGTTGCCCCGGGGTCTCCGCCATAAACAGCATGAGTTGTTCAAGACTGACCCAGGGGTCACCCAAACGTTCGCCCTTACCCTGCTCATCAATCAAGGCACATTCGGCCAGCAGGCTAAGGGCTGAGGGTACTCGACGCGCAAAAGCCTCCAGAGTTCGCGCACGTGCAGGCGGCAGCCCTTGGGTTTGTCCCAGCCTTCGAAGCTGGCGGGTCAACGCCCCAAGAATGGCGAAGACGGAAACGCCCTCATCTCGAAGAGACCTCAGCATATGACTGCTGCGTGCACTCTGACCGGCCATGGCGGCATCGATCAAATCAAAGCTGCTGAAGCGCGACGTATCCTCTAGAAATTGCTGCAGCGCCGATAACTCGATGGGCTGTTCCAGGTCCTGGAGCGCAAGCTTCTCGACCTCCTGCACGGCGGCGAGTAAATTCCCCTCTACGCGCTCACCCAGGTAGGCCAATGCGTCCGGGGTCAGCTCAAGGGAACGCCTGGCCAGGCGTTCGGCCAGCCACTGATGCATTCCCTCTCCACTGAGGGGCCAGATCAAGACCACTGCCCCCACTTTCTCGATGGCCTTGAACCAGGCGCTAGAGCGTTGTCGCGCCTGTAGCCGCTCGGTGCGAATCAGCAGAATGACGTCCGCGTTGCCGGAGTCACCGCGAGTCCAGGCTCGGAGGGCCTCACTGGCTTGCTTGTCAAAGCGTGTGGCCGAAATGCGTAAATCCAGAATTTTTCGCTCGGCAAATAGCGACAGGCTCGCGGCATCATGGCTCAGGTCGTGCCAGCTAAACCCACTCTCTACGTGATGCACGGATCGTTCAGAAAACCCTTGTTCGCGTGCAGCGGCCACGACGCTATCGCAGGCTTCGTTGACCCGCAGCGTTTCCTCACCGGAGATCAGATAGATCGGGCACAGCGCCCGCTTTAAAGCAGCATCAAGCTGTTCAGGCCGAATCTGCATAAGACGCCAGCCTAGCTCGCGGGGTCCCGTCCCCGACCGGCCAAAACGGGGTCGAGTCCGCGCACCAGCTGAGAAACCAGCGTCTCTAACATGGCCTGTTGCATGGCTTCCTGCTCGGCATGGGTGCCCAACAGGTTATCCCGATTCACGCGCAGGCTGCGCTGAACCAGCAAACGCTGGTCGGGCACCATATGCTGCCCGTTGACATCCAGCAGGCGGTATTCAAGTTCCGCCTCCAGCGTGCGCTGGGCCACTCTCAGGTCCGCATTCACCGCCCCGTCCAGCTGCCGGATTTGAAAGTCAGTGATCTGAATATGCACATCAGCCGGCGCTTGTCTGCGCGCACCCGCCGCATCCAGGGCGCGAACCAAGGTTCGCTCCATGGGCGAAGCCTGAGTTAGACCGGTGAGACGATAATCAATATTCAGGCCGTTTGCTCCGCCGCCGCGCAGCTGAAAACCACACGCCGTCAGCGCGCAGGCAAGCACCAGAATGGGCGCGTACCGCACGAAGGCCATCCCTAGCCCACCACTATGTTGACTAATTTCTTCGGCACCACAATTTCTTTGCGAATGTGCTTACCCTCCAGGTGCCGCGCCACATTTGCGTCGGCCTTAGCTAACTCGATCACCGCGCCCTGTTCCGCATCCTGAGCCACCTCAATTTGCCCTCTGACCTTGCCGTTCACCTGGACGACCAGAGTAAGTCGATCCTGTACTAGGGCCGAGTGATCGACTTCCGGCCAAGGATGATCAATCAACGCATCCTGTTGGCCAAGCGCCTCCCAGAGGTGATGGCTAATGTGCGGCGCGATAGGCGATATCACCAGCACCGCCAGAGTCCAGGCCTCGTGCACGGCCGCTCTGTCCGCATCGTTTTCTACATCCATACGCCCAATAGCATTGATCAGTTCCATAACAGCCGACACCACGGTATTGAACTGCATACGTCGGCCGAAATCGTCGTCTGCCTTTGCTAGGGTCTCATATGCCTTGCGGCGCAATGCCTTGGCCGACGAGGAAAGGTCCTCTTTCACGAGTTCCGGCACCTCTTCCATGGCCTGCCTATGTTCGTGCACTCCGGCCCAGAGGCGTCGCAGAAAACGCATGGCGCCCTCGAGTCCGGCCTCACTCCACTCAAAGGACTGCTCGGGTGGTGCAGCAAACATCATGGCTGTGCGAACGGTGTCTGCCCCATAGCGGTCCAGCAGTTTCTGAGGATCGCCGGCATCCCCTGCTGATTTGGACATTTTCTTTCCATCCTGCAACACCATGCCCAGCATCATCAGCCTGTTGAAGGGTTCGTTATCCTTTACCAAACCCTCGTCGCGCATAAGCTTGAAATAAAACCGGGCATACAGCAGATGCAGGATCGCATGTTCAATCCCCCCGACATAATGATCCACGGGGGTCCAATAGCTGGCGCGTTCATCCACCATGGCATTGCTGTCCGGAGAGGCGAAACGCGCAAAATACCAAGAGGACTCCATGAAGGTATCAAAGGTATCCGTCTCGCGCCGCGCCGCCGCCCCACACTGAGGGCAGTCCACATCCAGGAACGAAGGCATACTGACCAGGGGCGAGCCAACCCCTTGAAAACTGACCTCCGTGGGCAGTTCTACCGGCAGGTCCTCTTCCGGGACGGGCACCACGCCACACTCTGCACAATGAATCATGGGTATGGGACAGCCCCAATAGCGCTGTCTGGAGACGCCCCAGTCCCGCAGGCGGAAGTTGGTAACATGACGCCCTAAGCCGCTCTCAGCCAGAGCGGCAATGATTTCGGCAAAGGCATCATCGAAGCCCAGACCGTTGAAGGCGCCAGAGTTGATCAAACGCCCGCGATGGGTAAAGGCAGCAACGTTCAGATCACAGACGCTATCGTCCACAGGCTCAATGACCTGAATGACCGGGATGCCGTAGTTCTGGGCAAACTCCCAGTCTCGCTGATCGTGGCCAGGGACCGACATGACGGCTCCCGAGCCGTATTCCATGAGCACAAAATTCGCGACCCAAACGGGCAGCAGTGCATTGGTTATGGGGTGCCGAACAGAGAGGCCGGTGGACATACCCGCCTTCTCCAAGGTCGCCATATCCGCCTCGGCAGTCGTATTTTGACGGCAGCGCTCGATAAAGGCTTCAAGCTGCGCGTCCTCTTGGGCGGCGGCCAGGGCCAGAGGATGTTCGGCCGCAACCGCGACATAGGTCGCCCCCATCAGGGTGTCTGGTCGCGTTGTGAATACCGTTAATTTTTGATCCGGGTCATGGGCGAGTAGGAAATCTATCTCGGCACCCTCAGATCGCCCGATCCAATTCCGCTGCATGCTCTTGACCGACTCCGGCCAACCGTCCATGTGCTCAAGCTCATCCAGCAGCTCGCCAGCATAGTCCGTTATTTTGAGAAACCACTGGGCCATCTCTCGACGCTCAACCAGCGCTCCGCTACGCCAACCCCGGCCATCCACGACCTGTTCATTGGCAAGGACAGTCTGGTCCTCGGGGTCCCAGTTAACGATAGCATTCTTGCGGTACACCAAACCCTTCTTGTACAGCCGCAAAAACAGCCACTGCTCCCATCGATAGTATTCTGGGTCGCAGGTCGCCAGTTCCCGGGACCAGTCCATGCCAAAACCCAGCCGCTGCATTTGTGTCCGCATGTAGTCAATGTTGTCTTGCGTCCACTTGGCTGGAGGAATGTTGTGCTTTATCGCAGCGTTTTCTGCAGGCAGGCCAAAGGCATCCCAGCCCATAGGGTGCAGCACGTTATAACCCTTCAGCCGACGGTAGCGGTTGATGACGTCGCCAAGGGTATAGCAACGCACATGTCCCATATGCAGCCGACCGCTAGGGTAGGGGAACATGGAGAGACAGTAGAACTTTTCGCCGGGCCTAGATTCGTCGGCCACGAAGGCGCCTGATCGCTGCCAGGCTGCTTGGGCCTGGGCCTCCAGGCCCTGAGGGTCATAAATTGGGGTCATCTTACTTCAAATCCAAAACGAACCAACGGTGTTCCTTGGGGCAGCCTTGCGTCACTGCCTGAGCGTGGCGAAAGAATAGCATCTCATTGGGACTCCTGACTGCCCCAGCGCAGGAGAAAGAGCAGCCAAAAACAGCCAAAAAACGCCAGCAGGGGCAAATCGCCAAGTTGAACATAGGGTGTCTGCCCGGACATCACGGCAAATTCCCCGCGCAATACGGCCGGCTGAAATTGCGGCAGCTGCTGCTGGATAACGCCCCCGGCGTCGACAATGCCGGTCACGCCGCTATTGGTAGATCGCAGCAGCCAGCGCCCACTCTCCAGCGCGCGCATGCGGGCGATCTGCATATGTTGCTGAGGCCCGATCGATGCCCCAAACCAGGTGTCGTTAGAAATCGTGATGAGCACCCCCGCCTCCTGGGCCTGGCGGCGCAGGGATTCGCCATAGGCGATCTCATAGCAGATCCCGATGGCAGCTTGAACCACGTCCTCAGTCCCGCCCGGGCGGTTGAAGGTGAGCTGTACATTGGTTTGCTCTCTTGGCCCTCGCGATGCTGCGGACATGGGCAGGTCAAAAAATTCGATCAGACCCCGCAGGTACTGCTCCAGAGGGACATAGTCGCCAAAGGGAACGAGGTGATGTTTTGCAAACCGCCCGGTCGCCTGGCCAAAGCCCTGGGCTAGGTTATACAGGCGGTAGCCAGGCGCATCCGGGGACAACTCCAGCCCCGGCATCCCCGCGACTACGTTGGTTTGTGAGGCCATGCCCTTGGCCTGTAGGCGCGCGGCGATGGCTTCAGCCTCCCTTCCGTAGAGCGTGATGGCGAACTCGGGCCAAATGATAAGGTCGCTGTCCCAGTGAGGTTCCGACAGCTGCCAGTGGCGCTCCACGTTGGTGCGGAGTTGGTCAGCATCCCATTTGATCGCCTGGTCAATATTGCCCTGCACCAGGGCTACCTCATGGCGAGACACCTCCACTGACCAGGCGACCAAGCCCAAGGCCATGCCAACCCCCCAGGGCAGGAGCCCTATGGCCAGGGAGCTGCCCAGGCTTCTGGTCTTCCAATACGCGCAGATCCCCATGGCGATGCATACGCTGCTGGCCACCGTCAAGGCGCTTACGCCGAGCACCCCGAGGAGCGGCGCGAAGCCAGCTAGCGGGGAATCGGTCATGGCAAAGCCGGCAAAAAGCCATGGGAAGCCGGTTAAGAACCAAGTCAGCGCCCACTCCATGGTGACCCATGCCGCGGTAAAGAGCAGGGCTTTAAACCCAAGAGACGCGCCCGTATAGGATCGATACAGCAACCCTATGGGGACGCAGAAAAGCGCCATAAAGGCAACGAAAAGGCTGACTAAAAAAGTCGCCAAGGCCACCGAGGCCCCACCGTATTGCTGAATACTGACGTAAATCCAGGAGACGCCCACCGCATACTTGCCGATGCCGTAGCACCAGGCCAACCAGAGAGCCCGACTGGGGTAGCGATCCAGGATCAGCCAAAAGCCCGCAATGGACCCCAGCGTTAGTAACAGGAAATGGAAGGGCGCATGCCCTAGGGGGTATATCGCTCCCAGGACAAGAGCGATAACCCAGGTCACACCTGGTCGCCGCCTTCCGCCAGCCTTGGAAGGGGCCGCGCTATAGGCGTTGGCGTATCGACCCGAAGCAGCCTGACTCGACGGGAATCTGCGTTTAACACTTCAAAGCGAAGGCCCTCAATATCAACCTGCTCTCCTAGCTCTGGCAGGTGGCCAAAGGCTTTGAGCACAATGCCGCCAATGGTATCGAATTCCTCTTCGCTGAACTGCTGCCCAAAGTGGTCGTTGAAATCCTCGATGGTTGTCGTGGCCTTGACGTGAAAGACCGTGGGCTCCAAGCACTTTACGAAGCTATCGTCATCCACATCGTACTCATCTTCGATCTCACCGACGATTTGCTCGAGCACATCCTCAATGGTGACAGCACCTGAAACCTGTCCGTATTCGTCCACTACTAGGGCCATATGATTACGGTTGCTGCGAAACTCCTGCAGCAGCACGTTCAGGCGCTTGCTTTCTGGGATCAGTGCGGCGGGTCTGATGCAGTCCTTCATGGAGAAGCCCTGTAGATTTTCTTCCAGCAGGAAGGGCAGCAAATCCTTTGCGTGCAGAATGCCCTTGATGTCATCCATGTCGTCCCCGACCACGGGGAACCGGGAGTGTCGTGATTGAATAACCGTGGGCAGGAACTCGGCGGGCGCCTGTCCCTCGTTGACCACCACTAGGGACGAGCGCGGAATCATGATGTCACGCGCGTGCATGTCGGCCACATGCAGTGCGCCAAAGATCATATTCAGGACATCAACATCTATCAGCTGCCGCTCTGCGGCGTCCTGAAGAATTTTTGCAAGCTCAGGAACGTTATCGGGTTCATCCGAGAATAAATGTGAAAACCAGCCACGCACGCCGCGTTTCGAGGAAACCTTTTCCGTCGAATCCCGAGCGTGCTCAGGTATGTCGCTCATATAGACTTTGATGTCGCTTATTGAATCCACTGTATAAGCAAGCGCTGATGGAATTGCAACCAGCGCACCCGCAGCCATTTAGCCTATGCTCGGGCAAGGGTTTTTACAGTTCATAGGGATTGGTCATACCGAGCAGCTCAAGGACGGCCACCTCGAGAGCCTCCATTTCTTGGGCTTGTGCCGTCTCTTCATGATCCATCCCCAGCAGGTGCAGGGTGCCGTGAATCACCAGGTGGTGAAGATGATCCAGCGTGGCCTTATGCTGAGCCGCCGCTTCGCTGATCACCAGCGGCCAACAAATGGCGAGGTCACCCAGAGGCGGGATATCCAGGGGCAGCGCGGGCACGTCGCTAGGAAAACTAAGAACATTTGTTGGACGGTCATACCCTCTGTACTGCTTGTTTAGCTGAGCAGACTCGTCCTCATCAATGAGACGTAAACAGACCTCTCTTTGCAGGGCCTTGGCCCGTTCCGCTTCCTTAGCAAGCACCTGGGAGAGGCAGTCCAGGCTTTGCTGAAGGCTGTCGCTCAGATCGCTCGGGTCTCCTAGCGCCCCGGCAGGCGCGCTGCCAACCAGCGGTTCGGCTATTTGCATCTCTAGCCTGAAGTATCCGGCCGGTTGATTCACCGCTCGCGTCTTTCTCCGCGACTGTCCGTCAGATCGCTGTCCTGAAACGCTTCGTAGGCATCAACGATTTTCTGAACCAAGGGGTGCCGCACCACATCTTT
>DKNY01000023.1:0-33661 GCA_002470275.1 Gammaproteobacteria bacterium UBA7376 | reverse complement strand
GTAAAGGCAATCCCATCAACCTGACGCAGCACTTTGCGCACGTTAACCAGCCCAGAGCGTTCGCCCCGGGGCAGATCAATTTGGGTGATATCCCCGGTCACCACCGCCGTGGAGCCGAAGCCAATCCGCGTCAGAAACATCTTCATCTGGGCCACCGTCGTGTTCTGGGATTCATCCAGAATAATGAAGGCGTTGTTAAGCGTGCGGCCTCGCATATAGGCTAAGGGCGCCACTTCGATGATATTGCGCTCGATATATTTATTGACGCGCTCTACCCCCAACATTTCGTAAAGCGCGTCGTAGAGTGGCCTCAGGTACGGGTCGATTTTTTGAGCCAGGTCTCCGGGCAAAAACCCCAGCTTCTCACCCGCCTCTACGGCGGGCCGCACCAAGAGAATTCGAGAAACCTGAGCGGCTTCAAGGGCCTCAACCGCGCAGGCCACGGCAAGATAGGTCTTCCCTGTACCGGCAGGCCCAATGCCAAAGTTAATGTCATGCCGGCGAACGGACTGACAATAGGCAACCTGGTTGCCGCCACGTGGCTTGATGGACTTTTTGGGCGTTCGGATCGTCAGGGCTGCCGCCCCGTCTCCAGTCGGCTCCATCGCCGTCTCGTCACGGGCATCCTCGCGTTCCTGTCTTAGCCTGGCCAGCATGTCGTCCAAACCCGCCTCCTGAAGAAAGAGATGGACGAAGTCTGGCTCCAGGGCGTCTCGATCCAGGGTTTCACGATACAGCTGGTGCAGCACAGCTTCGGTAGCCTGCACGCGAGGCTGAGGCCCGCTGATCTCAAACTCATTGCCGCGATTGCGTATGTGTACGCCGAGGCGAAGCTCCAGGTGCTTTAGGTTTTGATCCACAGGACCAATGAGGGCGGCGAGACGACGGGCGTCGTCGGGTTCGACAACCACACGCCGTGTGAAAGGTATAATGCTCGCCTCTGGGGCGGCTGAAGTATCCTCGTGCAAAGGTTCCCCTTTTGTTGCGCTGGCTTTTAGATTACCAGCATCTCGCTCATATCGTGAGCAAAAAATGTCGGTCAGGATGCACTGGAGAGCTGCTCTCCTCGAAGGGAATTGGGTAGTGCCTCATTAATCCTCACGCTGACAAATTCACCAATCAAATCTTCTGAGCCATCAAAGTTGACCACTCGATTGTTCTCCGTTCGCCCGGCCAGTTGGACGCCCTTCTTGGATTTACCCATAACCAGCACTTGCTGCACGCCGCCCACCATGGACTGGGACAGGGCGTCCGCCTGATCTCGAATCATGGCCTGCAGTCGCTGTAGCCGCTCTTTTTTTAGACTCATGGGGGTATCGTCGACGAGCGTGGCGGCGGGCGTACCCGGACGAGGGCTGTAAATGAAACTGAACGAGGTATCGAAGCCGATCTCCTCAATCAGCGCCAGGGTCTCATTAAACTCGGCCTCGGTTTCGCCAGGAAAACCCACGATGAAATCCGATGACAGGCTTATGTTGGGCCGAATATCCCGCAGTCGCGCGATGCGTTCTCGATAATGCGCTACATCATGGCCGCGCTTCATGGCCGCGAGAATACGATCCGAGCCGGCCTGCACCGGCAGATGAAGGTGATCCACCAGAGCCGGTATGTCGGCATAAGCCTGGATCAAATTGTCGGAAAAATCTAAGGGATGCGATGTGGTATAGCGGATGCGCTCTACCCCGGGGACATCGGCCACATAATAGATCAACTCTGCCAAATCGGCCTGGTCCGAGTCGATGGGCCCTAGATAAGAATTTACGTTCTGCCCCAGCAGGTGAATCTCTCTAACCCCCTTGCCAGCCAGACCCTGAACTTCCTCAAGAACCGAAGCGACGCTGCGACTCACCTCCTCGCCTCGGGTATAGGGGACGACGCAGAAGCTACAGTACTTGCTGCAGCCCTCCATGATCGAAACGAAGGCCGCCGGGCCTTCGACGCTGGGTTCCGGGAGGCGGTCAAACTTCTCGACCTCGGGGAAGGTGATGTCCACAACGGGCAGCATTTTCTGCACAGATGAACCAATCATCTCTGGCAGTCGGTGAATCGTCTGAGGCCCAAACACCATATCCACTGCCGGAGCGCGGGCCATAATGGCTTCGCCTTCCTGGCTCGCGACACAGCCACCCACTCCGATCACAAGATTAGGTCGCCGCTCCTTGAGCCGCTGCCAACGACCCAACTGATGGAATACCTTTTCTTGGGCTTTCTCACGAATCGAACAGGTATTGAGCAACAGAACGTCGGCTTCTTCCTCACTGCTCGCAGGTTCGTAGCCCTCATGCGCTCGCAGGACATCATACATCCGAGCGGAGTCATACTCATTCATTTGGCAGCCGTGGGTTTTTACAAATAGCTTTTTGGTCATGGGCGTCGGTACTTGAAAGCGCCGAGTATACGCCGTGCGCCCCACCTTGAAAAACGCACGACCAACCCCAAAACTCCCCTCATGCATCAATGGTAAGTGGAATCATGGGCACAAAAGAAACGCTCCAGCACATCTTTCGCATTCTCTTTCACAACCAGGGCCAGGTTTATGAGGTTTATGCCCGTCACATCTATCAGAGTGACCTACATGGCTTCGTCGAGGTCGAAGACTATAGCTTCGGCAGTCGCTCCCAACTCGTGATCGATCCGGGCGAGGACAAGCTGCGCACCGAGTTTGAGGGAGTCCAACGCTCCTTTATCCCCATGCACGCCATTATTCGCATCGACGAGGTTGAAAAAGAGGGGGTTGCTAAGATCACCACCGGGACCGGCGATACCGTTACGCCCTTTCCCATGCCGGTGCCCACCGACCGTTCCTAGCCAGGTTTAATATCCCTCGGCCAAAAGCGGGAAGGCGCTGAGCGCATGGCTGTCGCTCAGAGGCTGCTGTCGCTCAAGCAGGTGGGGCCCTAAGTGCTCCAGCCCTGGGGCGCCCAGCAACGCCATAGAAATTTGAATTTCCTGCTCCACGATATCCAGAGCGCGGCGAACGGCCTCTTTGCCGCCAGCGGCCATAGCCAGACCTTCCAGCCTACCCATGCCCACAAAGTCAGCCCCAAGGCATAGCGCTTTGACCACATCGGCGCCACGCATAAAGCCACCGTCCACCACCACCGGCACGCGCCCGGCTACCGCAGCAGAGACTTCTGGCAGTGAGTCGATACAGGCGCGGGTGTGATCCAGCTGACGGCCACCGTGATTAGAGATATAGACCATGTCTACCCCGGCCTCAACACAGCTGACCGCATCCTCGGATGTCATGACGCCCTTAATCATCAACTCAATATCAAAGTTCTGCTTGATGTGGGCCACCGTATCCCAATTCATGCTGGCCTGATAATTGAAGCTTGTTCCCGTGGTTGCCGTGCGGCCCGATAGCGGCACGTAACGCTTGAGAATATCCCGCTCCCTTCGGGAATAGACCTGAGTATCTGCGGTGAGACACAGCCCCGTATAGCCTGCGTCCAGGGCACGCTTAATGTTGTCATCCATCCAGGCCTGATCACCGGTGAGATAGAGCTGATAAATTCGCGGCCCAGGCACGGCTTGTGCCACGGCCTCAAAGTCCGGTTCGCAGGCGGAACTCAGGATCTGAAGAATCCCGAACTCTGCGGCCGCAGCCGCCACATCGACTCCCCCTCCGGAAGAGAACACCTGAATCGAACCGATGGGCGGCAGGAGTACGGGCATACGCATAGGCGTACCCAGCAGGGTTGATGCGGTGGTTACCTGGCTTACGTTATTAAGCACCCGAGGTTTAAATACCCAGGATTCCACAGCAGCACGATTGCGGCGCAGGCTGGTCTCCGTATCTGCGCCCCCAATGAGATAGTCCCAATCGCCATCGCTTAAATTCTCGCGCGCCGCCTTCGCGATCTCCGTCAAGGTGCGAAAATCCTTCATCTTTCACCCTTTCTTCTAGTTCTTGCACTGAAAGTGTTACAAGCCTATCCGCTCAGTGCCGAAGCCTCCTGCAAAGCGTTAAACTACCCTGCTACGGAAACACAAGGAAGCGTTATGTCAGGTGTTGTGATTATCGGCGGCGGTCATGCTGCAGGGCAGGCGGCGGCAAGTCTGCGCCAAGCGGGCTACGAGCGCGACGTTACGCTGATCGGCGATGAGCCTCATGCCCCCTATCAACGCCCCCCGCTTTCTAAGGCCTACCTCAAGGGTGAGCTGAGTGCCGACAAGGTGCTGCTACGCGCCGCAAGCTTCTATGAAGACAAGAACATCACCTTGCAGCTTGAGACCCGAGCGACCCAAATCGACCCGGCGCACCAACGGGTGTCCTTGGGGACGGACCAGCAGCTCGACTACGAGCACCTTCTCATCTGCACCGGGTCTCGTCCCCGACGGCTTAATTTAGAGGGCTCAGATTTACCTGGCATTCACTATCTTCGCACCATGGACGATGTGGACGGCATTCGAGAAGGCATGCGCCCCGGCGCAAATCTAGTGATTGTCGGTGGCGGCTACATTGGCCTTGAGGTCGCCTCGGTAGGCATTGGGCTCGGCCTCAATGTCCGGGTACTGGAAATGGAGCAGCGAATCTTGCAGCGGGTTACGACCCCAACGATGTCCGCCTTTTATCAGCAGCTTCACAGCGACCGTGGCGTGCACATTCATACCGACACAACGGTTCAGGGCTTTGCCGGAACAGATCGAGTGGAGCAGGTCCTGTGCGGCGATCAAGCCTTTGATGCGGACATCGTCGTCGTCGGCATCGGCGTTGTACCTAACGTCGAACTGGCCGAGGCCGCAGGCCTACGTTGCGAGAATGGCATCGTGGTGGATGAGCATTGCCGCACATCGGACCCCCATATCTTCGCGGCAGGGGACTGCAGCAATCACCCGAATCCGCTTTTGGGCAGACGACTTCGACTTGAAAGCGTGCCCAATGCCATGGAACAGGCGCGCGTGAGCGTGGCCAATATGCTTGGCGACCCCAAGACCTATGCCGCAGTGCCCTGGTTTTGGTCCGATCAATATGAGCTTAAGCTCCAGATGGTCGGCTTTTCTGCGGATGGCGACAGCGAGGTGCTGAGAGGCGATATGGCGTCCAACCAATTCGCCATCTTCTACCTAAAGGCAGGGACCGTGGTCGCCGCAGACGCGGTCAACAGCCCCAAGGAGTTTATGATCTGCAAGCAGCTGATCGGCAAAGGCGTGAACCCTGACGACCTCAAGAACACTGACTTCGACCTCCGGGGGTTGCTAGCGGCCTAGCGCATTCGCTACAGGCCGAGAACCTGTTTAGCGATAATATTGTGCTGAATTTCTGACGAACCGCCGGCGATGGTATAGCTCCTATGGTGATAGCGCCCAGAAGCCACATATTCCGCCCAAGGCGGTGTAACGGCGGGATGATCTCCTCGGCTGGTGTCCTGGGGTAGAGCCAGATAATCGATGAGGCGAAACAGTAGCTCGTCTTGATCCTGCACCAGTTCACTGCCCTTGAGCTTGAGCATGCTTGGCTCCGCCCCAATCTGCGCCCCTGCATCCGCCTGGCTGAGGATTCGAAGGCTGGTCGTCTCAAGGGCCATTAAGCGGATTTCCAGGGCGGCGATTTCCGCCTCGGCCTCCGGGGGCAACTGAATGTCTTGCGCCTGCTGCAGGGCCAGAGCCTCCTTCAGTAGGCTCAAAATCCGCTTGTTTTCCGCCACTCGGGACACCATCAGGCGCTCATCTCCCAGCAGGCTTTTGGCCACGGTCCAGCCCTGATCCTCCTCGCCCAGGCGCTGCTGAACGGGCACGCGAACATTTTCAAAAAAGACTTGGTTCCACAGTCGCTTACCGTTAAACGCGTACAGGGGTTCAACGGTAACGCCCGGACTGGCCAGATCCATAAGTAAGAAACTGATGCCGCGCTGCTGCTGGACTTGATCATTGGTACGCACCAGACAAAAAATCCAGTCCGCAAGCTCCGCGCCGGAGGTCCATATTTTGGAGCCATTAATGATGTAATCGTCTCCATCTCGGTCTGCACGCGTGCGCAGGCTGGCCAGATCAGATCCGGCTTCGGGCTCTGAATAACCCTGACAAAACCACAGATCCGCATTGCGTATCTTTGGCAACAAATCAGCCTGCTGCCTCGCAGTCCCGAATTTAATGATGGCGGGCCCAACCATATTGAAACCAAAGCCCGACAGCGCGGGAGCATGAACCTCGCGGCAGGCCACATCAAAAATATGACGCTGAACTAAATTCCAGCCCGTGCCGCCAAATGCCTTCGGCCACCCCGGTGCAGCCCAGCCCTGGGCGTTGAGCGTTCGGGTCCACTGGGTTAGCTCATCCTTGGCTACCGCCTGGCCCCGCCTTACCTAAGCGGCGATTTCCCAGGGCAGGTTGGCAGATAAAAAAGCCGCTACTTCGGCCTTAAACGCAAGCTGCTCCGAGGTTAGTTGATGTTGCATCGTCTCTCCTCCTAGACCCGATAATGACCGATGACACGGGGTTCCCCAAGCCCCGAAGTTCACGAGGCTTTGACCTGGTTAGGTGGTAGGCTTCCGCCATGCATACGACAACTATTGAAATCAGCAAGGAATACCTGCATTTCGCGGCGGCGCATTTCACTCTGTTCAGCGCCACGGATAGAGAAAACCTGCATGGCCATAACTTTCAGGTCACGCTGGATGCAGAGGCGGCTATTCAGGCTGATGGGCTTACCTTCGATTACAACATTCTAAAAAAAGCCCTCAAGCAACTGTGCGATGACCTGGACGAGCAGGTGCTTATGCCCAGCGAGTCCCCCTATCTCGAGGTTGAACAGGGAGATGACTACACGGTGATCATCTTCAACGGCGAGCGTATTCCTTTTTTGCCCCGTGATCTGACCCTACTTCCAATCCGCAACGTCACGGTGGAGGAGTTAGCGCAGTATCTCCTCGGCACGCTGGTGGCGCGGGAGGAGATCGCCGTCCTTGATATTCAACACTTGGTGCTGCGCTGCGCATCCGGCGAAGGCCAGTGGGCAAGCGCCTCTTGGTCGACTCCGGGGAACCCTTAACCCAACTTCTACTTAGCAGGGGATTATCATGGCTCAAGCCATCATCACCGGCGCCAGCTCTGGTATCGGCTACGCTACCGCAGCAGCCTTTAGCGACGCGGGCTTCAACGTCATCAATCTTGCTCGTCGCGACTGTGATCTTCCAACGGTCAAAAACATAACCTGCGACCTCGCCAGAGAGGACTTTGTCGATCAAATCCATGCCCATCTTGATGACCTGCTACACCCCAATGAGGCCATTGTTCTCGTCCATAACGCTGCGGTCCTTGCTAATGACAGCGCGGCGGAGATCGACGCTCAGTCACTGCGGAACATTCTAGAGGTCAACTTGGTAGCACCGGCCCGACTCAATCAGCTCATCATCCCGAAGATGCAGAGCGGCTCCGCCATCCTTTATGTTGGATCAACACTGGGAGAGAAGGCGGTGCCCAATAGCTTTAGCTATGTCACAACAAAGCACGCCAGTATCGGCATGATGCGCGCGACCTGCCAAGATCTGGTTGGCCGCGAGATTCACACGGCCTGTATCAATCCCGGCTTCACCAATACAGAAATGCTGCGGCATCACGTGCCGCCGGAGGTAATGCCCCAGATTGCGCAGATGAGCGCCTTCGGTCGCCTGATCGAGCCCGAAGAAATCGCCAAGGCCCTGCTTTTCGCGGCCCAAAATCCGGTCCTCAACGGCGCTGTTATCAACGCCAACCTCGGACAAATTGAACGCTAGGTTGCGGTCGCTTCCTCATTTTTGCCCAGACCGAGATAGGGGCGCAGGTAGCGCACCGCGAGATAGATGATGGGGGTATCGCAGGCTGCCACGATGACTTTAAAGACGTAGCCTGAGGCGATAAAAATCATCAGCTGAGGCCACAGCGGGGCCTCAGCGTCGATGGGCAACGCCTGTGCGTAGAAGTGGGTCACCAGGATCACGGCCGTAGTATCGACCACCTGACTCACCATGGTGGAGGCATTATTTCTCAGCCACAAATGACGGCCCTTTGTCAGGCGCTTCCAAAAGTGGAAGAGACGGACATCGCAGAGCTGGGCGATGAGATAAGCAATCATGGATGCGGCTACCGCCCCGAACGCATATTCCCGAATCTCAAAGAAGGGCGGCATACGGCCCGCTTGGTCAATTATTGGCTGTCCGTTGGCATCCATGCCGGTGCCTGGCAATACGCCCCCAAGCCAGAGCAAAAAGATTACCCAAACGTTGAGCAGCAGACCGATCCAGACTAGGTCCCGCGCTTTCTTCTCACCGAACAGTTCACTGATTAAATCTGTGCAGATGAACGTGACCGGATAGGGCAACACGCCGATGGCGACAACCATGGGGATGGTGAGACCAAAGACGCTAAAGGATAGGTCGAGAAACCGGCTGATGCCGAGAATATTTAGCATGGTCAGCGTGCCTAGGAAAAATCCTGCAAGGAGTAGAAACAGGCGCTGTCGACGCTGGTTATACACTTCGGTGGAGACGCTCATGCTAAGCCCCTAGGCGCTCGGGCCCTTTGTTTTTTTGATGACGAAAGCGCGATGCTAGGTCAGCCAGTGTTGGTTGACGCAGTTATCCAAAATCCCCTTGTCGAGGTAATTCAGGATCGTTTTGCCACCCTTGAAGCGCATATCGTAGACACTTTCTGGGGTAAAGAAAGCAGAATGAGGCGTGATCAAAAGTCGATGATCTATCCACTCATCTCCGTCGGCCCACGCCCTAATCAAGGGGTGATTTGGATTGGCTGGCTCTTCGGGAAGCACATCTACGCCACAGGCTTGAATCATCTCCTCTTTCATCGCGTGATGCAGCGCATCCAGATCAATGATGGGGCCTCGTGCCGTATTAATTAAAATCAGCCCGGCTTTGGATTGGGCCAATATCTCTAGGTTGATCATCTTTTCGGTGCTTTTGGAGAGCGGCGCATGCAGGCTAACCACATCGCTTTGGGCGAAGAGTTCGCCCAGGGCGTCTACCCGCCGAATACCGATAGAGAGTTCCGCCCCGCTCTCTCGATGGGGATCAAACATCACCACATCCATCCCAAAGGCTTTGGCACGAAGCGCTGCAGCGGTGCCGATGCGACCGAGCCCAACCACCCCAAACGTGCAGGTCGAAAGACGCTTGCCGAAGGGATTCAGTGCCGGACGCCATCGCCCCCTGGGGTCCTGTTTTAACTCTCTGGTGTGAAAGGTAATCCCCTTCATAAGGGAAAGCATCAGCGCGATAGCGTGGTCAGCCACTTCTTGGGTACCGTAATCGGGCACGTTGCACAGCGGCACACCCCGTTCCCCCCAGGCGGCTCCGTCAATGTTGTCGAACCCCACCTTGGGAGTCAGGAAAATGCGGCACTTGGCCATCTGCTGCCGATATTCTTCCGGGATATCGTTAACGCTCACAACGGCATCGCAGTTCGCCCACTGGTCCTCCGTTACCTCCGTGAAGCGCTCACAAAACTCTGCCTGATGGCCGGCGATGCTTTGTTCTTCTATGTGTCGTCCTTCAGGCCAGCGCATGGCGGGCCATAAAATTCGATAACCCATGCAGTCTCCCCTGGAATATCCTTTTCGCCTTCGGTAAGCCTAACTCTGGCCGCACATATTACCGATCGACCAAGGTTTCAGCCAGCAAGGTGGCGCTACGTCGGTGCGCGGGCGCATCCACACCCGGTAGGCGCAGGCGTGTGGCAATCAGATGGGTCATGCCCAGCCTTTCGCGATACCTTGCAACCCCCTCGCGAACGAATTCGGGGTCACCAATTAACGCCCAGTCATCCAGCGTCTCGCCCGGCAGCAAGCGAGTATTCTCATACTCCGCCTGCATGCGTTGGCGAAGATTCGCTACCTGTGCCGGATCCTCACCCACAAATATTGTGCGCATCAGGGGCACGGTAGAAGACCTTTGGTGCCCTGCCGCCTGCGCTGCTGCCGCGTGAACGTCGTAATTACCTACCAGGGTGCCCAAGCTCTCCATCGGGGAACTCAAATACGGTAGCCCCAGGGTTCCCGCCTGGGCTAGGGCCTTGGGTCCAAAGGCGGCAACCCACAGGGGCGGATGGGGGCGCTGCACCGGCAGCGGATGAACGGCAACTGCGTGGGCAGGGTCCCCGTCCAAGGAGATGGCTTCGCCAGCCCAAGCCCGCTGCATCAACTCCAAAGTCCACGCAAAAATGCGCCGCTTCTCTTTGATAGGCACCTGAAAAGCCTGCAGCATTTGGGGCGCATAGCCCCGGCCCATACCCAGAAGGACTCGGCCCTCACTAAGCTGATCCAGCACGGCCACCTGCTCTGCAGCCTGCAGCGGATTGCGCAGCGTGATCAAAAAAGACGTCGTGCCCAGGCGAATGCGCTGGGTCACCCCGGCCGCCGCAGTAAGCATCATCAACGGGTCAGGCAAGGCGTGTGGCGCGAAATGGTTTTCCGGCAGCCAGAAGGAGTGGTAGCCAAGCTGCTCCGCAAAGCTCGCCTGCTCGCCAATGCTTTGAGCGGTAGCGCCGACGAGCTGCCAAGGGGTAATGCCGAGATGCAGGCGCTGAGGCGCAGGGCCCCCCTCAGTCACGCGCCACCGCGTGGCATCATCAAGATTGCTTTCATGGTCGCCCTTACTGCGCTGAGGTGCTGCCGATGGGCAAAATCCTGATAAAGGGGATCATTCTCTAGAAGCAAACATCGGCGCGGCTCATCCTCTCCCGGTAGTTCACTTTGGCATGAAAAGCGCGTTCGCTCGCCGAAATTGTTGCCCGCAACGCCATAGTTGCCAAATCCCTGGGCATCCGTCGCCGGCTCCCAGAATGCCGTCCAGGATGCGGGCATACCGTCGATGGGTGCTCTTACCTCTCTAAGCGTCTGTGTCGCGGTATCGTGCAGCAGCCGGTTGATCCCGGCTTTAAAACTCTGCCCATCCTGCTCAATCCCTTGCGCCATCAGTTCAGAACAGACAGTCGTGAGCGCGCGTTCTATTCGATCCACATCCACCGGGAAGCGATCAAAGCGGTCAACAAAGGAGAGGCGCCACCAGCGGCTGGTAAAAACCGGCACCACGTGGGCTGGCGAACTGACTTCCTGAATGTAGCTTATCAGGCTACCAAAGGCCTTGAGCCTATCCTGTCGATTGTCTGCCTCTGCATGATCCTCTAGCAGGCGAGAAAAGTGATTGTTAAACCGTGTATCTATGATCCCGAGGACTGCATCGGTTTTATCCTGCTGGTGATTCAGGTAGTTCCAGCGAAACATTTTGACGAAAAAGTTGCTCTTAGCCTGTGAGAGGTTAGCGCGCACAATGTAGCGTGCGTCCAGGGCAGAAAGCCCGACGCGTTGATCAGCCGGCAGCATCGCATCACAGCGACTAATCTGCTTGGCAGCGAGAAAGGTCAGCTGCTGGTGCAGATCATTCTGATAGCCATAGACGTAGGAACTATGACTGGCCGCCAAAATAAGGAGGCTGCTCGCTAAGCGCATAAACCACTTCATCGGTCTCGAGACTTTCCAATAGTTGTTGGATGGATTGACCAAGCCCAGGCCATACCGTGTGAGGGATAAGCTGGGAGGCCGGTTTTAACACAAATAGTCGATCCGTGGCTCGCGGATGCGGCAATGTAAAATGCTCGCTTTGACGCCTCTCGCTGCCGAAGAGCAAAAGATCTAGGTCTAGCTCTCTCGGCGCATTACGCTGATAGCGCTCAGCACGACCAAACTCTCGCTCAAGGGTTTTAAGACGAGACAACAACATTTCAGGGGTCAGATCAGGGAGCGCATCAAAAACCACGGCAGCGTTGATGAAATCTCCTGATTCCGGAGGGCAGTTCACCGGCGATGTCCGCCACAAAGAGGAGCTGCGGACACTTCCTGGCTGGGCCAGCCGCGCGAGCGCGTGCATCGCGGCGATGACAATCTCCGTTGATTCTCCCTGATTTGAACCCAACCCAACTAACACCATGTTTTGATATATCTCACCGTTTGCGGGCAGGTCAACTTGCCCTGTCGCGTCTCTGAAAGTATCCGACCCATTTACAATGATAACAGCAGGTGATCGGCGCACGAGCGATTATCGCGGTAGTAATCATGAGAGTCCTTTGGCAACATCACCAAACTTTACGCAAGGGGATCACTATGAAGGCTGCCGTTCTCAGAGAAATAAACAAACCGCTTGAAATCGAGGACGTTCAGCATGGCGACCCAGCTCCCCGTGAGGTTTTGATCAGGACCGTGGCCGCAGGCGTCTGTCATTCGGACCTTCATTTTCAGGACGGTTCCTACCCCCATATGCTCCCGGCCATTCTTGGCCATGAGTCTGCTGGCGTCGTCGAGGCTGTGGGCTCGGATGTGACCTACGTGAAGCCCGGTGACCATGTGATTACCTGCTTATCCGCCTTTTGCGGTCATTGCGAACACTGCCTCACCGGGCATATGTCGCTCTGCAACGAACCGGAGCTGCAGCGCCCTGAAGAAGAGCCCAGTCGCCTTGCCAAGAGCGGCGAGCAAATTTCCCAGTTCCTCAATCTTTCCTCCTTCGCAGAATACATGCTGGTGCACGAACATACGGTGGCCAAGATTCGTGACGATATGCCCCTGGATATTGCAGCGCTAATTGGCTGTGGTGTAACGACCGGGGTAGGCGCGGTGATCCATACGGCTAAGGTCGAACCGGGCAGCACGGTGGCCGTTATTGGCTGCGGCGGCGTCGGTCTCTCTGCGATCAATGGCGCGCATCTAGCCGGTGCCGCTCGAATCATCGCCATCGATATGGTCGCCAGTAAGCTTGAGCTTGCACGCAAATTCGGTGCCACGGACGTTGTCAATGCCAGCGAGGTTGATGCGGTGAAGACCGTTCGAGCACTGACCTCCGGGGGCGTGCACTATTCCTTCGAGGCCATCGGCTTGGCCAAGACGGCGCAGCAGGCGTTCAAAATGCTTGGCTTTGGCGGCACGGCAACCATCATTGGCATGATCCCAGTGGGCACTCAGGTGGAAATACACGGCCCGGAATTTTTGATGGAGCGCAAGATGCAGGGCTCAAACATGGGCTCCAACCGATTTCGCGTCGACATGCCTCGATTTGTCGACCTATACCTGCAGGGTCGATTGCACCTTGATGAGCTGATCTCCAAGCGGATTCGCCTTGAAGATGTCAACGAGGGCCTAGAGGCACTCAAAACCGGTGAGGTGGCACGCAGCGTGATTATGTTCGACTAGCAAGGGCTAGCGGATCACCACATAGTAAAAACGGCCATTGCGAAAAATTCGCAACAGGAGCTGGCGCTGGGACTGGCGCAGCACGTCGCGAAGAGCCGCAATATTTGCCACCGAGCGACGGTCGGCAGCCACGATGACATCGCCAGGCCGCAGGCCGGCTCTGTAAGCAAGACTGCCACTGCTGACCTCCGTGGCCACCACGCCAGCCCCTCCGCTGGCGTCGTCGGGGTTCCTTAGATTCTGTAGCTGAACCCCACGAAGCCAGGGCGATAGCCGCTGGCCCGCCAGGGCCTCCTGGGCATCCGCCTCAATGCGGAGCACCGTCGTGCGCCGCTCCCCCCGGCGAATGTAGCTTACGTCGAACTCGTCCCCGATAAACATGATCGCCGCTTGGCTGGAGAAATCTGCAACGGTGGAGATACTCTTTTGACCCATACTCGTGATGACATCTCCAGGCAGCAGCCCCGCTTTTTCCGCTGAGCTTCCAGCCTCTACATCCACCACCACAACGCCCCGAGGTGCTCCAATATCCGTCAACACCCCGAAAGCCTCGGCCAGCTCCCGATTGAGAGGCTGCACTACGGCACCCACAAAGCCTCGATTGACCTCGCCCTTGGCGATGAGCTGCTCGGCAACCGCGCGCACCATATTCGATGGGATGGCGAAACCAATGCCGATATTGCCGCCACTGGGCGCAAAGATAGCGGTATTGATCCCTACCAGTTTGCCGCTCAAATCCACCAGCGCCCCGCCGGAGTTGCCTGGATTGATCGGCGCGTCAGTTTGAATGAAGTCCTCGAACCCCTCGATGCCCAATCCGCTTCTCCCCAGAGCGCTCACAATGCCGCTGGTCACGGTCTGATTGAGTCCAAAGGGGTTGCCGATGGCTACCACGAAATCACCCACCCGAAGTGCCCCGCTGTCGGCATAGGTGATGGCCACCAGTTCATCAGCTTCCACCCTAAGCAGCGCCAAATCCACCTGGGGGTCCAACCCCAACAGCTCAGCCTTGAGGTTTCGACCATCCGCAAGGCCTACGCTGATTTCGTCGGCACCTTGAACTACGTGGTTGTTGGTAACGATATAGCCAAGCTCGGCATCGATGACCACCCCGGAGCCGGCACTCTGAGTGCGGCGATAGCGCCGTCGTCCCTCGGGAATATTAAAAAAGCGCCTGAAAAAAGGGTCCTCCAGCAGGCGATTTCGCTCCTGCACCGTAGATCGCGTCGCGATATTGACCACGGCTGGGTTCACTCGCGCTAACATCCCGGCAAGGCTGGGCAGAGGCTGGGTGGTGCTGTCCTCGGCGGGCACCGCCAACGGTAAGGCGGCCACGTTAACCGGTGCCGCCGTGACCAGAAGGCTCACGAGCAGTAACAGCCCCGACAGAACCCGTCTTCTGCCTAATAGACCAATTGGGTAAGACATTGGGCTATTTATCGTTGGCATGGTGTATCCAAGTAACGCTCCAGAGGCTCAATCCAGGTAGCCGTTCAACCGTAGCGCCTCAATCAGCCCGGTAAATATCAGGTCTGATACCACATGATCAAAGAGATTCTCACGGTGAAAGAGGCTGGAAAATCCCCCGGTGGCGATGACCAAGGGCGCTTCGTCCTGAAAAGCCTCATCAGTAATCCGCGTAACCAACTCCCGAACCATGCCTACGTTGCTCCAATACAGCCCACTCTGAATGCTCTCGATGGTGGTTTTACCGATCGCTGTCCTCGACGGTTTAATTTCCACGGAGGGTAGCTTGGCTGTCTTCGCTTCCAGCGTTTCCATAGCCAGACGCACACCCGGCATGATGTTCCCACCGAGGAAGGCTCGCTCCTTTGTGATTGCGCAGACCGTGGTTGCAGTTCCGAAGTCGACCACAATTAAATTGCGGTCCGGGAAAAGCTTCACTGCCCCCATGGCGTCAGCGATGCGATCACTGCCCACTTCCTTCGGGTCCTTGTAGGCGATCTTCAGGCCTGTTTTGAGCCCCGGCCGCATCACCATCGGTTCCAGATTAAAATATTTCTGACAGCAGGCACGTAAAGAATAATTAAGCTCCGGCACCACCGAGGAGATGCCGATCAAATCAATGCCCTCAGGCGCAACGCCATTTTCGCGCAGAGCCCCGCGTACAAAAACACCGATTTCGTCAGAAGACTCCCGGGCCGTGGACGCGTATCGAAACTGGGTCACCAGTTGCGCTTGGTCAAAAACACCGCAAAAAATCTGGGTATTGCCCACATCTAGCAAAAGAATCATCGGCTCTCCCCGCCTGGCATTTCAGATGTATCCACTGAGTCGACGATCACGTTGTCGATAAGACGCACCGCGCCGTCGCAGCTTTCCAGGGTCACCGCCGCACAGCGTCGGCCTTCCAGCGTTTGCACGTATCCCACCTGCATATCCGCTGCGGTCAGGGCCGCCTTCGCGGCTTCATCTGTGCGCGCCTCCCGAAGCAGGCCAGATAAGCGACCGGCTTTCGCTCGTGCATCTGCGTCTAATCTTCGATTTCTTGAGGACATGGCGAGGCCATCCTGCTCTCTCACGGTCTCGCAGCCCACAATGGCCGTCTCCATAAAAAAGCTCTCGCACATACCCTTTATCAACCGGTACTGCTGATAATCTTTTAGCCCAAAGTAGGCGGTGCTCGGACGCACGAGATTGATCAACTTCATGACCACGGTCAAAACACCATCGAAGTGACCGGGGCGGTCCGCACCACAAAGCGCCAGGGATAATTCGCCCTCGGCCACTCGGTACCGATAATCATCTGGGTACAGCTCAGCATGGTCCGGCAGCAAAATAAAATCCACGCCGCACCTCTGAGCATGGGCGATGTCTTGCTCCAGGCTGCGGGGATAGCGATCTAGGTCGGCCCTGTCATTGAACTGAGTCGCGTTGACAAAAATGGAAAGCACCGTCGCATCGTTCTCACTAACGCTTCTTTTCAGCAGGGCCAAATGGCCCTCATGCAGCGCACCCATGGTTGGCACAAAGCCTATGCTGCCGCTGAGTGTTGATCTGATCGTCCGCCAGCGCTGAAGGCCTTGGATGACCTGGGCATTCATTTATAGACTTCTTCACAGTTTGGAAAGCGCCCAGAGGTGACCTCGGCATGGTAACCATTGATCGCACGAGACACTTGGCCCTGGCCGTCCATAAAGTGACGAAGAAAACGCGGCTTGAAGTTCGCCTGCATGCCGAGTAAGTCTTGCAACACCAACACCTGGCCGTCGGTGTAGCTACCGGCGCCGATGCCGATGGTTGGAATATCCAGCGAAGCGCTTATCTGACGACCCAGGCCTTGGGGTATACATTCCAGCACCAGGGCGAAGCACCCCACGCTCTGCAGCGCCTGGGCATCTTTATAAATACGCTCGGCATCATCCTGAAGCCGGCCCTGAACCCGATGACCGCCCAGACTCTCTACGGATTGGGGCGTCAGACCCAGGTGTCCCATGACCGGAACCCCAGATTCCACAATATATTCCATGGTATTGAGCTGGCCGGCTGCGCCCTCAATCTTCACCGCGTTAGCGCCGGCCTGCATCAGCTCTGCCACGCTATCCAACACTTCGTTCTGGGATTTACGAGCAGCGAGGAAGGGCATGTCGCCCACGATGAACTTGTCTGGCGCTCCGCGCCTAACCGCCGCAATGTGAGTGGCCATCATGGACACCGTTGCATGCACGGTACTCGGATAACCATGCATGACCATGGCCAAGCTGTCGCCAACCAACAGCGTATCAACGTCCGTTGCATTGATGATCTGCGCCGACCAGTAGTCGTAACAGGTCACCATGGAGATTTTCTCCTTGGCGCTTTTGCGGATATGAAAGTCTTGTATCTTCATGGCAGCCTCCCACTACGGGCGCGCCCCACGAGCCTGGTATCTACCATTACTGCGCACCCCGGTACCTGTCCTTCGCCGCATGTCTGCGCGGCCTGCCCTCATTGGGCGGATCAAGTCCTTGCGTTAAATGACATTAGATCTGGTGATCTCCCTATGGTCAGCGTCCACATGCCCCCCGCGGATCGCTGCCAGCGGGCAATTTACGCAATCCTCCCTCCAAAGCCAACCCCGGATCGACAAGGCGTTAATGGGCCTTATCCAGGCCTAGGACTGTAACCATTCATGGTGACCACGGCCTTCCCCACCACTTCTCGGCCCTCCAATAGCCGCATCGCGTCCACGGCGTGTTCCAGCGGCATGCAGTGACTTATCCAAGGGTCGATTTTCCCGGCCTCGGCCAGCGCGTAAAGTTGTCTTTGATTTTCCTCTCCGCGGACGGGATCCCGACGTCCGTATTCCCCTGCTCGGACCCCAATCACTGAGATTTGCTTGATCAGTATCAGGTTTACTGGCGCCTGGGGCCAACGACCGCTGGTAAAGCCAATGGTCAGAATGCGGCCGCCCCAGTTAACGCAGCGCATGCTCTCATCAAAGACATCTCCACCAACGGGATCGTAGATCACATCCGCTCCCTTGCCGCCGGTGAGTTGCTTGACCTGGTCGCGGAAGCCTCCCAGCCTCCCATCGGGTAACGCGTAGTTGATCACGTGGTCTGCACCTCGGGCGCTCACCACGGCGAGTTTATCGTCTCGGCCCCCGGTGGCGATCACCTTGGCACCCCACAGCTTGCCCAGGTCCACGGCCGCCATGCCGACGCCACCAGTGGCCCCATGTACCAGCAGGGTCTCTCCCGACTCCAGCGCACCGCGCCGATGGAGCGCCACATAGGCAGTTAGGTACGCCGTTTGAAAGGAGGCCGCCTTGGCATAGCTCATTCCCTTGGGCATTGGCCTGGCCTGTTCCACGTTGACCACCACGGATTCGGCGAAGCCACCATGACGGATACCCAACACCACTGCGTCCCCCTCGCGGAAGCCGTCAACGCCGCTGCCGCAGGCCTCTATGTCTCCAGCCGCCTCTCCCCCAGGCGAAAAAGGAAGCGCCGGCTTATGCTGATACTTGCCCTGTATCATCAGGAGGTCCGGAAAATTCACGGCACAAGCCTTCAGCCGCACGCGAATTTGGCCCGGCCCGGGATCCGGCACCTGAACGGTTTCCAGTTTTACAGACCCAATATCATCAGACAACGCACGACAAATGACCGCCCGGGCCTGCATTAGGGCGCCTCCAAAAGCCGGCTCACCGCACGCTGAACCATTATTTTCACCAGGTGCGCCCGATAGGCTGCCGAGGCATGGATATCACTGATAAAGCCAGCGTCCGGCACCGTAACAGCCTCAATAGCCGACGGCTCAAGCTGCTGAGACAACAGCTGCTCGATGTATTTGGCCCGAAAGGCACAGGGTCCGGCACCGGTAATGCCGACGCGGACCTCATCACCATAGTCCGCGACCAAGGCGCCAACGACCGCGTAGCCGGAAGCAGGGTGGCGAAACTTGGCGTAGCTGGCGCGCTCAGGAATAGCAAACTCCACGGCCTTGATGACCTCGCCGGGGGTCAGTGCCGTTTCAAATAAATCCAGGAAGAACTCACTCGCCGCAATGCTGCGTTGGTGGGTAATGACGCGGGTGCCCAGCGCCACCACCGCAGCGGGATAATCCCCTGCAGGATCAGCGTTTGCGATAGCGCCTCCTAGAGTGCCGCGATTGCGGACCTGGTTATCTCCGATGCTGGCCGCCAGCTCACCGAGTACGGGTAGCCGATCTTGAATCTGGGCATCTTCTACAACCTCGTTGTGCCGGTTCATCGCCCCCAGCGTCAGGGTTTTTTCGCCCCACGCCACCCCCCGCAGTTCGCCCACCGCGGAGAGGTCAATTAGATCTGTGGGCGCAGCGAGTCGTTGCTTCATGGACGGAATCAGCGTCATGCCTCCGCCCACGTAAATGGGATCATCTGCCTTACGAAACAGCCTGAGTGCAGCCTTGATGTTCTTGGGCCTATGGAATTCAAAAGAGTACATAGCTAACGGCTGTCTTCCCGTAAAGAGGCGGTCTCTTGCAATGCTTCCTCGCGGGCAGCCGCATCAACACTTTCTATCATCTTAGGTCCTGCGGCCTGGGCAATGGCGCGAATGATGTTGTGGTAGCCCGTACAGCGACAAAGATTCCCTTCAATACCGCGCCGAATCTCGGCGGAATCCAAGCGCTCTGAGTGCTCGACCAAATCAATGGCCTGCATGATCATCCCGGGCGTGCAAAACCCGCATTGCAGCCCGTGGCAGTCGCGAAATGCCTCTTGCATTGGATGCAGTGAGGTTTCCGTTCCAATGCCTTCGATGGTTAGGATATTGGTCTCATCTGCCTGAACCGCGAGGAGCGAACAGGCCTTTATCGCTCGGCCATTCATGTGCACCGTGCAGGCGCCACACTGAGAGGTATCGCATCCAACACGCGTTCCCGTGAGCCCAAGATCTTCGCGAAGAACGGTGACCAGCAGGCTGTTTGCCTTCACCTTTAGCACGTACTGTCTACCGTTCACCTGCAGTTTAATTTTCATCTACGGACGCTCTCGCATCACCAAGCTAAAAGGCCAGAATCATGGCGGCAATGAGCACCGTGAAGGCAATACCCCAAATAAGGAGCTGGCCGTCCTCCGCCCTCTCTGTAGAGGATGCGGTTTCGCTAACCCCCTGGGAACTGATGGCCAGACTCAGTCGCTTAAAAAAGTCATCCGCCATTCTCGTCGCCGCAGCATCGATTAAACGGCCGCCAAGCTGAGCAAGTTTTCCACCCACCGTGGCACTCATCTCATAACTCAGTCGGGTACCCGCCTGCCCATCAAGCTCAATGGGATGGAGTTGGACTTTCGCCTCGCCGTCCGCCACGCCGGCGCTTCCCCTAACCTTGCCGCGCAGGGTGTAGTGCCTCGGTGGGTCTAGGTCGTCCAGCGTAAGAACGGCTTCAAGAAGAGTGTTGACCGGGCCAAGCTTGGCACGCAGCGCAACGCGAACATTCGCCTCGTCAATCCGCTCAATAGATTCGCAACCTGGGATACAGGCCGCCAAAACCTGCAGATCGTTTAGCGCCGCCCAAACGCTGTCGACTTCGCCCCCGAGTTCATATTGTCCCTGCTGCTGCATAAGCCTGACCGTTTTTTTGTTTTTCTTATCGGTTCAAATAGGTTCGCCGTAGGATCTTGCTCGGTCCAGGCGACTCGCCTCATCCGCCGGAAGATAGCGACAGGCGAGGGACAATGTGATCACGCTGAGCGCAAAGATTGCAAGCCCCCAGGCCATGGCACCCTGCAACGCAACATCGCTCTCCACACCAGCCGCAACGTACAGGTCACTGAACTGGCCGATTAGGAAGGGGCCTAAGGCCAGTCCCAAAAAGGTGTTCATTAGCAGGTACCAAGCAGACGCCGTTGCACGCATCCGGGGCATCACCAAATCATTGACCGTGCTGGCCGCGCATCCAATCCAGGCTGGCGACACGACACTGAATAAGAAGCTATAAATATAGGCCATCATCACACTCTCCGTGTAAAGAAAGGCAAGCGCCAAGGGCACCGCCATAACGGGTATAGCAAGACCCACAAAGAGACGCGCGTTGACGGACCGCTCCTTAAAGTGATCGGATATCACACCGCCCAGCACGATGCCTAAAAAACCACCGACAGCCGCCCCTAACCCCAGGTAGAGGCCTGCATCGGCAATAGATTCGCCATGAAAGCGTTGCATGAAGGGTGGCGACCAGAAGCCAATGCCGTAGGTGACAAAGGAAATAGCAGGAAAGCCAATGGTCGCCAGGACGAAGGCCCTGGAGCGAAACATCATGCCAAAGCACGCCGGATCCGTGAGCTTCTGGAAGTGAATCCAGGTTACCGCAATATATACGCCTATCCCGAGGGCGATCCATTGCACCAAGGTGGGCATCACCAAATACAGCACATAGAACACCAGGCTCACTAAGCTGGCCGCCAGCAGGTTCCAAACCACTGCTCTCCATCCTCCCGAGGCGTAGAGATTTACCAGAGAGAACCCTGGCAGGACACTCATAAAGGAGCGGCCGGTTTCCGCAAAGGGTCTGGGGTGCGTCTTCGCCACAAGACCTTCACTGATGCCTCGGATAGGCTCTCTAAGGGTCCACACCCAGATGGCCATCAGAATCCCGGGTATCCCCACGGTCAGAAAGGCCGCCTGCCAGGCCCGCAACCCCAAGGGGGCTAAATCCGGGTCCGGATACCAGCCATGCCAAGCTTGCACCACGGATCCGCCAAGAAAGAGGCCAATCCCCGCTCCAAGATAAATCCCGCTGGAATAGATGGCGAGCACCGTTGCTCGCACCTTAGGATTGAAATAGTCCGAGAGCATGGAAAACGCCGCCGGCGTCGCGCTGGCCTCACCGATGCCCACGCCGAAACGACAGATGGCTAGCTGAAAGAAATTTTGAGCAAAGCCGGATAGGGCGGTCATCAAGCTCCAAAATGACAACCCCACCGCGATAAGTTGCTTTCTATTCCAAAGATCCGCCAATCGGCCCAGTGGAATACCGAATACTGCGTAAAAAATGGCGAATGCCGTGCCATACAAAAAGCCAATCTCAGCATCACCAATACCCAGATCTGCCTTAATTTCTTCTGCCAGAATAGAGAGAATTTGCCGATCAACGAAATTAAAAATATAGACGATGATCAACACCACCAAAACGTACTTGGCGTAAGCCGGTGAGGGTACCTGGTGCGTCTCGCTCTGCTGGTCCGCTAACTCTTTTGAATCAGACATCTAAGGGCTCCCCATTCCAGTGTTCCTTGAAGGTGAAATCCGCCACCGGTCGACGGCGCAGCTTAGTCAGCTGTTTCACCGGATAACCCAAGGGCAGCATGGCCGCAAAGGCCATTTGGTCAGGTACGCCAAATAGCGAATTGACGCCTAACCCGGATGCCCCAGCCCAGGTGGTCAGCGTACCGCCGAGGCCCTCATGACGCGCACTGAGCAAAATATTCCAAACAAAGGGATAAATCGAAGCTCCGGAGATCACCCCCGGACGCTGCAAATGTCTGTCAAAGCTGGCTACCACCGCCATATCCACGAAGGTCAGGAGCAAGACGGGGGCATTCACCAAATTTTCCAGCATTTGTTGGGGCACCGAGGCGCTATCCATCTCCTGCTGAGACAGTCTGGTGGGATTAACGCTATTGAAGGGTGCCTCACCTGCACTCGCCTGAGCGACGTAGTGACGCATGGTTGGAGCAATCAGCTCTGCCAACTGCGCCCGACGCTCTGCGCTGCGAACAACTAATACCCGCCATCCCTGACGGTTTCCCCCGCTCGGCGCGAAGCGGGCATTATCCAGAATGCGAGACAGCACCCCGTCAGTTACCGGCTCGTCTGTGAAATCCCGGGCGGCGAACGTTGTCCGCATCACCTCATAAAGCTCCATATGCCCCCCTCGATCCAACTGCCCAGATACGGCCTCGAGACCAAGACCGCTTTCTATCCTATGATGGTTATATGCCCACCACCATCTTATTCAACAAACCTTACGATGTACTGTGCCAGTTCTCAGATACAGACGGCCGGCGTTGTCTTGCTGACTATATCGATCTCCCTGACGTTTATCCGGCAGGCCGCCTGGACCGAGACAGCGAGGGTCTTGTGGTTCTGACCGATGACGGCCCTACCCAGCACAAAATCGCACATCCTGAGCAACGCATGACAAAAACGTACTGGGCCCAGGTTGAGGGCACGCCCGGCAACCGGGAGCTTGCACCGCTCTCAGAGGGCATGGTGCTAAAGGATGGACCCACGCGGCCGGCCACATGGCAGATCGGAGAAGGCCATATTCCCCTTTGGGATCGAGACCCCCCGGTTCGAGAGCGCCGGTTCATCCCCACAAGCTGGCTTATTCTAACGATCAGCGAGGGCCGCAACCGGCAGGTAAGGCGCATGTGTGCTGCCCTGGGGTTTCCCGTTCTGCGCCTAATACGCTATCGCGTCGGGTCTTGGACTCTGGATGGCTTGAAGCCCGGGGAGTGGCGTCATAGCTAGCGCTGGCTAGCCATAACGCCGGATGGACTAGCCTTTAAACTCTGCGACAACGGCCGCAATGGATTGTTTTGCATCGCCGAAGAGCATACGAGTGTTCTCGCCAAAGAACAGCGGATTATCCACCCCGGAGAAGCCTGAGGCCATGGAGCGCTTGAGGACGAAGACCGTACGGGCATGGTCCACGTTGATAATGGGCATCCCATAGATCGGGCTGTTTTCATCATTGCGCGCAGCGGGATTAACAACGTCATTGGCGCCAATCACAACGGCAACGTCTACCATGTCCATCCTTGGATTGATGTCCTCCATCTCGATGAGCTGGTCATAGGGTACGTTTGCCTCGGCCAGCAGGACATTCATATGCCCTGGCATTCTGCCCGCGACCGGATGAATAGCGTAGGTGACTTCGGCGCCATTTTTCTCGAGCAGCTCGCCCAACTCGCGCACCACGTGCTGAGCCTGAGCAACGGCCATGCCGTATCCAGGAACAAAGGAAACTGACTGAGCAGCCTCCAGAATAAGATAGGCGTCTTCCGTATTGATTGGCTTAACCTCGCCCTCGACCTTAGTGGCCTGCTTGGCCGCGCCGAAGCCCGAAAACAGCACGTTGGCTAGGGAGCGATTCATCGCTCGACACATGATATTCGTCAAAATAATGCCCGCGGCACCCACCATGGAGCCCGCAACGATCAAAATATTATTGTTGATCGCAAAGCCCGCTGCACAAGCTGCAAGGCCTGAGTAACTGTTGAGCAACGAGATGACAACCGGCATATCGGCGCCCCCAATAGGCAAAACGGCCATCACGCCAATGAGCAGCGCGAGCCCCAGAATCGCGTACAGGTACGGAGAGTCTACCGAGGGCTCCATGCAGAACAGAACGGCGCAGGCGATCAGCGCAATGACGATCGCCCCGTTGACGAAGCGTTGGGCACCAAAGACCACAGCAGCAGAATTCATTACTTCGCTAAGCTTGCCCCAAGCCAGGATGCTTCCGCTAAAGGTCATGCCCCCAATGATGATAGACAGCAAAATAGTGATGTCCGTGAAGGTCGTATTCCCGGCGTTATACAGGGCAGCCCAGCCAACCAGAAGACTGGCGATGCCGCCCGAACCGTTAAACAGAGCGACCATTTCCGGCATGCTGGTCATGGCTACACGCTGAGCCGTTATGGCCCCGACGATGGCCCCTATCACCGCGGCACCCGCTATCCACTGGAAATTTAAAATTTCTCGGTTTAAGAGGGTCACCACGATGGCAATCAGCATGGCGATAGACGACAGCAGGTTGCCTCGGACGGCGGTGGCGGGTGAGCCAAGCTGCTTGAGGCCAAAGATAAAGAGCGCGGCGGCACCCACGTACCATAGGTTTATGACTACAGGACTCATGCGCTTCCTCCTGACTGACCCTCATCTTTTTTCTTGAACATACTCAACATGCGGTTCGTGACCATGTAGCCACCCACGACGTTAATCATCGCAAAGGCCACCGCCGCCGCACCTAGCCAGGTTGAAACAGCCGAGCCCTCGCCACCAGCGGAAATCAACGCCCCGACAATAGTGATCCCCGAAATCGCATTGGCGCCAGACATAAGCGGCGTATGCAGGGTCGCCGGCACTTTTGAAATGAGTTCAAAGCCCAAGAAAATCGAAAGCATGAGCACCATCGCAAGAAATACACCTTCCATGGCTTAGCTCCCCCCGTAAATATTTTTGATGGTTTCGTTTACGACTGCGCCATCACGGGTGATCACGCAAGCCTGAATAATTTCGTCCTCAGGGTCCAAATCCAGCTTCGTCGCTTCGGCATCCCAGAATTCGAGCAGTAGATTCACCAGGTTGTTGGAGTACATCTCACTGGCGTTGCGGGCAACCTCCCCCGGCAGGTTACCCTGGCCGACGATCTTCACGCCGTTAATCTCGACCACCTGATCAAGCACTGAGCCTTCCACATTACCGCCACTCTCCACCGCCATATCAACGATGACGCTACCAGGCTTCATGGACTCAACCATGTCCTTGCTGACGATCTGTGGTGCTGGCCGCCCGAAGAGCTGCGCTGTTGTGATCACAATATCCGACTGGCTAATGATTTGCTTTTGGCCCTGGCGCTGCATTTCCATTTGCTCGGCAGTGAGCGCCTTGGCATAGCCTTGATCTGTTTGACCCGTATCCCCCAGATCGATTTCAACAAACTTCGCGCCCAATGACTGAACCTGCTCCGCGACCACGGGTCGCGTATCAAATGCCTCTACGCGCGCGCCCAACCTTTTGGCCGTAGCGATGGCCTGCAGGCCTGCAACGCCTGCGCCGATAACAAATACCCGTGCTGGCGCGATGGTGCCAGAGGGCGTCATCATCATGGGCATGATCTTGGGCGAGTGGGAGGCCGCCTGAATCACGGTCACATACCCGGCCAGGTTGGCCTGTGAGGACAGGGCATCCATTTTTTGCGCTCGGGTGCTGCGCGGCACCATCTCCATAGAAATTGACGTCGCACCCTGGGCGGCCAGCTGCTGAACCAAGGATTGCTCATTGAAGGGATCCAAGAAGCTGACGAAAAGAGCTCCGGCCTTGAGCGCCGCCACGTCGCCCGCCTCGGGCTTTCGGACCGCAAGAACAATATCGGCCCTGGCGAGAAGCGCCGAGCGGTCGTTCTCAATCGCCACGCCGGCAGCTTCGTACTCCGCATCCGCAAAGCCGGCACTTTGTCCCGCACCCGCCTGCATGCTGATTGCAAATCCTTGCTTGATGAGCTTGCTCGCGTTCGCGGGCACCAGCGCGGTTCGCACCTCTCCTGGCCCTGTTTCTTTCGGCACACCTATCTGCATATCGCCTCCCGAAGCAACTGTTTCCTATCCAAGACAACCCAATAAACCAAGAGCAGATTCGTTAATCTTGTTCTTTTGATCCCAGCACCCGCACTGATGGCGGGGCTCGCGAGTAGGCGCGGAAAGTTATCAGGTGCCACAATTCAAAAATATGGAATAACTCACAACCAATACATTCCTCACTGGAAATTTGAGTTTAGCGCCAGAACCCCGAGCGTATGTCCTGGAGCATATCGCCATCCCGCCGCCCAAAGCAAAACCATCCTTGCATCCTGGGCGACGGGTTCACACAATCGGTGCTTGCCGGGGCGGTCGTGCTCAGGCCCGTTACTGATTGAGGGGAATATGAGTAACAAGCAGATTACCAATCGCGCCGCGCTCATCGCCGTGGTGATGGCCTTCGTCGTCGGCATGATCGGCTCGCTTGCCGTTCGGCCTGTCTCTAAGGCTGCGAACCTGGCGACAGCGAGTGCCAACCCCGGGGGGGAAGAGAGCGTCAGGGTCGATTGGTACATGCCGATCACGGCTCAGACCAATTTGCCCGTAGTCGGGGACAACCCCGTCTATTTCACGGAGGCCATGGCCGCCGCCAGCAACGGTGCGGTTCGCCTCAACGTCTCAGAGCCGAACGAAATTGTTCCCCCCTTTTCCATCACCGACGCCGTGAGGGACGGCAAGCTAGCCGTTGGCTATACCTGGCTCGGCTACGACCAAGGGAAAATTCCGGCTTCACCACTGATTGCCGCAGTGCCTTTCGGCATGGAGCCCTGGGAGTACAGCGCCTGGTGGTTTCATGGAGATGGTCGCGAACTCACTGAGGCGCTGTACAAGAAATACAACATCCACCCGATTTATTGCGGCATGACGGGCCCAGAGACCGCCGGGTGGTTCCGCAATAAAATCGACAGCCTGGAGGATGTTCAAGGCCTCAAAATCCGGTTTGCCGGGCTGGGGGGCCGAGTTATGGAGCGCCTGGGCGCAAGCGTCACCATGATCCCTGGCGGTGAAATATTCCAGGCTCTAGAAAAGGGTGCTATCGACGCCAGCGAGTACGCGCTGCCCATCGTCGATCAATCTTTGGGGTTCAATCGGATCGCTAAATTTAATTACTTCCCAGGCTGGCACCAACCCTTCACGGCAAATCACCTGGTAGTCAATCTGGACAAATGGGGTGAGCTTCGCGCCCAAGATCAGGCCCTGATAGAAATGGGCTGCACTGCCGCCGTGACCCGAAACCTTGCTCAAGCCGAGGCCACCCAGGGCGCCGTCATTGCTGGCTTTGAGGACATTGGCGTGACCGCAGGGATTTTGCCGGAACCTCTGCTCAGAGAGCTGCAGCGGGTGAGTGAGGAAGTCCTGGAAGAGGAGGCCGCGCGTGACGCCGATTTTGCCCTGATTTTAGCCTCTCAAAGGGCGTTTAGAGCCGAATACGCCCAGTGGAAGTCACGTGCCTACCTGCCTCGGGACTTCTAATGTCTAAGGACTATCTGCCGCAAACTGCATTCTCACGGCGTGTCGATTCGGTCATTCGCCTCGTCGGCGATGGGTTATCCTATATCTGGCTGGCGTTGCTCTGCGTTATCGTTTTCAACGTTTTGCTCAGGTACGCGCTGAATGAAGGCCGAATCGAGCTGGAAGAAATCCAGTGGCACCTCTACTCCATCGGCTTCCTGCTTGGCCTAAGCTACGCCTATCAGGCAGATGCCCATATCAGAGTGGACATTCTGCACGAGCAGTTCGGGCCGGAATTGAGAGCCTGGATTGAGCTTTACGGCATCTCTCTTTTTTTGCTGCCGTTCATCGCGTTGATCATCCTTTACGGCATCCCCTTTACGGTGGCTGCCTGGGAACTCGGGGAGATTTCTGCATCGCCGGGCGGGCTGGCCTATCGCTGGCTGATCAAGGCCATGCTGCCACTTGGTTTTGGCCTCCTCCTGGCCACGGTTATCGCCAGGGTGCATCGCCTTTGGCATTTCTTATTTCTCGAGGAGGCCAAGCATGGCAGCGAATGAGGTCTTAGCTGTCCTGATGTTCTTGAGCTTCATCGGGCTAGTATTCAGTGGGTTTCCGGTCGCCTGGTTGCTAGGCGGTCTAGCCATTATCTTTAGTGCGCTCGCAGTCATCCTCGAGGCGGATTTTGCGCTCAACATCGGCCTCGACTGGAACTATACCTCGCTGACCGTAGAGCGTATCTGGAACGTCATGGAAAACTGGGTCATGGTGGCTCTGCCCATGTTTATCATGATGGGCCTGCTGCTGGATCGTTCCGGAATAGCCAATCAGCTTATGACCAGTTTTTCGCGATTGTTCGGCAGCTTGCGAGGCGGACTGGCGATCACCGTTACCCTCATCGGTCTGCTGCTGGCCGCGACTACAGGCATTATCGGTGCATCCGTCGTGCTGCTGGCCCTGCTTGGCCTGCCGGTGATGCTGCAGCAAGGCTACGACAAATCGTTGGCCACCGGGACCGTATGTGCCGTCGGCACGCTGGGCATCTTGATCCCCCCGAGTATCATGCTGGTGCTTATGGCCGATCGCATGGCTATGAGCGTTGGCGACCTGTTTCTCGGCGCCGTCTTCCCGGGCATGCTCCTGGGCGGCCTGTATATCACCTATATCGTCGCCACCGGCTGGCTGTTCCCCCAACGGGCGCCCGCAGCACCCACGACCCCCTTTGATTGGTCTGCCTTGTTGGAGCTGGTATTGGCCATCGTGCCCCCAGCCTTTTTAATCTTTGCGGTGTTGGGCAGTATTTTTATGGGGCTAGCGACGCCCACCGAAGCCGCAGGCGTCGGTGCAGCGGGCGCGCTGTTATTAGCGGTGATCAAGGGCCAGATCAGTCGCCCGGTCCTGGCTGAGGTGGTTCAGGAGACCACGCGCACAACGGGGTATATTTTTGCAGTGCTGCTGGGCGCTACTGCTTTTTCCTTGGTGCTCAGGGGCCTGGGCGGTGACGAGCTTATCGAACGCGTGCTGCTGGGATTACCCTTTGAGCCTACGGGGATCATCATCGCCATCCTGTTCGCCACCTTTTTATTGGGTTTCTTCCTGGACTGGATCGAACTGACGTTGATCGTTCTACCTCTGGTATCGCCAGTGGTGGCGGGCCTGGGCTTTGACCCAGTTTGGTTTACCATTTTGTTTGCCGTTTGCCTGCAGACCAGCTTTTTAACCCCGCCAGTGGGCTTTGCGATTTTCTACCTAAAGGGGGTTGCGCCAGAAGGCATTCAGGTCACCACCATCTATCGCGGAGTGATCCCCTTTATTTTCCTTCAGCTCCTGGGCATGCTAATCATCTTTAACTGGCAGCCGCTCGTGACCTGGCTCCCAGCTCAGGCCTATGGCTAGCGCCTTCGGCTAGGACGAAAATCCCAAGGATATCTAACACAATGCGTGTGGCAGTACTGGCTTCACATGAGGGCACCACCCTTCAGGCGCTCATTGATGCCTGTGCCGATCCCAACTTCCCCGCTCGCGTGGTGATGGTAATCAGCAATAACAGCCAGGCCGGAGCCCTGAAGCGGGCCGCCAAGGCCAATATCCCAATTCTCCATATCAGCTCAAAAACCCATGGCGAAGAGGCCACGGCAGATCAGGCTATTTGTGAAGCAGCCAGCGGTGCCGACGCCGACCTGATCCTACTGCTGGGCTACATGAAGCGGCTAGGGCCGGTCACTCAGCAGATTTTCGAGGGCCGAATTATCAATACCCACCCTTCGCTTCTGCCTAAATATGGGGGTCGAGGCTACTTTGGGCGGCGCGTGCACGAGGCCGTGCTCGCAGCAGGCGAATTCCAAAGTGGTGCAACCCTCCACTATGTAGAGCCTGAATACGATACCGGACCAGTGCTCGCGCAGATTCAGGTTCCGGTCCAGAAGGACGATACAGCGGAGGCGCTTGAGCAGAGGGTAAAGGCTGCCGAACAGCAGCTCCTGGTCGCCACCCTTCGCAAGCTGGCCGAGGAGGCCGCTAGCTAACCGCTATTTAACGCTGCCATTGCCTGGTCGTGCAGGTCAGGCGTCGCCGCCGCCACCACCTGTCCGCCTAGGGCTGGATTGCCGCCCTCCCAGGTAGATACGCAACCACCGGCTCCCTCAATGATAGGTATGAGAGCCTGAATGTCATAGGGATTGAGACCGGCTTCAACACCAAGATCAGTGTGCCCCATGGCCACCAGACCAAAGAGATAGCAGTCGCCGCCAAATTTGGTCAGACGCGTCGCTGCCGACAGGGCCTTAAACTTGCTTCTTTGCTGCTCGCTGAACCATGCCGTACCCGTGCAGGCCAGGCTCGCCCGGTCCAGGCATTGACAGTTACTGGTCGCCAAGGGGCGCTGAACGCTACCCTGTTCATACCAAGCGGCCGATCCGTCACCCGAGAACAGTTCATCGGTGAAGGGCTGATACATCACGCCAACAATTGGCTTTTCGCCATCATAGAGCGCCAGCAGAGATCCCCAGTGCAACTGGCCCATCATAAACGCACGCGTGCCGTCGATAGGATCAATCACCCAAGTCAGGCCATTGCCTTCTTGATAGCCAAACTCCTCACCAAAAATACCGTGCTCCGGAAAGCGGCCGTTGATGGCCTCTCTTATCGACTGTTCTGCTTCTCGATCCGCCAGCGTCACTGGGTCAAAGCCCGATTCACCGGCCTTGTTTTCCACCTGCAGGGGTGAGCGGAAGTAGCTCAGAATTACTGGGGCCGCAGACTTAACAGCGTCACGGGCGAAGTCTAGATAGGCGTGACGCTGTTGCTCGGTAACCGCCACGGATGGCGTAATCGGCAGGGTCGATGACATAGCAAACTCCGGCTTTGAGAAGCCTAGTTTAGCTGGTTCGACCTGAGAGCGCTGCCGGTCATTACATCCGGTACTGCAACCCCAGCTTGATCATCCGTCCAAAGCCATTATGCGTGTAGGCATCATAGTTTAAGTCCACGCGGACTAACGGCGGATCCTCATCGGTCACGTTGACGGCCGATAGAGTGAACAGCGCATTGTCCTCCATAAAACTATACTGGTAGTGCAAGTCTAGCGTCGTCTGAGCATCAACCTCGGCATCGATATCAGGCCGCTCATCTTCATATGATGTGACGTAGTTAATGTAGGCCAGCAGGTTGTGGGCGCCCAGGCTATATTCGCCAAACAGTCGGGCTTTGAGATCTGGCAAGGAGCGAGCGGTGCGGTTCACATTGAGGAAACCGGCAGCGTCATAGCTCGGCTCGATCTCAATCCCGTCTCGATAGTAGGCATCCTGCTTATAGTGCAGGGTATGGCTTAGATCCAGACCAAAGCTGGCTGCTCCATTAGCTAGCGGGAGATCATATTCGGCAAAGATATCAATACCCGCCGTGGACAGCGAGGGACCGTTCACGACCTGAACTTCGATACGCTCGATCCCCGAGGTGCCGCATGAACCATCATTGCCGGTGCCGGTGCAGAAAATTTGGGCCTGCACCGCTGCTTTTTGCTCTGGCGTTCCCCCATAGGCGGCCACTAGAGCATTGTAGCTCTCGGTATCTATGGGATTGTCAAAGTCATAATTCCAGTAATCCAGGGTGAGGGTCATATTCTCGACGGGGTTGAGAATAAAGCCAACGTTATAGGTGAAGGCGCTTTCCGGCTCCAAGTCTGCATTACCGATATTGTCGATGGCCTTAAATGCTGCCGTCGGCCCCACGAAAGACAATGACGTCACCCGGCTCTCGTTGGTCTCGTCCAGATTGGGTGCACGGAAGGTGGTTTGTACCGAGGCCCGGACAGTCAGCGCGTCGCTAATTCGATAGCGACCGCCCACCTTGGGATCGAAGGTGTTTGCATCCCCATAGTCCTCGTAACGGGCGGCCAACTGTAGGTCGAGGTTTTCGTTCACATCCAGAGCCGCTTCGAAAAAGATCGAATGCACCGCCTGGCTGGCATCCACTTCACGACCCGAGGCGAGGAAACTCCTCAGCCCGGTGCGCGCGTCACACTCCCGCTGGCCCTCAAAGGCACAGGGGTTACGGTCAACGTTGGTCAGATCGTCCAGCTCGGACTCCAGCCAAATCTTGCGATACTGATACCCCGAGGCCCATGCACCCTCACCCTCAAACAGTTCCCCTTGGAACACCGCATCCAACACCAACAGTGCGGATTCCGCATTTTCAGTGGATTTGTCGTCCAGCCACTGCAGTAACGCTTGAGAATTTGCTACGGCGGGATCGTAGTCCGGGTTCTGATAACCGTAGGTCGCCTCAGCATAGGAGGTCTGAATAGCATTAGAGAGCGGGTTGTAATATTCACATCCCCCCTGACCCGCCACCGCACCGTTGGTGACCAAGTCACCGCTGGTATCCAGCGTTGCCCCGCAGCCCTCGCCGCCAAAGCCACGAAAGGCCAGCTTCGTGCGCCCGATACGTGCATCCACCTGCTCCAGTTCGCCCAGGCTTCTGGCGTAGGTTAAACCCATGTCCCAGCCCACCCCATTATCCAGCTCACCATCAAGGGCGGCTACCAGGCGGTAGCTGTCATATTCGCGCTTGGCCACGCGCCCCGAGCCTGAGTTGAGGAAACCCGTCACCCCAGCGATGCGCCCATAAAAAGTCGCACCCTCACCGGTGCCCGGAACCACATTGCCGTCAGCATCCATCTGCTCGGCAATGTATTGCTCATAGTCGGGATACTGGGCAGCCATGGCCACCAATCCTGGATGATCGGCAGGCAGATACTGAATATCGCCGAACAGAGCTTGAGGTGGATAGGAGGGTGAGGTCTTATACTCAGGCACGTTGGCCTTGGCGTACCAGAACTCCAAGTGCAGCCTCACATCGTCCGCTACCTCGCCATTGAGCTCAGAGAAAAGTTGATAGCGGTCTTCTTGTTCTATCAAGTTATCAAAGTCCGTATATCGAAAAAAGCAGAACAGGCTATTGCGAACCCCACCTAGGGCAGCACAGTTTGGGTCAGGCGTACCGCCAGAGGTGGGACTAAGCGCGAAGAATATATTTCCAGCGGCGATCGCCGACGGAACTGCAGCGGGCCTAAAGAGTACGCCGGGATTACCAATGGTTGAGAATCCGCCCTGTGGATTGGTGTCAAAGGGCACCTGAGAAAAATCACGATCACGTAGGCTGAGTTCGTTGCGCCGCTCGAAGCCCACCGAGGTGACCCAATCAAAGCGCCCTAGCTGGGTGCCAAAGATGGCGCCAAACTCATTGTTGCCATCACTGTCGGCAATATTCTGATGCCCAAGAGACACCTCAAAACCCTGAAAGTCATCCCGCGTAAGGAAGTTCACCACGCCGCCAATGGCATCTGAGCCATAGGTTGCCGCCGCACCCTCCTTCAGCACCTCAACCCGGCCCAGGGCGGCGCGTGGAATGGCATTAATGTCTACAAATCGCCCGCCGGGCAAGCGTGCTGGGACGGGCGTTTGCCGCCGACCATTCATCAACACCAGGGTTCGATGGGCACCCAGACCTCGAATATTTACACTGGCCACGCCCTCGGATTGATTGGATTGAAATTGATTGGTCTCGCCATCTACGCCAGAGCTGGCGGTAATCCGTCGCACCATTTCCACCACGCTGGGCGAACCCTGACGAAGCAAACCCTCCCGATCAATCACAGTGACTGGCGATGCGGAATCGATGGGAGTGCCCTTGATAAAGGATCCGGTTACTACCACTTCTTCAATCACCGCATCAGCCGAACC
>DKNY01000014.1 GCA_002470275.1 Gammaproteobacteria bacterium UBA7376 | reverse complement strand
CCGTCGGTATCAAGGGATTCAGAAGCATCTAGCGGAAAAGCATCGGCCACATCCCTAACGCCATCATCGTCGTCGTCAACATCTAAAGTGTTGACCGTCCCATCCCCATCAGTATCTGGCACATCGTCAGCTACTTGAACATCAGCCAACAACTGACCGGTTTCTGTGATCTCGCGAAAGTCATCGACAGAAATATCACCAGCGATGACCACCTCAACCGAATCCTGCAGTGAGTGCTGAGCAGCCCCCGTGACCTGAGCAGCCGTCTCTGATGTGGGGTCCAGGGACAAGTCTCCAATAACCGTATTCACATTCGCCACAGAGTCTGCGACTGCCCCAACGATGGCGTCGTCCACCTCCACATCCGACTCCGCCGTCGCTAAGGCCCCTAGGATCACTGTCTTAACGTTCTGCGGAGAGGTCAGGTCAATGTCCCTGCCTTGCATGACCTCTTGTATAAGGCTTGCCGCCGTCGCCCGTGCAACGCTTCTCACCAGATCGGCCCTACTAGCCCCCACTATGGTCGTTGTCGTGATGAATAAGGTTGCGAGCTGCTGATTATTGCGCTGTAGCATCACGGCAGCCTCATCTCCAGACTCAGCCGAGGCCCAGGGTTCCACTGCCAAAACCGTATCTGGATCATCCGAAATACCGAGTGCTGTAAGCACTGCAACTTTGGCCTCAGGCGTTACCGCCGCGTGCAGGACTGTGGTCACTGGATTAACGTTGGCAGGAAGATTCAGATCGTCCTGCAAATCTGCAGTCATCGACAGTTTCGTCAGATCGGCTCCGCTGGCGCTATCAACGCCGCCGTAGGCCACTAGGGCAGCACCGTCCGCTGCCTCAGGCAAGTCCAGGAAAAAATACCGTTATCCGAGGTGAAGACGCTGGTTTCGGTAGCACTTTGCACGCCATCACCATCGACATCCACGAAAACTGTCGCTCCGATGACCGGCGCATCAACTACACGGCCTTCCAAGGCATTTCTAACCCTTACAACTAGGGCCTGGGTATCTGTAGCCGTCCCATCAGATACCTGAATAACCAGCGAATAGTCATTGTCGGAGTCATTATCCCCCGGGGTCTCGAAATCAGGAGCCTGGATGAAGTCAAGCTGACCGCTTGTGCTAATCGAGAAGGAGTTCCGGTCGTCCCCACTGGAAATAGAGAATCGTAGCGTATCGCCATCTGCGTCGGTTGCCGAGAGTGACGCCACGGTGGGCGTTCCCTCAAGCACCGTGACCACGCCGAGAAGTTCTAGAATCGGCTCTCTGTTGGGAATTTGGGTAGGGCCGTCCGAGGAATTGCCACCGCCACCGCCACCGCAGGCAAAGATGAGCAAGCCGCTGAACAGTATCGCTAGGATCTTCAAAGACCACCTTTTGTTGTGGGATGTGGCCTTGTGAAAGGCAACGATTTGTTGGGAGCGAACCGGTGAAATACCGCCGCACCCTTCGTGCAATTAGCCATCTAGCGGCAAACTCTATGGACTTTTTGAAATCCCAACCTTTTAGTTTTGTTAAGACTCCAAGGTCCCTGACTGTCCAGTTAGCGAGGGCAGCAACTCATTATCTCAGGCGCATCTCGGACGATGCTTTATCCCTACCCACGGTAACACTACCCACCGACTTCCCTTTGACCCTTCTAGCAACAACAGGCAGGATGTGGCCAAAAAAGAGGGGACTGAACATGCGCGACCTGCCTGAGGCCGCTAAGAAAATTCGCATTCGTCAAATTGCCATCTGCACCGAGGATATCTGGCCGGTTGAATCAACGATCGCCCGAGACTTGGAGGTCGCGTCGGTTCACCGCGACAAGCCTGGCGCGCCAATATGGATGTTTAATTCGGTTATCGCCGTGGGTCATACTTTTCTTGAAATCCTGCAGCCTGAACGCCCAAGCGCCCCCACCCAAAAATTTCTAGATAAGCAGGGCGGCGCTGGCGGCTACATGCTGCTGCTCCAGGTTGACGACATCGACGCAGCGCGAAACCGAGCAGAAGCAGCCGGCGTGCGTGTGGTGATGGATATGCCTAAGCGCAGCTATCACGGGACCACGGGGGCGGCCATCCACCTGCACCCGGGAGATACCGGCGGCGTCCTGACCTCCTTCGACTGGATGGAGGAGTGGGATTCCTGGGCATGGGGAGGACAGGCCTGGCCTTGGCACCAGCGTACCGACGTCGTATCGGGGATCGTCGGCGCAGAGATCACCTCGGCTAATCCGCAGAAGGTGGCCAATCGATTTGCTGAGTTTATTGGTCGAGACCTGGATGACGATGGCCTGCTTCAGCTCGATGAAGGCTACCTCAGCTTCATACAGGGGGCTGAAGATGCTCGTGATCGCCTTACGGCGATTTACATGCGCGCCAGTGACCGAGCGCGAGCAGGAGAGACTTTCGAGTTCGCTAGAACGACGATCCGACTCGTTTAATGAAGAGGGGCGGAGGCCCGAGCGTGCCAACGCACCCCCTATGCATCGCTGGCATCTGCGGCGGTAAGTCGAGCTAGGGTCGACCGCCGATGGGCCCGCGTCCACGCACCGGATAGCGCATCTCGCCTATTCTGGGCGGAATCCCAACAACGGCCTCGTAAGTAGGCTATGGCGCTACGCAGCCCCTTGACCGTACCCATCCGCTCCAGTGCTGAACAAGCGATCAGCGGCGGATATCCATTGGGTTCGTTCAGCACGGCGAGGAGTGCGTCTTCCACCCTGGATTCAAGCTCCGGGGTATACAGGCCTCTTTTGTTTGTCCAGGACAGCAACGCCAGAGTGCTGAGATAGCGGAATTGTGGAGCATGGGCGCGCTCCTGTTTTTCACCGCCCTCGCCTTCTTCTGCCAAAGCCGGTGTTTTAAGGAAGCCCGTCAGATGGCCCACCGTTTCGTCGCCAAACTGTCCCAAAACGCACAGAGCATCCAATGCGCCCCGTACAACGCAATCTTCTTGGTCCTCCAAGAGCGCGGCGATGTGCCGCACCTCATCTCCTATCGCCATCGGACCCATATCGCCTAGGGCATACACGGCATTTAGGCGAATCCAAGGATCCTCATGCTTTAGCAGGGGTATCAACGCCCTCACTGCTGGCGCTCCTATCGCCGCGAGGGCAATGGCCGCATCCTCCGGCAGAAACTGACCCTCCGAGAAAAAGCGTTTGAGGTGGGCGGGGCTTTGATCCGCTTTGATGACCTCCGCTGTTCCTAGATGGCGCTCCTTGCCCGCAGTGGCCACCAAGCTATCTATCAGCGGGTCCACCGCAGGCGCCCCCAGTGCCGAAATCAGATACAGCGCCTCCAGCCGGATCGCTTGTCGCGCATCCTGGAGCGCGGCCAGCAGGCTTGGCAGACGATGGCTTTCCACGGGTTCAATGCCTTCTGATCTGCTGACGCCACGCAGCCAGTTCCACTGGGACTTCCAGGCTGCCGCTACAGAATCTCGCCCCGGAAGGTTGGTGGTCGTCTTCCACTGGGCGTCTTTATGATCCCATTCGGGACCCGATGGTACCTGGGTCCGCACCGCCACAAACTTCATCATGTAGCGGCAGGTATCCGTCAGGTTGGGCGATCCCGCATGCGCTAAGTCAAAATGCGCGATGATCACAGAACCCGCTGAAATGGGTTCCATCACCGCCTGCTCGGCTCGAATGTCGTGCAGCGTGGCATAGAGATGAGACCCCGCGAGAAAGCGCGTTGGCCCCATCTCCATCGGGGTGTCGTGAGGAAAGTAAAAGACGTTGGCGGCCCTCACGGTATGCCACCGCGAGCGTCCGCAGGATGCATGTCCGTCTTGATGCCATGCTGAGGCGGATATGGACCCTCGCGCCATACGCGGCTGCGCATGGAAAGCCGCCGACGGGGAGACCTGCGCTGAGGCACCTTTTTGCCCCCCGGCGCTGACCTCAACCCCGGGCAAAGGCTCGCTGTTGTGCGGAAACCGATGAGGCAGATAGTCAAAGTTTCGGCCCAAAATGCTGGTCAGGGCCCCACGCACTACTGGATCGTCACAGAGGGTATTCAGAGCCGGTACGCGAGGAACGATGTTATCGCCAGGGTGAGGAATCTCGTTTTCCAACGCGTAGGCCATTTCCGCATGCACGGCGTCGTGGAATGAGGCGGACAGCCCTGACTTCAAGACAATAAATCCATCAACGATGAATCGCTGCATCTGGTCATCGTCTAATAATATAAGCGAGTTGTGGTCTAGCACTGTTAGTTCGTCATCCTTATCGGGCGCCGCAGTCTGTGTCTGCGTTATTTTTCGCCCGCGATGCCTCAACGGAAGGGCGAACTACAGAGTTTGACGGTACGCGGGTTTTATGTCGAGCCAGCCGTGGCCTGGGACAGGAAGCGCGAGGGGGCAAGGGCTTCGTTTCCGAGACTTCCAGCAGGCTTGGTACGGCTCCCTGCCGGATTCAAAGACCAAATTTTGGCACAAAGTTTGCCTGATTCATCTGCAATAAGAAGTTGTCAGAAATTCGACAGGGAGATTCGCTTTGTTTCCAGTTCAGCCAATCAAGGGGCCAATTTTTCTACTCCTCCTCGCGCTTGCAGGCTGCGGCGGTGGCGGCGGCGGCGGAAACGTCATCACCCTGCCTCCCGAGCCGTCGCTTTCATTCACGTCATCAGTGGCGAGCAGCCCAGCTGACACCTCGTTCACCCTAACGTGGTCCACCTCAAATGTAGAATCGTGCGCGGCCTCTGGGTCCTGGTCCGGCGACAAAGGCTTGTCGGGCAGCGAGACAATTTCTGAATCACAGACCGGCGGATACACCTATACCCTCACTTGCACCGGTGAGGGCGGCGACGTTGAGGCCCAGGTCGACGTGGCGATTTCCGACGCCTCTGGCGACGAAGAAGCCTTTACAGTAAGTAGCACCAACCCGGACTGCCAGGGGACGTTATTCCACTCACCCTCTGTCTTGAGCGATTACCTTGATCGGGTCATCGGGGCCTACACCTATGGCTGTGAGTATTTGGGGGATATCAGACCTCTGGAAATCTGGCTCACGGCAAACAACGAATCAGAAGCCTCAGCCTTGCGGGATCGCTGGTGTGCGTTTCGTCTCCAAAGAGACCCTACCTTCCGCGAAGCTTGGTGCCAGAATTCGCAAATTGGGGTGAATTTGGCCAATTATGTGCGTTGGTCTAGCGTCTATTACGACGGACTTGCTAGCGCTCATCATCAGAATAATTTATCCGCCTTCTCTAATGACCCCAATGACCTAAGCGCCGAATACGTCACCATTCACGAGTTTTTTCATGCTTACCAATTCGATCACCTTGACGAGGCCATTTATGGCCGGCCGGAGGAACGAGACATTCACATGGGTAGAACGCAAGACGGTTCAAGACCCTGGCACTCCGAAGGCAGTGCAGATTTTTTTGGCCACCTGTTAACCGAATTGGCCGGTCATCCCGGCGCCCTTAAGCAATATTTCGAAAATGCAGAGTTCTGCACTGGCGTTGTGGATGACGCCTTTAGCCTTTGGAATTTGACTTATGACGACTCCAGCAATTGTGGTTATCCATTAGGAGCGTGGGCCATCGCGTATTTGATTTCTCAACACTCCGTAGAGGCCTACTTCGCCTTTTATGATGACCTCAATGGCTATGGCTTCTTTGAGGGCTGGGAGAAAAATTTCGGGCAAACCACGGACGAGTTTGACGTCTCGTTTCGAGATTGGGTTTTAGCCACGACGGCGGAGGAGAGGCTGTCGATGATCGAGCACATCGTCGCAGATTTGACCTAAAGGCGTTTGCCATGCGTGGTAGGCACGACCGGATTCGAACCGGTGACCTCTACCATGTCAAGG
>DKNY01000026.1 GCA_002470275.1 Gammaproteobacteria bacterium UBA7376 | reverse complement strand
AGCGCGGCTATCGTTATCCAGGGCTGAGGTATGTGGTTATTCGGTCCCGACGCGAAGCAAGCGGCAGAGCCTGGAGAAATTCTAACGTATCACGACCAATTTAGGCTTGGAGAATTCTGTTCATCCGTGACGGGATCAGGCTAGGTCGGGTCGTTGAAGAGCGTAGGATGTCCGTTGCTCAAATAAATGTGCAATCCGCATCAGGTGCAGGTCTTGGCGCGGTCCGCTGACCATTTGTATACCCACGGGGAGGCCGTTTTCAGTGAAGCCGCCGGGTATTGAGAGTGCGGGAAAGCCGGTGACCGAAATCATGCAGCAGATGGACATCCAGTCTAGATAGGTTGCCATGGGCTTGCCATTGATGCTGCGGACCCAGTCCACGTTCTTATCAAAGGGTTGCACCTGTGCTGCGGGCAGGATGAGGACATCCACATCCTGGAAAAAGGCGGCGGCTCGGGCATAGAGCGCTGTCCGACTGAGTTCGGCCTGAAGCACTTCATCCACCGTCAGCGCCAGGCCCTTCTCGATATTCCAGATGGCGGTGTCCTTGGCTTCGTCCCGCCACTGGGGCAGCCTTTGATCCAGGGTTTGGCCCAGAACTCTAAGCCCTGCGGCCCGCTGTACCTGGAAGATTTGCATGGCCCCAGTTAAGTCCGGCTCGCCATAGGATACGTCTGCGCCCAGGTCGGTGAAGGTCGATGCAGCAGCCTCCACGATCGCGGTGACCGATGACTCCACGGGTAGCCCATTGAGGTCTCGGCTCACCCTGACCCTTAAAGGCGCGGATGTAGGATAAGGCGTCAAAGCGTCCAGAAAGGCATGGCCGGGCTCGTCCAGGCTCATGGGGTCAGCCTCATCTGGCCCGGCCATGACCGAGAAGAGCAGCGCCAGGTCGCGGAGGTTTGTGGCCATGGGTCCGGTAGTCGCCAGCCGACCGTACCAGCCAAATCCTCGATTCAAGGGCATGCGTCCAATGCTGGGACGCAGGCCAACGACGTTGCAAAAGCTGGCTGGATTTCGAAGAGATCCCCCTAGATCACTGCCGTCCGCAAGGGGTAGCAGCCTGGCCGCTAGCGCGGCTGCAGCCCCGCCGCTGCTGCCCCCGGGCGTTTTCGTCAGGTCATAGGGGTTGAGGGTATGTCCGAAAAGGGCGTTAAAGGTATGCGAGCCGAGCCCAAATTCCGGCATATTGCTGTGCCCGATGAAGATCGCACCAGCCGTCCGCAGGCGTGAGACCATGGGATCGTCCTTGCTCTCCACAGGCTGAGAGAACGGGCGAAAACCCCAATTGGTGGGAAACCCTGCAACCGCCACCGCATCCTTGGGAGCCATGGGTAGTCCGTGCAGGGGGCCTCGGTTTTCCAGGGGTACGCCATCAGCTGCGCGAGCCAAGGACATAGCCTGAGCCCTGGGTAAGAGGTTGACGATGGCGTTGATTGTTGGATTGATCTGCTCAATGCGGTCATAAACATTCGCCATGACGTCCATGGCTTGGGTGCGCCCGCTCTGTAGGTCGCGGCAGAGGGAGAGCGCATCCTGCCAGATGGGCTTGGGTACGGCGCTAGTCATCACTCAGCCCGTCAAGGAAGTGAATGAGGTCTCGGTAGACCTCCTGCCTATTGGTTTCATTTAGCATTTCGTGACGGCCACCGGAATACAGCCGGAGTTGAGGGTCGAGGCCTACTTTGCGATAGCGTCTGATCAACCAGCGTAGCGTTAATGTCCGGTTATGCACGGGATCTTTCTCACCCGAGAAGACGTAGAGGGGGAGGGTTTTATTAATCTTTCTGATAAAGGGCAGGCTGCTGCCTCGGTATAGGCTGATAAACATATCCGCAAGCCCTCCAGCGCTCAGGACGGCACCACAGAATGGGTCCTTAACATAGTCCCGGACGATTGCGCTATCCCGGGAGAGCCAGGCGAAGTCATTTGAATCCTTAGCGTCCGACTTGAAGCTGCGGTTTTTTCTCGCAAAGAGATTTTTACGGAACACGGGGCTTGCTGCGCCCGGATTAAAACGCCAGGCATCGAAGCGTGCGATTCGGCTCAGGGTAAAGGCACCCACAGCGCCAATGGCGCCTGGGGAGCCACTCAGGACTGCTCCCGACAGCGAGTTCGCCGTTTCGCAAATATACTGCTGAGCGAGAATGGCGCCCATACTGTGGCCGAGCAAGACGGTGGGGAGCTGATTTTCCTGGGCCAGGTGGCGGTGCAGGAAATCCACGTCTCGCAGGGTCTCACGCCAGCCCTGAAAACCCAGGTCGCCAGGGTGGCAAAGCGGGTGCAGGCTGCGCCCATGGCCTCTTTGGTCCGGAGCTAAAACGTTGAATCCGGCATCGTTCAGAACAGCGGCCAACTCACCATAGCGGCCACCATGTTCCCCCATACCATGCAAGATCAGGATGTTCGCGCGGGCAGGTGAGCGGCAATGCCACTGGTGACAAAAAATAGAGTGCCCCTGACGCTGCAGATAGAAGGTTTGGCAATGGGGCCTTTGCGTCACTGTCGTCGCCCTAGGTTTTTTTGTTGTCGCATGTCACTCGTCTTAAGCTCGCAAATCTGACGGCCCTTCCTGGTCAAGACGCTAAGGTAGACCAAACTCGCGTCTGGCGCTAAGTTTTGAGGGCCGGCGTGGGATTCTGATTCGTTTCAATCACCCGGCTCGTCGCAGCCTATCGGTCCCAGCGCGAGTCAGGAGGCGGGCCTTAATTGATGGTCACAGCTTTGACCTCGGTATGTGCGCATGCGTGGATATTTGGCGTTGCCTTGCAATTCACCGCTGGTGGTCTAGTGTAGGGACTCCTCCTTTGATGAACGAATGCTTATGCAGACCCTTTTTAGTCGCCTTGGCGAGCGTCTGGATCGTGATATTTTTCTCGGCAGCGTTTTTGCGATCATTGCTCTCTGCCTTCCTCTGGCGCTATTTCCCGAACAGGGAAAGGAAATTCTCGGCGTTGGCTTCAATTACGTAACGACCAAACTCGGCGTGTTCTACATTATCGGAGCCGTCTGCACCCTTGGATTCCTCCTTTATTTGGCCTTGAGCAAGCATGGGGACATTCGACTGGGCGGTTATCACCCGGAATTCTCCACCCTGAGTTGGGCCGCTATGTTGTTTTGCGGGGGTATTGGCACCAGCGTGCTGTATTGGGGAACCGTGGAGTGGACAGTTTACTATCAGGCCCCTCCATTCTCCGTGGCCGCCGCCTCCTCGGAAGCGCTGAACTGGGCAGTCAGCTATCCCATTTACCACTGGGGCATCATGGGGTGGGCTTTCTATACGCTGCCAGGCGTGGCTGTGGCCTATACCTACTATACCGGGAAGAGCAAATCGCTCCGTTTGAGTGCGGCCTGTGAACCGCTCCTTGGGTCCCTGACCCGAGGGCCCTTGGGAAAGACCATAGACTTGCTCTTCGTAGTGGGCCTGGTGGGCGCCTGCAGCATCGGTATCGGACTCTCCATACCGCTGATCGGACGGGGTGCAACGGAGATCCTTGGGCTGGATTCGGTGGCTCTGGGCTTCACCCTTGATTTGGTGGTCATCCTGATCGTCACCTCTATCTTTGCCGGGAGTGTTTGGTTGGGTTTAGAGAAAGGCATCAGACGTCTGAGTGATACCAATGTGGTGCTGGCGTTGATGCTGTTGCTGTTCATTTTGATCGTCGGCCCAACGCTCTTTATTGTTGAGCTGGGCTGGCAGGGTATCGGTCACATGCTGCAGAACTTCGTGCGCATGAGTACCTATACCGACGCCTTGGCCAGCGACACCATGGTGGAGAACTGGACGGTATTTTACTTGGCCTGGTGGCTGGCATTGGGCCCTTACATGGGCATCTTCATTACCAAAATCTCACGCGGGCGCTCGCTCAGGCAGCTAATCCTTGGCAGCATCGGCTTTGGGACCTTGGGCTGCATTTTCTTCTTTACCGTCCTGGGTAACTATTCAATTTATCTTGAGCTAAATCAGCTTTTCCCCGTCATCGAATCGATGAAGACTCAGGGCGCGCCAGCAACCATCGTTGGGGTACTGAAAACCCTGCCGCTGGCGGCCTTTGTCCTAGTTCTCTTCACGCTGGTGTGCATTATCTTTGCCGCCACCAGCTACGACTCGGCGTCTTACACCCTGGCAGCCACAGCAACCAAAGAATTGAAGGAGGGGGAACATCCCGAGCGTTGGCATCGAGTCTTTTGGGCGTTTCTGCTGGGGCTGCTCCCTATTACGCTAATTTACCTGGGCGGTTTGAGGCCCCTGCAATCCGCCGTGGTGCTGGCCTCTGTCCCGCTTTACGGCGTAATGATTCTATTGTCGCTGTCGCTGTGGAAGTCAATCAACGGCAAGGCGGCACCCGCGGAGCGTCCTGCTGAGTGGAAGGAAGGCCAACAGCTCGATAGCTAGCCGCCGATAACCACCCATCGGCTCTGCGTGGGGCCCTTGGTGGATATGGATGCTCTAGGGGTCCCCGGCATGATTAAAACGGACTACAAACAGCAGCTTTCTCTTCTTCAGCAGCAGCTCGCCCTGGCGCAAAGGGATATTCAGGCCCTTGGGCGTCGGGTACTCATTATTTTCGAAGGCCGAGATGCCGCGGGCAAGGGCGGCATGATTAAGCGTATTGCCGAACCGCTCAATCCGCGTGGTGCGCGGATCGTGGCGCTGCCCAAGCCGTCTGACGTGGAGACGGGACAATGGTACTTCCAGCGCTACCTTCAGCACCTCCCGGCAGCCGGATAAATCGTTCTCTTTGATCGGTCCTGGTACAACCGGGCCTGCGTTGAACCCGTGATGGGGTTCTGTAGTTCGGATCAGTATCGGCATTTTATTCAAACCGTACCTGCACTGGAGAAACTCTTGGTGGAGGACGGCATTCAAATCATCAAGTTCTGGATCACCATCAGTGCAGAGGAGCAGGAGCGTCGACTGCGGGCGCGTTCCGAAAATCCTGCAAAGCGATGGAAGCTGTCCCCCGTGGATATTGAGGCCCGATCTCGCTGGTCCGTATACAGCGACTATATTGAGCGAATGTTCGACCACACGGATCGGAACTGGGCACCCTGGCACGTGGTTGGTTCAGACGATAAGAAATTAGCGCGCCTGTCCTGCATGGACTTCTTGCTGCACATTCTCGGACCTTCCTTGGCGGCTCCGGACGCCAAGTTGCCCACACTGCCTACGGTGCAGGGCGGGCTGCCCTTGGACTGCGAGCGCGAGCGCATGATTCCCCTCTTCAATGGTGCTCAGGCACGTTAAACTAAGGCCTATCGCCCGCCTGATCGAGTGTCTTTATGAGTGGTCCTCACCTGCAACCCTTCGCCTCGCTTTCGCAAACGGCAAGAGACCTGAAGAGCGGCGCCCTGTCGGCTCTTGAACTAACTCAGCGCATGCTTCATCGCATTCATACTTTGGATTCTCAAACCCATGCCTTTGCGCGAATACTGGATAACAGTGCGTTGGAGCAGGCAGCGAAGCTCGACCGCCTGCGTGAGGAGGGCGTTCCCCTGGGACCGCTGCATGGCGTTCCTATCGCGATCAAAGACCTACTCTTCACGAAGGACACGCCCACCGCGTCGGGTACGAGCGTGATGGCGGGCTTCAGTCCGGATTATGACGCCACCGTGGTGACGCGGCTGCGTGCTGCGGGGGCTATCCTGATTGCTAAGACGCAGCTTACGGAGGGCGCCTTCGGCAATCATCATCCCTCGATTCAGGCACCGATTAACCCTTGGCAGGCGGCGGCCTGGTCAGGCGTTTCGTCCTCCGGCTCAGGCGTCGCGGTGGCATCAGGGCTTTGCTTTGGGGCCTTGGGTTCAGATACCGGGGGCAGCATTCGCTTTCCCGCCGCCTGTTGTGGCATCGTCGGCCTCAAGCCGACCTATGGCCGGGTCAGCTTGCACGGCGCGTTTCCATTGGCCAGTTCCCTAGATCATATTGGTCCGATGACCCGAACCGTAGAAGATGCCGCCCGCATGCTGACCGCGATCGCGGGCTATGACCCGCAGGACGAAACTTCGCTCAATGTGCCGGTGCCCAACTATGTCGCTGAGTTGTGGAACACAAAGGACCTGGACGGCGTACGTATAGGCGTGGACTTCTCCTACGTGAGCGATGGTGTTGATCCCCAGGTGGTGACCTGGATTGAGGAAGCGATGAAGATCCTGCAGTCACTGGGGGCAGCAATCGTCCCCATGCAGATGCCTGCAAGCGCACGCACGCTCGCTGACGGCTGGCCGCAAACCTGTGCTCGGGAGTGTGCCGACGCCCACCGCCACCTTTACCCTGCCCGCAGAGAAGAATATGGCCCGGAGCTGGCTTTCCTTATTGAGCGGGGTTTGAGCGTCTCGGCGTCGGACTATGAGGCGCTAGAAGCGCAGCGCGTGACCTTTCGGCAGGCACTTGATCAAATCCTGCTTGGGCTAGACGCCATCATCGCCCCAGGGATGACAATGACCACCCCCACGGCCCAGAGGATGACCCAAGCCGTAGAATCATCGGAGGAGGGGGCAAACTTCCTGATCTTCACCGCCCCCTTTGATTATTCAGGCCATCCCACCCTCAGCCTGCCCTTTGCCCGGGACTCGATAGGTCTGCCCGGGTCGATACAGCTTATTGGCGCTCGGCTGCAGGAAAGCCGCCTGCTCCAGTTAGGGGCCGCATTTGAGGCCGCGACCCCAACTATCGACTACCCCGGTATAGGTATGGCCTAATGAATAGCCAGCAAGAGGGGGGCGCCGTGCGCTGCGAAACCACATTCTATTTTGCCGATCCCGAGGTTGCTGACCCAGCCTATTTCCTGTGTGCAGCTCCAGAGCATGCCAGCCTTAGGGACCCTGGCCGCCTACCGCACAAGTCCTGGGTTGAGGACATCCGAGGGCGCGAGGAACCTCTGAGCCTAGACCGTAACGGTCTTGCATTCGTTACCCATCCCGCGCCATTACTGGATTTTTATGATGCCGAGCAAGTGCGCTCAGTCTACTACCCCCAGGCTGCTGCCCTGGTGAAGGAGGCTACGGGTGCGGATTGGGTGCATATTTTTGACCATAATTTGCGTAGCAAAGCCAGGGTGCCGGAGGATCATGTGACCCGGCGCGAGGCGATACAGAATCCGGTGAAGTCCGTCCACAATGACTATACCGAGACCTCCGCGCCGCAACGGATACGTGATCTCTTTCCAGAACGGGCAGAGTGCCTGCTGCGGGGCCGCTATGCGATGATCAACGTCTGGCGCCCGATTTCTGGGCCCGTTGTGCAAACGCCTTTCGCGGTCATCGACGCAGTCTCTATCGACGTCCAGGATTTCATCCCCATCGATCTGGTCTACGAGGATCGGACCGGTCAGATCTACATGGTGAAACATAACCCCGAACACCGATGGCTTTATCTTTCACAGCAGTGTCCGCATGAGGTCATGTTACTGAAGTGTTATGACTCAGACGCCACTGTCGCGGCCAGGTATACGGCCCACAGTGCCTTTGAACTACCCAAGGTCGATGACCGTGAGCTGCCTGCCCGGGAGAGTATTGAAGCGCGCGCCATTGCCTTTTTCGATGCCTAGGAGGGGCCCCCTGTGGAGGATTCGAGCGATCACGACCAGCGTATGCCTTTACCTGGCCGCTAGCGTGGTCGCTGACCCGGCGCGCGACGGAAAAGAGATGCCTGGAACTCAAGGCTGGTGGCTTGGTACAAATGTCTTGCTGCGTATTCAGGAAGGTGATCAAACTTTAAAGATCATGATCGCCGGCATGCCCAACCCCGTTATCTCGCAAGGTAGAGAAGTCGTTTGGAGTCTCGACCGGCCCCTGTTAGATGAATGGAATGAGGATGTTGGCCTACAGCAACGGCAGCTGCTCGGGCTACAGCTCTCTCGTGACTATGCCCTCAGCAAGGGAAGATGGCGGGGCGAGATTTACGATCCGGAAACCGGTCGGTGGTACAAATCGATCCTGCGGGCGGGCGGGTCGGACAACATTGAGATCCGAGGCTATCTGGGCACCCCTCTGCTGGGGCGAAGCGTTCGCTACCAGCGTTTTGACCCGTGCCTACCAGACGCCCTCGGCCAGTATATCTTGCTGCCTACACTCCAGGCCCCGGTTTGTCAGGCGGAAGAGGGTCGCTGAATAAAAGGGCTTGGTGCCGGGCAGGGGCTACAACAGGCTGGCACTAAGGGTTAGGGTTAGCGAGTGGTGGATGCGCCTCACGGGGGGCTGTCTGCCGAAAATTAAGGAGAGCGTATGGACCCAGTTACCCAAGGTGCGCTAGGCGCAGTGGTCGCCCAGGGCCTTGCGGGACGTCGAAAACTGGCGGCTATCGCTTGCTATGGGGCAGTTGCAGGGATGGCTCCAGACCTGGATGTGCTGATCCAGTCGCCGGATGACCCGCTGTTGTTTCTAGAGTTTCATCGCCAATTTACCCATTCACTCTTCTTTATACCCTTTGGCGCGCTGGTGGTGGCCTGGCTGATGTACTGGCTTGGCGAGCGAGGCTGTTTCTGGAAGGGGCTCTCTTGGCGGGAAGCCTATCTGGCATCGCTAGCGGGATATGCGACCCATGGACTCCTGGACGCTTGTACCTCCTACGGGACCCAGCTCTTTTGGCCCTTTACAGATTTCCGTGCGGCCTGGGACCTTATCTCCATTATTGATCCTGTCTTCACGTTCCCCATCCTTGCCGCCGTGCTGCTGGCGGGGTCCCGACACCGGCGGTGGATCGCGGGTGCCGCCTGCGGCTGGGCGGCGCTCTATTTATCTGTGGGAGCCCTGCAGCAGCAGCGTGCCCTGGATGCTGCGATGGATGTTGCAGCCCTGCGGGGACACGTACCCGAGCAAATTTCGGTTAAACCCTCTTTCGCCAACCTGCTGCTCTGGAAAGCCATTTATCGACATGAGGGGCGTTTTTACGTGGACGGGATTCGTGCGGGCACGGAGATTCGGTGGTGTGTGGGACAGAGCATCGAAGCGCTCAAACTGGAGAGAGATTTTCCGGCTTTGGCGGCTGATAGCCTGCAGGCAAGAGACATCCAGCGTTTTCGTTGGTTCTCAGATGACCATTTAGCCGTGCATCAAGGCTATTCAAGAATCGTAGATATGCGGTATTCACTGATTCCCACCTCCATCGACCCCATGTGGGGTATTGAGGTTGACCAGGGTCAGCAGGATCGGCACGTGCGCTGGTGGGCCGATCGGACCATGAGCGCTGACCAGCGGCGGGATTTCCTAAGCCTGTTGCTGGGCGGCAGCTGTGTCGCGCTGTGAAGGGATGGGCGCTAGGGTCTGGATGCAGGGAGATCGCTATATCCAGCGCCTGACGCGCTGGAAATACTCTGGGTAGCCCTCAGGGAAGGTGGTGCGCATCAGCGCTTCCTCTCGGCGAATAAAGGTGAGTTGAATGAAGACGGCAAAGGCAAGGCCGATCACCAAGCCCAGCCCACTCTCTACCATGATCGCAATACCCATCAGCGCCAAGGTCATGCCCAGATACATCGGGTTGCGCGTGAAGCGATAGATACCGTCGGTCACCAGGGCGCTGGAGAGGGTAAGGGGAACGATATTGGCCTTTGCTTTGGCAAATAGGCTTGCGGCGCTTAGGGTTAGCGCTACCCCCATCAACAGGATCAGAGCCCCCAGCCAGCGAAAGTGACCGAGCGCCATATGCCCTAACGCCAGCCCACCCGAAATAAGAACAAGGCAGGCGCTCAGGGCAAAGTAGTGGGGGGGCAGGATACGCGGAGGCCTTTGCTCGGTGCCTGGATTGCTCATCGCTTATCCTCCCGGTATGAAGACGTCCCGTTAACCCAGCGTTATCGCCATAGTGTTGAAGCCCGCAGTAGCCATCGCTTTTTCTACTGCCCGCTGTCGATCTGGGCAAAGGGCAATCATAGAACCACCGCCACCGCCCCCCGTCAGCTTGGCTCCAAGGGCCCCATGCTCTCTTGCAATGTGCACCAGTTGCTCAAGTTCAGGCGTGGATATCTGCAGCGCGTTTAGGTAACCGTGGCAAAGGTTCATCAGTTCACCCAGCTCGGATAGCAGGCCGCCTTGGACCGCCTCCCGAGCCTGCACGGTCAGCTGAGTGATCTGGTCAAAGATACCCTCGTAGCGCCTGGGATGCTGTTCCCAGGCTGTGCGAACCCTCGCCACCGTATCGGCTGTCAGGCTTTCTTTGCCGGTCATTCCGATGACCATTTCCAGCGGTTGGGCAATGCTCAGGGTATCAAAGGAGACTTGATCGCCCACCCTTTGGTAGTAAAGGGGTGTCCCATAGGTGGCCACCGTGTTGTCCACACCCGACGGCGTGCCATGTGCGGCTTTCTCACACTCGAAGGCTAGCTCGTTAATCTTTTCTTCTGCCAGGTTGAGGTCATAGGCCGCGTTCACCGCGCGCATGATGGCGACAGCTAGGGCCGATGATCCACCCAGGCCCATTGCTCTGGGAACATGAGGAAAGACCTCGATCGTCATGTTTTCCTCATCGAGCCCCAGCTGAGCGAGTAGGGCGGCTACCATGCCGGCTACGCCTGGGGTGTTGGCGCGAACTTTCTGTTCAAGGCCCCACCTGGGAATGACCACGTTGATGCCTTCGCCGGTTTTTCGCACGGAGGCCTCTACCGCAAGGGGAATGGGCAGGGCGATAGCCGGCCTTCCGTAGACCGCGGCATGCTCACCCAGGAGAATAATCTTTCCATGTGCGGCCTGACGCTCACCAGACTCAGGTTGGACTACTCTGCGGGCCAGATTCTTCGCGATCTCCTGGGCCTTCCAGACCTTTATCTCGCCTGACTCAATCAAACCCTCTACCACTGTTTCAAAGAATTCGTTGGCAACGCCGGCGCTGCTAGCGACGCTGCGTGCATGGAGGTTCATGTGATTTTGTTGGATACCGTCCGTGGAGAGGGCGCGCAGAGCAGCGAAGTTTTGAGCTAAGCCCACGACCCCCATGATGCCCGCCAGGTCCGAGGCGCTCGGGGAACCCAGCAGCCTATGATTAATGCGAACGCTGGGGTTGGTCTCTAGCGATCCGCCCACGGTGCCGACCTTCATAGGAATTTGAATTTCACCGATCAGATAGCCCGACTCCCTCTTGTGCCAGCGGGTCAGAGCCTGGTAGCGCCCACTGCGCGCAGCATAGGCATGGGCGGCAGCCTCAATGGCCCGCCAATCGTTTCCCGTCGCGATCGCGATGGCATCAACGCCATTCATAATGCCCTTATTATGGGTCGCAGCACGGTACGGGTCAGCCAAGGCCAGGTCATTAGCAAGCACGATGCCGTCTCGAACATCCTCTCCACTGTAGCCCTTGCCCTCAAGATTTTTAACTGGAATGCGGACAGAGGCTCTGGCGATGGCCCGATCCGTTAAGTTGGAGAGAATGCGTAAAAACACCTTGCCGCCAGTTAGGCCCTCTACCAAGGAGGCCACACCTTCGCACATGGTGTTGACGAGATTCGCGCCCATGGCGTCACGCGTATCCACCAGCAAATGCATGACCACCATGAGCCGTCCGTCTTCCTGGGCGGCGTAGTCAAATACTTCGATATCAATGGCTCCGCCGCCTCGGGCCACCATCTTAGGGTGCAGGCTGTTGGCCAGGGCCAGAACCTCTGCCTTATTGTCCAGCAGGGTCTGCTTGGCGGCGTCCACATCACCGCTGACTACGATCTGAACTTGGCCAATAAGGATTGGATCAACCTCTGCGGCCGAGAACCCCCCGCCGAGGCGAGCAAGGCGAGCGGCCCCGGACAGACCGGCGACGATGGAAGGCTCCTCCACGGCCAGGGGCACTACATAGTCCTTGTTGTTGATAAGGAAATTGAGCGCCACGCCCATGGGTAGCCCGAAGACGCCAACCACGTTCTCGATCATCTTATCGGCGACGTTGAGCTTGAGCTGATGTCCGCCTGAAGCCAGTTGTTGAATGTCTTCCTGGCTGAGTAGGCCTCTTTCGGCCAGTGCGGAAATCCTTTGAGCGATAGACATACGGAAGAAATTAGGGATTCGCGAAGACCCCTGCAGGTCGTTGCTATTCGACTCTAGTGCCATGTTCCGCAATCTCCAGGTCCAGTATCTGAAAGCCGTGTGTTTGGGCTTGTGCAGCGAAGCGGGCTATTTGTGCCTCTGATTCTGCAAAGGCGATACCAATATCGCCGCCACCAGCCCCGCAAGGTTTATAGAGTGCTCCCGAGGCGGACGCTATGTTACCCAAGCTAGCATGCTCTTGGGTAAAAATATTTAGTCCAGCCTCGTGATCAAGTTGTCGAAGCGCCTCAACGTAGGCGGCAAGCGCCGGCAGGTTGAGATGACCGTTAGCTAAGTCCGCGCAGCATTTGGCAAGGCGGTTGAGGGGCGCAATATCCCCACGGGACAACCAGTCATTAAAGCGATGGATATGGGATACGGTTTCCGCGCTCTTTCCGCTCCAGACAAGTTGCCACTGCAGGCCCGCCGGCAGGGATAGCGGCTGGGTTTGCCCGTTCTGAAAGATAACGGTGCCGCCTGACCAAGAACACGCGACGTCTAGGCCACTGCCGCGCTTGCCCTGCCAGGCCCTGTGTATTTCATTGGCCTCAGTAACGCTGGCCATACGCCCGCTTAGCTCGCACAGCGCCCGATAGACGGCATTACATACGGCGGCCGAAGAACCCAGCCCAAGCTTCTGCTTATGGTGATAAAAGGCATCTGTTCCAGTGAAGACGTTGAGTGGCCTGTCAGAAAGGTCTGCCAGGCAGTTAAGGCCCCAGTGGGTCGCCACCGTCGCACAGAAATTCTGATCGCCTGGTGGGGGGAGACGTTCGGGGGCACAGGCGGTATTGGGGGACTCAAAGCCAGAGGTCTTAAAATGCCAGAGCGCGTCCTGGGAGGGCGTAATGTGTACCTGGGCTCGGGCGTTGAGCGCCATCACGGCCGCAGGCGCGCCTGTGAGTGCTGCGTACTCCCCCCACAGAACGGCCTTGCCGGGGGCGCTGACGATCACGATGGAACGATCCGCGCACCTTCGCCGAGTTCGCAGCTGATGACCTCTACCACCCCGGGGGTTTCACGCAGTTGTTCGGCGACTTGGAGCTGACTTTCTGGGAGGCAGATGGCCTTTACCTGAGGGCCAGCGTCGATGCTGAAGAAGACCCCTTCGCCCTGACGCCTAAGCTCTCGAACAGTTTCCATGCAGGCTAGGGTTGCGGGCGTCCAGTAGCTCAGCGTGGGTACACTCGTCAGCATCAGGCTATGCATTTTTAGGCAATTCAACTCGGATACCTCAGCCAGACGCTGGAAGTTCCTGGCTTCGATGGCACTGGCCGCCGCTTCAAAGTCTTGGCCTGAGCCGCTTACCCAGGCCGGGTAATAGGCCGAGGTATCACGGCTTCTCTGCATGCCCTCGGTGGAGCCGACGGCCTTGGGAAGATGGCTGGTCACTGCCACCACGACCCGCAACGGCCAATGCTCGGCTGGAGCCAGCTTCTGTGCCTGCCATTGAGGGGGGACGAGGGCAACAAAGCCGCCATAAATCGAGCGGGCGGCGCTGGCGGAACCTCGGCGGGCCAGGTCCGAGCAGAGAGCTGGGTTATGGCCAAGTGCACAGTGTTCGTTAATCGCCGTGATCAGAGCAGCGAAGCCAGAGGCCGAGGAGGCAAGCCCCGCTCCAGTGGGAAAGTTGTTGTTAGTCTCGATGTGCAGCGGCGGGATGTCGTAGCTTTCGCGAAGCTGCCGAAGCCAGGCGGCCACCTTGAGATCCTGTTGCTCGTGATCATTTAAGACCAGCTGGTCGTGAGCACTCTCCCGCACGGAAGTTTGGGTGCTCAGCGTCGACAGCGTGATGGACAGATTCGGCGTAGCCGGGAGATTTCCCGCTTTATCTTGCTTGCCCCAGTATTTCACCAGGGCCACATTGGGATGCGCGACAGCGGTGGTCACGGCCATATGACGAACCTAATGCTGCTGTCCCGGGCTGAAGGGTTAGACATAGGCCGGAGGTGGCGTAAAGGCGAAACCCAGACGCTCTAAATCGCTGGCGATGCCGATGGTAATCAAATCGTCATAGGCGGCACCAACGATCTGGATTCCGATGGGTAGTCCGGATTCGTTAAGGCCCGTTGGGATGACTGTGGATGGCAGAAAGGCCACACCGGTCAACCCGGACCAGAAAACCTGCTCAAAATAGGGCCTGGGCTGATTGTCGACCAAGGTCGTTCTATCCCAAAGGGGGCGATGATCATGCTCGAACGCAGCGGTAGCAGTGACCGGCGCCAGCATGATGTCGTACCGCTCGAAGTACTCGTGCCATGCCCACCGCAAATGGTGCCTCTTTTCGTTCGCGCTGCGCCAGGCCTTGAAACTAGAGGTCTGCGCTCGCTGAACCTCGGCGGATTCACTCGTGTCGTCCGGGCTTAACGTGTCGACATGTCGCTTCAGGCTTTCATAGTCCGCATCGTTCATTCTTGAGGCCATGGTTGCATGGAGCAAGCTGCGATAGACCTCATAACAGTGCTCTGAGGTGAAGTCTGGCTTTGCGCCATCGTCAACCTGTGCGCCTTCATCGCGCAGGGCCTGGGCCACCTGCTCAACGCGAGCCTCCACCTCTTGGCTGACCGGGGCCGATACCTCATTTTTCCATACCCCAACTCGCAAATCCGACAGTCTGCGATCCCGCCACTGGGGTAAATCAAGCCGATACCCTCGGGCCATGATCTCATCGGGTCCCGCCATAGCCCGGGTGGCCGTCGCTAGGTCTTGAGCAGATCGCGCCAGTGGTCCAATCACCGAGAGATCGGAATCCGCGCGGATGTCTCCGGGTGGCGCATGGCCGCGCATATCCAGCAAGTTATGGGTCGGCTTATGACCGAAGACGCCACAGTAGTGCGCAGGGTTGCGGATAGAACCGCCAATATCTGATCCAGTTTCGATGCCGGTAAGGCCCGCCGCCAAGGCGGCGGCAGACCCGCCAGATGATCCGCCAGGGCCACGCCTTAGGTCATACGGATTGTTGGTGGTGCCGTAAACGTCGTTGTAGCTCTGAAAATCGGCCAAATCTAACGGTACGTTGGTTTTCCCGAAAATAATGGCACCGGCCTGGCGCAGCTTAGCGATAGATACCGCATCCTGGTCCGGGATATTTGTGCGCCATTCCAGCCGGCCTCGCGTTGTCGGCGTGCCCGCGACGTTATAGGACTCCTTCACCGTCATGGGGACGCCGTGGAGAGGGCCTCGGCTGCGACCTTGGGCCAGCTCGCGATCAGCGGCGGCCGCATCTTCGAGGGCGGCCTCGCGCATATCGACAACGATGGCGTTGAGATCGGGGTTATGCCGATCTACTCGCTCCAGGAAGTGTTGCAGTAACTCGACGGATGAAATGTCTCGTTTTTGAATGCGGTCTGCGAGATCCGTAGCGGATGCAAAGCTGATGTCGCTCACGAAGAGGCCTCCCCTTAGCACAGTTTGAAATAGCCTGCCGGTTCATGCTGCTATTGGCAAGCAGCTCGCCGTGGATTCCGGGCATGTTTAGGCATTGGCATCGTCTTTGAGTCGTTGCATCCAGCGTTGGATACGGGTTCGAGCGGGCGGGATATCTAGGGCAATCAGGGCAAGGCCCAGGGGTAACATCCAAAAGCCAAGAATGGGCAAGAATCCAAAGACGCCACCAATCATAAACAAGATGCCCACACAGCTTCGGATACCGGGTGGAAGCCGCAGCTGAGCATAGCGCAGTATCCTGTAGCTGATGAGGGCAATGCGCTGTCGAATGTTTGGTTTGTTCATCACCCGCTCCCGGGGTCCGTTACCATGATCTCAGGAGTGAGCCCGTCTCTCCAGGCTCAGGCCCGTGGTTTGGAAGCGATAGCGACCTTGGGCATCTACGCTTCGCTGTAGCCGGCCCTCCGCCATGAGCAGGTGGATATGGGCAATGGCCTCGCCCAGGGCCATCATCATCTGCCCGGGCTCAAGCGTTCTGGTGAACAGCACCGGCAACAGGTCCTTGGCTATCTGGGGTTCTCTGCAGGCCGCCTCGATGGCCAGCAACCGATCTTCATGGTGACGGATCAGCTCCCGGAGTCGTGTCTGCACACCATAAAAGGGTAGGTTATGCGCGGGCAGCACCAACGTATCGTTGGGGATGAGCCTAAGGAAGCGTTCGTGGGAGGCCATCCAGTCCTTAAGCGGATTCGCATTAGGTTCATTGGGATGAACGCTTACGTTGGAGGTGATGATGGGCAGCACCTGGTCACCGGAAATTAGGATTTTGTGATGGGCACAGTAAAGACACGCATGCTCGGGTGAGTGTCCGGACCCAACAATAATCTGCCAGGTGTGTCCGCCGAGCTGTAGAACCTGACCCTCTCTAAGACGTTCAAAGCCAGGCACGATAGCGGGCATACTCATGCCGGGGTTTTTAGGTCCCGACCACATCTTGGCGAGCTGGTCCAGGTAGTCAGCGGGCATGCCCGCTCGGCTGTAAAACTGTTGGCCCAGCCACCCGGACTTACCGTTGCTATTGGCAAAGGCCCGCGCCTGATAGTACTCGCCAGCCGTCATATAAAGTGGACAACGCCAATGGTCGGTGAGCATGACGGCCTGACCGATGTGGTCTGGGTGCATGTGGGTGCAGATCACGCCGATGATCGGCTTCCCATCCAATTCGGTCGCGAAAATTTTTTGCCACAAGGCCTCTGTGCGTGCGCCCGCTAACCCGGTATCGACTGCCCACCAGCCCTGAGCGTCCTCAATGAGGTACAAATTGATGAAGGAGAGAGAGCCCGGCATGGGCATGGCCAACCATCGCAGGCCCGGGGCCACCACCCGGGTGCACCCTGGTTCGGGTTCCCGATCGAAGGGGTAGCGTATTTCTGGGTTACGATGTTCGGTCATAGCATCGCAGTATAGTCTTTTCGCTGAGTCTTGGTTGCCTTCTCTAGGGTAGAAAACTATTTTTTTCAGGCGTAGGCTTTTTCAGGCGATAACCCTACATGCAGACGGCCATGCAAAACGTTCAGCGACCAGGCGATTATTTCTCGGTCTCTCAGCTCGAGAGCCTGCGATCTATCTCATCGGCACGCAGCACTCTGGCAATCCTCCATTGCTGGGGCGTGATCGTGGCTGCCTGGGTGGTGGTTTCGATCTGGACGAATCCTCTGACGCTGGTGCTCGGGGTGATGGTTATCGGGGCGCGACAACTCGGGCTTGCGGTACTGAACCATGATGGGGCTCATGGGCTGCTGTATGAAAATCGGCGGCTCAATGATTGGGTATGCGAGTGGGTGCTGAGCCGACCCCTGACCGACGAAAAGGTAGATAATTACCGCGCATATCACCTGAAGCATCATGCCAATACGCAGCAGGAAGACGATCCTGATCTGCCGTTATCGAAACCCTTTCCTATCTCTAAGGCTTCCTTTCGACGCAAGGTGATACGTGATCTCACGGGACAGACCGGATGGGATCAATACGGCCGTTTATTCAGTGCGGCTTTTAAGGGGGATACCCTGAGAGACCGCCTGGGTCGGAGTTGGAGGCGGCTGGGGCCAAACCTTCTGATCAACGTCGTTTTTTTGGGATGCTTTGCTGCAGCCGGGTCCTGGTATTTATATTTCCTACTCTGGTGGCTGCCAGCGCTGACCTGGAATCGCTTCATTGTTCGGCTGCGTAATATCGGTGAGCACGCTGCCGTCCAGGACAACGATGATCGACTGCGAAATACGCGCACCACGCTAACGAGTTGGTGGGAGCGCGCTCTGATTGCCCCCTATTCCGTGCACTATCATCTTGAACATCACCTGGTGGTGAACTGTCCGCACTACCGACTGGCGCAGGCGCACAGCATGCTGCTAGCCCAGGGACTTAGAGAGCAAATGGAAATCCGTCGAGGTTATCGTGGCGTGCTGGATGTGGCCCTCTACTAGGGCCAGGCGCTTCTTCTAACGACGATCGTCTAGCTAAAATAACCCGTCAAAGCCTCTGGCCTCATTGCTGCTGCGACATCGCCTGATGCACCGCGCCAGGATGGGCAGGCCCTGATCAATTTGTTCAAGGGTCAGATGACCGAAAGCCAGGCGCAAATAGGGCACGTCCTTGCTCTGGAAGTGGAAGGATTGCCCCGGTAGAAAGTTGACCCCCGCTGCGCGTGCGGTGTCCAGTAGGGCAGGTCGGTCAACGTCCTCGGGAAGCCGTACCCAGATAAACAGGCCGCCCACTGGCTCGGACCAGACGCAGATGTCGCCCAGCTCGTTTTCAAGGCCCTTGAGCGTCAGATCACGTTTTTCCTTTAGCACGGGATTCGCCACACGGGCATGTGCGCCAATGCCGTCACGATAGAACTCGGCGGCGATGGCGGCCGCCAAATAGTTGCTGCCCGCATCATGTCTACGGGCGAGAATTTTTTGCAGCATGGGCGGTCGCGCGTAGACGTAGCCCAATCGAAGACCTGGCGCGAGTATTTTTGATAGCGAGCAAAGGTAAATTTGTCCCGGATCATCGTCCAGCGCGTAGCAGGCAGGCTCCACGGGGCCATCGTAGTGGACGTCTGCATAACAGTTGTCCTCCACTACGGGGACGCCATAGTGTTTCGCCAACTCAATGATTTGCAGCCGTCTTTCCCGGGGCATGACGAAGCCGGTGGGGTTTTGATAGGTGCTGATGGTATAGATGAATTTCGGCAGTCGGGATTCACCCTGCAGTCGCTTGAGGGCCTGCTCCACTGCGTCTGGGCGCATGCCGCCCTCATCCAGCGGAATGCCGATCATGTCGTACTTCAATGATCGATAGGCGCTCAGAGTGCCGGGGTAGCTGTGCTCTTCTATAAGCACCGTATCGCCTTGGCGCTCCTGCAGCGCCTCAGCGGTGAGCGTTACGCCCTGCATGGATCCATTGGTCAGCAGGATGTGATCTGGATCCAGCGTCACCCCTTCGCGTTCGCGCTCGCGTTCGGCCATGGCTTGGCGAAGGCCCTGATGACCCAGGTTGCCGGGATACCGGGTCAGCGCCTCTGCTTGCTCCTGGATAACCTTGGTCGCAGCTGCCTGGAGCGCCGCGACGGGAAAGGTAGATGGATCGGAGCGCCCGGTGCCGAAGTCGTAGCGTATCTCGTCGCTCATACATTGCCCTCAGCAAAACCCTGGGTAGTGAGATATTGATAGCTCATGGCCAGGGCCGTCAGCATATCGGTGGCGCAATGATCGAGTTCAACGACGGCCCATTGAAAGACGCTTGGATCCACGGCAGCAAAAATTTCCTCAAAATTCATCTTCCCTGAGCCAACGGCAACGTGAGGCTCGTCAGGGACCAGCGGTCCGTCCTTGATGTGCAGGAGGGGGGTGCGTTCGCGCACCCTAGATAGTTCTGCGGCAGCATCGTTTTTGCCAAAGTTCGCCGCCCAGTAGGTGTCAATTTGAAACAGAACGTCTGGCACGGCATCCTGGAGGTAGTGATAGCCAGGTCGACCCTCAACCTCCGCGAATTCCCAGTAGTGATTGTGCAGGAAAAGCTTTAAGTCATAGCGTGCCAAGTCATCAACCAGCCCCTGCGTGGTGTCTATGGTGCGCTTGATGGCCTCCATATCCTTGAAATCGTCGGGCCAGAACCCGCCTGGCGCCATGTCTAGGCCCAGGGTTTTTACGGTATCGGCTACCTTGCCAATGTCCGGGCTGCGGTTTACCCAGGGGAAATGAGTGGATGAGACCTGCATTCCTAGATCTTCTACCTGACGTCTGAAATCTGCCGGGCGCTTGCCAAAAAGGTTGAAAGGCTCGACGCCTTTAAAGCCAATGCGCGAAATGACGTCCAGGACTTGATCGAAGTTCTCAGCTGAGGCCTCGCGAACGCTGTATAGCTGTACGGATATGGGTACGATGGCGGCCATGCTCGATGTCTCCTCCTGTCGCTCAAGCTTGCGATAAGAACCCTAACATCCCTGTCCGTTTGGGATAAGGTAGGGTTTAGTAAAGATTTTAGAGACTGGGGACTGGATTGGTTAGCAAGCTTCAGTTTGGGATGGTGGGCGGTGGCGAAGGAGCCTTTATCGGGCCAGTGCACCGCATGGCGGCTGAGATGGATGGACTAGCGACCTTGGTCTGCGGTGCTTTTTCCGCTGCGCCAGAAAAGTCTGTCGCGTCGGGGGTGGCGCGTTATGGGTTACCGGCAGAGCGCTGCTATGGGACCTACGAGGAGATGTTTGCCGCCGAGGCCCGGAGTGCTCCAGGGGAAGGTATGGATTTCGTGATCATAGCGACCCCCAACCATCTTCATGTACCCATCGCTATGGCGGCGTTGAGGGCCGGCTTCCATGTGGTCTGCGATAAACCCCTGGCGCTGAATTTGGATGAGGCGCAGCTTTTATCCACGGTGCTGGCTGAGACGGATCGTCAGTTTGCGCTGACCCATAACTATACCGGCTACCCTATGATTCGAGAGGCGCAGCAACTGGTGCGTGCCGGCGTTCTCGGGTCCATACGTCGAGTTGATTGTCGTTACCTTCAGGGCTGGCTCAGTTCAGAACTCGGTGATCACAAGCAGGCGTCCTGGCGAACGGACCCTGCTCGTTCAGGGGCTGCGGGCGCCTTTGGCGATATTGGCACCCACGCGCACAACTTGGTGCGCTTCGTTACGGAGCTTGAGATCTCCGAGCTTTGCGCCGATCTCACTACCTTTATACCGGGCAGGCAGCTGGAGGATGACGGGAACGTTTTGCTGCGCTTTGCCAATGGCGCTCGGGGCACGATCGCGGCCAGTCAGATTGCTCTCGGGAAAGAAAATGACCTGTCGCTGGGCGTTTACGGGGAACTCGCTTCACTGGAGTGGGAACAGCAGGATGCAAATAGTCTGATCATCCGATATGCGGATCGCCCCCTTGAAGTAAGACGCTCAGGAGGTCCTGGAATCGGTGCCTCAGCACACAGCGCCGGGCGCCTGCCTCCAGGGCATCCAGAAGGTTATCTGGAGGCCTTCGCAGAAATTTATCGAAACTTCTGCCTTGGGCTCCTGGGGAAACCGGGCGCGCTCCCAATCCCCGGCATTGAAGACGGTATAGCCGGTATGCGCTTTGTGCAGCAGGTAGTAGCCAGCGCTCAGGGAGGTGGACAGTGGGTGCCCTGGGATTAATTTTGGTCTTGAGGATGAGTTCAAACAGCACGAAGGAAAGCCTATGCGGACGCTAAAGGGACCCGGTATTTTTCTCGCCCAATTCATGGGGGACCAGTCACCCTTTGACTCAATTGAAGGGATGGCCCGGTGGGCGGCGGAATTGGGCTTTGTCGGCATCCAGGTGCCCATTGGAAACCCCAATTTTATCGACGTTGCGACGGCTGCTGAGAGCCAGACCTACTGCGATGAACTTAAGGGGCGCGTGGAGGCCTGCGGGGTCGAGATCACCGAGCTGTCGACCCATTTGGAAGGTCAGCTAGTTGCCGTGCATCCGGCTTATGACACTTTGTTTGACAACTTCGCCCATCCCTCCGTGCGGGGCAACCCCCCTGCCCGACAGCAGTGGGCCGTTGAGCAAGTCATGCTCGCCGGCCGCGCCAGCCGCCGTTTGGGGTTAACCGAACATGCGACTTTCTCTGGAGCGCTACTTTGGCCCTACCTCTACCCCTGGCCCCAGCGTCCGAAGGGTCTCGTGGCAGAGGGCTTCTCTGAGCTGGCACGACGATGGCGGCCAATCCTGGATGCCTTTGACGAGGAGGGCGTGAACGTCTGCTATGAGATTCACCCCGGGGAAGACCTACATGATGGCATCTCGTTTGAACGCTTCCTTGAGGCGGTGGGTGCCCACCCTCGGGCCAATATCCTGTATGACCCCAGCCACTTTGCGCTTCAGGCCATGGACTATCTCAGTTTTATAGATCACTACCACTCACGCATTCGCATGTTTCACGTCAAGGACGCGGAGCTGAACCCCGATGGTCGATCAGGCGTCTATGGGGGTTACCAGGATTGGCTTCAGCGTCCCGGCCGCTTTCGTTCTTTGGGTGACGGGCAGATTGATTTCCGAGGCATCTTCTCAAAGCTGGCCGCTTACGATTTTGAAGGTTGGGCGGTTTTGGAGTGGGAATGCTGCCTGAAGGATCAAGAGGTGGGTGCGCGTGAGGGGGCGAGCTTCATTCGCGAACACATTATTCCCGTGACCGGCAAAGCCTTTGATGACTTTGCTAGCGCCGGCGCAAGCGCTGAGAGCTATCGCGATCTCCTGGGCCTGGACCCTTAGGCGCTGGGTCGGCCTTTCACCAGGGGCCTCTCAGCAAACTGCATACAGTCTGTCAGATGCTACCGCCTGTCTTCTCCAAACTGTATTCACAGCGTGCTCCGCTATATTGCCGACTCTCCAAAAAAGGTGCCTTAAAAAATGGTTAAGAATATGTGGCATCACACACCTTGTAACACGCCAAGCGTCGGCGTCATCCAACCCAGGGCCATACACGGCACTCTGATTTTGCGATTCCGTTGGGATCGCCTATCGGCAGTTTCGTATTCCACCGTGCGGTTTGTGGACTCGTCGGGGATTCTGGATGGTTGATCGTTTGACCATGACCTAGGGAACCCCGAAGTGCTCTGCCTTCGGGGTTTTTTCGTTTTGGGGTACTGGTTTTTGTAGGGATAAAAATGCAGGGGGGAATATGAAAGTTCAAGAGCGAACACTGGCTAACAAGCTGGCACGTAACGTGCCGGCCTTGCTGTGTCTTCGGTTCGCGCATCAATTCATGGTGATTATGCCCGTTGCGGTGCCTTTCTTTTTTAGCAAGGGACTTTCCATGCAGGAAATTTTCTCGCTACAGGCAATTTTCGCTGCAGTGGTGCTTGTCTCCGAGGTGCCCTCCGGTTACTTAGCGGACGCCTTGGGGAGAAGGGGCGTTATTCGGCTGGGTGCGGCGTTGGTGGCTCTGGGGCACGGCCTGCTGCTCATTGTAGAAGGCTTCCCAGGGTTGGCAGTCTATGAATTAGCCCTAGGCCTTGGATTTTCCATGCTCTCTGGGGCAGATATGGCCCTGCTCTATGATACCGAGCTGGCCAGAGGCAGTTCTGCTGAACGCCAGCGCAGGGTCGTGAGCCGTATCTTCAGTATTGGGCAAGTGGCCGCAGCCCTGTCTGCGGCGCTGTGTAGCGCGCTGATCTGGGTGGGGGATCTGAGCCTGGTCATCCTAGTTCAGGCGCTGACGGGGGGCGCGATAGTACTCGCTTCCTTACCCTTAACAGAGGCGCCTCGGCTGACGGCTGACGGTCAGCCAGGAAACATGCCCTCTGTCATGCAGTCTGTCAGCATTTTGGCAGCGCTATGGCATAGCTCCAAATTGCTTAGGGCCACCTTTATTGCGATCAGCTGCTGGCCTCTGTTGTCCTACTTTGCGGCTTGGCTGATACAGCAGCTTTGGATACTAGAGGGCATTGATCTGATCTATTTCGGGCTGCTTTGGGGCGGGCTGTCACTGTTAGTGGCCATCTTCGGCCGGCTTGTTCCTTGGCTGGAGGATCGTCTTGGACCGACTGCGTTGCTGGCGGGTATTGGCCTGTTGCCAGTTGTGGGCTACGCGGGCATGGCCCTTTCCGACGGCCTGGTGACCTTGATTTGGGCAGCCCTGTTCTTTGCGGCTAGGGGGCTCATCAGCGTTCTGCTTGGAGACGCGCTGAATCGCCGGGTGCCCGGCAGTCACCGAGCAACCGTGAACTCCATGGCCAGTTGCCTGTTCCGGGTGGGTGTCGTGTTGGGCGGGCCCTGGACGGGTTTTGCGGTGGACGTTTGGGGCATGCAGGCCGCGCTGATTGGCCTGTGCGTCATCAGTATTCCTGTATCGGCCGGCCTGCTCTTACCGTTGATCCGGGTACTTGCCAGCGCTGAGGCGTCTGCTGATCCCGCCGGGGTAGGTCAGCGCCAGCTACCGCGTTCTGCTAAGGAGATATGAGACCATGGCTAAATCGTTAACGTCGCCTGTGCAACCGAAGCGATCCGAGACCCGGCAGCGCCCGGGCGTTGATTACGAGCTTAGGATGGCAGAAAACGGTAGCAGGCTTATGGAGCGGGTGGAGAAGCCTCCTAAGCGAAGCTTTTGGGTGCGCTGGCTGATGGCATACGGTGAGGCCCTGTCGCACCATCAATATTTCATGTAATCGGCTAACCGGCCTGGTTTTCTTTTGAGGGTGCCAGGTTCCGAACCAGTTGTGCGCTTGAGGTCTTTCGTTCGTATTTCTCCACCGGGGTGTTGACGATGGCCAACAACTCACCCTGGTTCTGCCCGGCGCGGATGCGGGCATCGCTTACGGAGCCGTAACCCGTTGATCGCTGCCTTGGCTCGCGATTCAGTTGCCGAATAATGTTGGCCATTTGTTTTGGCGATGTCTCTTGGCCATGCAGGGTTCCTGCGGCTCGGCTTATGGATTCGTTCATCAGCGTTCCCCCCAGGTCATTGCTGCCCGCATTCAGGCAGGCTTTGACACCCTCATGGCCCATCTTGACCCAGCTGGTCTGAATATTTTCGATTTGGCCGTGTAGGGTGAGTCGCGCCACGGCGTGCATTAAGACCGCCTCACGAAAGGTAGGCCCCGGTCGGGCCTTGCCCTTCAGATACATGGGCGCTTCCATATGCACGAAGGGTAGGGGTACAAATTCGGTGAAGCCGCCGGTTTGTGCCTGGAGGGCCCGCACGCGCAGCAAGTGCCTAACCCAGTGAATGGGGCGATCCACATGGCCATACATAATAGTGGCGGTGGTTCTGAGGTTCAGCGCGTGGGCCTCACGCATGACGTCGAGCCATTGATCGGTATTGATTTTATCGGGACAAATAACGGCCCGTACCTCGTCATCAAGAATCTCTGCTGCAGTGCCCGGAAGGGTACATAAGCCTGCATCGCGCAACAGAGACAGGTAATCACCCAACGCCATGTCTAGGGTCGCCGCTCCCTGCCAGACCTCAAGCGGTGAGAAGGCATGGATATGGATGTCCGGTGCCGCCGCCTTGACGGTGCGCAGAATCTCAATGTAGGTCTCGCCGGTGTACTCCGGGTGAATCCCGCCCTGCATGCAGACCTCGGTGGCGCCTCGCTCCCAGGCTTCTTGGGTGCGTCTCGCTATCTCTTCCTGGGACAGGTCGTAAGGGCGTCCTCGAAGGTTTTCAGACAGCTTGCCCTTGGAGAACGCACAAAATTGGCATTTGAAGTAGCAGACGTTGGTGTAATTGATATTGCGATTCGCCACAAAGCTAACGCGGTCACCGTTGGTTTGTTGTCGCAGTTTATTCGCGGTTTGAATGACGGTGCCAAAGTCATCACCCCGGGCCTGAAACAGCCTTAGGACCTCTGCCTCATCCAGGGTTTCGGCCTGAGATGCGCGTTCAAGAATCTGTTCAATATCAGCCGAGACAGCACGGGTTGGATTGATAACGGCGTTCAAAATTTCTTTCGGCGGCGCGTGCTCAATATCGCCAGGACACCAACCGTCGGTCCGTGGGAAGCCCTCTGCATCAATCATTTCAAGCAGGGGAACATGCAGGTCGGCGTGGATCCAACGTTCGAATGCTATGGCGAAATCAGGATAAACGGTAAGCCGTTCGTGCAGGTATTTTCCCGCAGCTCCGGTTTCTCGCGAAAGTTCATCCAGGTGCGGCCATGGGGCTTCCGGGTTGACGAAATCGGGGGTCAGCGGGGAGACGCCACCCCAGTCGTTAATGCCAGCATGCACGAGTTGTGGCAGCACGCCTGGACTCAGGTTGGGTGGTGCTTGAATGCTCATCTGCGCGCCGAAAAGAATTCGCGCGACGGCGATGGTCCACAGCAGTTCATTGAGATCAGGTTCGGGCGCATTGACCATCTTGGTATCCGGCTTGGCGCGGAAATTTTGCACGATGATCTCTTGGATATGCCCATATCGCTGATGGATTCGGCGGATGGCGAGCAGGCTTTCTATCCGCTCTAATCGGGTCTCGCCGATACCGATCAGGATGCCCGTGGTGAAGGGGATTTTGGCTTCCCCCGCATTTTCCAGTGTTTGCAATCGCACGGCGGGCACCTTGTCTGGAGAGCCATAGTGCGGCAGGCCTTTCTCGCACAGCCTCTCAGAGGCCGACTCCAGCATAATGCCCATAGAGGGGGAAACACTTTTTAGCCGACTGAGTTCCTCGGGCTCCAGGTTGCCGGGATTCAGATGCGGCAGTAAGCCCGTTTCTTCAAACACGGCTTTTGCCGCCGCGAACAGGTAGTCGGTGGTGCTCTCATAGCCCATTTCGGCTAGGGCCTCTCGGGCTGCTCGGTACCTCAGCTCGGGCTTTTCCCCCAGCGTGAAAAGAGCCTCCTTGCAGCCCATGAGTTGGCCGGCTCGGGCAATCTCCAAGACCTCATCTAAACTCATGTAGGGGGCTATCACCTTTCGCGGCACCTGGGCGAAGGTACAGTAATGACAGACGTCTCGGCATAGATGGGTCAGCGGAATGAAGACCTTGCGCGAGTAGGTGATGACGTTGCGAAAGCCTCTGTCCCGCAACGCGGAAGCGACATCGGCCAGTGCCTTGGTATCGCTAAAATCCGCCAGGGCTAGGGCGTCGGCCTCCGTTGGCAGATTGCCGGCAAGTGCCTGTTCGAGGGCGCTCATGGCTCGCCTCCCTGCTCGCGCCGCGTCGTCCGCAGTCGATCCGCTATCCCGGAACGCTGAAGATAGATTGCCGACTGGCTTGTGGGCTGGGCGTCAGCTAGGGCAATGAGGTCATCGGGTGTATCTGCGTCCAGTGCAAAGGAGCTGTTTGGGATAATGCGCGGCACCAGGCCGGCGGCAAACGCAAGATCACTGTGCGGCTTGAAACTTTTGCCATTAAAAATATAGGGGATAGCCAGGGGCGGTGAGCAGATCAGGCCGTTAGTGCCGACGCACTGAGCGTCGGGTAGGAGGGTTATGCTCCCATGGTCGCCGATGATGGCATCCACCTCTGCAGTGCTGATGCAGGGTACGTCCGCGGGCACGACAAAGATGCCCCGAGCGTCAAAATGATCCCGAAGGTAGTGAGTGGCTTGGGTGAGAGAACCTGCTAAATCTGAGGTGGGGCTCTCGATAAAGCGCTCGGTACCGAAGGCCTCTGCAAGGGCATCGGCTTCCCGCGCTCGCGAGACGATTAGAATGCCCGTCAGACGCGCACTGCCGGTGAGGCATGTGAGCACATCTCTGGCCATGGCCAACATCAGCGCGCGACGCTCCTCGGCAGTTAAGACGTTACTGAGACGCTGTTTTGCGCGCTCAAACGTCTTGATGGGAACTATCGCCCACATCGGCTTCTCCTATTGGTTCATCGGCCGCCAATGGCCCCTATTCGCACCCCTTCCCAGTGCGACTGAGTTGCCATTGCCGTTTTTATCCTGTGGAACACTCACGGTGAGCCGTGTTCCTTACCGGAGGGTTTCTAAGAACTCCAGACAGTCGCGTGCAAGAGCCACGCGGTCGCTCAAAGTTACCATGACGGAGTCGGTGGCGATAGCCGGCAGATGTAGCTGACCTAGCTGCCCCGCGTCCTCTCGATCAAGAACAAAGCCCGACAAAAAGTCACCATAGTGATCTGCAACGGCGCTGGCGGTCGTGGGCATATCCAGCTCGCCCATCATTTTCGCCGCGGGACCCTTGATCGCCTGGCCTCCAATAATGGGAGACACGGCGATCGTGGGGATCGAGGCTGCGGCTTCGCGAAAGCCAGGAATGTTGATGACCGGGTCCACCGAAACGAAGGGGTTTGAAGGGCAGATAATGATGCCGTCGCAGCCGTCGAGCCAGCGCTTAACAAGGGGGTTTAGCGTCGCTTCCTCTATGCCAGCAAAGTGGAAACCCTTTACCACCGGGCGACAGCGCTCACGCACGAAGTAATGCTGAAAATTGAGATCCTGGCCTTCCGTTTGAACAATGGTCCGTACCGGATCATTGCTGATCGGCAATATCTCATGGGTGATGCCCAAGCTTTGGCTGATGTGCTCAGTCACTTGGCTCAGACTGTAATTAGCTTTGAGCATTTCGCTGCGTTGTACATGCAGCGCGAGATCCTTGTCGCCGAGACGGAACCAGCTCTCGCCGCCGAATTCTGTAAGCGCTTCGATGAAGTGCCAGCTCTCGCCGGCCCGGCCCCACCCGAGTTCTTGGTTGTTCTGACCCGCCAGGGCGTAGGTCACGCTGTCCAGGTCTGGGCTAATATGTAGACCAAGATGTTCGAAGTCGTCTGCTACGTTAACGGCGATCATGAGGTCATCGGGCGCCAGCACCTGACTGAGCCCCAGCGCCAGCTTGGCTCCCCCAACACCCCCGGAAAGCGCCAAAATTTTGCCGCTCATCGAAATAGATCCTCGTTCAGCGGTCGATTGATTAGGGCGGCTGTTTCTTGGGCATCGTCACTCAGGGTGCGTTCCGCCGGAAGCCCGCGGATAATTACGGCGGGCAGCTTCTCCGTGGTCTCGCCCATGACCAGGGTGGCCGTATTGGCCAGGGCGTCAGCCCGGTTGACCAAGGTTGCCTGAAGCGAGCGACCATAAATGTCCTCGCCGCCACGGTGGTCCTCTAGAATCTTGACCCCCGCTGCACCGATGGCGCAGCCTAGGGTGCCCATGCGCCAGGGACGATTGTGGGAGTCGGTGATGATGACGCCGAGAACCGTGTTCCAGCGTGCTTGCATACCGGCTCTAATTTCTGCTGCCGAGCGATCGGGATTCTCCGGCAGGAGCAGGGCTCGTTCGTCACCCTGATGGTCTATATTCGATTGGTCGATACCTGCGTGAGCACCCACGATACCTAGCTTGTGGCGCACGATGAGCACGTTGGTCTTGTGTCTTAGAACTTCGTCGGACTCGTCCAGGATTAGCTGCACCATCCGCGGATCCTTGCCCGTGGCCTCGGCAAGCGCCAGGGCCTGGGCGCCCGGGTTAATCTTAGCCAGCGTGACGTGGCGTGCTTCTGCCTTGGAGACGATCTTTTGGGCAATGCAGAGCACGTCTCCATGCTCAGCCTGAAGCCCTGCCCTTGCAATGGCCTGGGACAAAATGGCGACCAGGTCATCGCCCTCTTCTATCATGGGAATATTCGGAATCCCAATGACAGAAAATTCGCTGATCATGGTGCCTAGTGTTCCTGACCGATGATCTTGATGCCCGAGTGGGAAACGATGCCGCTGCGGTTGATTTGAATGAGGATGGAGGTCAGGGCTTCTGCGGCGGCCGCATTAGCAATCGGACCGGCGTGCCATCCAGTCATGCCGGCCTCACCAATCAGCTCGATCACCCGAGTACGCGCTGGCTTATCGTTACCCGCCACTAAGACATCGCATTCGATGACGACATCCTGCTGGAGTAGATGGGCGGCGATATTTTGGAAGGCGCTCACAACCAGGACCTCTTCGCCTAAGAAATCTTGTGCTCGCTTACCCGCACTGCCTTCCTCTGGAAGTTGAACCGTGCCGACCTTTGGCGGTACCAGGGGTACCGTGACGTCGATGAGTATCTTGCCATTGAGGTGAGCCTTGACCCCCTCGAGGGTTGAGATTTGGTGTGCCGCAGGCACCGTAAGCACCACGATGTCGCCGGCAGCGGCGGCTGCACTGTTTTCCATCGCCTCCGCGGGCGTCTCGGGGCTCACCTCCGCGAGGCTGGCAACCGCAGCGTCGGCCTTTTCCTGGGTCCGCGAACCAATGACGATTTTGTAGCCCGCCTTGGACCAGCGAATAGCGAGCCCCGTTCCTAGGTCACCGGTTCCTCCGAGAATGGCAATGGTTTCTTTTGTCGACATGAAATATCCAGAACGATGAGAATTGGCGCGGGATTATGACGGTAATGGTGGCGCAAATAAATCTTCTACGCACGAGCCGCACTCGAAGAAGCTGGACGTAGCGGTCAAAAATCAGCTCGTCGTGTCTAGTAGTGCGGTGGCGGCGGTTCGTTACGCGGGTCTGTCAGAGGCTCATCGGCATCCTGTTCGGCGCGCTGGGCCAACAGACGTTCCTTTAGCCGCTGTAGGGTACGCTCCTGTTCAAACAGCATTCGCTGAAGTTGGACCAGCTGATCGTTCAGTGTGGCGATGGTGGCATCCTGGAACTCAAGTCGAGTCTCTAGCTCGTTGATTCGATGTTCTGTTGTTTTAGCTGATGTCACGCGGGCTTCTCCAAAACTAGATGAGGCCTCTGAAACCAAGGCGCATGCGTATCCAAAATGCGAGGAAGTTGTCCTTGCCCGACACCTTGATGCGTTTGAGCTGCATGAGATCCGGGTTTTTGTTAATCCCCTCCTTGGTAGTGACGCCGGTACCAAAACCTTGTTCTCTGACGATCCGCACATCGCCCTGCCCATAATGGCCAAAGGGGTAAGCAAAGCTGGTCACGGTCTGTCCGAAGGTTGCCTCTAGGGCCTGCTTGCAGCCTGCGATTTCGTCGATCTTGACCTGATCTTGGGTGCTCGGAAGATGACAGTGATTCAACGTATGACCGCCAAGCTCAAAAATGCCCTCGGCTAACATTTCCTGTACCTGCTCGTCGCTGAGCTTTGGCTCCCGCATAAGCTCCCCCCCATCGTGGTGGGCCTTCTTTTTCACCGACCAGTCCTGACTGTGCCGGTTTACCACTAGGTATAGGGTCGCCTTCGCCCCATGCTGACGCAGAACTGGCAGCGCCTGATAATAGTTGTCTGCATAACCATCATCGAAGGTTAGAGCCACAATGCGCCGTAAGTCGGCGCGCTGTCTGATTCTCCTCTCCAGGTCCGACATGGTGACAAAGGTCCAGCCGTTGTCTTTCAGCCAGGCGACTTGCTTGGCGAAGCGCGCAGGGTGGACGCGTAAGCCACGGTACCGTCGCTCAGAGGATTCGCAGATCATGTGATACATCAGGATGCGCGGATGTTGATCGGACACAGGGGGAAGCCACCAGCAGTATTTTAGGGAGATTCCGATCAAGACGACCAGGGGAAGGATGGCGAGCCAGCTCATGGTGACCCGTCGACCAGCAGCTCAGTATAGAGCCCCAGCGTCTGCTGGCACATATTGTCCAGAGAGAAAGAGGTGTTTTCTTTAATCTCCTGGGTCTCGCCATCTAAAATGCGGGTCGCCTTCTGCAGCAGGGCAGCGTCATCCTGCATGGGCAGTCGCCCGTCGGGATACAGTGTGGCTAGGACCTCGCCAACGCCGCCAATATCGAACCCTAGGGTTGGGATACCCATCGACAGCGGTTCCAGCACGGTTCGGCCAAAGGATTCCGGTTTATTTGAGACGGCCAGAACCATACTCGAGATCGCGTAGATGTCCCGCATATCGTCTCGGTAGCCAGTAAAGACTATGTCATTGCCCACGCCCAACCGCTCGATCTGGGTGTGTAGGCCCTGGATATAGCCCTCATGGCTGCCGTCTGCGCCACCGACGATGACGCCACTGATATCGTCGTAACCTCTTGCCTTCAGCTGTTGAATGAGTCGAATGAGATAATCGTGGCCCTTGAGCCGGGTCAGCCTTCCAGGCAAGCAGATGAGCCTCTTATCAGCCAACTGAGGATAGTCGTTGAACCAGCGCTGAAGCCACGTGCTATTAGGCTGATAACCCCTGGGGAAGGCTGTGGGATTCGTACCACGGTGGATGACCTGAATACGATCTGAATCTATGTTTCGATAGTTGTCCAGGAGATACTGCTTGGCCGTATTGGAGACCGCAATCACGCGCTCCCCCCGTCCCATAATGCTGCTGTAGGTGCTGACCGAGTGCAGACCGTGAAGGGTCGTGAGGAATTTTGGTCGATGCGCTCGCCCCATTTTTCGCCAGGCTAACCAGACGATCCAGGCGGGCATTCTAGAGCGAACGTGAACAATATCTGGGCGCATGCTGCGTAACCAGGCTCGCAGGCGCGTGATTTGGAGCAGCGTTAAGGGGCTTTTCCGGTGCAGCGGCCAGGCGTGATGTTCGCTACCTTCGCGCTCAAGCTGGGCCACGAGACGGCCGCCGTTGGAAACCACGTGGGATTCATGCCCGGCGTCCACCAGCGCTTTAGCAATTTCCAGGGTGCCGCGCTCCACGCCGCCGCTCTCGAGATTCGGTAAGAATTGAATGACCTTCACCGCCTTGGAGTACCTCTTTTTTTAGTTCGCGGATGATTCAAAAATGGCTTTTTGCCCCTCAGTCGATGGCGAAGACGCCGGCTGGATGTCTGTGCACCGGGCTCCATGGTCCTCAAGCTCATCAAGCTTTAGCGCTACGCGCTGCAACGGGCAACTCCTCTTCTAGTAAGGGGTCAACAGTCTACCGTTTTGTGAAAGGTTGGGGCACGCCTTTGTTCTGATGGTCCCGGTGGCGCATCGCGGCTGCTTGATGGCTCAGCGCGTGGGGGTTCGGAGATGGCTCTTACCCAGGGAATGTGATCCTTCAGAGACTTGGTTTTGCAGACGATCGCCCACGGTGTTGCAGCACCAGATGCAGCCGATAAGCAGGGTGCCTGGAAAAAACAGCATCCAGGGCGCTGCTTCCATGGACTGGGTCCCATCTGCGATCAGCGTGCCCCAACTGGTGTTGGGCTCTGCAATACCCAAGCCTAAAAAGCTGATGAAGCTTTCTGCGAGCATGATAGCGGGTAGGGTTAGGGTGGTGCAGACGAGAAGGGGTCCCCGCATATTGGGCAGCAGGTGATGGACGATGATGTAAGTGTGGCGATAACCCTGGCAGCGGGCGGCCTGAACAAAGTCCGCCTGCCTCAGCCGCAGGGCTTGGCCGCGCACGATCCGTGCTGTGTCCAGCCAAAAAATGGCGCCCAGGGATGCGAACAGCAGGTAGGGCTGCCGGCCAAACAGCACCACCAATAAAATGACGATAAGGATAAAGGGAAGACCGTATAGCAGATCAACGACCCGCATCATTAGCAGGTCGATTCTGCCGCCGGCATAGCCCGCGGTGGCCCCCCACAGGATACCGATCAATAAACTGATGCTGGTCGCAATGAGCGCTACCAGGATAGACGTTCTCGCGCCTGCCATGGTACGGGTAAACAGGTCGCGCCCTACCATGTCGGTTCCGAACCAATGGCTGCTGGAGGGGGGCGCCTGGATCGCCTCCCAGTCGATGTCTTGGAGGCCCCAGTCACTTGCCCAGGGCGCGAGCAGGGCGGCACCGAGGATGACGCAAAGCAGCGTCATGGGCAGGCCCAATGCCTGCAGCCGGGGTTGGGTTGCTCTGTTGCGTTGGAATGCCACAGCGTCAGGCCCCCTTGAGACGAGGATCTAACCAAGCGTAGGCCAGGTCCACTAAGAAGTTGAATAGCACGATCAGGGTGGAGTAGACCAGAACCATGCCCATCACCAAGGTGTAGTCCCGATTGAGAGCGGCCTGCACGAAATAGCGCCCGATGCCCGGCAGATCGAAGACCTGCTCGATGACGATGGACCCAGTGAGCAGCGCTGCAGCCATGGGGCCGAGGAAGGACAGCACCGGTAAAATGGCGATAGGCAGAATGTGTCGGTAAACGATCCGACGTTCGGGTAGCCCCTTGGCTCTCGCCGTGACGATATAGGGCTCCAGTCTGCATTCGATAACGCCCGCCCGCACCAGACGGGCGATGGCGCCCGCGAACGGCAGTGCAAGGGCCATTGACGGCAGGATGTAGTGCATCAGACCACCGTCGCCGCCGGCAGGAAACCAACTCAGGAAGATAGAAAAAACCAGCACCATAAGGGGGGCAGTGATGATCGTGGGCGCGGCGATAGACAGATTGGCGAACCCCATGAGAGCGTTATCCAGCGTCGAACCTGGGTTCATGCCACCGAATACGCCGAGGCTCAGCCCAAGGGATAGGGCAAGCAACAGGGAGAGCGTACCTAGCAGGGCGCTGGTGGGTAGACCCGCCGCAATCAGCTCGTTTACCCGAAAGTCCTGATGTCGGAAGGAGGGCCCCAAATCCCCCTGGATCAGATTGCCCAAATAGCGAAAGTACTGGCTTACGATGGGTTCATCCAAATGATAGGCGGCTTTTAAGTTGGCTTCGATTTCTGGCGGCAAATCCCGCTCACCGTCAAAGGGCCCGCCGGGTGCCAGTCTCAACATACCGAACACCAGGGTGATGATGGCGAGCAGGGTGACTGCCATCATCATCAGCCGCAGACCTAAACCGGGGCGCGACATGGGAGCATCAGGGTGCATCAGACCAAAAGAGATAGCGCGATTGATGCATATTGCGGACGTTGTCCTGCCAGCCCTGGAGGCTGGCGTTAACGAGCCTGCGACTTGCCAGCATATATAGCGGTACGACCGGATAGTCGGCGACCATAATCTGTTCTGCCTGTCTCAGCAGTTCCCCTCGAGATGTTGCGTCTGCCTGCCTCCGTGCTGCTGCCATACGGTCATCAAAGGCGCTGTTCCTGTAGCGGCCATAGTTCACGTTGCCGATATCAGACCGCAACAGGCTCAGATAGTGTTCTGGATTGTTTTCCCCAACCCATCCGGCCCATGCCACCTCAAAGCTGCCTTGCCGCAGGTCGGCGAAGTGTGCCCGCAGCTCTGATTGAGCCAGCGTGGTCTCCACACCGAGCTGGCGCCACATGGCCGCGATGGCGAGGTTGATTTTTTTGCCTTCCAGGCTGTTTACATGTTTAAGCGTCACCCTCAGCGGATGATCTTGGTTATAGCCCGCCTGGGCGAGCAGGTCTCTGGCCTTACCCACGCGATTGGCCTGACTCAGATCAGCATGGGGTAGCGGTACGGGCTGATAGTCCCGGATAAGCGATGGTGTTATGGACAAGCTGGGTTGACTGCCATTGCGTAAGACGCGCTGAGTAATGGTTTGCTGCTGGATCACCAGGCCCAGCGCTTTTCTGACGCGTGGGTCATGAAAGGGTGGCTTTTGAGTATTAAAGACCAGGTACATGATGGATAACAACGGCGCCAGGCGCAGCTCTTTGGGGCGATCTTGCTGCATGTTGGTCAGCTCTGAAGCCGGAAAGCTGGGGATGGCGGCAAGTTCGCCGCTGCGGAAGCGGTTGTATCCGGATTGTTCGCTGGCCAGTGCATGGTGTCTAACGGTTTTGATGGGCGCAGGTGCATGAAAGAATGGGTTCGCGACCATTTCCACATAGGCCTGGGGGCGCCATTCCGCCAGTTTGTAGGCGCCATTGGAAACCCAGTGTTCGGCCTTCGTCCACGCCTTGCCAACGCGCTCGATAACGTGGCGAGGGACGGGAAATGCGGTGGGATAGAGCAAGCGTTCCAGTAGGTAAGGGTAGGGGTAGGCGAGTCTGATGCGGAGGGTGAGTGGGTCCTCAGCGGTCACCCCCAGCGCTTCGGGAGGCAGCTCGCCACGATTGATCGCCTCAGCGTTTTCGATCATGTACAGGAAGTAGGCCAGGCTCGCGGCGGTGCTGGGCGTAAGCAGGCGGCGCATGGAATAGACAAAGTCAGAGGCCGTTACGGGTTCGCCGTCGGACCATCTGCCATCCGTTCGGAGCTTAAAAGTCCAGGTCTTGCCATCTTCGCTCTGAGTCCAGCTCTCAGCGGCACCGGGGGCGATTTGGCCAGCCGCGGTAAAGGTCGTGAGCCCCATGAAGAGATCATTGAGGAGTGTTTCTTCCAGGCGAAGATTGTAGCGGTGGGGGTCGAGGGTTGACGGTTCTCCGTCATTGCCCAGGTGAAGAACGTCTGAGGATGCGTTTAGCGCGATGGCGAGAAGGACCAACCCCAAACCAATTTGGTACAGAAAAGCATTCAGGCCTTTGAAGCAAGAAAACATGGAGTCCCTCACGGCTACGCTGCAGAACTGTACTAAAAAGCTTCCGCTCCTTGAAGTCGTTAACTATTCTGCCTTCAGGCGGAACAACTGGAGGACGCATGGCAGACCTGGCCTTGATTGGCGATATTGGCGCGACCAACGCCCGTTTTTCTCTCTGCCGCGAGGTGGTCGGGGGTTCCCCGGAACTGCTGGATACGCCCGTCATTTTGAGCACTCAGGCCTATACCGAGGGAGAAGCCCTGCTTCGCGATGCCGCCGAGGCTCTGCAAAAACCTAAACTTACGGGCGCCCTATTGGCTGTAGCGGGGCCTGCCTCCCACGCGGACTACGTCGTCATAACCAATACCGGGCTTGTGCTGCAGCGCGCGAGTTTGGAAACCCTACTGAGGGCGCCGGTTGCCTTCGTTAATGATTTCTTCGCCATGGCCAGCGGGCTGCCGTTTTTTCAGCGGCTCGTGCAGATCGGTGGGCAGGCGCCAACGCTAGACACCAAGGCTCTGTTGGGCCCTGGGTCTGGGTTAGGAATGGCAGGCCTGATCCCGGTATCCGTGGGGGGGGCTGAGGCGTCTTGGCAGGTCATCGCCTCTGAGGGGGGGCACGCCGACTTAGCACCCGGGAGCCCGCTAGAAGCCGAGTTGTGGACGATCCTCAATCAGGCGCACGATCATGTTTGCTGGGAAACAGTGTTATCCGGCCCCGGGCTCCGGAATGTATATGATGCCATGTGCTCATTATGGGGCATCACGCCAGAGGCCCTGTCCTCGGAGGAGATTTCCGCCCAAGCCGTGGGCGGGGCGAATCCGATTTGTCATCAAACTCTAGACGTTTTCCTTGGCCTGCTCGGCACCGCGGCGGGCAATCTCGCGCTGACGCTCAATGCCCGGGGCGGTGTTTATCTTGGCGGCGGCATCGTGCCCCAGCTGGTGAATCACCTAGCGGACAGTCCGCTGCGTCGCCGCTTTGAGGAGCGTGGCGAGCTGTCCTCATTGGCTAAAAACATTCCGCTATTGGTAATTTGCGATGAACAGCCGGGTTTGGTTGGCGCGAGTCACTGTCTCGACCAACTTAACGCGGGACGGCCTGGGCTCAGCGGTCCTTAGTCGTCGGACTGAGACTGGCCCCGCTTACGGACCTGCTCGCGCTTGTCTGCAACGCCCTCTGCTCGAAGCTCCGCATCGGCGTGGGCGCGATTGGCTTCTTTTTCAATCGCGAGTCCAGCTTCTAAGGTAGTGGACCATCCTTGATCGATAATTTGTCGCATAGTCTTGCGCGTGACAGCGTCGGTGGACGCAATATCCTCGCCTAGGCTCTGACAAAGGGGGAGCAGTTCGTCATTGTCGACCACCCGATTGACCAAGCCCCAAGCATAGGCCGTGTCGGCATCGAGGAAGTTCCCGGTCAGGCTGAGTTCCTTGGCTCGGTAAAGTCCGATCAGTCGGGGCAGCTTTTGAGACAACCCCCAGCCAGGGACAATACCCACGCGGGTATGGGTATCTGCAAATTTTGCCTCTGGGCCAGCAATTAAAAAGTCTGACATGAGGGCGATCTCAAACCCACCGGTAATCGCAAAGCCGTTGATTGCGCCGATAATGGGCTTATTGAGATTAACCATGGCATCGGTCAAATCCGTGCTGGTCACCGCCTTGCCTGGATCGTCATCGCTCAGTTCTTTTAAATCCAGGCCAACGGTAAAGGCTCGGCCTGTGCCGGTCAGAATCACCACGTCCGTTTTAGGGTCCGTGGCGAGGTCGGTGAAAATTTCAATAAGCTCTTGGCGCAGAGCTTCAGACAGCGCGTTCAGGGCTTCTGGGCGATTCATGGTCACGGTGGTGACCTGGTTTTTATTCGAAGTTAAGACCCACTGCTTGGACATGTTGCGCTCCGGTAACGTGACGGTGCAGGCTATCAAATACCGAACTGGGCGCGAAGATTTGTCATTAAAATTTAGCCATGACTTCACCCGTTCTGGCATGGGTGGCGGTTGCCGCCGGTCGTTCTCGAGCGGTATCTCCTTGGTCATGATAGCCGCTGGGTGTAGGCTCAGGTTTGTCGCCCTCCCTGTCTAAGGGCACGGGTCATCGTTGAGGAGACGCGTTGATTCTCTCTCCGGCGAATGAAAATCGCGGTTGATTTAGCCACGTAGCATCGTTTAAATGAAATAGAAGTAGCGGGTGATTTAGGATCGTTATGACGGGCACGTTAAGGGCAGGAAAATCTTACGGGTCGTCTCGCGAAGGGCGCTTGCGTCCGCACGCCAATGGGGTTCTAAAGCTCGTCCTGGCGGCCTTCCTACTATTGAGCTCTGGGTGTGCGTCCATGCTGGGCTCAGTAACCCAGGGTTTCGCTAGCAACCTCTCTGACGCCATCCTTGACAGTGATGATCCCGCCATGGTGCGCGACGGTGCACCGGCCTACCTAATCCTCATTGATTCTCTTGTTTCTGGGTCGCCCGACAACGCAGCGCTCTTGGCGCAGTCAGCCGAGCTGCACTCCGCCTACGCGGGAGCCTTTGTGGCCGATGCCGAACGTGCCAAGAAACTGCATGAGAAGGCCAAGGCACAAATTTTTGCGTCAACCTGCGCGTCGCTCACCAATGGTTGCGATCTCGACACGCGAGCCTTCCCTGATTTTTTGAGCTGGGTTCAAAGTCGTCGAGCGTCCGAGGTGCCCGAGCTCTATAGCTTGGCGAGCATCTGGGCCGGTTGGATTCAGGCCAATAGCGATGATTTTGGCGCGGTGGCCCAACTGGCTAGAGTTAAGGCCCTGATGACGCAAGTCGCTGAGCTAGATGGTGAGCATGCCAATGGCGGGGCTTATCTCTACCTGGGCGTATTCGAAACCCTGCTGCCGCCCGCGATGGGTGGCAAACCGGAAATCGGCAAAGGCCACTTTGAGAGAGTGCTCGATATTTCTTCCGGTCAGCACCTCATGGCCAAGGTCATGTACGCTGATCAATATGCCCGGCTCATGTTTGATAGAGCGTTACACGATCAGCTGTTGGGGGAGGTGCTTGATGCCGAGGCCCAAGCTCCCGGCCTGACCCTGATGAATACCGTCGCCAAGGAACAAGCAAAGGAACTCTTAGACAGTGCAGACGACTACTTTTAACTCTGATCTCCAAACGCCCACTGTCAAGACGACCTGGATGACAGGGGCGATCGTGTTTTTGTTCCTCTGGGTCGGTTTGGCCCCTCAGCCCCAGGCGGCAACGACCTTGAAAATAGCCACCCTTTCGCCAGAGGGGACGGGCTGGATGAAGTCCTTACGGAGTGCGGCCGAGCGCATTGGCGAGAGAACGAATGGTGAGGTCAAGTTTAAAATCTATCCCGGCGGTGTGATGGGTGACGATAAGGCGGTGTTGCGGAAAATGCGGGTTGGGCAGATTCACGGCGCAGCGCTCACTTCGGGGGGCGTGATGCAGCCTTATCCCGATATTGCACTCTACAACTTGCCTCTTATCTTTCGCTCTTCAGCAGAGGTGGACTATGTGCGCGAACGCATGGATGCCCAGCTCATGGCGGGGCTGCGGGAGAAAAAATTTGTTGGTTTTGGTTTGGCAGAGGTCGGATTCGCCTATCCCATGAGCCAATATGCTGCTACCTCGGTGGGGGCTTTTCGAGACCGGCGCGTTTGGGCTCCGGATAATGATCCTGGCGCTCTGAAGGCCTATTCATCCTTCAACGTGACGCCGATCCCGCTGCCCATTGCAGACGTCCTTACGGGGCTGCAGACGGGTTTAATTGATAGCATTGGTACACCGCCGATTGGTGCCATTGCGCTCCAGTGGCATACCCAGGTCAACTACGCCATTGAACTGCCGCTGATTTACGTTTACGGGCTATTCACCATCACGGAGCGCGCCTTTAATCGATTGAACGAAATGGAGCAGCAGATCGTAACAGAGGAGCTGGCGACTGCGGTTGAGGCAGTAGATAGATCTTCTCGTCAGGACAATGACAGCGCCCAGGCAGCTTTGTTGGCCGAGGGAGTAGAATGGCTCCAGCCTTCGGATGAGGAACAGCAGCAGTGGTTTGAGATGGCCGATCGGGCCAACGAAAAGCTAATAGATGACGGCTACGTCTCTCGCGCTATGTACGAAGAATTGATCGCTCACCTCAAGCAATTCCGAAGTGAAGCAACGCCTTAGTCAGATAATGGGTCGCCTGCGCCAGCTGGAGGATGCGCTGCTGGTTTTGCTGCTGGTGGTGATGATTGGCGTAGCGGTAACCCAGGTGTTGTTGCGCAACCTGTTCGACAGCGGGATCTACTGGGGGGATTCCTTGGTCAGAATTACCGTGCTTTGGGTGGCCCTGGTCGGCGCCATGGTGGCCTCGCGTGATGACAGTCATATTCGTATCGACTTAGCGAGCCGTTTTGTCAGTGAAGGATTTAAGCCCTGGCTGGCGCGACTGACTCACGGCTTCACGCTCGTGGTTCTATTGTTCTTTACATGGGGCAGCTATCAATTTGTAAATTACGAGTACCTTGATGGCGCCATCGCCTACGGGGACGTCCCCGCTTGGATTTGCGAAGCGATTATGCCCATTGGCGGAGCCGTGATGTCATTTCGTTACCTAGTGCTCTTGATTAAGCCGCTATGATTTGGCTCGGCGTTATCCTCATCGTCGTGATGGCCATGCTTGGTGCGCCGCTCTTTGCGATATTGATGGCGGCAGCCATGCTCGGCTACTTCAGTGCGGATATTGACTTGGCCATTATTGCCATTGAGCTGTACCGCATTGTGGATACGCCGCTGCTGGTAGCGCTACCGCTCTTTACCTTTAGCGGGTATTTGTTGAGTGCGGCCAACACATCCACACGCTTGGTCAACTTGATGCAAAGCCTCTTTGGCTGGATGCCCAGCGGGCTGGCCGTGGTGGGCTTCGTGGCCTGCGCGGTCTTTACCGCGTTAACGGGCGCATCTGGGGTCACCATCGTTGCTCTAGGGGCCTTGCTGCTCCCGGCTTTGAGAGAGGCGGGGTTCTCAGAAAAATACAGTACCGGCTTGGTGACAACGTCCGGCAGTTTGGGGCTGCTTTTGGTCCCCTCGGTGCCGCTGATTCTTTATGGTGTGATTGCACAGCAGCTGGACGTCGGCCAACGATTTTCCATTGTGGATCTGTTTGTCGCGGGTATTCTGCCGCTACTGTTAATGCTAACGCTGTTGATCCTATGGACGCTTTGGCGGCACCGGGGTGGTAAGATTCCACGGGTGCCTTTCACTTGGGCCAATCTCCGCTCTGCGCTGTATGCCGCTCGATGGGAGATACCCTTGCCCTTTGTGGTGCTGGGCGGTGTTTTCAGCGGTATTTTCGCCATCTCCGAGGCGGCGGCAGTGACCGCGCTCTATGTGATTATCGCGGAAGTATTCTGTTATCGAGAAGTGAAGCTCAAACAGCTTGCCTCTGTGGCGATTGAATCCATGGTCATGGTGGGTGGCATTCTGCTGATCTTGGGTATTGCGCTAGGCTTTACCAATTTCTTGGTGGACGCCCAGGTGCCCCAGCAGTTGATGCAGTTCATGCAGACCTATATCCAAAACCCCATCAGTTTTTTATTGCTCTTGAATATCCTGCTGCTGCTCCTGGGCGCGATGCTGGATATTTTCTCGGCTTTGGTGATCATGGTGCCTCTGCTGTTGCCTGTCGCGGTGGGCTACGGCATCCATCCGGTGCACTTGGGCATCATCTTCCTCGCGAATATGCAGGTGGGTTATTTCACGCCGCCGGTGGGGATGAATTTATTTATCGCCAGCTATCGATTCAAAAAGCCGCTGCTAGAACTTTATGCGGCGACGCTGCCCTTCATGGTGATCCTGCTGATCGCGCTGTTAATCATCACCTACGTGCCGGCTTTGAGCCTCTGGCATATGGACCCCTAGTCGGTCCTGCCACGGTGTCTTAAACCCTTATGAAGCATCACGAGCTGAGCGTCAGCGTATCGGGGCAGGGGCTATATGATCTGACTGAAGACGTTAGAGCGCTTGTGGCAGCCGCTAACTGCGAGGATGCCCTAGTGAATCTCTTTATCCGGCATACCTCTGCGAGCCTGTTAATTCAGGAGAATGCGGACCCTGCGGTGGGGCGAGATCTTCAGGCTTGGCTTGATCGATTGGTGCCCGAAAACGATGGACTTTATAGCCACGTAGAGGAGGGACCGGATGACATGCCTGGCCATATCAAGAGTGCGCTGACCGCTGTCTCGCTATCGATTCCGGTGGTGGACGGGGCTATGGCCTTAGGGACTTGGCAGGGTATTTATCTTTGGGAGCACCGCCACGCGGTTCTCTCACGATCAGTGCTTGTTTCAATCCTAGTTTGAGCGCGGCAAGCCCGTTTTGTCCCGGATTTCCTGCATCCATTTTTTGTGGCCCTCCGGGTCGAGAATCATGCTCGAAAAGTACTGCAGTAAGTCTTTGTGGGTCTGATTGAGTTTTACCTCCGCCATGGTCTGCTCCCCTTGCTTGGAGCTAATGAAGGCAAACACGGCGTTGAGATCGGTTCCTGGCCCCAAGACCTGCTCAATTTCCGCCACAACAACGTCGTGAAGGTTTTCTAAATCCTCCTCCTCAATACCGGCTTCCCCTGGAGAGAGAACGACATTTGCCCACAGGGTGGCGACGTAGACCTGATATATATTTCTGTCTACAAATCGATCCACCACGGACGAACGAGCCCTCAGGTCATCAAAGACCGGATCAAAGGCGTGTTTGAGATCAAGCAAATCAAGCATGGGTACATGTTGCCATAGCTTGGTGGTAAGCACTAACGGTCACGATTCTCCGTTCCTTTATCCAACTTTGATGCGTTGCGTTGTGATGGTCCCGGCTTTAGTCTTTTTGGTCTTAGCGGGTATGCCAGGGGGGCGTTCGCAATGTTTCAGTTCGACCGAGTCGCGCTCAGCGACGAGACACAGGATTTGCGTGCTCAGGTAAGGGCCTTTATCGACGAGAATAGGGCCTACCTGCCTCGACCCAATTCGGACTTTGTGACGGGGCATGATCCTGAATTCTCGCAAAAACTCGGGGAGCGGGGCTGGATAGGTATGACCTGGCCGGCGCAATACGGGGGTGGAGAGCGGAGCAATTTTGAGCGCTTGGTGGTTACCGAAGAGCTGCTATCAGCCGGTGCGCCGGTGAGCGCGCACTGGATCGCAGATCGCCAGAGCGGTCCGCTGCTGCTTCGGTTCGGAACCCCAGAACAGCGCCAGCGCTACTTGCCCGGGATCATTCGAGGGGAGCGCTTCTTTTCCATTGGTATGAGCGAACCCGATACGGGCTCTGATCTAGCATCGGTAAGAACCTCGGCCACCGCAGAGGGTGACGCATACCGAATCAACGGTACCAAGGTCTGGACCACGGATGCCCATCGCAATCACTTCATTATTTGCTTGGTGCGAACCGCAGCCCAGACGGAAAACCGGCACGCGGGACTGTCTCAAATCATTGTCGATCTTAAAAATGATGGTGTGAAAATAAGGCCCATAAGGAATATGGCCGGTGGGGAAGATTTCAATGAAGTCGTTTTTGAGGATGTGCTTGTCCCTAAGAATCGCATTGTTGGCGAACCTGGTAATGGTTGGCAGCAGGTCACCTCAGAACTGGCCTACGAACGCAGCGGCCCAGAGCGATTCCTATCCGCCTATCGCGTCTTTGCCGAGTTGATTAGATTATGTGGTGATTCGCCTGCGCCTCATCAAGCGGCGGCAATCGGTCGTTTGGCTGGGCACTTCATGACGCTCCGACGCATGTCCCTATCCGTGGCGGGGATGCTGGAAGCCGGTAAGGATGTCGTGGTGGAGGCTGCACTGGTCAAAGAGCTGGGGAACAATTTTGAGAAGCTTGTGCCAGAAGTTGCACGCTTGGCCGTGCCTGACATCGCGCACACGGATGCTGCCGCCCTGGGGCTCTTTCGACAGACCTTCGATGAGACCATGCTGCTGTCTCCTTCCTTTACCCTGAGAGGGGGGACCCGGGAAATTCTGCGCGGCGTCATTGCCCGAAGTCTCGGCCTGAGATAATGGATACCGAGACGCTCATTATTGAATCTGCGGAGAGAATCTTCTCTGATCACGTGGATAAAGCCCTGCTGGATAAATGCGAGCAGGGGGCCTTTGCCGAGGCACTTTGGCAGCAGATCGTAGACCAGGGGTTCCACCTGCTTGGGAGCCCAGACAGTGGAACAGAAGCCGCCGACTTATTTGCCTTTTTAAAAATATGTGGCCGTTTTGCGGTACCGCTTCCTATGGCTGAAGTGCTGCTGGCCAATCGCTGGATGGCTGCTAAGGATTCGGTCTTGCGCAGTATCGGAATCCAGCACAATGGGGGTGTCATTGATATAGCCTGGTCCTCCCATGCCGAATGGATTTTAGCGGTGAGTCCGGATAGCCGTATTGTAGAGCTCCACCCGGGGCAGGCGGCTCAGGAGGGGCTGGCCAATTTGGCAGGCGAGCCTCGCGGCTCCATTGCGCCGCCGGCGCTGGTTCAGGGCATGCTTGAGGTCGAGGATGCACCCTATGCTCAACTGGCGCTTGCTAGAACGTGCCTGATGGCGGGCACGTTACAGGCTGTGTTAGATCTTGGGCTCCAGTTTGCCTCAGAGCGGCGTCAGTTTGGACGCACCATCAGTAAGTTTCAGGCCATTCAGCACAGCCTGGCGGTGGTCGCCGCCGAGGTGGCGGCGGCCCAGCGGGCTGCTGACGCGGGTATTGATGCCCTTTCCTCCGAACGCTTTTTATACGAAGTGGCTGCAGCGAAGGCTAGGGTTGGGGAAGCTGTCGGTATCGTTGCGGAGCAGGTACATCAGGTCCATGGCGCCATGGGTTTTACTTATGAGCATAGGCTGCACCACTTCACGCGCAGGCTCTGGGCCTGGCGTGATGAATGGGGCAGCGAGTTTTACTGGCAGCAAATTCTTGGGCAGCAGTTTGCCGCGTTGGGCGCGGATCGCGCCTGGGACTTTATTGCAACAAAAGGCTAGAGCGTCCTCGCTAGAGGGAGACGATCATTTTGCCTACGTTGACACCTGTGAACAGGCCGATGAAGGCGTCTGGGGCACTTTCGATCCCTCCAAGGATTGTTTCCTTGGTCTTGATTTGACCGTTGTTTACCCACTTCTCCATATCGGAACGAAAGTTCGCGTAGCGGTGCATGAAGTTGCTCACGATGAAGCCCCGAAGGGTTAATCCAAGGCCGATGGCCATGGATAGGTTGTTAGGCCCAGGTCGCGGCGCGGCATCGTTATAGGTGGATATGGCTCCGCACAGGGGAATGCGGCCATTGGGCCGCATGCACATGAGCGCCGCCTGCAGGTGGTCCGACCCCACATTGTCGAAGTAGACATCCAATCCCTTGGGCGCTGCCTGGCGCAAATGCTGGACGATGCTGCCTTCCTTATAGTTGAAGCCATAGTCGAAGCCCAACTCCTCGGTGAGGAGACGAGCCTTGTCGTCTGTCCCCGCACTGCCGATGACGGAGCAACCTCTTATTTTGGCGATCTGTCCCGCGACGCTGCCGACTGCACCGGCAGCGCCAGAGACGAATACCGACTCGCCGTCCTGGAGGGCCCCGATTTCTAACAATCCAACATAGGCGGTCATACCAGGCATGCCTAGGGCGCCCAAGTAGGCTGAAGGTGGGGCCTGTATCTTGCCTAACCTTTCCACCTGTGCCGCCGGGGCCGTAAAGCCCTCGCGCCAGCCGTAGGAGCTTGAGACAAAGTCGCCTTCTTTGAAGTCAGGGTGGGCAGAGGCTAGTACCTCACCGATACTGCCACCAGATAGGACTTCGCCAATTTGGAAGGGTGGAACATAAGATTTCCGGTCGTACATCCGTCCCCGCATGTAGGGGTCCACAGACATACAGACGTTTCGGACCTGAATCTCTCCCGCTTCGGGTGGCGGGGCATCGACTTCGCAAACGTCGAAGTCCTCAGTCTCGGGCAGGCCGTTTGGGCGTCTCTTCAGTGCAATGGCACGTACACGCATCGGGGGTCTCCAGTATCGCGTTCTCTCAGAAGCTTACTCGTTAGAGATATCGATTTCCTGGTCCGTGATGAACTCCAACAGGGCTGCCTGACCTCGTTGCGTCGCCTCGATGCCGCGTTTGAGCGCTGAAACGATCTCGCTCGGTTGGGTAACACGTTCTCCATAACCACCAAAGGCCTTTGCCATGTCGGCATAGTGACCTGAAATCTCGATGGCACCATATTTCTCCTGGGAGACAGGCATGATCGGAATCTCAATGGCCATAGAGAAGTTATTAAAGAGAATGGATAGGATTGGGATGCGTTCGCGTACCGCGGTCTCGAAATCCATGCCGGTAAAGCCGATGGCTGCATCTCCCCAGACGTTGATGCAAAGCTTGTCGGGCTCCGCCAGCTTAGCGCCCATGGCCAAGCCCAACCCATACCCAAGCTGGGTGGTTTTGCCCCATCCGATATAGGAGAGCGGGGTGATGGCCTCCCAGAAGGGTGTCGTTTGATCCCTGGGGCTCCCCGCATCATGGGTAATGATCACCTTTGTCTTATCTACCAACCGGTTGAGTTCGGCGACGACGCGATAGGGATTGATCGGTGATTGGTCGTTTTCAAGTTTGGGCGCCCATTCGCTCATCCACTGTTCCCTAAGGCTGCGAATTTTGGCGGGTTCGTCAACGCGGGCTTTGGCTGTTGCGGCGTCCTCTAGCTTGAGCGCAGCGTTGAGGGCCTCCAGGGTGAGTTTGGCGTCCCCAATTAGGGCGTGTTGAGCCGGTATGTCTTTGTTTAAGTCCATGGGGTCATTGGTCGCGTGGATAATAGTTTTATTGGCGGGCATTTGGACGCCAAAGGCAGTCAGCGCGAAAGAGACGCCCACGCCAAAAATAACGTCGGCATCCTCAAGGTACCTCGTTACAGGTCTGGGGTTAGCCCTGCCGCCGCTGCCCAACGACAAAGGATGGTTCTCTGGAAACGCGCTCTTTCCCTCGATGCTTGTGGTGACTGGGATTTGCCACGTTTCCGCGAGCTCAAGAAGGGGTTTCCAAGCCTTGGCGTAGTGAATGCCCTGACCGGCATAGATGACCGGATGTTCGGCACCAGCTAGGACGCTGGCGGCGATCTGAACGTCTTTGGGGTCGGGTGCACTTTTGGCGGAAAATGCGGGGGTGTAATGCCAGTCATCCGGGACATCCTCACCCATGACGTCCACCGGCACCTCGATCATGACCGGCCCTGGCCTGCCGTTCCTAAGTTGGAAGAATGCGCGTCTAAGAATCTCTGGGAGCGCGCGCCCCATAGTAACCGGCTCTGCCCACTTGGTGACGTGCTGCATGTTGAGGGTAGAGTTGAAGTTCGGATAATAGTGCGCCAGGCGTCTGGGATAGCCCGCAGGCACCACCAGGATGGGCACAGATTCAGAGTAAGCCTGAGCAACGCCACCGAAGGCGTTCTCAGCACCAGGCCCATGCTGCATGCAAAATACGCCAATCTTATCTCCCGAAGACATGCGGGAGTATGCATCAGCCATATGCAGGCCAATACGCTCCTGTCGAACAATGACGGTTCTGATATCGACCTTGGCAGCGGCTTCAATCAGGGGGTTAACCGGGTAGGCAAACAAGACATCAATCCCTTCTGCTTTCATCGCGTGGGCGATGGCGTCAACTACTTTCACACTCATTCTCCTGTTCGGTCCAATTTTCTTTATTACAGGTTAAGTCTGGGCAGGGACTTGAACGTCACCAAATAAATTGACCACAGAAATACTCCCCGCGGAGAGAATACCATCTATCCTGCTGAGTTTTATGAATCAGCGTTGGCAAAACGAATTGAAACGCTACGATTTATGGGGGGTGAGGTGGCTCTCTGCCTCTCTCCGGGATAGAAACTTGCTGTCAACAAAAATTTTACGCACGCAAGTAAAATTGATGCGCAACCTTGCGATCTTCCATTATTCTTGAGGTATGTTAGAAATGAGACTCAGAGGCGCGCTCTATGATGCGGGGTACACTCCGTCGGCATTCGCTCGTCGGGTTGGAGAGTCTCGACAGACTGTTGACGGATGGCTACAGCGGGGCGTGCCTCCGAGAAAGTGTTTCCGGGTTGGTCGCATTTTGGACGTTAACCCAGAGTGGTTAGTGGTCTCTAGCTGTCGGGAAAGAGGGCTCAAAGCGCCTTCAGTTGAGGCCTTTCTATTGGATTTTTCAATGGATGAGGCAACAGCGCTCCGAAAGATTATTGGTTCCTTCAGGCGACATCACTAAGGCGATCAATCCTGGATAAGAATAAGGGCCCCGAAGGGCCCCACGGAACCTAAAATTGGTTCATTGTGTTCGCTGTACCTCCAGCAAGCAGTGCCTTTTCACCCAGGAAATATTCCTTGTGATCGTCGCCGATATTGGAGCCAGCTAAGTCTTGGTGTTTAACCGCAGACAGGTTGCTGCGAATCTCTTTCCTCTGAACATCTCTGACGTAGGCCAGCATGCCTAGGTCCCCAAAGTAGCCCTCAGCTAACGTATCTGTTGACAGCGCCGCGGTGTGGTAGGTCGGTAGCGTAATGAGATGATGAAAGATACCCGCCTCGCGTGCGGCATCCGCTTGAAAGGACCGCACTAATCGATCCGCTTCTGCTGCCAGGTCGGTGCTGTCCATAGCCACGTCCATTAATCCTCGTTCGTTGACTGCAGGGTCTGGATAGGCAGAAACGTCTTTGCCCGCATCACGCCACTCATTGTATACCTGCTCGCGGAATTTGAGCGTCCAGTTAAAAGAAGGGGAGTTGTTGTAGACCAGCTTCGCCTCCGGGCGAACTTCCCTGATTTTGTTAACCATGGCAGCAATCTGCGCGACGTTAGGCCGTTCTGTTTCAATCCACAGCAAATCGGCGCCGTGTTCAAGGCTGGTGATGCAGTCCAGAACCACACGATCGAAGCCGGTGTCTTCTTTGAATGCGTATAGGCCGTTGTCCAAACGTTTTGGTTTAGCCAATTTGCCATCCACACGAATAGTAATATCGCCTTCTTGGAGTTCGCTGATATCGCTAACGGGTTCGGTGTCGAGGAAGGTGTTGTACTGACTACCTAGATCACCGGCTCGTAGAGAGACGGGTACTTTTTGCGTCAGGCCTGCGCCAAGGGAATCCGTGCGCGCCACAATGATGCCGTTGTCGATCCCCAATTCAAGGAAGGCGTAGCGGACGGCGTTGATTTTTGAAACAAAATCTTCATGCGGAACGGTGACCTTACCCGCCTGGTGGCCACACTGTTTGGCATCGGATACCTGATTTTCGATCTGGATCGCGCAAGCGCCTGCTTCAATCATACGCTTGGCGAGCAGGTACGTGGCCTCCTCGTTTCCAAAGCCGGCGTCGATATCCGCAATAATGGGCACAACGTGTGATTCGTAGTTATCGATGCGCTGGATAATGCTATCTACATCCCCGCCATCGGCTCGAGCTTCATCAAGCTCAGCGAAGATGTGCCGAAGCTCGCGTGCATCAGCCTGCTTAAGGAAGGTGTAAATTTCCTCAATAAGGTCCGAAACGGTAGTCTTCTCATGCATGCTTTGGTCGGGAAGCGGTCCAAACTGCGAGCGCAGGGCCGCTACCATCCATCCCGATAGGTAGATATAGCTTCGATCCGTAGACTGTCGGTGGCGCTTAACGCCCATCATGACCTGCTGGGCGATGAACCCATGCCAGCATCCGAGAGACTGGGTGTATAGACTGGTGTCCGCGTCATAAGCAGCCATGTCCCTGCGCATAATGTCTGCGGTGTATTGAGCAATTTGCAAACCCGTTGTGAAACGATTTTGTAGCTGCATACGCGCCGCATATTCGGCGTTGATGGCGCTCCACTCCTGTCGCTGAGAGATGGTGGCGCGTTGTTTTTCGATCAAATCCAAATAAGTTGACATGGTGCTTCCTTTAAATCAGTTGTCAGCAAGTTAGCGATGCCGGATGCGAGTCAGTAGAGCGCAGGTTGAACATCGACTGGCGCGGCAAGGTAGCAGCGCCAGAGCCCGATTAAAAAGGAATAACTTACATTCAATATATTCTTTTTGAGAATGTTTTTCGCTTTTGCGCGCTAATGCGAAAAAAGCGTGAAGGCCAGGGCGCCCAGATCGCCGAATGACGCTTGGTAAGCACCCGGGGTTGCGGCATGAACGGCGCCAATCGACCCGGTAATCAAGAGTTGATCCGCCTCTATGGTATAGCCCTGATGGAGCGTAGTGTTGACGAGCCAGGCCAGGGCTGTCCATTGGTCCCCCATCACGCCAGACGCTGGCGCGTCGTGCAAAGCTTGACCCTCTCTCTTCAACGAGACGCTACAGGCATTGATGTCCAGGCTCCCAGAGGCCGGCCAAGATTGGCCTGTAATGTAGGCGTAGGATGCCGAATTGGTAGCCACTAAGCCCGCCCCGGTGACCTGCTCTACCAGATGAGGGGAGGCAAGTTCGACAACGCCGACATATTCGCGAACTAGGCGTTTAACTTCCTGCGCTGAAACAGGCTGGTCGATGGCCTCGTCCAGGCGGAAACCGATCTCAGTCTCTAAAAAAACAGGTCGGTCGATGAGGATCGGTTGCTCTGCCGTCCTCTCTCCGGCCTCAAAGAGGACGCCGATAACGGGTTCCGATAACCCCATGGCCTGATGAACCCTCTCCGCCGTTAGGGCACTCTTGTAGCCTCTCGGCGCACCCCAGGATCCGCGCGCGACTAATGCGTCGACCAGAGTTCGCTGGAGGCCGTAGGCCTGTGCCAGCTCCACATCAGAGCCAGGTGGGCAGCTGTGTAGCGGTCTCGCCTGTTCTAACGCCAAAATATTTTGTTCGGCCCAAGTGGTTGTTGCTCCATCACTGCTCTGCACCGGTACACTCCCGCTGGGATGCTTTATTCAGATACCATAGTAACGGTGTCGGTGGGGGCCTTGCTATCCCGGGTTTGGAACCGTCGATCAACCAATGTCGCTGACGCAGCAGTTAGGCAGTTTAGGGGTGCAGAATATGGGTCAGGATCGGGCGCAACGCGCGGCTCAGTTGCTAAAGCTGCTTGAGCTTAAGCAGATTGAGGAGAATCTGTACCAAGGCCAAAATGAGCCGGAAAATGGGAAGCGATTATTCGGCGGCCAGGTTTTGGCCCAGGCCGCTATGGCTGCTTTTCGAACCGTTACCGGTGTCCAAGCCCATTCGTTGCATGCCTATTTCCTCAGAGCAGGGCGCAGTGACTTGCCCGTGCTGTATGAGGTTGAACGCGTTCGTGATGGTCGGTCTTTTACCACGCGTCGCGTGGTGGCGATTCAGAACGGTCGTGCCATTTTCAATCTCGATGCCTCCTTCCACCTGGAGGAGATCGGCCTTGACCACAGCTGCGCTATGCCCAACGTGCCTAAGCCCGATGAGCTTTTGCCGGACACCGACGTGGCTCGAGCGGTGACGAATGCAGAAGCCCGACGGCATCTCAGCCCCATAGCGAAGACTCACCGGCCCTTCGAGACCCGCTCGGTATTTCCCCTTGGTAGCGACGACTGGCTGCAAAATCGGTTTTGGAACCCAACCTGGTTACGATTTCCCCTGGCGGTTCAGGATGAACCCAATGCGGCTCATCGCGCTCAGGGCATTGCCCGCAGCCTGCTCTGCTATGCGTCGGATATGGGCATGGTGTCTACAGTCTATCTGCCTCATCAGAGTCAGGTGACGCGTGCTGATCTTCAAATGGCCAGTCTTGATCATGCAATTTGGATTCATCGTCCCGTGCAGATTAATGAGTGGCTTCTGTTTCACAAAAGAACCTCAACGGCACAAGGCGCCAGAGGTATGGGGCATGCTGAGTTTTTCTCAGAGTCCGGGGAACTGGTCGCTTCCGTTACTCAGGAGGGTCTTGTTCGAACCCGGGAGATATCCTAGCTCGCGTCTCAGATGGGCTCGCTGGTTCGGCATCAAAGTGTGCCAAGGCTGATATTCGGGATTGAACTTGGCCGAGGGACATGGCGCGGGCCAGCGCAGCGCTTTGTCCATCCTCCAGGGCGATGTGCGTGGCGTCCAGCCTGATTTGTCCCCAGGTGGGGTCAACGCTCCGCCAGGCGCGATTGTAGTAAATCTCGTTCCAGGCATGAAACTGGAACCCTGGCTTAGGCAACTCTCTGTAGGCAAGGCCATAAATTGTTCGCGACGGCAGCCCCGCAGCTCGGGACAGGGTGGTTAGAAGTTCTGCGTAGTCCACGCACTCACCCTCGCCCAAAGCCAGGGCTCGAAGAACTGAGCCGGCGGGGCGTCCCGGCACATAGGCAATCTGAGCCCGCGTCGTATCAACAAGTTCTTCAAGGGTCGGCGTCCGGGACAGGGTGTCCACCAATGTCTGAATGGGACCACTTGAGATGGGAACGTTAAGTTCTTCCCCAAGGTCGCTACTGCTCAGGGCCCTGGGTGATCGGGGGGCGTTGAGCGAGGTTGGGAGCCCTAGCTCTACCAGGGAATGCTCGGCCTGGGTCTCCAGTTCCAGCGTCAGCCGACTTAAATTCTTGTAGTCTGGAATCGAGCGGTTTACCGGTAGGGTCGCTGCACCCGTTTGCAGTGCCTGTATGGCCTGTGTTTGTCCAGTGGCTGGGGGGCTGGTCTCTGTGGCCATCGCCTTGGACATTTTGACAAACTCAAATTGATCTGAGGTGCTGAAGCGCAACATGCGATAGGCCTCATCGAACTCTGCGCTCAGCGTCATCCCGCCATCGACGTTGGAAATATTGATTTGTCCGCTCGCCGTCTGCTGCAAATGTCGGGGGGTGATGTTGACGCGTAATGCCAAGACATCCAGTTCCTTCCAATAGAGCATTTCTGATTCTTTTATGCCCTGAAGGAGGTGAGTCTCCAGCGCCAGGTGGTCGCTCAACGTGAAGTCCAGCAAGATGTCCAAATGCTGGGTGTCTCCGTGTCGATATAGGGTGGCGGTGTAGCCCGCGTCCGAAGCGCGTATCTGGACCTGCCGCTCACCCGCTGGGTCTGCGCGCAGGTAACTGGCGGAAACCAGTTTGTGAGGAGCCGCTGCAGCAAAGACGCGTTGCTGGCGAATACGAGTGAGGGGCCCCTTGGGGACGTAAAATTCGATCTCGCTGTCAGAGATCCAGACGCCAGTATCCTCTCGATAAAGCTGGGTTCGCAGATGACCTCGCTTGGCTGCGTACTGGTAAATGCCATACCAATGCTCGCCACTCACCCGGGTGGCGATTTGTTGGGTATCCATATCCCGATGCATAGAGACAAGTGCCGCTAGGGCAAGCGCGGCTGTTAGGCAACTAAGAGAGAGGAATAGGGGTTTGCGCATCTTAGAGTCTGCATGGCGGATTGACTGCCCTACCCTGCGCGGGCATTAATTTTTGCAGGAGCATGGTTTTTCAGGAGCTTACATCGGACAATTCCCTATCTCCACGTTAGCTTGTGATTAGGAATATCGATTTCGTATGGAAAACCAAGGCACAGATTTTATCCGACAGCGCATTGCATCAGATATTGAGAGCGGTAAATGTGAGGGGGGTGTAGTCACGCGATTCCCGCCGGAACCCAACGGGTACCTGCACATCGGACATGCAAAGAGCATTTGTCTTAACTTCGGTGTAACTGAGGACTTCGGTGGCACCACCTATCTCCGCTTTGACGACACCAATCCGCTAAAGGAAAGCAATGACTATGTGGAGGCCATCAAGCAAGACGTTGCATGGCTTGGCTTCGAGTGGGCTCATCTCACCTTCGCATCAGATTATTTTGATCAGCTTTATGACCAGGCGCTTTCCCTGATCAAGCAGGGTAAGGCCTATGTTTGCTCGCTGGATGCGGAGGCCATCCGGGAAAGCAGAGGAACGCTGACACAACCCGGCACAGACAGTCCCTTTCGAGAGCGAACGATCGACGAAAACCTGGATTTGTTTCAGCGCATGCGTGCGGGGGGGTTTGCTGACGGAGAGCATGTGCTCCGGCTCAAAATCGATATGGCGTCCCCTAATATTAATTTGCGGGATCCGGTTATCTATCGAATTCGCCATGCCACCCACCAACATGTTGGAGATGCCTGGTGCATTTATCCTATGTATGACTTCACGCACTGCATATGTGATGCCCTTGAGGAGATTACGCACTCGTTGTGTACCCTTGAATTTGAAGACCATCGCCCGCTATACGATTGGGTGCTGGATCACGCCGATTTGAATTTTCATCCGCCGCAAATCGAATTTTCTAGATTGGGCTTGGAATACACCGTGATGAGCAAACGGCTGCTCCATCGGTTGGTTGATGAGGATATTGTGGCGGGCTGGGACGATCCGAGGATGCCAACCATTGCCGGGCTGCGCCGACGCGGGGTGCCTGCCCTGGCGATTCGTGATTTTTGCGCCCGCATTGGCATTACAAAGCAGGACAATGTTGTGGAGATGAATCTCTTAGATTTTTGCATTCGCAAATGCCTAGAGAGCACGGCACCACGAGGCATGGCCGTTCTTGAACCGCTGAAGGTGGTGCTGACCAATTACCCCAACGTTCAAAGCGACTCCGTTCAAGAGGCGGAGACTCCGGCACTCACGGGCCCTTGGCACAGCCAAAACGAAGCCTTGGGCCATCGCGACCTGCCCTTTGGCCCGGAACTCTGGATAGAGCGCAGCGACTTCTCGGAAAATCCGCCGAGCAAGTGGAAGAGGCTCCTTCCCGGCGGCATGGTCCGATTACGTTACGCGTACATTATCGTCTGTGATGAGGTGGTCTATGACGATCAGGGGGGTGTGCTGCAGTTGAACTGCCGTTATTTCGAGGATTCACGCAGTGGCAACGATACCTCAGGACTCAAACCCAAGGGGGTCATTCACTGGGTGGATGCGGCGGCCGGGATTCCGGTGACCGTGCGTGATTATGGGCGTCTGTTCACGGTTCCAGCACCCGGTGCGGACACGTTCTTGCAGGACATCAACCCAGACTCCCTCACGGAATACGCGGCTGTCGCTGAGCCTGCCATCATGACCCATGCCGCTAAGAATTTTCAATTCGAGCGCCAAGGCTACTTCTACAAGGACCCAGAGCAGGGTGGGGTTTTTAACAAAACGGTCAGTCTGCGTGAAGGTTTTTAGAGGCGGCCCGTTGAATGGCGGTTAACCAAGACTATTCCAGAATCCTACCCTTGCTAGAAGCGGATTATAAGTGTTAGATAGGTCGGGTCATGGAGGTATATGACAAAATTTTCGACTGGTATTGTCGTGCAAGGAGCGCTGAGGCCGGGGTTGAAATTATTCGGTCGTTCTCCAAACGGCTGACGCCGGGGAGTGAGGTTCTGGATATCGGATGTGGTTTTGGCGTTCCGATCACGAGTACCCTCGCTGAACTTGGGTTACGGCCCCGGGGCATAGATAGTTCGAAAAAGATGGTGGCTAGATTCAGGGAAGAGCTGCCGGAAGTGCCCATTGAGTGTGCAGACGTGTTGACGGCCGATTTTTTCAATACGACCTTTGATGCAGTGATCGGATATGGCTTTATGTTTCATCTTGCTCAGGATCAACAGCGGGCAGTCATTGAGAAGGTGTCAGGCGCGCTGCGTCCTGGGGGGTATTTTCTGTTTAACTCCGGTGATGAGGACGCAAGCAAGATGACCGTGCCTGAACACAATGGCGGCGAAGTGTTTATGACCTACTCAATGTCCGCAAAGAATTATTCAGCCACCTTAGAGCAGCATGGCATGGTGCTGGTTGAACACAGAATTGAAGAGCGCTTTGGTAGCGACATTTATGTGGCAAAAAAGTCGCTAGACAGGCTTCTTATGTCCGTTAATCCCAGCGGTTATAACACCTATGCCAAATGAAATACGCCCAGAAATTCTGCCCGCGTCTATCATGGTGATGGAGGTGAGTCCTCGAGACGGTCTTCAGAACGAAAAGGTTCTGCTGCCCACGGAGCAAAAGCTGGAGCTGGTGGAATACGCCAAGCTGTCAGGCAGCAGGCGTATTGAAGTCACCAGTTTCGTTCACCCCGAGCGTGTGCCCCAGATGGCCGATGCGGAAGCTCTGTGCGAGCAATTGGACCTCACGGACGGCGTGCGGTACACGGGCCTGGTGCTTAACGAGCGGGGTTACCGACGGCTGCGCGATACCTCCCTGCACGAAGCCGGTCTGGTGATCCCCGCCACGGATACTTTTGGACAACGCAATCAGGGGTTGAGGGTCGCTGACGCCTTAGCTATGGCACGGGAGGTGATTGCCGACGCCAGGCGCGGTGCATTTCCAGTGCAGGCAACCATTGCGGTGGCCTTCGGCTGTCCCTTTGAGGGCGTCGTGCCACAAAGAACGGTTTTAGAAATCGCCGAGCAGTTGCTAGAGGCCGGCGTCGTTGAGATTGCGTTGGCCGATACCATTGGTGTGGGTGTGCCTGTTCAGGTGCGGGCGGCCTTCGAGGGGTTGGCCGCTTTGAGCGGCGAGATTCCAATGCGCGCGCATTTTCACGACACGCGTAATACCGCCATCGGTAACGCTTATGCCGCCATTCAGGCGGGAGTGCGTATCTTAGATGCGAGCATCGGTGGTATCGGAGGCTGTCCTTTTGCGCCTCAAGCCAGCGGCAACGTCGCGACAGAGGATGTGGTTTACATGCTGGACCGAAGCGGCATTCAATGCGGGTTAGATTTGGACAGATTGCTCGAGGCGTCTGAATGGCTGCAGGGGGCCATCGCAAAGCCGATCGCGTCCACGCTATTGCGAGCGGGGCCGTGGCCGTCCAATGAGGCCGGCTAGGATGTCGCGCCTGTTCAGTAAGGGCCTCAGAGTCAGACAGGGATTGAGCCAACTATTGGGTTAAGGAGAACGTAAATGGCTGAAATGAGCAAACAGGCGGGGGATACGGGTTTCTTCGGTCATCCCATTGGGCTGAGAACGCTTTTTTTGACCGAGATGTGGGAACGCATGTCCTACTACGGGATGCGGGCTTTGTTGGTTCTTTACATGACAGGGCTGATGACTGGGCCTAACGCCGGTCTGGGTTGGTCTCAGATTGATGCTCAGGCCATCTACGGTATTTATATCGGGATGGTCTACTTCATGGTGGTTCCCGGAGGCTGGCTGGCAGATAACCTCCTGGGCCACCAGCGTGCAGTCCTCTACGGGGCAGTGATCATCACCCTGGGGCACCTCACCCTAGCGCTGCCTCTGGAGCAGACACTCTTCATCGGCCTCGGGTTGGTGGTCCTGGGAACAGGACTGCTCAAGGGCAATATATCGACCATCGTTGGCAAGCTTTATGCGGACGATGATCCTAGACGCGACGCTGGCTTCACCATTTTCTATATGTCCATCAACATCGGTTCCATGATTGGCTACGCCGTATGCGGTTTTCTCGGTGAGAGAATTGGCTGGCACTGGGGGTTTGGCGCGGCGGGAATCGGGATGATTTTCGGTGTCTTCCAATACTGGCGCTATCGTCATATGTTGGGCGACGCAGGGTTAGAGCCTGTGCCCATGGAGGGGGTAAAGCGCGACCGACTGCGGATGCTTTCCTGGGTGGCCATTGGCCTAACGGCATTGCTTGTACTGCTGTTTGCTATCGGCGTCATTACTGTAGCGCCCACAGTCTTCGCGCAAAATTTCGCCTATGTGCTCACGGTAGTGGCAGGCCTGTATTTCCTATACCTGTTTTTTTTGGCGGGTCTTTCTGAGCAAGAGCGCGGCAATATTGTTTTATTGTTCCTTCTATTTGTCGCCGCAGCCGCCTTTTGGTCAGGTTTTGACCAGTCTGGAGGCTCGCTTAATATTTTTGCCCGAGACTATACCGACCTGACGTTCTTTGGCCTGACCATGCCAGTTTCATGGGTGCAGTTTATTAATCCGGTTTACGTTGTGATTTTTGCCCCGATGTTTGCTGCCATGTGGGCCTGGCTTGGTCGACGCAATTTGGATCCCTCACTGCCGGTCAAATTCGTGATCGGCCTGCTCTGCATGGCCCTCAGCTTTATCGTTATGCTGTGGGCCGTGCAGCTGGCGCTGACCTCGGCGCCCGTGGGACTTCAGTGGTTGCTGCTGACCTATTTGCTGCAAACCTGGGGCGAGCTTGCCCTGTCACCCATCGGTCTCTCCGCATTTTCTCGCTATTCCCCCAAGGCCTACGTGGGTCAAATGTTCGGTCTTTGGTTTTTGGCATCGGCCATTGGGGGCGTGATGGCAGGCCTCCTGGGCGGCGAAGCGATGGACGATGGGTTGGCCAGCATGTCGCCGGTATTCACCTTTATGATCCAATACTACGCAGCCATCGCGGTCATCGTTCTGGTGGCGTGGTTCATCATTAAGAGGAGGGCACAGGCGCGAACAACCCAACG
>DKNY01000068.1:4858-78674 GCA_002470275.1 Gammaproteobacteria bacterium UBA7376 | reverse complement strand
CGCTTGGAATACGCTTGGAGGCGGCATTTGAGTGACAGGTGGCGATACCAGGTCGGTGTATCTCGCGGACATTGGATCAAAGGCTAAACCCGGCAGTCGGCACACAGTTGCGGTTATGAGTGCTGGACCTCATCGAAGCTGCCGCTACAATGCAGCGGAAAGACACACTGCAGTTATCATGAACTTTAAATCAAGTCCTACACCCTCAGAAGCCATTCAGGCGGCCCGGTCAGCTCTCCAGGAGCAGGTCATTGGCCAACCCATCCTCGTTGAAAGGATGCTTATGGCCCTGATCTGTGGCGGACACCTTCTTGTGGAAGGCGCGCCTGGCCTCGCCAAGACGCGGGCTATCAAGGCACTCGCCAATGTGATTGAGGGCGATTTTCATCGCATCCAGTTTACCCCCGACCTACTGCCCAGTGACGTTACCGGCACAGAAATCTTCAGGCAGGAAGACGCCACGTTCACCTTTCAACGGGGGCCCATCTTTCACAACCTTATTCTGGCGGATGAGATCAATCGGGCGCCGGCTAAAGTCCAGTCGGCGTTGCTCGAAGCCATGGCGGAAAAACAGGTCAGCTTTGGACGCCAAACTTTTGCCCTACCGGACCTATTTATGGTGATGGCAACCCAGAACCCAATCGAGCAGGAGGGTACCTACCCCTTACCCGAGGCACAGCTAGACCGATTCCTACTGCAGGTCTGCGTGGAGTACCCGGATCGAGAAGCCGAGGCCTTGATACTCGACTTGGTCCGTGCAGAATCTCTCGGCACCAACACCCCGGCGTTAGCCACCCCCTTGGTCTCTGAACAGCAAGTTCAGGCGGGCAGGCGCGAGATGCTTGATCTGTACATGGCCGAGCCGGTACAGCGCTATTTGATTGAGATCATTATGGCCACGCGCAACCCGCCAGCCGATCTTGCGCCCTACCTGGAGTACGGGGCGAGCCCCCGGGGCAGCATATCGCTGGACCTTTGTGCACGAGCCAACGCCTGGCTGCAGGAGCGAGATTTCGTGACCCCTGAGGACATTCAGCGCATGGCGCCCGATGTGCTGCGACACAGGCTCATTCGCAGCTTCGAGGCAGACGCTCAGGGCATCTCAAGTGATGAACTGATTGACCGTCTTCTGGCCCTTGTTCCTGTTCCCTGAAGGCAGCTCAGGTGACTAATCGCAATACGTCCTCGGCGCGCCCGGTCAGCGACATCATCACCGGACCCTACCTCTCCTTAGAGGCCTTGCTCAGACTGCGTCACAGACCCTTTCGCCAGGGAGCCAGCGGGCGCTTTCAAATTAGCGGCAGCCGAGCCGGACAGCGCCTCTCCAGCAGCAAGGGTCGCGGCATTGACTTTGCCGAGGTGCGGCAGTACCAACCCGGCGATGATGTCAGGACCATTGACTGGCGGGTTACCGCGCGAAAAAATACGCCGCATACCAAACTGTTTAGGGAAGAGCGAGAACATCCTGCGCTCATCCTTGTCGACCAGAATCAGCATATGTTTTTTGGTTCGATACAGCGTCTCAAGTCTGTGGCTGCTGGCGAGCTTGCTGCTCGGATCGCCTGGCAGGTCACTGCCGTTGGTGATCGCGTCGGGGGAATGGTTGTCAGTAACGGCCGTGAGCAGCTATTCAAACCTGTACAGACCCAGAAGGCTGTTGCTCGATTCTTAGCCGCCATCGCTACAGCAAATCAAAATCTCAATCGACTGCCGCCGCAGCGCGGCCCAGCATCCTCCGCCAGCGCCCTGAGTAAGTTTAGACAGCTAGCGGGCGCGCGCTATCGGATTTTTGTCATCAGCGACTTTAGTGGGCCGATCTCCGCCTGGCAGGATCAGTTGCTGCCCCTTGCTCAGGACCATCTGGTCAGACTGCTGCACATCGTGGACCCACTGGATGCAGAACTGCCTCCCGCCAACCAATACGCGATCAGCAGCGCTGGACGCCGGCATCAATTCAATTCTGGCGATGACTCGCTAAGGCGTCGCTATCGCGGGGTTTTTGAGGAGCGGGTCCAAGCGCTGAAATCCCTCGAAGGCCGACTCACCTATACGTCCCTAAGCACAGCAGATCCGCATTGGGACCACCACGCCTGGACCTCATGAATACCGATCCTCTCGCGGCGCTGCGCGATATTTACCTACCCAGCGAACCGTCCTGGTGGCCACCCGCGCCCGGATGGTGGGTGCTCGCGATCGGACTCCTGCTAGCGAGCCTTTACCTGACGTACTGTCTCTATGGTGCCTGGCGTCAGCGGGCGCCCATTCGAGAAGCCTTAAGGCTCCTGCAGGCCAGCTACGATGAACTCCAGCAAGGCCACATCCAAGCCCTGCAATACCTCAACCAAAGCAATGAAATCCTCAAGCGCGTGCTGGTGAAATGCCTAGGCATAGAGGACCTTGGACCCGAGGCGGATGAAGTTTGGCTTAGAGCGCTGGATCACTTCAGTAAACGGGATTTCTTTACCCAAGGTGCAGGTCGGATGCTGGGCAACAGGCGTTTTGCACCAGTACCTGAACCCACCCCAACAGACCTGGCGGACCTGTACGCGACCCTAAAGCGCTTAATCAGCGCCCTTCACCCCAAGCGGAGCCCGGCACAATACCTAGCGTATCGGCTGAAAACAGAGGCGATTGGTCATGATTGACTGGGTGTGGCCTCTCTCCTTCCTGGCTCTCCCACTTCCGCTGGTTGTGAGATTGCTGAGCAAGCGTCAGGCTCGGCCCGTTGCGGCGCTGAGCGTCCCTAATCTAGTGGACTTCCAGGAAGTCATTGAACATCGGCAAACGGACAGCCGAAACCAGTGGGTGCGACTGACTGCTCTGTTCATCATCTGGTTGCTTTTGATCACCGCCATCGCACGGCCTCAATGGATTGGCGACCCGGTCAGCCTGCCGACCACGGGACGAGACCTCATGCTCGCCGTGGACATCTCGGGCAGCATGGCCACTGAGGATATGGTTGTTCAGGGCGACCTCATCGACAGGTTGAGCGTGGTCAAAGCGGTTATCGCCGAGTTCATAGCAGCCCGAGGCGGCGACCGGGTTGGACTCATTTTATTCGGCACCAACGCCTATCTTCAGGCACCTCTTACCTTTGACCTGAAAAGCCTAGAAAGCCTTCTAATGGAGGCACCAGTGGGCATCGCCGGGGGAAAGACGGCGATCGGCGATGCCATCGGTCTAGCGGTCAAGCGCCTAAGAGAACGCCCTCAGGAAGAAAAAGTGCTCATCCTCCTGACCGACGGCGCCAACAATGTGGGCGAAGTTGAACCCGAAAAAGCAGCAGAGCTGGCGGCTAGAGACGGCATTCGTATTTACACCGTGGGTGTGGGTGCTGAAGAAATGCGAGTTCCAGGCCTGCTCGGGCGCCTAACCGGAAGAGTATCCAATCCCTCAGCAGACCTCGACGAGCAGACCCTAGAAAAAATTGCGGGGGCCACCGGCGGACGATATTTTCGCGCCAAAGATCCGCAAACCCTGCTCGCCATCTATGATTTGATCGACGAGCTTGAACCCGTAGACCAGGAAGCGGAAATTTTTCGACCCACCCAGGCGCTGTACTACTGGCCACTTGCCATTAGCCTGATCTTGTTCTGCCTGCTGCTGTTATTCGATTTGATTCGCGCTCGGCACGCTCAGGAGGTCGACCATGCTTCCTGAGCTGTTTCACTTTCTACGGCCTGCGGCGCTCCTGGGCCTTATCCCTCTAGCGATAATCATCTACTTTTGGATTCGCCATGTTGGCGCATCTAATACCTGGCGAGCAGCGGTGAGCGAGGACTTGCTGGCGGTCCTGATGGATCCCAAGGAGCACGGTCGCAGTCGCGGCATGGGCTATCTGTTATCGGCCCTCGCCTGCATTGGACTGATTGGCATTGCAGGTCCCACCTGGGAAAGGCTGCCGCAAAATGTTGAAAAAAATAACGAATCCCTGGTCATCGTACTGGACCTCTCCCTCTCCATGCTCGCGGAGGACGTCTCTCCTTCTCGAGTTGAGCGGGCGAAACAAAAAATTGTGGATATTCTGCGGCTGCGCCAAGAGGGCATGACTGCCTTGGTCGTCTTCGCGGGAGACGCGCACAAGGTTGTGCCGCTAACTGAAGATACCAAGACTATTGAGAATTTATTGGTGGCCCTGACGCCCGCAATGATGCCCGTTTTCGGTAGCGATGCCGATCACGGAGTCGCCCTGGCCCGGGAGCTCTTGGCCAATGCGGGCATGCAGGAGGGACGAATTGTTCTGCTGACGGATGGTCTTGAGACTGCCAACATCTTTGCCAGACATAGAAGCAAGGCCTTCCCCATCTCCATCATTGGCGTTGGCAAATCCGAGCGAACTCAGGTTCCCCTCTCCGCCCCAGGACCAGATCGTCAGTTCTTGACCGATGACCAAGGGCGCATCATTAAAGTGGATTTTTCTCCCAACCTGCTGACGCAGGCAGCCCAACAGAGTTATGGCAACTATGCGCCCCTCTCCCTCAACGATGCGGATATCGAAGTTGCCTTGGCGACGCGGCTCCCTACGGAGGATGTCACCATTGAGGTCGAGCGAGAATTCGATACCTGGATGGACCAAGGCTTCTGGCTGGCCCTGGTTATGGCGCCCATCCTCCTGATCTGCTTTCGCCGAGGCGCCCTGGTGGGCATGCTGCTCGTGCTATCGGTCCCCACCGGGTCCCCCCTTGCCGAGGACAGCACCCCTATGGCCGCGAACCAGAGCCTACCGCACCCCTTGGGCAACCTATGGCAGGGACTGTGGCAGCGACCAGACCAGCGAGGCTACCAAGCCCTGCAGGCGGGAGAGCACGACAAAGCTCGGTCACTCTTTAAGGACGACGCTTGGCGCGCTGCCGCCCTCTATCGGGGCGGGGAATATGAGCAGGCGGCGCGCCTTTACAGTCAGAGCGGCGGGAAAGAGGGGCCGTATAACCTGGGCAATGCTCTGGCGAAACTCGGGGACTTCGACGCCGCAATTGAGGCCTATGATCAGGCCCTTGCCCAGCGCCCTGACCACGAAGATGCCGCTTTCAACAAGGCATTGGTTGAACAACTCAAACAACAGCAGGAGACCGAGCAATCTGAAGCGGACCAGGCGTCATCGGCTGAACAAGAACCCTCGTCCTCTCAGGAAGACGCCCAGGAGCAAAGTGCCCAAGAAGAAGAGGCCGAGCAGCCCGAGCCTAAGGCCTCCGAGCAGCAGGCAGAAGAGGCCGAAACTGAAGAACCCGGGGAGCAGTCCGACGCAGAGCAGCGACAGGAAGAAAAAGAGGCTGCGCTGGAAAAATGGCTGCGACGGGTACCCGATGATCCCGGCGGCTTGCTGCGCCGAAAATTTCAGCATGAAACCAAGAGAAGGCTGCGCCAGGGCGACTATAGCCGTCGTCAGGGAGATCAAATTTGGTAGCCCAACGCCCTATTTTTGCCTCGATGAGACGCATCCTGTCGGGGCTGATTGCGCTCCTGCTCCTGTCTCCCGGAGCCCAGGCGGAACTCGACGTAAGGCTGTCAGATACGATTATTGAAGAATTGGACTCTGTGCAGCTATTGATCCGCGATCGAGGAACGCAGCAGAGCGAGACTCCCGACCTATCACCCTTAAGTTCGGACTTTCATGTTATGGGCGTCAATACCAGCAGCCAGTACCGCTACACCAACGGCCAAACTCAAAGCTGGGTGGACTATCAAATCACACTTCAGCCGAAGACCGTCGGGCGGCTTACAATCCCACCGATCACCATTGGCGATAAACAAACGGTAGCCCTGGCGCTTGACGTGCGAGCCCTTAACCAAGACACGCGCAACCGGATAGATAGCCTCGTGTTTTACGAGCAGGACTTCTCTGCTGATGCCGTCTATGTCCAGGCCGAATTGATTATGGTCCGGCGTCTCTTTTATGGCGAAGGGGTACAGCTGTTTGGCGGACAACCTCCCCCGCCGGACATTGTTGATGCGTTAGTGGTGGAGCTAGGCGAAGCACGTACCGGCACCACCAATCGCGAGGGCCGCAGCTACGGGGTATTTGAACAACGCTTCGCTATTTTTCCTGAAACCAGTGGCAGGCTCTCAATCCCCGCCGCCAGCATTTCCGCCAGTGTTCGGCTATTCGATCAAGGGCGCGTCACGCGTAAGGGCGTTCGTATTCGCACCGAACCCAAAACCATCCTGGTCAAACCCATCCCATCGAGCTACCCGAGAAATGAGCCATGGCTGCCTGCCCATTCCCTGCAGATCACTCAATCCCTCACCCCAGACCTGGCAGAAATCAGCACTGGTGAGAGTATTCAGCGCCGAATAGCCGTCCAGGTTCGGGGCAACACCGGTGCAAGTATCGCCGGGTTCGACGTCTCTCAGGATGGCGGTAATTTCCGGCTCTATCCTAAACCGCCTCAAATTTTAGACGAGGCCCGCAGCGACAGCATGTATGGTCAGCGAATATGGACAGCGGATATCGTGCCATTGATGCCAGGGGCTCAAAGCCTGCCGGGCCTTTCCATCTCTTGGTGGAATACGGATACCGACGCTCTCCAGGTCACGACGCTGGACGCTCTCGCTCTGACCGTGATTGGCGCAGCCGCTCCGGACACCATCTCAGCAGCAATACCCCGCGAAAAACCCGATTCCGTTTCAAAGGTGCCTGCCGAACCCGTCTCTGATAACGGCGGGATGAGCCTGTCCAGTTTTCTGAAAGGGCTAGTGGGGGGGCTGATAGGCTGCGCGATTCTGCTGATCTGCATCACCCTTTATCGAAAGATCAGGGTGTCAGGCCATCGCCTTGGGCACGCCAAGCGCGACCTGGACACGCTTCAGGGCACCCTGCTTCACGCCATCGATAGCGGTCGGGTTGCCACGATTCGCCCCGCCCTGTCGGCTTATGTAGAAGCTCGGTTCCGGGTAGGGCCAAGCGCAGGTCTTGAGGCCTTTGCACAGAGCTCGCCGCTAGCCGGCCCCTTCCTTGAGGCGCTCGCGCGAAACGCTTTTTCCCAGGCCTCAGATCAAGACGCCACCCTCAATGCGGATCAGATCGACAACGGCAGGCGCGCTGTAACGCGCCTAACCAGCCCGAGCCGTAGACCTAAGCGTGCCTCTCTGCCCCCGCTGTATGCGGGTTGAGCGGTTACGCTAAGGACTTGGTGACGATTTCATATAAATCCTTGGATAGGCTGGGGCGGTCTGAAAGGAGCTGAAGTTGATTTCTCATTAACCGCTGACGAGTCAAATCGTATCGACCCAGACGCGTTAGAGGGGTCGCTAGACGGGCAGCCAACTGTGGATTAAGGCCGTCGATCACTGCCACGGCCTGTCCCAAAAACTCATAGCCGCTGCCGTTCAGGGCATGGAAGCGACGATTGTTCAACATACCGAAAGCCCCGTAGACCGAGCGCGCTCGATTCGGATTACGTTGATCAAAGGCTGGATGTGCCACTAAGGCCTGTAACCCATCAATGTCGATCTGGGGACTTTGCGCCTGCAGATTGAACCAAAGGTCAATCACCAAGGCGTGGTCCTGCCAGGTCTCATAAAACTCCGCGAACAGGGATCTGCGGAACTCCGCAGATAAAACCTGACTGCGGGAGGCGATGGACAACACCGCCCGACGATCCGTTAGATTATCCGCTGCGCGATATCGCGCCATCAGAGCATCCTCAAGGGCCACGCCATCGAGTGTCTTGCTCCAATAGCCAAAGGCAACATTACCCAATGCCCGCCTGGCCATGCCTAGGGCATCAGAGGTGTAGCCCTGACCTGATTCGCATCTGTCCACTAACTCTGCCCACAGCGCCCCATGCTCGGTGGCCACCCGCAATAACGCTCCATCACGGACATCAAGAAGTTGATCAACGTCGAAGCCCTTCAACTGTTCAAAGAGGTAATTTTCTGCGGGCACCGAAAGCATCGTGGCCGCCAACATCAGTTGTTCAGAGTTATCCCACTCGGAAATAGAGCGAGCCAATTGGCCAAGCACCGCTACGGGATCCGTGGTGGGATTTTCCTGGGCTGCATCAAATAGCTTTAGCCAAAGGGTCTGCAGGGAATCCCAGCGCACGAAGCCGTCCTTATCGTGCATAACCAGAAAGCCATGCTCCTCATCACTGCGCGGATATTCCACCAGCACGGGTGCAGAAAAACCCCTCAAGAAACTCACCACCGGCTTCGTCGACAAACCGCGAACGATCAACTCCGTTTTTTCCTGCCGGATGCCAAGCATCAACGTCTCACCCTGATCACGGATTTGACACTCTCCAAATGCTGTGGAGAACTCAAGATCAGACCAGGACAGGGGCTGCCCCTGTTGATCAATCAGCCCCACGCTCAGCGGCATATGATACGGCAACGCCTCGGGTTGACCCGCAAGAGACGCACCGCGCTGGGTAACGGTTATTTGCAATACGCCCTGGTCGAAATGCTCCGCCACGGAGAGGGTGGGGGTTCCGGCTTGGGTATACCAACGCTTGAACTGATCTAAATCAATTTGCCCCACTTCTGCCATGGCTGCGGCAAAGTCATCTGTGGTCGCCGCGGTACCGTCGTGTCGTTCGAAGTAAAGATCGGTGGCGTGACGAAAGGCTTCATCACCCAGCAGACTACGGTACATGGCGACCACCTCTGCCCCCTTTTCATAAATAGTCGTCGTATAAAAGTTCGATATTTCTAGGTAGCTCGCCGGCCTTACCGGATGCGCCAAGGGGCTCGCATCTTCGGCAAACTGGACCGCGCGTAAAAAACTTACGTCCTCAATGCGCTTAACCGCCCGAGAATTCATGTCGCTTGAAAATTCTGCGTCTCGAAAGACCGTGAAGCCTTCTTTCAAGCTTAGCTGGAACCAATCGCGACAGGTCACGCGATTACCCGACCAATTATGAAAATATTCGTGGGCCACAACGGCCTCGACGCGCTGGAAGGCCTCATCCGTAGCGGTATCCGCCGTCGCCAGAACACAGGAGGTGTTGAAGATATTGAGTCCTTTGTTCTCCATCGCCCCCATGTTGAAATCTTCAACGGCTACAATCATGAAAATGTCCAGGTCGTATTCACGGCCAAAGCGTTGCTCGTCCCAACGCATGGATCGTTTCAAAACGTCCATGGCATAACCGCATTGGTCAATATTGTGCGGCTCCGAATAAATCATCAGATCAACCTTTCGACCGCTGAGGGTAGTAAACGTGTCCTCTAGCAAAGCCAGGTTGCCCGCCACCAGGGCAAAGAGGTAGCTGGGTTTCTTAAAGGGGTCCTGCCAAACCGCTTGCAGCCTGCCATCTTCGAGCCGAGTTCTAGAGACCAAGTTGCCATTGGACAGCAGGGTCGGATAACGCTCTGCGTCAGCCGTGATGGTGGTTGTGAATTTAGCGAGCACATCTGGACGATCCTGATAGTAGGTGATCTTGCGAAAACCCTCGGCTTCGCATTGGGTGCAGTACATGGCGCTAGATTTATAAAGCCCCTCTAGCGCCGTATTCTTTTGAGGATAAATCTCACTCACCACCTCAACTTCATGGGATTCACCGAGTCCGGGGATGCGAAGGGTTTCATCATCTAGGGCATATTCGTTACTGCTCAACGAACGCCCATCCAGCTTCAGCGACACCAGCGTTTGATCTTCACCAAAGAGCAGAAGCTCAGAGGCCGCCTCTCGTAGCCGACGCACAGATAGCGTGGACGTTACCCGGGTGACTTCGTCGCTGATATCAAATTCAAGCCTTACCTCATCCGTTGTATAGTCTGGCGGTGCGTAATCTACCAGCCTGATTGCCCTAGGTTGAGTTTCCAGAATTTGAGCTGACATACGTTGTTTCCCGTTAACTTTTCGAGCACCAAAATCTAGGCCCGAGTGCTGTTGCTTTTCCGCTTCTTCCTGCGTCGGCTCCGGGACCAGCGGTGATGATGGCCTAACCCGAGCAAGCGCTTCAGTATCGCGGATTCTTCAGCCGTTGCAATCCACGAACAGGGCTTGGAATCTGAACTGCCGTTGACCCCATAGGGCACCAGACTTTCCTGCCTCCCTACGATCTTGTAGGCTCTCTCCATGCTTCAAAATGTCGACAAAGAGGTCATTCAGCAGGTCAACCAATGGCTGCTTGCGGACCGTGCCTGTTGGTTAGCAACCGTGGTGCAAACCTGGGGCTCCTCGCCCAGGCCCGTGGGATCGCTGCTTGCCTGCAACGCTGACGGTGAGATGGTCGGGTCCCTGTCCGGGGGCTGTGTTGAAGATGACCTCATGGAAAGATTGACCGAAGGCAGGCTCGCTGCCCACGCGCCCCAGTACTTTCAGTACGGCGTGACGGCCGAGGAAACGGAGAAATTCGGCCTGCCCTGTGGCGGTCATCTGGATATCCTGGTGGAGCCTCATGCCCCAAGCGAAGCGGTTCGGTCTCAGTTTCTTGCCATTGAGACGGCCTTGGAAGAACGTCGCTGCATACGCCGAATCGTCACGCTGAAGCCTGGCGGCTTTGAAACCATTCCTGACGTCGACTATGCACCGCTTTCCTGGAACCCAGCAGATGAAACGCTAACCCATACCCTAGGCCCTCGGAACCAACTCTTTATCATCGGCGCCGGCATGGTGAGCCAATACCTGGCCCAGATGGCCAAATGCCTGGACTATCACATTACGGTGTGCGACCCACGAACCGAGCTGCTCGACCAGTTTCCGGTGCCTGACGTAAGCAAGACCGATCTCATGCCGGACGATGCGGTCAGAGCGTACGCAGATGATCCGGCCACGGCCATTGTCGCTCTTACCCATGACCCTCGTATTGACGATATGGGACTGATGGAAGCCCTTGAGACCCAGGCTTTTTACATCGGCGCCATGGGTTCCACCAAATCCTCTGCCAGCAGACGAGAAAGACTGATGGCACTTGAGGTGAGCGAACAGAATATCGATCGCCTGCACGCCCCCATCGGCTTGCCCATTGGCAGCAAAACACCCCCAGAGATCGCCGTCGCCATCATCGCGGAAATAACTGCGGTCCGAAAAAACATTCTTGCCCAAGCGCGATCTGAAGGGGTCTAGTGCAGCAAAAAACAGAGCAGTGCTGCAGTGCTCTGCTGCTCGGTGCCGGCCTGGGAAGACGCTTCGGCACCGATAAGCGGCTGGCCCGGCTCGGAGCCGCCAGCGTGGCGGAACAGACCGCCAGGCGCTATGCCCAAACCTTCTCCCAGCTCTTTATCGTATTGCGCCAAGGCGACGAGAGCCTGGCCGAGATACTGTCGCCGTTTGCCAAGATCGTCTTGAGCGAGCGAGCGCATCAGGGCATGGGGGCTTCCCTAGCCGACGGCATGCAAAGCCTAATGGGAGCCTCGGCCTGTCCCTGGGCCTTTGTCGGCCTGCTCGACATGCCCTTTATTCGGCAGGAAACCCTTGATTCTCTCCAGCAGGTGGCGCTGACGTCGTCAAAGCTAATCATTCGCCCGACGCTGAGCCAGGAGATACCCGTGCCCGAGGCTACACCAAGACAGGGTCACCCTGTCGGCTTTCACGCCTCACTGTTCCAGGACCTTTGTCGTTCTGAAGGTGACAGGGGGGCTAAACACCTCCTTCAAGCGCGCGCTGGGGCGGTACAGGACCACCTTTTAGAAGACTTGGGTATCCTGGCGGATATTGATCGCCCAGAAGACTTAGCGCGCTGGTCTGCCCTGCTCCCCTCGTCGGGCTAAGGCAGCTTCTGACCACCCAAGCGACTCGCCCAATCCAGCTTCGATCGACATGCCTGATAAAAGCTATGGCCCGAGGGATAAAGCAGCCGCAAGCGAGATGGAAATTTCCGAATCTGAAGCTCGTCGCCGATGGCGAGCGGCATATTGACCTGCGAGTCACAGCTCACCTGTGGTTCAACACCTCTCAGTTCGATAAGGCGCATCTTGAGGGTGCCGTCACCGGGCACCACAAGAGGCCGAGACGTGAGCGTATGCGGGAACATAGGGACAATGACGATGGCATCCAGCTGGGGATGCATAATGGGTCCGCCTGCGGACAGAGCATAGGCCGTAGACCCGGTCGGACTGGCAACAATCAGACCATCCGAGCGCTGGTCATAGACAAAGTCGTCATTTAGCCAGAGGGCAAATTCCATCATCCTGGTCACGCCAGGACTCACAACAATGTCGTTCAAGGCCGTTTGGCGGGCAATGACCCTACCCTCTCGATGCACCGAGGCTTCCAAGAGAAAGTGTTCCTCAATGGTGAACTGACCCGCCAAAATTTCAGTCAGGTTACTTTCGATTTGCTCCGGCGAGATCGCCGCCAAAAACCCGAGCCCGCCGCGGTTCACGCCCAGCACCGGTACATCCGATGAGGCTAGCTCGCGACCAAACCCTAGCAGGCTGCCATCTCCTCCTACGACGATGACCAAATCAACCTGCTCGGCCATATCGCTAATCGCACACCCCTGGCGGGACGACGTTCCCATACCCGCGGCCGCCAAGGCATCCAATGTCTCCGGCCCAAAGACCACGCGCACGCCATTGGCCAACAGCACGGCTTCTACAGCGCATACACTGTCGATAATCGTATCCGTGTGTCGTCGCGCAACGACCGCTACGACGCTGAATGAATCATTCAAGGCAGCCTTCCATCCAATAAGGTTCTCGCGATTATTTCACTCATCAGCAAGCAAAGGGAACCTCCATGATGCACCCTCGCCAACGACCCTGGCTGCAACCTGTGACCGTTCGGCGGACAGGCTGACGGCACAGTATGTGGTACTTGCAAAACTGAGGCGAGGGACTAGGCTGACCATCTCCAGCAAGGAGTATGCGGTGATGGCAGCCCAGACCAGTTCCCAGCACTTAGAGCAGCGTTTTTCTGAAGTCATTTCAGGCGCGGACAATTTAGACATCAAGACTCTGCCAAGCCGCGGCGCGCTATGGCCGCTGATGCGAGCAGAGGCAGAGCGTAGGGCCATTGAAGAACCTATTTTGGGCAGCTACTTCTACGCCACCATCCTCAATCACAACAGTTTTGCCAATGCCCTGAGCTTTCGCCTAGCCAGCAAGCTGGATAATCCCATGCTGCCCACCATGCTGATCAGAGACGTCATTGCAGAGGCCTGCGACGACGACCCCGAAGTCTTGGGGGCCGCCGAGATCGATATTATCGCGACCTATAGCCGGGATCCGGCCTGTTCAGATTTGTCCAGTGCCTTCCTGTTTTTCAAGGGCTATCACGCACTCCAGGCCCACCGTATCGCCCACTGGCTTTGGCGGCAGGGACGGCATACCTTAGCCCAGTTTTTTCAAAATCAGATTAGCGTGACCCTAGGCGTGGATATTCACCCCGCAGCCAAGGTAGGTTCCGGCATCATGTTCGATCACGCGACCGGGATCGTCATCGGAGAAACGGCCGTCGTGGAGGACGATGTCTCTATTCTGCACTCGGTCACTCTAGGGGGTACCGGTAAGAGCACTGGCGATCGGCATCCCAAAATTCGCAAGGGCGTCCTCCTGTCAGCGGGCTGCAAGATTATCGGTAATATTGAGATTGGTGAAAATGCGAAAGTGGGTGCTGGCAGCGTCGTTTTAGAGAACGTGCCCCCACATGTCACCGTTGTCGGGGTGCCCGCGAAAATTGTGGGCGCGCCACACAATCAAGTTCCCGCTCACGATATGGACCACCTGCTTGACAGCTAAGGGCCCCGGCGGGCGGGCCCACCGGGCGGAAAGGTTCCAAGGACGGCGATTGATCGGCCTAGCTGGGTTCCCAGCCTCCTCCGGCACGTTACAGGTTGGCTAATGAATCTACTTCAAACATTTACCCCTTTACCGCTAGCCAGGCGGCGGACAGTTTGCCAACATCCGCAGGGTGAAGAACAATAAATGGCTCACATAATCAGCCAGTAACATCCAGCGTCCGGGGGACCTAAGTTGACCAGGGCAGATCAAGCCAAAATCACGGTGATCGGTGCGATTTCCTATGACGAGATTCTCGCGTCGGATACGATTTTTGGTCCCGATGGACCCGGCCTGAACTGTAAGATTGTATCGCGCGCCCACCACCTAGGAGGCTGCGGCGGAAACATCGCCTACGGCCTAGTGCAGCATGGCCTATCGCCGGAGCTGATCTCTATTGCCGGGAAGGGTGATTTCAAGACCTACGCCACAAACCTCTCGCGACTCTCCATCGCCGCAGACAGTATCCTGGCGGTGCCCTATCGAAGCTGCGCTCGAGCGCTGATTGTGACCGACCCCGAGGGCACCCAGTTCACCGCCTTCGAACCCGAGCCCGAGATCACCTTGGGCGACTGGAAAAGCCTGCTTGAACACAGCAACCTGCGCCACAATAAGATTCTAATTTGTGCGCCCTTTCCTCAACAGCGACAACTCATCGCTCTCGAGTACGCGGCTCAGGTTAACCCCGACTGCCTGAAAATTTGGTGTCCGGGACAGTACGCCGATCGGTTAGATGCAAACCAACTGACATCCTTTGCCCCACACTGGGACATCCTCATCTGTAACGCCCAGGAGATGGAAAACCTTCAGCGGTTAGGCACCTTCGACTGGCGAGACAAGCTTTGCTTGGTGACTGATGGACCCCGGCCGGTGCGCGTCCGACTGCCGGATCAGAGTCAACGTACCATTCCAATTCCACGAATCGAACGCGCCGGAGAGGAAGATCCCACAGGGTGCGGTGACGCCATGATTGCGGGCTTCGCAGCCGCCCTCCTAGGCCATATCGAGGATGGTGGGACACCCAAGTGGATCAACAAGCTTAATGCCATCGTCAGAAACGGCATCCGAAATGCTCAGCGATGTTTCGCCAGCGTGGGGTCTCAAAACTACCAGCACGTTGAGGCAGTCGATAGAAATATCCAGGAGTCATGAGCACCCCCGATCTCCCCTGGTTGGCCTCCATTGGGCGCCAGACCTTAGCCATCGAACCCACCCCGCTGCAGAAGATGGAGAGGCTCAGCGCGGAGATTGGTGGCCCGGAGATATGGATTAAGCGCGATGACTGTACTGGGTTAGCTACGGGCGGCAACAAAACCCGCAAACTAGAGTATCTGTTGGCCGACGCGCTGACCCGTGGGGCAGACACCATCATTACCTACGGCGCCGTGCAGTCTAATCATGCCCGTCAAACGGCAGCCGCCTGTGCGCAGCTTGGTCTGAACTGCCACCTGCTGCTCTCCCGAAGAGTTAACTGGCCCCACCCAAGCTATTTGAACCAGGGCAACGTCCTGCTGGATCGCCTATTTGGTGCCCAGCTCCATGTCTGCGACCTTGACCAGGTCGACGGAACTCGGGACGCCTTGCTTGAACAACTCAAACAGGAAGGGCGGTCCGCCTACGAGATTCCCGCCGGAGGATCTAACCCCATTGGCGCGCTGGGCTATGTGCGCTGTATGGCGGAGCTTGCACGGCAGGCCGATGCTCTGGGGGTGCAGCTTGGGCAAATTGTGCACGCATCTGCTAGTGCGGGTACTCAGAGCGGACTTGTCTTTGGCGCCAACGCCCTCGGGCTAGAGACCCACATTATGGGCGTCAATGTCTTCCATCCCAGCCCCGAGACTTTGCGTAATCGAGTGCAGCATATTATTCGCGGTCTTTGCGAACGCCACCCTCAGGCTGGGGTCAATGCAGAAGTACCCATTGATATTAATCATGCCTACCTGGGAGAGGCCTATGGCATTCCCTCGGCTGAGGGGCTTGCGGCGATCCATCTCGCAGCGAGAATGGAGGGCATCCTTCTCGACCCGGTCTATTCCGGGAAGGCCTTTGCTGCTCTGATAGATCAGGTCAATTTAGGCAACTTCAACGAGCATTCGGCCATCGTCTTTATCCATACCGGAGGGCATGCCAGCCTCGGCGCCTATGCAGACGCCTTCGCTGATCCAGAACCCGCTTAGGCAGCTAGCCAACGTACATCCCACCGCTAGGAAAGAGCGTTTCTCCGGTAAAGTAAGACGACTGATCACTGGCGAGAAACAACGCCGTCTCTGCGATCTCTGAAGCTTGCCCAAGGCGCTGCATGGGGGTCATACCGATCATCACTTCCTGCCACATCGGTGACTGACGAATGCTCGCGGTCATGGGCGTCTCGATGAACCCCGGGCCGATGGCGTTGATGCGAATATTTTGCGCGGCCATTTCTGCAGCCATGACCTGGGTCAACATGATGACGCCAGCCTTAGAGACGCAGTAGTCCCCCGCACCTGGGAGCGGCCTGCGACCGGCGATAGAGGCTAAATTAATAATGCTGCCAGGGATGTTGAGCCGCAGCATATGCTGGACGGCCAGTTGGTTCGTGAGCAAAACCCCGGTGAGATTGACCTGGAGTACCTTGTGCCAGTCCTCCAGGGGTCGCTGATAAAGAAAATTTTCCTCCGGGTCCTCACTCGGCGTGGACACCTCACCGCTCACATAGTTAGCAGAAGATATCCCTGCCGCCGCGACAACGGTATCCACCCGGCCATAACGGGTGATCACTTCATCAAATAGGATGCCTTGGCTCTCCTGTGAGGTCACATCGACCTGGATAAACTCAATGTTTCGCGCATCAGACGACATCTCGCGTGCTGCTCGAATACCACGATCGGCGTGTATGTCCGCGACCACCACCTGGGCGCCCTGATCCGCAAACAGTTCGGCAGTTGCGCGTCCGATACCACTAATACCGCCTGTTATCACAGCAACCCTATTCTTGAGCCTTGTCATACTAATCTCCCTGTTAGTGGCTGTCGTCAGCCAAGTTTGATAGGGCCCTCGCTGGCGGAGCAAGCGCCGCCCTGAGCGCCGGATACCGTGGTTGATCAATATTGAGCTGATTGACCACCGTCGCGCGAAGGTGCTCCATCAGTTCAGGGGCGTCTAGCGTCCAGTGCCCCCCACGCAGCTCATTAACCAACCGCCAACGCAAGGCTTGAAGATCTGCCTCATCAGCTGACACAGCCAACAAGCAAGCGAGTCGACTGAACTCAGCGTGTCCGGCGGCCGTGCCCAAAGCCAATTCTCGGCTCACGATGTCCAGCGAGTTTCGGGCTACGCGTGCAAGAAATTGAGTGCGGCCCTCGGTAGCCGGAACAACTTCTTCCTGTAAAAAATCAATCACGCTGGCCAAGAGTTCATCCCGGTGCGGCATCATCGATGCATCAACGGGCGAGGTCGGCGAGACCAGGGCAACTGAGCCGGGTATCAGCAAATTGACGCAATCCATCTGGCACTCTGAGGAACGCCGTCCAACGGCCGGACGTTCCACGCTTTGATCAGGCCCGGTGCGATATTGCTCTGCCATGCCGAGACAGCCAACCGACCACCAAAAAGAACCAAAGACCTGCCAAAATTTGACGGCCTGAGGATCAACCTCCCGACCACTGGTTCTCGCATAGCCCTCCAAAAATGAGGCCAGTTGACCGAAACCGCCCACCGGCAGTTCAGCTCGACCAAATCGCCAGGAGTGAGTGAGCATCCATCCAATATCCCGGTGGGGATCACCCACGTGGGCCAGCTCCCAATCCAGCACGGCGACGACGCCCCGCCTGCCGTCCACCATAATGTTGCCATTGCGAAAATCGCCGTGGACCAGGGCAGGTTGATAGGTCTGCGGTAAATTTGCGAGCAGCCATCGGGCCGTATAGTCAATCATGGGCTGCGGCGTCTGCAGCGCCTTGTAGCGTGCCCAGGTCTGGTTAACGCATGCCTCAGGCCCAATTTCCACAAGCTTTTCCCGCAGCGCTGTGGCGGCTAGGTCAATACCGTGAATGCGGCCCAAGACTTCACCACATTGGGCCGCCAGTCTTGGCCGAACGGCGTCTAGCTCGGGGGATTTGACGATTTTGGAACCCAGGGTGATGCCGTCGAGCCACTGCATCAGGAAACCGGGACCCAGGCCCTCTTCCGGTGACAGGACTCGAAATATTTCAGGCTCCGGCACCCCGGCTCGAGCCGCAGCTAACATCAGCTCAGCCTCCACGGCCAGCCCGGGATGCTCGGCTGAGATTTCCGCCGGCAGGCCACCCGCAGCCCGACGCAGGGCCAGAAGCAAGGGCCCCTTTCGGGTGCGAAGAGTCAGTCGGTAAGTTTCCTGGCTGGCGCCGCCCGAGAGCCGCTCCATAGCGTCAAGCTCGATGAAACCTGGAAAAGTCTCTGCCAACAGGGGGGATAACTTTGCCTGCAAATCAGCCTGAACCCTCAAGGTTAGTCCTCCTCAACGCCCTTAGGTGCTCTCTGATTCATAAAGCCGAAGAGGTATCCCGCCACCCGCCGCATTTGAATTTCTTCGGCCCCCTCAGTAATGCGGTAACGACGATGATGACGATAGATGTGCTCGAAAGGTTTGTGACGAGAGTACCCCAGTCCACCGTGCACCTGCATGGCTCTATCCGCAGCCTCACAGCACAGGCGATTCGACCAGTAGTTACACATAGAGACCTTGTCGGAGACCGAAAATGCCCCCTGTGTGTCCATTTGCCATGCGGTTTTATGGATCAGGGCGCGGAGCATTTCACATTGGGTCTGCAGTTCCACCAACGGGAATTGGATACCCTGGTTACTGGCCAGAGGTTTACCAAAGGGTGCTCGCTGCTTGGCAAATGCAATCGATTCATTAATACAAAACTGCGCGGCACCAAGGGAAGAGGCTGCCTGGCGTATCCGATTCTCGTTAAAGAAGTGCTGAACCACGGCCAGGCCCCGGCCCTCCCCGCCCAAGATGGCCTCCCGGGGCACACGGACGTCTTTCAGGCTGATTCGCCCATGATCCGTCGGCATGTTGAAGGTCCAGAGCATTTCCTCCACTTGAAAGCCATCACTGTGCGTTGGCGTTAAAAAAGCCGTGATCCCCTTACCGTCTCCGGCTTCACCGGATGTTCGTGCGAAAATCAAATCATGCTTGGCCTTATGGATGCCGGTATTCCAGGTTTTGGACCCGTTGATAACCCACTCATCACCCTCGCGTCTTGCCGTGGTCTCCATGTGAGTGGCGTCCGACCCGTGTTCCGGTTCTGTAATGCCAAAGGCAAAACCGGCACTGCCCTCAGCTAGGCCATCGATCCATTCAGCCTTTTGCTGATCTGTGCCGTACTCAATCATGAGCAAGAGCCCCACATTGTTACCGACAATGGAGTGCTCGTTCTGAAGGTCGTTATGTAGGCCTAGGCCCATGCTTGCGAAGTGTTCCCGAATGACCGCCATCCCAAGATTGGTACCGTCCTGGCCACCATAGGCCTTGGGTAGCGGGTAGCGGTAGTGCCCGGCAGCATCAGCCCGGCGTCTCGCTTCAGCCAACAGTGCCTCCCACTCTTCGCTGGGCAAGCCACCGCGATCCCAGTCAGTCCGGGCATCTTCCCGCCGATGGTCAAAGAAGCGGATGTTGTCATCCTGCTGCTCTAAGGGCTTGATCTCGCGCTCGATGAAGTCATCGAGCTCAACCAGGTAGTCCTGAATCCCTTGGGGAATGTCAAAACTCATGTTCCTCTCCTCGTAATGCATCAGGGCTATCAAGGCCCCATCGAATCGCACCCTCCATAAACTGGCGGAATGCAGGCTCTGAGTAGGTAGCCGGCGTGTGGCCTAGCGCGCTGTAAAATACTCTGCCCGCCCCAACCGGATGCCACCACACCAGAGGGTGGTCCGCTCCCATAGGGCTACTTTCTGGGTCGTAGGTCGATTCGTCGATGCTGATCAGAACGTGGGTCAGAGCACGAGGGCTCTCGACAAAGTTGTACCACTCATCCGCGCGCTGCCAGATTTTGGGGAGATGGGACGTCGCAGGGTGTTGGGAATCCTCCACCAGCAGGGAGGCGACTTGAATATGACGTTCCATGGGGTGGTCAACAAACTGTGCTCTGAGGGCCTCCTGTAAATACCAGTCCCATTCATAGCTTCTGTCCCCTCCAGCCGCGTGCTGAGCAATGAGCGTGCCGCCTGTCTCCACATAGTCTTTCAGCGCCTGCCGCTGCTCGTCATTCCACACCGTTCCACTTTTGTGGTTGAGGATGATGAGATCGAACTGCGCCAAGGCCGACGTATTAAAATAGCCACCATTTTCAGTATGAAAAAAACGCCAGCCGTTTTTCTGCCCCAGCTGGTCAAGCATCTTGATGGAGGCTGGAATGCTCTCCTGGTGGCGAAAGGCGTTGGTCTTAGAAAAGCTGAGAATCGCGATCTCGCCCAAATTTTCGGGTGGCGACAGGGCTTCGTTGTCTAGTTGGGGTGCCTGCAGCAACTGTGGTTGTTGCCACAACACCATCAGCAGCACTCGATATTGATAAACGCCCACAACGAGCGTGACGATCAGGGCCAGGGCCAGCCAGACTCGCCACCGGCCCGTCATATTGCGCCAGCCCTCAGCTGGGCGACGGCATAATCTACGGCCCGAGCGGTCAGCGCCATATAGGTGAGTGAGGGATTCACACAGGAACCGGAGGTCATGCAGGCGCCATCAGTCACGAAAAGATTTGTCGCAGCATGCGCTTGATTGTGGGCGTTGAGGACGGCCTGATCAGGGTCATGGCCCATACGCGCCGTTCCCATCTCGTGAATAGCGTCGCCGCCCACCATCGGCGCAGCACCACTCTCGATATCCTCCGCCCCCGCCGCTTCAAGCATGGCTATAGCTTGGTCGACGACGTCCTGCCGATGACGTTTTTCGTTTTCCCCAAACTCGAAGTGGAAGGTCACCTGAGGAATGCCAAACCGATCTTTCTTGGTGGGGTGCAGGGCCATCGTATTGTGGGCATAGGGCAGGATCTCACCAAAGCCGCCAAGCCTCATGTACCAGGGTCCAGGCCGCCGCAACCCGTGTTTGAAGTCCGCACCGAAGCCTGGCGTCGCCTTAGCTTGAGCATCCCAGGAGCGCCGGCTGGCTCCCCCCTGATACCCATAACCACGACTGAACCCAAGGCCGTCATCGCCTTCGACATTTCTGAAGCGGGGAATGTAGATGCCATTGGGACGATGGCCATAGGGATAATATTCCTCAAATCCAGGAATGCGTCCCGCGGCCCCTGCCCTGTAGGTATGGTCCATCAAATATCGACCCAGCGCGCCGCTTCGATTTGCGAAGGCGCCATCGCCGGCGCCGGGAGAGTTCAGCAGAATTTGCGTGGACCCCACTGTTGAGGCGCACAAAAAGATGAGCTTGGCAGCATAGCGACGACGCTGGCCGCTCTCGGTATCCACGACTCGCACGGCCGTCACGCGCTGGCCTTTGGCGTCATATTCAAGGCGCTCGACTAGGCTATTGGGGCGTAGCTCGAAGTTTCCCGTGGCCATGGCTGCCGGAAGCGTGCTGGATTGGGAGCTGAAATAAGACCCCGCCGAACAGCCTCGGTGACATGGACCACAATAATGACAGGGTGCGCGCCCGGGCAGAGGCTCGGTCAACGTTGCCGTCCGACCAATGGTCATCACTCGATCCGGGAATTTTTCCTTAATTTTCTTTGCAACATATTGCTCTACCACGTTCATTTGCATGGGCTTTTGAAATTCCCCATCCGGGAGCTGGTCCAAGCCCAGGGATTGACCGCTGACCCCGATAAAACGCTCCACGTGGCTATACCATGAGGCGATATCCTCATAGCGGATGGGCCAATCGATCCCGACGCCATCGCGTTTGTTCGCCGAAAAATCCAGGTCACTCCAGCGATAGCTCTGCCGCGCCCACAGCAGGCTGCGGCCTCCGACCACATCAGCCCGCATCCAACGAAAGGGATCATCTGGGTTGAAATCATAGGGATTCTGCGCGTCGTTATTCCAGAAGTGTCGCGTCGTTTCATCGAAGGCATAGGAGGTGGACTGAATTTCATATTGCTCAGCGTATAGCGCTCTCGGGCGCAAACCCTTATTCGGTCGCTTCCATGAGGGCTGATGTTCCCCCACATAGTCCACCCCGTGCTCAATGGGTTTACCGCGCTCAAGCATGAGCACCCGGAGCCCGCGTTCCGTCAGTTCCTTAGCTGCCCAACCGCCGGAAACGCCAGACCCAACGACAATCGCGTCCACGGACTCCACCGCGCCAATCGAATGGCCACTCTCTATCTCGCCCATAGCTTGCCCACCACATTAAATTTGAAGAAACCATCGTAGCGCCCGGGCATGGGCACATATTCTCTCTCAACGGTGGAACCCAGCTCAGAGGTGTAGAAGCCCGTAACCGTCAGCTCTTTGATCTGAAGAAACATTTCGGCTCCCCCCTGATCCCAGCTGGATTCGGCATCTCGCTCCGCGACCGCGGAAAGCTCCTCAAGCAGTTGAACCTGATGACTCGCCTCGAGCTTTGTAAAGGAGGCACTGAAACGTCGAACGCTTTCGGCCTCTAGAGCATCTAGCCCCCGTATAAAGGAAGCTCGCTCATCAGCCTGATACCAACTGGCCACCACGTAGTCGATGAAGTCACCCACACCAGCCGCCAGCGCACCCGGCGTATCCGTGTCAGGGATAATCAGATCGGCACACCGGTGGGCTATGCCTTGCTGCCCCGTGGTAAGGGCGCGAGTTTTTATGGTTCTATCGGCTATAGGCACCTCTACGGCTCTGGTACAGCTTTCGGCAAGCGTTCCACCCAGCAGTATCAATGCGCCCTGAAGCAGTTCTCTTCTTTGCATGGCTTACCTCAAATACCTCAATTCTTTAAGTGCCCTTCGCGCTTGGCCCAATCTAGTCCTCGGCAACCCGGCGCTGCCCCGATTCGCGCCACCAGAGGAAGGCAAAAACAGGGATCAACGCGAGAGGAATCATGGCGACAATTTGGAATGACTCCACCGACGCAGCCCGAACAACCTGCTCAAGCGCTTCCCCTTGCAGCGCCTCAAAGGCCTGAACGCCGCCCGCGGCGCGAACTTTCGCCTCGTCAAATATGGCTCCCATCCAGGGCAATACAGTCCAGCTCGCCACCCCACCGGCAAAGCCCATAAGGCCCAGCATCAACGCACCGCCCGCTGGATAACGCTCGGCCACGGCGCCAAGCATCGTTGGATAGAAGTAACAAATACCCAGCGCCCAGAGGGTGGCCGCTGCGAACGCCGAGAGTGGCGTACCAGCTTGCGATAGAAAATAAAGGCCGGGTGCCGCTAATAGACAGCCCAAGGTTAACAGCCCAGGACTAGAGAACCGGGCAACCATTGTGCCGGCATAATGACGGCCAATAAAAATCAGCAAATTGATGTAAATCAGGACCCAGACCCCTGGCATACCCACAATGTTAGTCAGCGCCAAGTCCACCCAGGCTGAGGGCGCCAACTCTGCCGCCACCGTGCCCATCATGCACAAAAACCAAATAAAAAAGCCCGGAGAACGCCCGAGTTGGGCAAACATATCGCCATAGGAGAGGCCCATTGCTACACGCTCAGTCACCGGGAATTCGGCACGTATGACCATCCAGGCAAGAACCAAGGCAGGCACCATAAGGATAATGAGGTTCAGCTGCCAGATTGCCCCGACTTGAATAATCCCGAGGCCGAGCAACCCGCCTGCTACAATGCCCGCTGGCCACCAGGCGTGCAGGATATTTAAGCGGTGTGTTTTCTCTTCCGGGTAAGCTGTGGCAATCAGTGGGTTGGTCGCGGCCTCAACCGCACCCCACCCGAGACCCGTGAGCAGTAGCCCCCCATACACCAGCCAATAGGCCGTAATAGAAGGCGCCATGATGGAGGCCATCAGGACACAAAGACTGCCCAGAAAGTAGCCTGCTGCGGCGAACAGGAGCATGGCCCGAATACCCACCAGATCCACCAGAGCAGCGCCAAACAGGAGCGTTAACGCGAATCCGACAAAGGTCGCTCCCAGTACCTCGCCCACCATGGTGGCCGAACGCGCAACATCCAGCACATCAAACAAATCCGCCTGAAGATCGCCAGCAATGGCAGCTCTGACCGCGAACCCCAATCCGATCATAAAGATCGCCAGGTTGGACAGCACGAAGAGCAGACGACGGTTCTCTGCCTGCAGAATTTTTTGATCTGACATAATCCCTCCCTCTCTTCTATTATTGGCCGAGCACGCGTTAAGTGGAATAGCAATCTGCGGTGAATCACCGACGGTGTCGATCCCGGACGTTTGAGTTTGGGCACAGATTCGAGAAGGCTTGAGCAGGGAGCAGATGAAATATATTTGGATTGCAGGGGGTTGGTTATGCGTTGGGCTTGCCCTTCTGGGGATTGCGCTCCCGCTGCTGCCAACGACCCCCTTTCTCTTGCTGGCTGCCCTATGCTTTAGCAGAGGCTCCGAGCGTCTTTATGCATGGTTGATCTACCATCCGAAGCTTGGGCCTCCTATCAGGGATTGGCAGACCAATAAAATCATTCGCCGCCCGGTCAAACTGATGGCGACGGTCACCATGATCGGCGTGCTCCTACTCTCCTTCGCCTTGGACCTGGCTTTTGGCGTGATCGCGATTCAGGCCGCGGTGATGGCCGGCGTTCTGGTCTTTATCTGGCGTCAGCGTGAAGTCTAGCCCCGGGCAGTGAAATTTTTTTATGATCGCTCACTCGTCACCCATCCTCTCATCCTCTGGTCTGACGCCACGAAACTCCTCCCGCGCACGCAACAGCGCTATGCAGGGGACCAGAAAAATTGCTCCGGCAACGGCCGCGGAGATCGGGCCGCCGCCTTTTTCGTTTATCAAATTCCAAACGATCATGGCAATCACGACCTGAGCCGCATAGACCCCAGCCCAGGGCCACATCCAGGCCTTCATGGACCGAAAACCATAGGCCCCTAGTCCGTAGATCAGCCAATGGAACGGCTCAGTCAACTTAGCCGCCCATCCGGTCAGCGTGAAACCAAACCAAATTTCGTGGTCCTCAGCGACAGGCTTAACAAAGATATCGAAAGGCATGTAGATGAAGGTCATGTAGAGGCAGAAAAAGAAAATAAGCGACATCCACCAGGGACGCCGGAGCCAATCGTCACGAATAATTTCAGTTATCGATGCCATCTGTCTGCTCCACCTTCTGCCGTTAACTCATCTCAGAGCTTAAACCACTTTGTTGGGTAACGCCTGACCCGCCAGCAGGGCTTGCATATTGTGCAGCGCACAGCGCCCCATGGCCTCGCGAGTCTGCAGGGTGCCACTCCCCATGTGAGGCAACAGCACCGCCTGAGGACATTCGTAGAGAGCGTGATGAACCGTAGGTTCACTTTCATAGACGTCCAGACCGGCTCCCGCAATGCCTCCACCGGCCAAGGCATCCGCCAAATCCGCTTCATTGATCACATCACCTCGGGCAGTGTTGATCAAAAAAGCATGGGGCTGCATGCATGCCAAATTGTCAGCGTTGAGGAGGTGGTGAGTTTCAGGTGTAGCAGGACAGTGAAGGCTCACAAAATCTGACTGACCGAGAAGCGCCTCCAGAGATACTCGCGCAGCACCAAGCTCGGCAGCCACCTCGGGCGCAACCTCGCTGCGGCCAAAATAAAGAATCTGCATACCGAAACCGTGATGGGCCATTCGCGCCAACGCGATACCTATGCGCCCCATTCCCACGATACCTAACACTTTGCCGCTGACCTGAGTGGATAGCATGTGGGTGGGGTGCCACCCCTGCCATTTACCTGATCGAACCAGCCGCTCGCCCTCGCCGGTGCGCCGAGCACAGGTCAGAATGAGCGTCATCGCGATCTCTGCGGTCGCCTGGGTCAACACCCCGGGCGTATTCGTTACCGAGATGTTCCTCTCCGCTGCTGCGGCTACGTCGATGTGATTAAATCCAACGCCAAAATTCGCAATAAGCCGAACCCGCACCTGAGGATCGCGCAGCATGTCGCCCTCTATTCGGTCCGTAACCGTCGGGCATAGAATGTCTGCCTCTTTGAGGGCTTGAGACAGTTCGTCACGACTCATGGGGCCGTCTTCCTGCCGCAGCGATACATCGAAAATCTGTTCCAGCTCCCGCTCCACCGCCTCGGGCCAGCGTCGTGTAAGCACGACTTTCAACCGCTCGTTATCCATGGTCTCTCCAAGCCTTCATTCGTTGCTACGCTCTTAACCGACACTCTCATGAAACCTTACTTGCTGCCGTTAGCGGCGGGCACTATCCTGCCCGCACATCTTTACAATTCAGCAGTGAGGTTCGGGTGAGCAACGGCTATGGGCACTTTATAAAGGGCGAAGCGATTGAGGGCAAATCCGGCCGCCATCAAGATGTTTTCAACCCATCTACCGGCGAGATCAGTGGTCGCGTCGCCCTAGCAAATGCCAGCGAACTCGACCAAGCGGTTGCTTCCGCCAGGGCGGCCCTGCCCGCGTGGGCGTCCATGAATCCGCAACGACGCGCACGGGTGCTTTTTAAATTTAAGCAGCTTGTCGAGTCTAGGGCCGACGACCTCGCACAACTGCTTTCCGCCGAACACGGCAAGGTCTTGGCAGACGCTCACGGGGATATTCAAAGAGGCCTCGACGTCATCGAGTTCGCCTGCGGTATTCCGCACCTGCTCAAGGGTGAATATACGCAGGGCGCCGGACCTGGTATCGACGTCTACAGCATGCGGCAACCCGTGGGCGTTGTGGCAGGCATAACACCCTTTAACTTTCCGGCGATGATCCCGATGTGGATGTTTGGGGTGGCCATCGCCACGGGCTGCACCTTTATTCTCAAGCCGTCAGAAAAAGACCCAGGCGTGCCCCTGCTGCTTGCCGAACTAATGACGCAGGCAGGCGCCCCTGCCGGCGTTCTTAACGTGATTAATGGTGACAAACAAGTCGTTGACGCTATCGTGAGTCATCCGCTGATTCGTGCCGTTAGCTTTGTGGGCTCCTCGGATATTGCACATTACGTTTATCGTGGCTGTGCCGAAAGCGGAAAACGCGTGCAGGCCATGGGCGGTGCGAAAAACCACGGCATTATTCTTCCAGATGCGGACCTGGATCAAGCCGTGAAAGATATTGCTGGTGCGGCCTACGGCTCCGCCGGGGAGCGGTGTATGGCGTTGTCCGCAGTCGTGGCCGTGGGCGATCAAACCGCTAACCGCTTCATCGAGGCTATGCGCGAAGAACTCAGTAATCTGCGGGTTGGCATCTCTACCGACCCCCAGGCTGACTACGGACCCGTGATATCCGCCGTTCATAAGGAGCGAGTAGAAAACTATATCGCCATGGGTGCTGCCGAGGGCGCAGACCTGATCTGTGACGGACGGGGCTTCTCCCTTCAGGGTTACGAAAATGGCTTCTATATCGGCCCAACCCTTTTTGACCATGTTCGCCCTGAAATGCAGAGCTACCAAGACGAAATTTTTGGCCCCGTCCTTCAGGTGCTCCGGGAAGATGACCCAGAACAGGCCATTCGACTGGCGTCAGATCACCAGTATGGAAATGGGGTAGCCCTTTTTACGCGTGATGGTGGCGCTGCTCGTGACTTCGCTCAGCGTGTCAATGTAGGGATGGTTGGCATCAACGTGCCCATACCGGTCCCGGTCGCCTATCACAGCTTTGGCGGTTGGAAGCGGTCGGCCTTTGGCGACACCAATCAACACGGCATGGAGGGCGTGCGTTTCTACACCCAAACCAAGACGGTCACCCAGCGCTGGCCGGACGGACCCACGGGCCAGGCCGCCTTCAATATCCCGCTGATGGATTAGTAAACGAGTGTGGCCGAGACTAGGAGAGCCCGGTGACGGGCACCAGAGCACCATGTATTGCCCTAGCGCGTTCGGACCCAAGAAAGCAGATCACGTCGCCTAAGTCCTCGGGGGCTACCCAATGCCCAAAGTCCGCGGAGGGCATATCAGCGCGGTTACGCGGCGTGTCGATCACGCTGGGCAAGACGGCGTTGACATTAATACCCTGGGCCTTCACTTCTTCGCTTAATGCTTCCGTCAAGCGCATGACCGTCGATTTTGCCGCCAGATAGGAAGACAGGTTCGCAACGCCTCGCGCCGCCGCTGCAGCACCTACGTTGATGATGCTCCCCCGACCTTGTTCTAGCAGGTACGGTACGGCGGCCTTGAGCGTACGCCGCAGGGTGGTCACATTGATGGCAAACATCGCATCCCACTGTTCATCCTCAGTGGTATACACCGTAGGCCCCATATCAAAGCCACCCGCTATGTTGGCCAGAATGTGGAATTCACCGATTTGTTCAAAACAGCCAGCGAGGCTGGATTCACTCAGTAAATCCACGCGCATGGGTTCTCCAACGGCGCCGTCGGGGGCATCGATAATATCGAGTAAAATCACTCTGGCGCCTTCTCGCTGGGCAATGCGTGCAACCCCCTGACCAAGAACACCTAACCCACCTGTAATCACCATAACCTTGTCTTTAAGCAGCATCTTGCCTCCTATCTTCCGACCAGCTCTTCCTGTAACCCTGAAATCATACCGATGCAGACCCCAGGCGCGCGATACGCCTTTCTGAATACCCCAGCAGGACGACACGCCGATAAATTCGCTACACTCCAACGTCAACGTTTTGGGGAGCGAACATGATTTATAGAATATTGCCGGCCTTGGTTGGAGGCCTGATGGGACTTCAGGCCTTGGGTTGGATAACCAACCCAGCAACGGCGGCCGCTGGCTTAGGCATGCCCCTGCTGGAGGGCATGGCCCGCAGCACCCAGATTGGCGATTTCTCAGCCTTCTTTGTTTGCGTTAGCGGCTTTGCTCTATTCGGCGCCTGGCAGCGCCAGGGACACTGGCTGATCAGTGCCGGGCTTATTCTAGGTGCTGCAGCCGTGTTCAGAACGCTTGCATGGCTCGTGCATGATGCTCCCCTCGCAAGCGTCTTTATTGGGACAGAGATCACCTGCGCCGCCATCCTCATCCTGTGCGCTGGGAGAATTCATCCCGCCGAGGCGTGAGCCGCTCATCCGTCTTTAGGGCTCAACGCCAGGCACGCGAACCGTCAGGCCGTCATGCTCTGCCTTGAGCCTTATCTGGCAGGCGAGGCGGCTGGTGGCCCGCCAGCCTAGCGCATAAGACAGAAGATCTGCCTCTTCCGGCTGTGCAGAGGGCAGTTTGTCCGCCCACTCGGCGTCCACCCAACAATGACACGTACAACAGGAGCAGCCGCCTCCGCACTGAGCAAGAATACCGTCTACACCATTGTCTACGGCGACTTCCATAAGCGTGTCTCCAGGCCGAGCATCATAGCTCAGGACATCGCCGTTGGGCTGTATAAAGGTCACCTGGATTATTTCCATTGGAGCCGTCCTTCTTCCACGGGGCGTTCGGCTCTATTGTAGCAGCCAACCTGCTCAGGACGGCGCACGGAAGGTCATCCGGTTTTATCCATAGCCTGACCCGCCCGCCCAGGTCAGGTCAGGTCAGGTGCCTCAGCGTGCAGCAGCGGTTCACGCTGAGCTAAGGGTCTTGGGACTCTACGACGCTGGGCACAGCCTGAAAGTGGCCTAACGCCATCATCTTTTCTGCAAGGGACGTCTCGTAGGCCTCTTCAGGAGCCTCTCTAACGATTCGATCCAGGTCCACGGCGTCTCGACCGACAAGAATTCTCCATCGATTTTCTCGAACCCCGTCCAAGATGATCTCCGCTGCCTCGTCTGAGGTGGTCGGTGCCTCGTCTCTGAAGGTCTCGGCCTGTTGCTGAAGCATTTCACGAATATGGTCATCCGGGATGTTGTCCACAGGCAGGCCGCGCTTTGCAAAGTCTTCTCGAATGCCTGCAATCTCATGGGCCGACAGTTCCTTGGGTTCACTCTGGCCATGGGCACGAAAGCTGTTCAGCAGAATTGAGGTGCCAACGTGCCCCGGCATTACAACGGAACACTGAACGTGGGGTGCCAGTAAACGCAGCTCCGTGACCAGCGCCTCAGTAAACCCTTTGACCGCAAATTTTGCGGCGCTGTAGGACGTATGCGGCACGCCTTGACCCAGGCTAGCCCAAAAACCATTCACCGAACTGGTATTCACAATATGGCCCTCATCGCTCTCGAGCAGAGCAGGCATGAAGGCACGACAGCCAAAGTAGACCCCATACCAACACACCGAAAAGGTTCGTTCCCATTCTTCTCTCGGGTCTTCGATGAAGGAGCCCCCACCGGCAATACCGGCGTTATTGATCAGCAGGTTGATATGATCTGAGTTATGTTCCTTCAGCACTGCATCACGAAACCGATTCATCTGGACTTCGCTGCTGACATCACAGATGTGTGAAGAAAGTCGGCCAGGCCCGAAGGGCGTCGCCAACTCAGCCGTTTCCGCCATCTGCTCCGCATAGACATCGCACATCGCCACATGAGCGCCGGCTTTTATAAGCTGACAGACCAGGGCCCGCCCGATGCCCGTACCGCCACCGGTGACTACTGCAAGTTTGTCTTCAAAGCGATCCATGTGTCCTCCTCCACTGGCATATTTCCCAGTCGCCCTCAACTCGCCTCAAGCACGGAACGAATACGGCCTGCGTGCTCTTGCAGCAGTCCAAAGTCGGCCATCTCTCTAGCGTGCATACTCAGATTGATGCCCTCGGTTCGGGGCAGAATATGGAAGTGCAGATGGAAGACGCTCTGTCCAGCCGCTGAACCATTGAGCTGGGCGATCATAATCCCCGGCACCGCAAAGGCCTCCCTCACGGCCTCGGCGACCCGCTGCACGGTGGCCATGGTCTGTCCCAAAATTTGGGGATCAATATCGTATAGGTTTTCGGCTGGGGTCTTGGGAATAACTAGCGTATGCCCGTCTACCTGGGGCATCACATCCATGAACGCTAGGCTGTGCTCGTCCTCATAAACCGTGAAGGCAGGAGCTTCACCTCTGAGAATCTTGGCGAAAATATTATCGGTATCGTAGGCCATGGTCCCTCCTCGCTGCACCAGGTCTCATGCGAGCAAAAAGAGTAACACAGCCGGTTTGGGATAGGCTGGCCCCACCACCCCGAACATAATGTCATAGCAAAAAAAGGGGGCCATGCCCCCTTTTGCTCCCTCCTAATTAGAGGTCTCGTTACTTAGACCGAGGCGTATAGCCCATGATGGCCTTGGTTTCTAAGAATTCCTCAAAACCATAGCGTCCCCATTCGCGGCCGTTGCCAGACTGCTTGTATCCACCAAAGGGCGCATTTTGATCCACTGGCGCACCATTCAGGTGGACGTTTCCTGTCCGGATCAGGCGGGCGACTTTCTTCGCGCGCTCTGGATCCTCGGAAGAAATGTAGCCGCTAAGACCATAGACCGTATCGTTGGCAATGCGGACCGCATCTTCATCGTCCTCGTAGCCGATCATGGTGAGCACGGGGCCAAAGATTTCTTCCTGGGCGATAGTCATATCATTGGTTACGTGGGAGAAAACCGTAGGCTTGATGTAGAAGCCCGCGTTGAGACCGTCCGGACGCCCCGGACCGCCGGTCTCAAGCCTAGCACCCTCATCAATGCCTTTTTGTATAAGGTCCTGGATCTTATTGAACTGGACCTCAGAGACCACGGGACCAATGGTCACGCCCTCGGCAGTGGGATCACCCACACGTACCTTCTCCGCTGCGGCTTTGGCTACGGCGGCAGCCTCATCCATGCGCGCATTGGGGACGAGCATACGACTTGGCGCGTTACAGCTCTGGCCCGAGTTAGTCACCATCCCAAAGACATCCCGAGCAATGGCTTTCTCAAAGTTCGCGTCGTCGAGAATGATATTAGCGGACTTACCGCCCAGCTCCTGAGCGACACGTTTAACCGTTGGGGCTGCATTTTTAGCCACTTCGATGCCGGCCCGGGTAGAGCCCGTGAAGGACATCATGTCCACATCGGGGTGGGAGGATAGGGCTGCCCCTACCGTTGGGCCATCCCCATGAATCAGGTTGAAGACCCCAGCGGGCACACCGGCCTCATCAAGAATTTCCGCAAACAGAACCGCATTGAAGGGCGCAACTTCCGAGGGCTTGAGGACCATGGTGCAACCCGCAGCCAATGCTGGGGCGACCTTACAGGCGATCTGATTAATGGGCCAATTCCAGGGTGTGATAAATCCACAGACGCCCGCAGGCTCCTTGATCACTCGAGACGTACCAAAGTCTTCCTCAAACTCAAAGTCTTTGAGGACATTCAACGCCGTCATCAGATGACCAATCCCCGTGGGCGCCTGGGCCGCCTTGGCCAGCTTTGTGGGCGCGCCCATTTCCTCGGTTATCACGGCAGCCACCTCCTCCATGCGGGCCCCGTAGGCTGCGATGATGGCCTCGAGCAAGGCAATCCTTTCTTCCTTCGTGGTTTGAGAAAAGGTTTCAAATGCTGCCTTGGCTGCAGCAACGGCGGCATCCACATCCGCCACGCCGCCCATGGCGACCACGTCCATCACTTGCTCAGTCGCTGGATTTATGACCTCTAAGGTGTCGGTAGTGGACGGCTGAACCCACTCACCATTGATATAAAATTTTTGTCGGTTGCTCACGATATGTTTTCCTTTTTATCAGTGCGACGGTATTGGCGTCGGAAGCGAGGACGCCCTGCGCTGCTTCCTATTGGGCGTTCCCAGCGGGCGTAGCTTAAACATCGGATGGAAATTTACAATGCCGGACGCCTCAGTAGACAGCCAGACAACGCTATGTGCGCCCTGGAGAGAGATAGAGTCGAACAAAAAAACCCGTGGCCCGGGTGTCAAAGACGCGCTCGTGATCAAGCCCCACCGCAAATTGCCGACCAAATCGGTACTGGAGATCAAAGCGATAGCCCAGCTGTTTGTCAATTTCAGCCGAAACGTGATTTAGCTCAAGGGTCCACTCGGCGTTACGCCTGATGGTGCCTCGGAGGCCCAGGCGGACAACCGGACCCTCATACACCAATCGCCTGGGGGTATGACCAATGCGCGCTCGGAAATATTCCAGGCTACCGCGCAGCTGGAGCGACTGGGAGATCGGCTGCTGCAGCCCAAATCCCGTATACAGCTGTGCGCTTCTGGCACGTTGAGTCCTGTCGCCAAAGTGCAGGCTGTCTGCCGATCGCTGGACGGCGTAGGCGGCAGTGAATCGGTAGTGCTGCCGAACCGCGACGCTGGTCTTTATTGAAGTGCCATCCACATCCAGGCTGCGTGGCCCTTCGCCGCTGTGGGTAGAGATATCCAGCCAGGTATTATCGAAGCTCTGGGCATAACCCAGCGAAGATACGAGCATCAGGACGCAGCAGCCAAGGCACCTCAAGTCGGTCATCCGGAGCGCCTCTCGCTGTGATTACCCAGGGTTTAGATCTGACGAGCCGCCTGACCTCAAGCGCGTTGATGCGTTGTTCAGAGCAGGCGGCGAAGCAAATTCCTAGGGAAGATTTAATCTCCTCGGAGGCATTTGCTTGGCTTAGGCGACAAGCGCATAGATAAAGGCCATAGAAGGCCGAATTTTCACGATCGGTTTACTGATCTAAACGAGACGTTGACGGGCGCTCTTTCTCCGCACCCGCACGATGGATTAGCCGGGTTTGGGCATCCAAGCCTCCCAAACCGGCGTGCAGACCTCTGGTAGGCTAGGCTGCATCCCCAGGTTAGCCCAGGGCTGACCCGGGCTGTGGAAGTCCGAGCCCGTTGAGGCCAGTAGCCGATACCGCAGGCACAGTTCGGTTAGCGTCCGCGTCTTGGCGGGGTCTTGAGCACCCGAAATCACCTCCATGCCGTCGCCGCCCATGGCCTTAAAGTCCTCTAGCAGTTGACGCAGCTTCGTTAAGGTCATGCCGTACTTCAGAGGATGAGCCACAACCGCCACACCCCCAGCAGCCCGAATCCATTGGGTCACCACGGCAGCGTCTGGCCACTCAACCTTAATATCGCCATCGCGCCCGGTGCCAAGTAATTTTTTAAATGCCTGGGCAACGGTACGCACTTGGCCTGTGTTCACCAACACGCGAGCGAAATGCGGCCTACCCACCATGCCGCCTGCGGCCAAGCGTTCCACGTCCTCCATCAGGATGCGATAACCCCGCCGAACCAGCACCTCCAGAATACCCTGGGCTCGGCGTGCTCGAAGAGCCTTTTGATGTTTGAGCGCCCCCAACAACTCTGGATTCGCTAAGTCCATGTTCAGGCCAACGATATGAATGTTTCTGCCGTTCCAGAGGGATGAAAACTCACAGCCGGTAATCAGACGCGGGCCAAGCCCCTGAGCGCTCACTTCAAGGTCCATCAGATCGGCATAGGCCGCCATCGTGTCGTGATCCGTGATCGCGAGTTGGGCAAGGCCGCGCTCCGAAGCGAGCGTGAGGAGTTGAGCAGGGCTAATCGTCCCATCCGAGCGGGTGCTATGAAGGTGATAATCAACCTTCATCGTTTTTTCCCCCACGCCATTTCACGGCCACGCATTCGGCTCATCTGCTGTCCATTAACCCAAACCAGCACGTTACACCCTTAAAATCTCAAGGCCCAGGCCTCGTCTCGCCGAGCGCACAATTAGCTAGAGAAATCACATCCCCGCTAGGCTTGGACCAAAAGTTGCGGCAAACTTCGCCCCCTGATGTTTAGGAGAGACCCATGAAAGGAACCGTGCACTACGAGGTGAGAGACAATATCGCCTTAATGACCATCGATAATCCCCCAGTGAACCCCTTGTCCTCAGGTGTGCGCCAAGGCCTTTCAGATGGCGTCGCCAAGGCACTGGCCGATGACGCCGTTGCTGCCATTGTACTGACCGGGGCGGGCAGAGCCTTTATCGCCGGCGCGGACATTTCTGAATTTGGCGGCAAGGCCGAAGGACCCAGCCTTCTCGACTGTCTCGATATCATGGACAACAGCAGCAAGCCGATTGTCGCGGCCATCAACGGCACTGCCTTCGGCGGTGGTTTAGAGGTTGCCCTGTGCTGTCACTACCGAGTTATCGCACCCAATGCTCAGGTTGGGCTTCCAGAAGTTAAGCTGGGACTCTTGCCTGGCGCTGGTGGTACTCAACGCCTACCCCGTCTGATCGGCGCGGAAAAAGCCCTGGCCTTTATGGTCTCCGGCGACCCCATCGCCGGACCTGCTGCGGTCACCATGGGTATCGCAGACGCGGTAGCGGAGCAGGATGTAGTGGAAAGCGCCATGGACTTCACGCGAAATATTATTGCTAAGGGCAGTCCGCTGCGGCGCATCCGCGATGAAGAAGGCGTGGTGGCGCAGGATCGCGACAAGCCCGAAGTTTTCGACAATGCAAGAAAGGCGGCTGCGCGAAAGATGCGCAAGCGCTTCGCGCCAGAGATGATCGTCCAGTGCGTGGAGGCAGCCGTTAACCTCGGTGACTTCGATGCTGGCCTGGCGGTTGAAAGAGAAAATTTTGTCAAATGTCTGGAACACCCTCAGCGCGCCTCGTTGATTCACATGTTTTTCTCCGAGCGTGAAGTGGCAAAGATTCCTGACATCTCCAAAGACATTGAGGCCAAGCCCATCAACAGTGCGGCGGTGATCGGCTGTGGCACCATGGGCGGCGGGATTGCCATGTCTTTTCTGAACGCAAACATTCCCGTTACCTCTCTCGAAATGAGCGATGAGGCCTTAGAGAAGGGCTTTGGCGTCATTAAGAAAAATTACGACATCCAGGTACAGCGAGGACGTATGTCCGCCGATGAGGTGGATCATCGCATGAGCCTATTGAGCGGCACCACGGACTATGCTGACCTCGGCCAGGCAGATGTCATCATTGAGGCCATCTACGAAAATATCGACGTCAAGATAGAGGCGTTCAAGAAGATGGACGCTGTGGCTAAGCCTGGCGCGATTCTGGCGAGTAACACCTCCGCCCTAGATATCGATAAAATGGCAGAAGCCACCGAGCGTCCGGAAGACGTCATCGGCCTGCATTTCTTTAGCCCTGCCAACGTCATGCGGCTACTTGAGATCGTGCGCGGGGGAAAAACCAGCAAAGAGGTCATCGCGTCCTCTATGAAACTCGGCCGCCAGCTCAAGAAAGTTGCCGTGCTGTCGGGCAATGCACCGGGCTTTATTGGCAACAGAATATTAGCCGGCTATACGCGCCAAGCGGGGGAAATCATTCTCCAGGGAGCGACCCCCTATCAGGTGGACAACGTGCTGTTGAACTTCGGCATGCCCATGGGGCCCTTTCAAATGAACGACCTGGTTGGCCTAGACCTTAGCTGGAGAGCCCGAAAGCTCTCAGGCATGAAGCCGGAGGATATCCCCATTACAGCGCGCGTGGCGGACAAGCTCTGTGAGAAAGAGCGCTTCGGTCAGAAAACCAGCCGCGGCTTCTACATCTATCCTGAAGGCAGCCGAGCCGGTCAAGCAGACCCTGAGGTAGTCGCCCTGGTGGAAGAAACATCGGCCGAGCTGGGCATCGAACGCCGGCCCATCGATGACGACGAAGTCCTCAAGCGATGCCTGTACCCCATCATTAATGAGGGTGCCAGGGTGTTAGAGGACGGCATCGCTCTTCGACCCTGCGATATCGATATTGTCTATATCAATGGCTATGGCTTCCCCGAAGTCACCGGTGGACCCATGTTCTGGGCTGATCAGATTGGCCTGGACAATATTCTCAGCGACATCAAGCGCTTCCAGCAGGAATACGGCGGCGCGGTTTGGGAGCCTGCTCCTCTGCTCGAGCGGCTGGTGGCTGAAGGCAAGACCTTTGCCAGCCTGCAGGGCTAATCTGCTTTACTGAACTCATGCGTCAGCGCACATCTGCCATCGACCTCCAGGGCATTCATCACGTCTCCATTAACGTTGAGGATGTGAATGCCGCCCTGGCCTTCTACGTGGATGTCTTGGGTCTCACGCCCCTCCCCAGACCGGACATGGGTTTTCCCGGAGCATGGCTTCGCGCGGGGAATCAGGAAATTCACCTCCTGGGCCTCAGCAGCGGTACCCCGGTAAAGGAACAGCACTTCGCGCTCCAGGTCAAAGATGTAGACGCAGTGGCCACCGAACTTCGCCGGCTTGGGCACAGCGTCAGCAAGGTCTCAGAAATCCAGGGCATCTGTCGCCAGATTTTTAGCCACGACCCCTCTGGCAACATGGTGGAATTCAATCAGCGCCTATAGCAGGGCCGCATCGCGCGTGCCGACCCCACTTCGTTGGCTCCTCGGCAGCCTTCTGCTCGCCGCACTGCTGTGCCTGAGCCAAGGGGCTTGGGGGCATGACGTATCGGTGGAGGATGCGAGCTTCTTGGCCAAAAAAGAGGGCTTTATCTTCTGGCCCTATTTCTACCTGGGCGCGAAACACATGTTCACGGGCCTTGATCACCTGCTGTTTCTGGCCGGCGTGATCTTTTTCCTCTATCGCCCCAGAGATGTCGCGCTATATGTGACCCTATTTGCCATCGGCCACAGCCTAACGCTAGTTGTTGGCGTCTGGTTCCGCATACCGGCCAACCCGTACCTCGTGGACGCCGTTATTGGGTTCTCGGTGATGTACAAGGCTTTCGAGAACCTGGGTGGGTTTAAGGCCCTAGACCTATCCATCAGCAGTCACGGGGCCGTGTTCTTCTTTGGCCTCTGTCACGGACTGGGCCTGGCCACAAAACTGCAGCAAATAACGCTTTCGGATCAGGGTTTACTGGGCAATTTGATCGCCTTCAACCTGGGCGTCGAAGCTGGCCAGCTTACGGCGCTCAGCATCATGCTAGTGGTCATTCTTGTCTGGCGTCGGCGTTCAACTTTTCGGCGGGAGGCCACCCTGGCCAATGCTGTCCTGGTGACTGCCGGCTGCCTGCTTACGGCGACTCAACTCAGCTATTACCTCGGCGCCAGTTAAACCTGAGACGGCAACCAGATGTCTGGGCCTTAGCTTAGAATCCACCCGCCATCAACATCGATGGTGGTACCGGTCACAAAATCGTTCTCGATCAGAAAACGGATGGCTGCAGCAACCTCATCCGAAGTGCCGGGGCGTTTGATAAGGTGATTGGCCGTACTCGCAGCTAACATTTTCGCCCTGGCCTCTGCATCCGGACCAAACATCGGGGTATCAATGACTCCCGGACTTACGACGTTTATTCGTCTCGGCGCCAGCTCCGGGGCAACGGCCCTAACAAATTGTTCTACCGCACCGCCCACGGATGCCAGTGCGGATTGCCCTACCCTCGCCCTTCGCGCTGGGGCACCACTCACCAAGACGATGGTCCCATCTGCTGACAAATGCTCTGCACCTAGACGCACCACGTTGGTATAGCCCCACAGCTTATCGAAGGATGCGCGATAGGCATCCAGATCCATCTTTAAAAAGGGACCCGCAGCCCGGGAGCCGCCGGTCGCCGCTGACACCAGGATGTCGAAGGGAGCGTGGTCAGCGAAAAGCTGTGCTAGGGCATCGGTATCTCGAACGTCACAGGATGAAAACGCGATGTTGCCGTCGCTTGGCGCCTTGCTGGGATCACGACTCATGGCGACCACCTCAGCACCCCCGCCCGCTAGCTGCTGAGCCGCGGCCAAACCAATCCCCGAGGTGCCGCCGAAGACTAACGCTTTCTTGCCTTGAATTTGCATCTTCTCTCCCCTAAAAGGCCTTCATTGGAACAAACCCTGATAGGAATGTCACCCGGACGTAAAAAGGTGCGTTTGCTGATACGCGAAGCATCTTACTTTCGCTAAAATGTCGGTTTGATTGCGCGGAAGCTGCCATGTACCCAGACTGCCCGATACCCGAAGCCATTACTCGAATCCTTGAACGACGTTCCGTAAAGGCGATGGATTTATCCGAACCGGGACCGAGCCAACCAGAAATAGAAGCGCTTATTGCCGCTGCGGTCCGAGTGCCTGATCACGGCAAGCTTGCGCCCTGGCGCTTCATCACCATCCAAGGTGACGCCCGACACCATCTGGGCACCCTGCTAAGCAGTCGCTGGCAGGCGCTTCACCCAGAGGCCATCCAGGCCCAGCTAAACTTTGAGGCGGCGAGGTTTAAGCGAGCGCCGGTGGTGATTGCGGTGATTAGCCGTCTTAAACCAGATCATAAGATACCGGTGTGGGAACAAACCCTGTCTGCGGGTGCTGCCTGCCAAAACCTCATCCTGACGGCCAACCTGCAGGGCTATGCGGCGCAGTGGCTGACCGAGTGGTACAGCTACGATGAGGGCGTCGCATCCGCTATGGCCCTCCAGCCCGACGAGCGATTTGCCGGTTTCATCTACATTGGCTCCAGCGACGAGAAGCCAGCAGAGCGCGACCGGGTCAGCGGGACCGATGTGCTAACCCAGTGGCCGGAACACGCGCCCTAGCCTACAGGGACCTCGGGCACGCAGACCGTTAGTCGACTGGGTCCTCGAAGGACTTTGTGAAAGGCCCGCTGGCACTGTAGACCGTTGCAGAACGGTAGAAGCCGCTGGTGCGTAGCTTGATTTCTACCGCCTCAGCGCCTCGATTCTCCCAATACCAACCATGGATTCCGTTAAAGGGGGCCACATAGGTGCCATGGGCATTCGAGGCATTGCCAAGAGCAAAGGTGACCGAGTCCTCAGGGTCTCGGCCTTCTTCCTCGCTGTGCATATCAAAGAGGATATCGGGATTTTCGTCACCCGTTGCGCGCCAGGAAAAAACCAGGCTCTGGCCCGCATCCAAGGCGTATTTATATTCCACAGACTCAAAGGGAGACAAAAAAAACGCGGCCTCATCCTCCCGGTAACCGGCTTCCTGAGGCGTCATCGCGCCGACGCTATATCCCGACATGCCCTTGATGCCCACCAGGGCGCCGAAACCTGTGGGATCCCGGTCAAACTCCGCAGGCAACACAAACAGCACAAAGGCCAGGAGACCGAAGACAAGGGCGGCACCAAATAAGCCCCAGGGTTTTTCGCGATCTTCTTCCTTCATTCCATGTCTCCGGACGGGGTTGCCTCAGAGGCGGCCATGTATTTGTTATGGCATGCCCGGCAGACATTGTATATCGCTCCACCCGCATCGAAGAGCGCATCGGCGTCTTGATCATAGGCCGCCTGACGAGCTTTCAGCGCGGCACGGGTCATACCTGCCGCATAGACCATCCAGTCTTCGTTGTCCGCCGCGTAGCCTGGGAGCATCAACAGGTTGCCCCCCTCTGCAATCACGGTGGCTGCATGGACAACCTCCGCCCATCCCTCATCCGTCGTCGGCTGTAGGTCGATCTCCTCTTCCTCGGTGATGATGGCACCGGCTGAACCCCATACTTTATCCGCTGCGGGCTCGAGATATTCGGTCATAAACTGGTAGCTGCTGCCGGTCACTGCCATCTTGGATTCAGCGTTCTGTGCGTCGCAGCCACCTAGAGCCGCGCCAACAATCAGCAGCGCTGAGCACAGTTGCACATCAATGGTTCTTCCTAAGGTCACTGCCGCTCTCCTTTCTCATCGGATATCACGCCCCGCTAGCGCAGGGTCATCTTCAACCACCAGGCAAACAGGTCCGCCACGCGCTGGGTAAAGCGGCTGCGGTTGTAGGCATCTGCCAAACGCTTTAAGTACTCGCTGCGCGTAGGATAACTGAACAGCGTCTTCCGGGCCGCTGCAAGCCCCAACTTGTTCGACATCATCAGCACGATGGGCGACAGCAGTTCACCCGCATCCGATGCAACAATCGTTGCCCCCAATATCTTATCCGTCCCCTTACTCACGAAAATGGCGGCGTGATTGGGCATGTCTGACTTGATCTGCGGATTGGCGACGCTGCGGTCTAGTTCGTTGAGATCAAACTCATAGGTTTCAAACTGGATATTTTGGGCTTCTAGCTGCTCAGCGTTCATGCCCACAGAGGCCACTTCCGGCGTGGTATAGGTACAGTGAGGCACCACAAGATCATCCACCTTGGCCGTTGAAAAGAAGAGCGCGTTTTGAATCAGCGCTCGGGCCTGAGCATCCGCCTGATGGGTGAAATGAGAAAGGTGCGTGCAGTCCCCCGCCGCAAAGATCGATTTATTCGATGTTCGGAGCCGATCATCGGTAACGACAAATCCTCGATCGTTAGTGTTGACGCCCACCGATGCCAGGTTGAGCGTCTCTGTATTCGGCTTGCGCCCAAGGGCCACCAGAACCCGCTCACAAACGACCTGCCCTCGGGCTGTCACAATCGTGCCACTGCCCTGTATCTCTTGCACCGGGTGGCCCAGATATAACCTAACCCCTGCCGCCTCCAGCGCTTGGGCGAGGGCCTTACTGGCGCCAGGCGACTCGTTGGGCAGCACACGCTCGGCCATCTCGAAGAGGTGTACCCCTGTGCCGAGGCGCGCAAAGACCTGAGCCAGTTCACAACCAATAGGACCCGCGCCCAGGATGGCCAACGACCGTGGCCTCCTGGTCAGGTCGAAGACCGTTTCATTCGTAAGAGGATCACAGGCCGACAAGCCAGGAATATTGGGAATGTCCGCGCGCGCTCCGGTGCATAGTGCAACCCTCCGGGCCGCTAGCCGGGCACCGCCAACCATAACGTCCCCACTCTCGCCAAAGGTGGCTTCTCCAAGAAAGACATCCACGCCGGCGTCGAGATAACGGGCTACCGAATCATGGGGTGCGATCTTGGCTCTAACTTCCCGCAGCCAGGCAAAGGCCGCATCAAAATTCGAATGTATCTGCACACTGTGTGAGAGCAGTGCTTTCGACGGCATACAGCCCACGTTCAAACAATCGCCGCCCATCAGATGTTTCTCTACCAGAGCCACCTTCGCTCCGAGGCCGGCGGCCCCGATGGCGCTGATGAGGCCCGCAGGGCCCGCGCCAATAACCACCAGGTGATACTTTTCCTTGGGCTCTGGGTTTTGGTAGTCCTCTGGACAGAGCAGGCCTCTGCTCACTTGATCAAAGTTGGCTCCAAGATAGTTCACAGGCGAGCCCCTTTCTCTTGATTCGATCCGTCAGCATAACCCTCGCCTTCGCCTGTCACCTGCAGCTGCTCATTAAGCGCCTTGGTCGCAAGCCGAGCGATAATCACGGTCAGCACCAAGGTGGCGATCAGACCCGCGTAAAAAAGAAGCGTATTGGCAGAGGACGTTGCCAGCTGCCCGGAGAGGATGGAGCCGAGGTCCTTTGCAATGGACCCAAGATAAACGTAAAGCAAGGTGCCAGGCATCATTCCAACCCAAGATGCCAAGACATAGGTTCTCAGAGACACCCCTGTCAATCCCAGTGCGTAGTTGAGCAGGTTAAAGGGAAATATGGGCGACAATCGGGTAAGCAGCACAATGATCGCCGAGCGTTTCCCGATGGCGCGATCCAGAGCAGCGAACCTAGGCATCTCCAGGAGCTTCGCAGCGACCCAGTCCCTGGCCAAAAATCGGCCCAAAAGAAAGGCCAGGGTGGCGCCCAAAACGCTGGATATCGAACAGATGATAAAGCCACTGCCTAACCCAAATAGAAAACCCGCACTCAACGTGAGCAAGCTGCCAGGCAGCAACAGCACCACGGCAGCAATATAGAAAGCCGCAAAAATAAGCCAAGCAATCTGCGGGTTAACGGCCACCCACGCAAAGAAGGCCGTCATCCATTGGACCATGGGGAGCCAGAGCACCAGGCCACCGATGATCAGCAGCGCTGCGATAAATAGAATCGGCTTAGATCGCATTAACCCCTTTCCTTCCTCTCACAACCCGAATCTGAACGGAGGATGACCGTGCAGGGCGGTAAGCGCAAGACGCCAAGCTCGAGAAACCCATGATTATTGTTGTAGGCGCTTGGACACGTCACCCAGGTGGCACACGGTCAAAGGAGGCCATCCCGCTAGAGCTGCAGTTTTACGTTAGCCAAGTGCGCCTGCTGAGCCTCAGTAAGAGGGATGGAGCGGCGCGTCGATAAATCCATACGCAGCGCCATGGCCTGTCCTACCGCCACACAGCGGTCTGTGCTCACATCAAAAAGGCAGTGGACGAAACGGAGCAGTTTCGGTCCGTATTCGGCGACGCCCGATGCGATCACATACCGATGTCCGCCCAGGAGCAGGCCCCGATAGCGTCGCCGAAACTCCACCACCACGCCACCATCCACGGTACTGGTATGTTGCTCCGGATCAAGCAGTCTCCAAAGGTGTGGTACCGCGTCTGAGATGTATCCCATGTAGAGGTGGGGAAGCAGGTGCCCGTTGATATCGCAATGCGCGGGCTCTGCCAGACCCTTCCCAATAATTTGGAATCCTCTCTCCCTGGCCTGATTGAGATTCAAATCGAAGAGATCGAGCTCTTCCGACAATCCTCGCGGCAGGGCATGCGCCAGTTCCTTGCTGTCTCTCTCTATCGCGCTCCAGGGCCCATCAAGGCCTTCGAACTCTGCAATCATGGTGCAGGCAACGTCTCCTGAGCGCTCATTGACCAGTTCTGCAAGAAAGGCGCGCTCACTTCCTGCCCATGGCGCTGACACAGCATAAAAATATCCGCTCAGCGGGTCGGCGACCCTAGATTCACTTTGAAACCGGATGTGCTGACACCTTAGCGACGCCGTGAGATTCTGAGCAGCTTCGTCCTGCACAATTCCGGCATCGAGCAAGCCCACGGTGAGTGTCTGCCAGAGTTTTTCCTCACAAAAACGAACGTTTAAATGATCGTTCTCATCGCATTCCCAGCGGTTGACGCTCCCTCGAAAGCTCAGCGACATAGACGTTCCCTCAAAATCCCCAGCTAAATTCCCGTGACCAAGATGAGCAGTACGGCGGGCACCACGAGAAACCGAATAGAGCGGTACCAGATGGAGAACCAACGCTCACTGCCAACGGCCAGTTCATCCGCGCTGATGTTCGCGGGAAGACGCCAGGCCACGAACAGGGCGATCAGCAACCCGCCCAGCGGAAGAAAAATTTGATTGGGCAGATAGTCCAACCAATGGTTCAGGGTCTGGCTACCGATCAGCACGCCCGCCCAAAAATTGTAGCTCAGGGCGCTGATCAAGCTCACGGCCATAATCAGCCCGCAGACCAAGGCGGTAGCGCGGCGACGCCCCAGGGATAAACGCTCCTCCGCCATACTGACCATGGGCTCGGTTAAACCCACCATGGACGTTACCGCCGCTACGGATAACAAGAGGAAGAAGGCAATGGCGACCCAAGGACCCCCGGACATCTGGGCGAAAGCCAAGGGTAGGGTGTTGAAAATCAGTCCGCTTCCCTGAGCCGGATCAAGACCGCCATGAAAGACCATGGGAAAGATCACCAACCCCGCCACCAGCGCAACCGCCGTATCCGCAGCGACAATAATCAAGGCAGAACGAGCTATGGAGATTTCCTTAGGCAGATAAGCGCCAAAAATCATCATCCCCGCCATGGCAACTCCGATGGAAAAAAACGCCTGGCCGAGAGCCGCAAGAAAGGTGTCCGGACCAACTTTTGAAAAGTCTGGTTGAAAGAGATATTGAATGGCCTCAGGCATGCCGCCAGCAAAGACGTTGTAGATCATCAGCATCAGCAACAGAGCAAAGAGCGTGGGCATAAGCACCTTCACCGCACGCTCGATACCCTTTTCTAATCCGGCGCTGAGAATCAAACCCGTTAACGAAAGCGCGATGAAACTCCATAGGCCCAGCCGCGTTGGGGAGGCAAGCAGCGCATCAAAGGTGGCGGCAGCATCTGCACCTGTTTGCGCAGCGACCGCCCCGTTCAATGCCAGAAAACAATAGTAAAGCACCCAGCCCGCAACCACTGCGTAGACGGTCATAATGGAAAACGCCGTGAGCTGATTCAGATAGCCGATGCCGGCCCATCGCTGGCTTAATCCTCCCTCGAGCGCAACGTTTGCAACGGCGCGCACGGGCGCCATCCCGCCCCGCCGACCCACTAGCAGTTCCGCCATCAGGATAGGAACCCCAATCACGAAGGCACAGGCGAGATAAATAATAACAAAGGCCGAACCACCGTTTTCCCCGGTGACGTAGGGAAAGCGCCAAATATTGCCGAGCCCAACGGCAAATCCAATCGAAGCGAGCAGAAACGCCCCTCGCGACCCCCACTGACGATTGGCTGCAACCATTACTTACGCTCCTCTTCGCATTCCACGCCTAAGCAGGGAGTACCCTGCCCTGCTGGCCCTCACCTGAACACCCAATGCCGCAGCCTTTCATGTTCACGGATTTTGATTGATCGGCGCGATTTCAAAACCCGCACGGCGTGCAAGCAAGTAGCACAGGACGCCGATCACGACCAAGCCGAGGGCCAACAAGCCCTCAACGGGTCTGGCCTGAACCAAATAAAACAGGGTCCAAGAAATAACCCCAGCAAAAACGAGCATAGGCAAGGGATACCAGGGTAAGCGGAAGGGTCGCACAAGATCTGGCTCACGATATCGCAGCACCCCAAGGCCGATAACCGTAAGGAGTGAATTAAACGCAAGAATCGCCCCTGAAAATACGATGATGCTTTCAAAGGTAGCCGTTAGGATCATCACTAGCGTCAGCCCAGTTTGCAGCAAGATTGCGTTCCCAGGTACGTCGTGGGCATTAGTTTGCCCCAGCCACGAGAAGGCCTTGAAATCCTCGCCCATCACCTGCAGCGCTCTGGGCCCGGCCAGCAACATTGCACTAACGGTTGAAATTAGCAGAAATCCGAGCATCAGAGACGTTGCTTGGGCGCCCAATGGACCAAAGGCGTAATTCGCAACCACATAGCCGATTTCTATCTTTCCAGCCATCTCCTCCATTGGCGCTAGGCCTAAAAAAGTGATGTGCAGCGCCAAATAGAGCAGGGCAACCACCCCGGTACCGACAATCAGAATCCTCGGAATGGATCGTGAAGGGTTGTCGAGTTCGCCACTTAAATAGGTTGCGGCATTCCAACCCGTATAGGCGTAATTCACGAAGATAAGACCCACGGCAAAGCCAGTGCTGCTCATCAACGTTAGATCGGATGCGGTTGGCGACCAGGTGACAGGCTGTACCGAATCAGTAAACCCCCAGGCCAATGCCATAAAACATAAAATCAGCGCGATCTTGGCGGAGGTAAAGATTTGCTGGAAGAGCCCACTGCCTCCGCGACTCCTCAGGTGGATTCCTCCAATCAACACGACCACAACGCAGCCCAATAGGGTGGCGGGAAGGTCAGGAAAGACTGCCTGAATATAGGTGGCTCCGGTAATCGCCGCGGCTGCCGTTGGCGCAGAAAAACCAACCGTCACCGAGATCCAACCGGACGTGAAGCCCGCACCGGGATGATAGATGCGCCCCAGGAAATGATACTCGCCACCGGATCGCGGAAGCGCCGTTGCTAATTCCGCATAACAAAGCGCGCCACAAAGTGCGACCAGGGCACCAACGGACCAGAGCAGCAGGATGACAAAGGGGCTTTGGATGTCCAGTAACTGAAATCCCAGGCTGGTGAACACCCCGGTGCCGACCATGTTCGCAATAACTAACATTATCGCCGTTCGTGAGGAGAAAAAGCTGGGAGACTGGGGCATCCTAGGCACTCGGTTCTGCTTCATAAGTTGGCCCATCAACGCATCTACTGATTCAACCACATCAGCAGCATGCCTCGACGGTGGTCCAGCAGGGGTTAAGGGGTTCAAGGTTATGACGATAAATGAATTAGCAACGGAATCAAACTACAGCATCAGACCCGCTACGGAGGCGGATCGCGAGGGCCTGCACGAACTTGTTCCGCTGCTCGCGGATTTTGATATTCCGCCTAACCGTCGCGCTGAACACCTATGGCAGGGTGATGCGCAAACCGTAGACCGGTTCTTCAGCGGCGAGGACCCTCACGTCGCCATAGATGTGGCCGCAACGGCTGATAACGTTTTATTGGGCTTGGCCATCACGCGTATCGGGGAAGAACTTCTTAGCCACACACCAAGCGCTCACCTGGAAGCCTTAGTTGTCGCCCCAACGGCTCGCGGCCTGGGTTTGGGTAGAAAGCTCCTCGCGACCAGCGAAGCGCGAGCCCGATCCAGCGGCGCCGAATCGCTAACGCTGCACGTATTCAATCGAAACCAACGGGCCAAGTCCCTGTATGCGGACGCAGGGTTTGATCAGGAACTCATCAGAGCGATTAAATGGCTTACCTAGCCCTTCAGGTCGCCCTATAGTTCCCGGGACGTTTCTCGAAGAAGGCCTCTATCGCCTCCATGTGATCGGGTTCCGCATGGCAGACCGCTTGAAAAGACGCAGACTTATCCAGCAATTGATCCAAGGAAGCCCCTTGGCTTGCGCGCAGAAGCTGTTTCGTTAGCCTTACGGCATGGGGTGGATTCGCCGCAATAGCGGCTGCCAGTTGCTGGGCGCGCGCCACCAGGGCTTCGGGTTCTACCACCTCCGAGACCAAACCCATGCTAAGTGCGTCTGCGGCCTGCACCGGCTCTCCGGTAAAGGCCATGAGGCTGGCATTGGAGTGGCCCACCACGCGCGGCAGGAACCAAGCGCCACCGTCTCCCGGGATCAGGCCTAGTTTGGCGAAACTCTCCGCAAACATTGCTCGAGAGCTCGCGATGCGAATATCACACATGGTTGCTAGGTCGCACCCGGCACCCACTGCGGGGCCGTTCACCGCTGCAATTATAGGCACGTTGAGCGCGTAAACGGCCCGCGGAATCCGTTGAATGCCATGCCGATAGGCCTCGGCCTGATCAAAGGGGTCACCACTGAACATGCCGGTACGATCCCTCATATCCTTTACGTTTCCTCCAGCACAGAAAGCAGAGCCCTCGCCGGTCAAGACCACCGCGCGAACGGACATATCGTTGTTGATGTCAGTGCAGGTTTGCTCGATATCATCAAACTGCTCGGGACCGGTCAGCGCATTCCTCGTTTCCGGGCTGGACATGGTGAGCGTGAGTACATGTTCTTCTTGGCTGCGGCGTAAAAACGGCATCGTTGATCCTCGGCTATGCGATTGGCTGCTGAAACAAAATTTCGCCAGAGTCTGCGCAACTGAGTCGCCTTTCGCAAGTCAGCGCCTAGGCGGCCAGACAGTGCTAAATTGTGCTGATGCAGAGAAGAGTGAATCCATGATCTCATCCGAAGACCTGAGCTGTCTGGTGCTTTGCGGCGGCCAGGGCAGCCGCTTGGGCCACGCCGACAAGCCCCTGTTGGAATTCAACCGCGAGGGCCAATCAAAACCCATGGTAGATCATGTCTTGGCCACCCTACCTAAGCACACGCCGACACTGATCAGCGCAAACCGCAATCACCAGCGCTATGCCAGGCGGGGCAAGGTCGTGGGAGACGATGAATGCGATCTGCAGGTTTTCGGACCCTTGGCTGGCGTTTACGCTGCGCTTCGGCAGCTCGACAGCCCCTGGCTGCTGGTCTGCCCCGGAGACATGCCCCTACTACCACAGGGTTGGTATGAGCCCCTACTGGCAACCCATCCGGAACAGGCGACCCTGCTGCATGACGGCCAGCGCCTCCAGCCCCTCCTCTGCTGCCTACCCCAACAGGCAAGCGCCTCCCTCAGGCGTTATCTCGAGGAAGGAAAGTACAGCGTAAAGGCTTGGTTAAAACAGATTGGCGCAGCGGTTGTGCCCGCTCACGGATCCGTAACGGCAAATGCACGTTACTATCAAAACATCAACAGTCCCGAGGACTGGTATCGAGCCAGCCCCTAGCACTGTTTGGGATTTGGGAAGGTGTCTAGGTGTTCCTCGCCCGCACGCGGCTGCACACAATCAAAGTCTTTTTCTATCATCAGCCTCAGCGGCCCGGACGCTAGGCCACTTTCTCCGCCCACGGTGGTCTCCTCTGAATTGGACCAGGCCCTCAGCAGCGTCGACGGCACCGTGACGTTCAGCGCATAGTGGTCATCAAGCCGAGAAAAGCGCGCTTCCACCCCACCGTCGCCCGGGCAAAGTGAATACCTGAGTTCTTCTCCGCCAGGGAAGTGCGTGCACTCGGCCACACGCTCCCCTATGGCAAGGGTTTCGGTTTCGCTCACGGTCAGTCGAAGCCGAAGCGAATCGCCGAGTATGCGCAATTTCATTTAGTCTCTATCCGTCCCCGATTTGAGACTGAATGTAGTTCTCCACCCCAGTTTTTTCAATCAGCTGAAGCTGAGTTTCCAGCCAGTCAACATGTTCTTCCTCGGAGGCCAAGATGTCGCGAAGTAGCTGTCGGGTTACGAAGTCCTGGCATCCCTCACAGTGAGCAACGCCCTCTCGAAGGTCAGGCAGTGCAATCATTTCCAGGGCAAGATCGCATTCCAGGATCTCTCTCACATTCTGGCCGATCATAAGCTTGCCTAAGTCCTGAAGATTGGGCAGCCCGTCTAGAAAGAGAATGCGCTCTATTAGCGCGTCAGCGTGCTTCATTTCGTCCACTGACTCGCCCATTTCGTATTTTCCGAGCCGCTTTAAGCCCCAATCATCCAGCATCTTTGAATGCAGGAAATACTGGTTGATGGCCGTCAGTTCGTTTTTGAGCACCTTGTTAAGGCATTCGATGACCTTAGGATCTAAAGACTTCATCCATTCTTCCTAGCGTTGAGTTAGTAGGATGTTGCCTAAAATCGCGCCCAAAGACAAACAAAAATTTCCGTAACTTACTGATTTATAACGATAATTATTCTCAATAGCATGCTATTCCCAAGCAAAAACGGGTCTCATTGTGAAAAACGTATTGCTACCGAGAATGATTTGCATTTAGAATACCATCTCTAAAAAGGGGTGTGCTCAATGTATATCTGCCTGTGCAATGCTGTGACCGATCAAGACATCTCAGATGCCGTGCAATCTGGCGCAAAGACGTTTAGTCAGGTTCAGAGTCAGCTTGCCGTCAGCACCGGCTGCGGACGCTGCGAGCCCATGGCTCAGGCAATTTTGGCACAAACCCTTGCCGGTGAAGATGCCCTGGGCCGACGCCCCCATAATCTGGCCGACCTCGTCTACGCTGCTTAAGTCTGCAGCCCTCCCCCGCCAAAAATGCGCTCAAAGTGCTCGGGACACCGATCACAGATTGTGTTCCAATTTAATCAACTCACCTACCGGAATGCCCGTTGTCCCTGAACCAGCCGGTCGACTATATCGAGCGTACGCGCACACTTTACGAATCTCTTAGCTACCCGCCCTACGGCTGGGTAAGAAGCGACAGCGCCGTACCCCTTGCCGTATCCACCAAACCTGGAAAAGAATGCCGAGTGGCGCTCATCGGTTCTGGCGGAATATATGCTCGTGGGCAGATTGCCTTTCACCATAAGGACGACATCAGTTTTCGGATCATTGACCCGAATACGTCCATAGCTGATCTCAGGGTCACGCATTTCGCCTATGATATGACCTCAGCCCGTCAAGACATCAATTGTGTTCTGCCACTGGAACCCCTTAGACACCTGCAGACAGAGGGCACAATCGCTGACTTGACGGTCTATACGCTTATGGGCGGTATCTACTCCAGCCGACGCGTGACCGAAACCTTGGCACCCGCGTTGACCGCAACTCTGATTCAGGACGAGGTAGACCTGGCCATTCTTGTACCGGTCTGACCCGTCTGCCATCAGTCCGTCGGACTGATCGCACGGAACTTGGAGAGCCAGGGCATCCCCACGGTCTGTCTTTCCAGCGCCAGAACCATATCTGCTGCTGTGATGCCGCCAAGAACGCTCTTCATCGACTACCCCCTAGGCCAAACCGCAGGCAGAGCCCATCACTGCACAGAACAACAGATGATTCTGAAGACTGCGCTGAGAGCCCTCGAGGAAATGAACAGGAGCGGTGACATTTGGGACCTCCCCCTGGCATGGCCCGAGGGACCCGGCTGGAAAGAGAACGCCATGACCCAGGACGATCGCCTTGAGCGGCATGCGTTCCCCCAGTACCAGTTTTCAGAGGATGCCACTGTGGCTTCCCCATCCTGTCCTACCTGCCGGTTCCTGGACTAGCCGAGCATCACCTGACGGTCCGGCCTCCTAAGCGTGGGTGCGGTCACCGTCTTTGCATAGCTCGGGCTGGGCATCCTGATGAGCGAGTTGGGACATAATCATCCCCCCCAGCATCAGGGCACAGCCGAACATCTGCCGGGGCGTCAGCCATTCATCCAGAATCAAATAGCCCCCGAGGGCACCGAAAACTGCCTCGAGACTGAGGATAATAGCCGCATGGGAAGGGTTGGCATCCGCCTGTGCAATAACCTGCAGGGTATAGGCGACACCAACCGTCAGGATACCGGCATAGGCCAGGGTGGGCGCAGCGTTGATGATCCCAACGGAGGTCGTCACTTCGTCGGTCAGCGTTAGGGACACAAACAGACCCAGAGTGCCACACACCAAGAATTGTCCCACGGCCAGTAACAGCCCAGAGACCCGACGTGCAAAGTGATCGATCACCAGAATATGCACTGCCCAAACAACTGCACCCAGCAGCTGTAAGGCGTCCCCATAACCAAGACGGTAAGACTCATTGAACCCCAAGAGCACCAGCCCGACGGCAGCCAACGCGCCGCCCAACCAGGTCATTCGCCCAGTTTTGATGCCCAGAGCGATGCCCATAACCGGCACAAAGACCATATACAGCCCGGTTATAAAACCCGCATTCGATGCCGTTGTATAGAGCAGGCCGACCTGCTGAAAGGCAGAGGCACAAAATAGAACGATGCCTAGCGTGAGGGAGCCCCAAAAAAGAGATTCGTGCTGATCTGCTGAGAGATTGAGGCGGGACCACATCCACCAGATAACGGGCAGAAGGCTTGCCGCCCCCAATAAGAACCTTAGACCGATAAAGGCAAAGGGCCCCAGGTGCGTCATGCCCAAGATCTGCGCCACGAAGCCGAAGCCCCATATCACCGCCGTCACCAGAAGCAAGATGTTAGCCAAAGAATGCTCCCGGCCCAGGCAGCGTTGACCCCAAGGCGCGGCTAGGCGCCTGCGCTAACCGCCAAAGTCGTCAAAGGCAATGTTTTCAGGCTCAACACCCAAATCTTCGAGCATGTTCTGAACAGCCTGAGCCATCATTGGCGGGCCACACATGTAGAACTCACAATCTTCAGGCGATGGATGGTTTTTAAGATAGTTTTCAAAGACCACGTTATGGATGAAGCCGGTATAACCGTCCCAGTTATCCTCTTCTAAGGGGTCCGATAGCGCCACATGGAAATCGAAGTTCTCATTCTTCGCAGCAAGCTCTTCAAACTCTTCGGTATAGAACATCTCCCGCAAAGATCGAGCGCCATACCAGTAGCTCATCTTGGTTTGGGTTCCCTTGCGCTTTAGCTCATCAAAAATATGCGAGCGAAGTGGGGCCATGCCTGCACCGCCACCGATCCAGATTTTCTCTGCAGGCGTATCCTTAACAAAGAAGTCCCCATAAGGCCCGAAGACCGTTACCTTGTCCCCGGGCTTGAGGTTCGCGATATACGAGGTCATTGCGCCAGGGGGCAGATGGTTCATTCGAGGAGGTGGAGGCGATACCCGAATATTGAACTTAAGGATGCCTCGCTCTTCTGGATAATTGGCCATGGAATAGGCGCGAATCGTGGTTTCTTTTACATCGGATTCCAGGTCCCAGAAGTTAAACTTATCCCAGTCTTCTCGGTACTCCTCCTGCACGTCTATGCTCGACCAGGACATTTTATAGGGGGGGATTTCTAGCTGGACATAGCCGCCGGCACGAAAAGCAACGTCCGCGCCCTCCGGCAGCTTTAAATTCAGCTCTTTGATCATCGAAGCAACGTTAGGATTTGAGGTCACCTCGCATTCCCAGCGTTGCACGCCCAGGGCGTCGTCTGGCACCTCGATTTTGAGGTCCTGCTTCACTGCAACCTGGCAGGAAAGACGCCAGCTATCGGAAATTTCACCGCGATTGAAGTGCCCCTCTTCGGTGGCCAGGATACTGCCGCCGCCCTCCAGGACGCGGCACCGGCATTGAGCACAGGTTCCTCCGCCACCACACGCACTGGCCAGAAATACCCCCTGTGCGGCTAACGTGCCCAATAGCTTCCCTCCGGCCGGTACTTCGATGGCCTTCTCTGGGTCGTCATTGATGAGAATAGTCACGTTTCCTGAACTCACGAGGCGCGAACGAGCAAACAAGATCATTGCCACCAGAGCCACTACCGTTACGGTAAACATGACCACTCCGAGCAAAACCGTTGTATCCAACATATTGTCTCCTAAACGCTAAATATCAATGCCGCCGAACGACATAAAGCACATGCTGATCAATCCCACAGAAATAAAGGTGATGCCAAGACCGCGCAGCCCTTCTGGCACATCGCTGTACTTGAGCTTCTCGCGGACGCCCGCCAGGGCGGTTATCGCCAACGCCCAACCCACACCCGCGCCAAGACCGAAGACAACGCTTTCGCCGAAAGTCTGATCCTGGTCGATCATCATCAGCGAGGCGCCTAAAATTGCGCAGTTCACGGTGATTAGGGGCAGAAAGACACCCAGTGCGTTGTATAGCGCGGGGACGTATTTATCTAACACCATTTCAAGTATTTGAACCATGGCGGCTATGACCCCGATGTAGGACAGGAGGCCCAGAAAACTGAGGTCCACGTCCGGGAAGCCGGCCCAGGCCAGAGCCCCTTCTCTGAGGAGCAAATTAAAAATCAGGTTATTAACGGGCACCGTGATCGCCAGCACCACCACCACAGCCACCCCCAGCCCAATGGCGGTGGAGATTTTCTTAGAGATCGCGATAAAGGTGCACATGCCCAGAAAAAAGGTTAGCGCCATATTCTCGATGAATACCGCTCGCACGAAGATACCTAGGTAATGTTCCACTAAAGGGCCCTCTCGTACTGGGTATTCGGCGCTATTTCATATTCGGCTTCTTCCACCTGCTCGGTTTTCCATGCCCTGATGGCCCAGATAAAGAGGCCAATAATGAAAAACGCGCTTGGCGCGAGCAGTAACAACCCGTTGGGCAGGTACCAACCCCCGTTGGCGATGGTTGGAATAATTTCATACCCCAACAATGTGCCCGATCCAAGAGGCTCTCGGATCAGGGCAACGCCGATCAGAATGACGCTGTAGCCCAGCGCGTTGCCAAACCCGTCAAGCGCCGACAGCCAGGGTCCATTCTGCATAGCAAAGGCCTCTGCTCGGCCCATCACGATGCAGTTGGTGATGATAAGACCCACGAAAACCGAAAGGCTTTTAGAGATATCGTAGGCAACAGCCTGCAGCACCTGATCGACCACGATCACCAAGGAGGAAATGATCGTCATCTGGACGATGATCCTGATATTGGTGGGCACGTGGTTGCGCACCAAAGAAACGGCGAGGTTTGACAGGGTACAGACGAAAATCACGGCAGCACACATGACCAGGGTGGTGGCCATATTAATCGTTACGGCCAGAGCCGAGCAGATGCCCAGTACCTGAAGCGCTATAGGATTGTTGTTGAAAATCGGATCGATCAGAACTTCTTTCTGCGTGGCCATGCTCTACCCCCTTGCCAGGCCGTTGATCTTGAGACGCTCAATGTAGGGACCAAAACCCCCTTCACCCGCCCAAAAGTTCACCAGATTCTGTACCCCGCGAGTGGTAAAGGTTGCCCCACTCAGCGCGTCCACCTCGTAACTTGCCGCCACGCTGCTGGCAGGAGAACGCTGCTTAACCAGGCGAACCGCAGGCTTCCCGTTTTCATCAAACAGTCTCACCCCTCGCCACGCGGCCTTCCAGTTCCCGTTATCTACCTCGCCACCGAGTCCCGGCGTTTCTTTATGGTTATAAAAGCCCAGGCCCGTAATGGTATTTAGATCGCTATCCAGAGCCAGGTATCCGTAAAGGGTACCCCAGAGACCATATCCCCGAACGGGGATCACCAGCTTCTCCAAGCCCGTGGGACCCGTTTTTAGATAAACCAGCGAGATATTTTCCCGCCGGCGTAAGGTCGCTATGTCTTCTTCTGTCCCAAGAGAGACCGATTGGCTAGGGCTGCCTGCCGCCTTGATCGGATCGTAGCTAGCGACGTCTACGGCATCGTCGACGTATTCTCCGGTATCCAGATTTACCGCCCTGACCGTAAACTCGGAGAACAGCTCATCCACGGATTCGCCCTCGGGCCCCACCACGCTATCAGCAGCGAGCATACCCGCCGCGCGTAAAATATTTTTCTTCTGATCGAGGATCTTATTCTCTTGCTGGATCGGCTTAAGCATCACCGCCAGGCTTGAGACGACAACGGAGCAGACCAAGCACAAGGCCACCGCAATAAGAAAGGTATTCCCCAGACTATCCCTATTCGTACTAGCCACGAGCAAGCCTCCGTTTAATATTCGACTGCACCACAAAGTGATCGATCAACGGTGCGAAGAGATTTCCAAAGAGAATGGCGAGCATCATGCCCTCTGGGAACGCCGGGTTTACAACCCGAATCAGAACGCACATAAATCCAATCAAAATGCCGTAGAACCATCGACCGTCATTGGTCATGGCAGCGGAAACCGGGTCCGTCGCCATGAACACCATGCCGAAAGCAAAGCCGCCCAGGACCAGGTGCCAATAGAAGGGCATGTCAAACATCGGGTTAGACGATGGAATAAGGTTGAACAGGGACGAGGTCAGCAGCATGCCCAAAAACACACCCGACATGACCCGCCAAGATGCAATGCGGGTGGCACAGAGCAAGACGGCCGCGATCAAAATCGCAAGGGTTGATGTCTCGCCCATGGACCCGGGCATATTGCCAAGGAAGGCGGATATCCAATCCACGCCATAGGGCTCACCAATCGCCGCATTACCCAGCGGCGTCGCTTGCGTCCAGCCATCTACGGCAACCCAGACTGCGTCACCGGACATTTGCGCGGGATAGGCAAAGTAAAGAAAGGCTCTGCCGGTCAATGCTGGATTAAGGAAGTTCTTCCCAGTTCCACCAAAGACTTCTTTAGCAATCACCACACCAAAAATGACACCCAGAGCGGCCATCCAGAGCGGAATCGAAGGCGGTAGCGTTAACGTGAACAGGATGGAGGTGACGAAGTAGCCCTCATTCACCTCGTGGCCCCGCTTGGCCGCGAACCAGACTTCGAAGGCAATACCCGCAAGAAATACCGTTATATAAAGCGGAACGAAGTAAGCGAGTCCATGTATCAGGCAATCCCATATGCTGGACGGGTCAAAACCGATGAGGCCGTTGACAAAGATACCTCGCCATCCGTCTATGGAAGTTTGACCCAGGGCCTGCATGGCCTCGTTGGCGTTCAGGCCAACGAAATAACTGCCAACAAACACCGGAATAAAGGCGCACAGCCAGACCGTAATCATGATGCGCTTTAAGTCCAAGCTGTCTCGGACATGGGAAGCGCCATCCGTTATCTTCCCTGGGGTATATAACGCCGTGTCGATGGCCTCATAGGCTGGGTAAAGCGCGTGAAGCCGCCCGCCCTTTTCAAAATGGGGTGCAATATCGTCCAGATACGACCTCAATCCCATGGGCTTAGCCCTCCTTCTCAATTTGAGTCAGCATATCTCTTAGCACGGGTCCGTATTCATATTTGCCTGGACAAACATAGGTACACAGCGCCACATCCTCTTCATCTAATTCCAGGCAACCCAGCTCTATCGCTTTCTCGACATCGCCGACCAGCAGGCTTCGCATTAGTTGCGTAGCCAAGATATCCATGGGGATCACGGCGTCGTAGGTACCAATCGGCACCATGGCGCGTGTGCTGCCGTTGGTCGAGGTGGTAAAGGAAACCGTCTTCTCGCCAATCCACTTGGAGAGAAATGCGGGAAAAACTGAGTGCCGATTGGCACCAGGGCGGAGGTAGCCCAGTACCTTGCGCTCTCTGTCCTCGGTAACAACGGAGACCTGCTGATGATACCGGCCCAGAAAAGCCCTTTGGCCAATGGCGGTGTTTCCCGCAAGCACGGATCCGGAAATAATACGTTGTTCACCCTGAACCAGTTCTCCAGCGGTAAGCTCTTCAAGGTTCGCTCCCAGCCGCGTGCGAAGCAGTCGAGGTCGCTCGACGCCCGGACCTGCCAACGAAACAACGCGCTCGGTCATGATGCTGCCGTGCAGAAAGAGATGGCCTATGGCGATCACATCTTGGTAGCCAATAAACCAAACGGTCTTGTTAGCACTGACCGGGTCTACAAAATGGATGTGCGTGCCCGGGAGACCAGCTGGATGACTGCCCTGGAACGCATGGTATTGAACCTGATCGCCTGCAACATCGTATGGGTCGCTTCCCTGATTACCACAAACATGCACCTGCCCTTCGGTCAATACCGAGAGCAATCTGACGCCTGTCAGAAACAAATCACGGTGCGCGTTGATCACCACATTGGCATCCGCGGCCAGCGGGTTGGTATCTATAGCGGTCACAAAGATGGCCCGGGGTGAGGAGTCCGGGGAAGGAATTTTTGAGTAGGGTCGAGTTCGAAGGGCCGTCCAGCTTCCACTCTGCACGAGCTGCTGCTTGATCGTGTCGGCATCCAGGCCAACGATGTCCTCTTTGCTGTAGGCGTTAAAACCTCGCTCGCTGCCTTGCTCTTCGTCCTCAACGTCGATGACCAAACTGATGAAGACTCTTTTAGCCCCTCGGTTGATGCTGCTTACGCGACCAGACGCCGGTGCCACGAACTCTACGCCAGCCGTTTTTTTGTCGGTAAAGAGCAACTGACCCTTCACCACGGAGTCCCCTTCGTTCACCACCATGGTTGGCTTCATGCCAGGGTAATCTTGCCCGAGGAGGGCAACGCTTCGTACTGGGCGTGCGTCCTCGATCTCCTGTTCCGGCTCTCCGGCAATAGGTAAATCGAGGCCTTTCCTAATTTTGATCATGCGTCCCTATCTTCAGATCAAGGCCCCCCGCCTATTCGCACGGGGCCCTATTTCACGACTGTCTTTGTTGTAACCCCTTCTTTGCCGGATCAGGTGCCCGGCCTCTCGTTGGAACGGATTTAAGAAAGCGGTTCTAGGGAGTGTTGAGAAAACTTTCACATCTCAACGACGCCGCCGAGATTATAGGGCCAGGGCCTCTTGATGCCAATGGAATTGTACCGTCTGGGGCAAGATATCCTTAGACAGGAGCTGACGGCGCCGGGCTGCAGACTGAAGCGTGTCTCGACTAGCGAGTCGCCACGGGCTGAAGGATGGGTTGTTCGTCCCTGGACAGGGCCTTGGGATCAAATCCAACCACGTCCCAGGCATCCTCGCAGCGAAGCAGGGCACGCGCCAGCTTGTTGTTCAGCGCATGACCGGATTTGTACCCGTGGAAGGCACCCAAAATCGGGAGACCCAGCAGGTAAAGGTCCCCGATGGCATCCAAAAGCTTATGCTTCACGAACTCGTCTTCGTACCGTAGCCCGCCCTCATTGAGGATTTGATCGCGCTCAATCCCCACTGCATTGTCGAGGCTAGAGCCCAGGCACTTGTTGATCGCCTGAGCCTGGGCCAATTCTTCTTTCAGCCCGAAGGATCTAGCGCCACTGACCTCGTCTACGTAGGAGACGCGAGAAAAATCGAGCTCGCGATATTTTGGATGTCGATTAAAGACCGGATGGGAAGCGACAAAGGTGTAGCTGGCTTTGAACCCGTTGAAGGGCTTGAGGGATGCTTCGGCGTCTTCCTGTGAAACCTGAATTTCGCGTTTGATCCGGATGAACTTACGGGCAGCAGCCTGCTCCCGGAGGCCAACGCTCTGAATCATGTCAACAAAGGGCGCCGCGCTCCCGTCTAGAATCGGCACCTCTTGCCCGGATAGCTCAACAATGAGGTTGTCAATGCCTAGTCCCCACAGAGCCGACATGAGGTGTTCTACTGTGGAAACGTGAACCTGACCGTGGGAAATGCTGGTGGACAGTGTGGTATCCGATACGTTTTGCGCTTTCGCGGCAACTTGGGGTGATGAGGGAATATCCATTCTCGAGAAGACGATTCCAGTATTGGGTTCCCCCGGACGTAAGGACATTCTCACCTTTTCCCCGGAATGGACGCCGATACCAATAGCGTGCACGGCCTCTAATATTGTTCGTTGCTTGAGCATTTATTTCCTCAGCTATTTCTCGCCATCTCCGAACGCCACTCCCGGTGAGAGAAACCGTCCGTACCCTTCATCAGCCAAGGAGTCTACAGAGACCTTCAGATAAAATGAAGAAACTATGGAGAGAAAAAGGGAGAAAAGTGAAACAAAATGTTTCAATTGTGTCTCCACCGACATGTCGCTTGAGCTCAATTCAGCAGACGCTGACCCTCATAATTTGATGGAGGCCCGCACACTAAGATAGACACCCTTTGTCTCCCGTCAGCAAAGCCCTTGGAACAGGCGCCTCGCCGCGTCAGAATGTCATGGTGACCTAACATCGGGTAAGCCGCATTAAACGGTGGTTGGAGGTTCCTAGGTAGTCGATCATGAATAAGATTGTTTCAGTCGCCCCCATGATGGCATGGACGGATAAGCATTGCCGGCATCTGCACCGGCTGTATTCGCCTTCTGCCCTGCTTTTCACGGAAATGATCACAACCGGGGCACTTCTTCACGGAGAACAGCTACAGCTACTCGATTATGACGCCAGCCAGCATCCGCTGGCGATCCAGCTCGGGGGCAACGAACCAGCAGCCATGGCTGCCTGTGCGGCCCTAGCCGCTGAGCGCGACTATGACGAGATCAATATCAATGCGGGCTGTCCATCGGATCGGGTGCAAAAAGGCACCTTTGGCGCGTGTCTCATGCGCGAACCCGAGCGCGTCGCCGCATGTATCCGAGCGATGCGAGACGTTACCCAGCTGCCCATCACCGTGAAGTGCAGAACGGGACTGATGGTCCCTGCTATTCAGGAGGACTTCACGTCGGACACCTTCCTACATGATTTCGTTGGCCATGTTCTGGAGGCTGGCTGCGACCGACTGTATCTCCATGCGCGAATCGCGGTGCTCGGCGGCTTAACGCCCGCACAGAACAGGGACGTACCGCCGCTAACACCGGAGAAGGGCAAGCGCCTAAAACATCTCTTCCCCTCGCTACCCCTGGTTCTGAACGGCGGCCTGACTGAGGTGGTGCAGTGCGAAGCAGCCATGGCCTGGGCCGACGGCGTCATGCTGGGCCGGGCGGCCTATCACCAGCCGCGACTCTTGAGTCGACTTGAACAGGTGTTCTTTGACCCCACCTTCCACACCACCGAAGATCAGATTGTGGCGAGCTACCTCACCTACGTGCACGACCAGCTAGAACGCGGAACGCCCCTTGCCAGCATGACCAAGCATCTCCTGCACTGTTTTAATGGGCGACCCGGCGCCAGACGATTTCGCCAGGTGCTCAGCGACCACGCCCGACTGCGGCTGAATGACACGTCGATCATCGACGATGCCTTACACCAGATCAATCATCATGGAGCGGATGACTATGCTCGCCAATCTACGGCAGTTATTTAAGGCGCCTACCGCCGACCCAGATCAATCCATATCGCCAGCGTTGGCGACAGCGGCGATCATGTTTGAAGTGTCTTGGGCCGATCACGATATCGGCAATTCAGAGCTGGAAGCCATCGGCACCCACCTTAACCGCCTCTTCCCTGAGGAGGGCTTGGCCCTGCAGCCCCTTATCGACGATGCCCAGACGCGGCTAGAGGACAGCGTAGGCGTTCACCCCTACACCCGTTTTCTGAATGAGACTCTGTCAGAGCCTGAAAAATTTCGCGTTCTGGTTGCGCTATGGAATATTGCGCTTGCCGATACCTATCTCGACAAGTTTGAAGAGCACAGCATCCGACAGATCGCTGACTTGCTTCATCTTTCCCATAACCGTTTCATCGAGGCCAAGCTCCTGGCGAAAGCTCAGGAAGGCTAGCCCGAGCGAGCCGATTGCTGGTCCAGAGCGTTCTTATCATCGGTGTTCGATGCTTCAGCAGCCGCTTCGGCCTCCAAGGCTTCAACAAGATCCTTGAAGGTGCTCTCATTCCTAGCGTTCAGAGACATCAGCGTTTGGTGCGCGTCAATTACCTGCTGCCGCAGCTTACTTTTTTCGGCTTTCCCAACCTGGGTAATTTCCGCCGTAGGCAGATTCGTCGAATGCCCCATGGCGTCCTCGTTTCGGACGATGTCGAACACGTCATCGAAGCCCATGGAATCTAGAATACGCAGCATATTCTGAGATGGACAGAGCAGGAGCGGAACATGCCCCGTCTTAGACCTGACCGCTATAGAGAGTTTGGCCAAGCTGCCCAGGGCGGTGCTGTCGATGCTGGTGGCGTCCCTGAGGTCGATAGCCACCGCAAAGAAATCTTCGGCGGCCAGCATTTGATCGCAGAACCGATCAAATGGAATGCTCAGATTGAGTCTGATGTCCCCGAGAAGCCGAATGACGTAGGTGCCATCCTCGCTTCCAACTGCCATGCTTCCTCGCACTTGTTGCTCCATCTTGAGGACAGGGTTTGAATGGCCGGAAGGATACTCTTATCGCTGGCGTTTTACAGCCATTAGGCACATATCGTCTCGCCCTGGATTAGCCGCCTCAAGTTCCTTCCACAAAGCACTCAGGGCTTCCGTTTTTGCCAGCTTATCTGCCAGGCTTTGTTCCTTCTCTACGAGGTCCGAGGGTTCAAGACAGTCGAGAACGCCGTCTGAAAACACGCATAGCGTACTGCCCAGGCTAAACTCAACGGTGGCCGACACGTACTCCGCATCAGCAAACAGCCCGAGGGGCTTTCCCACCAAGCCAAGCGACTGCACCTTCCCATCCTCTTGAACCAACAGCGCTGGGGGGTACTGGGCGGCCATGCTGTAATGCAGCGTGTGATCGAACTTATCGATGATGCCCAGGAACATGGCCACATGCTTCTCAATGCCCTGCTCAAGCAGGGATTGATTTATCCAGGCCAACAGCGCGCCAGGGGTATCCATATTGGGCTCACCAAACTTCTGCTGCATGCGCCAAGATATATTTTTTAACATCACGGTGAGCAGCGCCGAAGAAGCCCCGTGGCCCGCCACATCCGCCAAGAAGCAGGCTAAGTGCCTGCGCTGGAGGGGAAAGTAATCGATGAAATCGCCGCTTAGAATCAGCGAAGGCGTCATCCAGCGGCGAAAGCGGTAGGCACCTAGTTTTTTGTCGTGTTTGGGCAACATCCCAAGCTGGATTTGTCTCCCGGCTTGTTGATCTCGTTCTAGCTCTGCTCGCATGCTCTGCGCGGGTCCCGCTTCATCCAAAATCGCACCCCAACGGGTTAACACCGATGCCGCTCTGCCCGCTAATTCTTCATCGCTCATCTCTAGGGACCAACAGTCAACGGCGCCCAGACTCAGGGCATCAAGCATCGACTCCACGGTCAGCGTTTGAGTACTCAGCCATACCGCCAGCGAGCCAGAGTCTCGGTAGGCGTTGAGTTCTGATGCGTCCATGCAGAGATAGATACCAGGCCTTGGGCTCATGCCAGGGTCTAAGACGCCGGGGCCGTATTCACGAACCTCGATTCCGGCACGCAAAAGCTGCGTCATCGCCTGTCGTTGCGGGAGACCCTGGACTGCGAGCAGGAAGGAAATCTTCGTCATACGCCCCTATTCCCTGTTGTGCATTGGACGCTACGCCCGTTGGGAGGCGGGTACAAGCCCTGGCCAAATGTCCTGTTGGTCCGCATTCAGGCGAGCCCGACCCGCTGCTCTTCTTCCAGAATCTTAGCAGCCACCCGCTTGACCGATATCTTCCATTCAGCGCTCGAAAAAGCCGAATTCACCTCACGCGGCTTCGCCAAAGGTTCAGCAAAGAGCTTGAGGCGCAGCTCCTGTATATAAAATTTAAGCTGGGTATCAATAACCGGATCAAAGAGTTCGGTATCTCGAATCTTGGCCAAGCGCTGCTCCAAGGGCTGGACCTCTGCCATCGTGCTTCTATCCCGAGGCACATGTCCGTCCAGCTGCTGGACCCTATACTCCAGGCCACGCAAATACCGAGGCAAACTGGACAAAAAACGCCAGGGTGTTTGGGTCAGAACGTCCTTGGGCGCCAGCTGTTCGAGGACCTGGTTTATGTCCACAACGCTTGGCTGATAAGCCGGAGAGGCCAGGCCTTCCATCAGTCGAACAATTTCAAATCTTGCGCGCAAGACCTCAGACAACAGCAGAATGGTCTCGTTGAAGACGTCGGCCAGTGCCCCACGGCGGTCCTGTAGTCGCTGATCAAACTCTGACGTTGTCTTGGGCAAGGGTCGATCATCAAAGTAGCAATACCAGGCCACGTTCAGCATGAGCTGTTCAAAAAGCTGATCTGCGCTGCCCAATGAGGCGAAATACAGTCCGAGTTCCCGCTCCTTCGCCAGCTGGCGGCGAAAGAACTGCGCCGGCTTACCGAGGTTCAGCAGAGCAAGTTGCGCAAAGCCCAGTCTGTTGGCTGCATCCCGCTGCTTGGGGCTGACAAAGAGGCGCAGCCCCACAGACGCTTTTTTTCCGCCCTCTCCCGGCAGGTATTGCAGCCCTGGGTAGGCCATGCGTGAGGAGGCAGCGGTGCCAACAATCAAATGCTCGGGCAGCTCACCTTCGGGAAAGTGCTGAATGCCATCACGCTCAGCCTCAGCTTCCCCAACGTCGGTGGCGGCCGCCGCGCCCTGCAGCTGCCGTTTCAGTGCGCTCAGATCACGCCCTGCCGCCAGGGTCTGCCCGTGGGCATCCACAACTCGGCAGTTGATTTGGAGAAATTCAGGCAGCCGCTGTGCATCCCACTCCGCCGCATCGATAGACACCTTGAAGCGATCCTTGACCAGCTGGGCCAAGGCCGACAGCAAGCGGCCCTGTCGATAGGCCTGAGGTGCCAGCAACTGCACCACCAGTTCATCTACCTTGTCCGCCAACGGTGCAAGGGCTCTGCGCTTGGCCTTGGGCAGCGCACGCAGCCAATACTCCACCACCTTGGGCAACATGCCTGGCACAGACCACTGAAGCATCTCGGTGCCTACCGCATGGACCAACCCGGCAGGAATCGTGAGCGTGATGCCATCGTCGCTCTCCCCTGGCGCGAAGCGGTAGCTCAGGGCTAATTCCGCACCCTGAACCGCCAAACAGTTCGGAAAGTCCTGGTCGCTTATTGACCAGTCCTGATGGCGGATGAGGTGGGCTTCCTCAAAAAAGAGTCGCTGCTGATGGGCAGCATCGAGCCGTCGATACCAGCGCCGCAAATCCACAATTCGGGTCATTTCGGCAGGCAGCACCTGGTCATACAGACGATAAATCTCGTCATCGCTCACCACCAGATCCCGGCGACGGCCCTTGGCTTCAGCATCCTGCAGCCGGGCCACAAGCGCCAAATTTTGTTCAAGAAAATCCAGCGGCTCGGCTACCGCTCCGCAAACCAGGCCATCACGAATCAGCAGATCCCGGCAATGGGCGGGGTCAACGCGGGCATAGGCCATGGGTCGACGTTCGGCCAGGACCAGTCCGTATAGAGAAATACTCTGATAGGCGATGGCCTCGCCTCGCTTTAAACTCCACACCGGTTCACTGAAACGCTGCTTCAAGAGGTGCGCCCCCTGCTGCTCGATCCAGCGACTTTCGACCCGGGCCACACAGCGAGCAAACACCCTCCGAGTCTCCACCATTTCAGCCGCTACCACCCATCTAGGCGTTCGTCCTGACAGTCCCGATCCGGGGAAAAGGGACAGCTTGAGGTTACGAGGCCCCACATATCGACCTCGCTCGTCATGACGGGCAATCAGACTGAGCGATCCCGCGAGTATGGCCTCATGAACCCTCTGATACGACCCTGGTTGTTCCACCTCCTGCATGCCCAGCTCACGGCAAATCGATCTAAGCTGACGATGAATTTCACGCCACTCACGCACCCTCAATGGATTGATATAGCGCTTGCGCAGAGTGGTCATCCAGCGCGACCGGGTCAGCGCCAAGCGCTGGTCTTCCACCCACCGCCAAAGGTTTAGGTACGTCATAAAATCTGAGGCTTCGTCCACGAACATTTCATGGGCTGTATCCGCAGCCGAGGCTTTCTCCATTGGACGCTCGCGGGGATCCTGCACGGCCAACCCCGCAGCGATGATCAGCATTTCTCGCAGGCAGCCTTGTCGATTCGCCTCGACCAGCATGGCAGCCAAGCGTGGGTCGATGGGTATGCGGGCCATCTGTCGACCAATCGGGGTGAGCTGACCCTGCTCTAGTGCCCGTAACTCCTCAAGCAATCTCTGTGCATCCTTGATCGCCTTTGGCTCCGGCGGATCAATAAAGGGAAAGCGCGCAATATCGCCCAACCCCAATGCATGCATTTGCAGCACCACGGAAGCTAAATTCACCCTCAGAATTTCTGCGTCTGTGAACGCCGGGCGATTTTGAAAGTCGTCTTCTGAATAAAGCCGGTAACAGGTTCCCGGCGCGATACGCCCACACCGACCCTTGCGCTGATCAGCGCTGGCGCGACTGATGGCCTCAATGGGCAGGCGCTGCAGCTTGGAGCGATAGCTGTAGCGAGATATTCGAGCGAACCCGGGGTCGATAACGTACCCAATATTAGGCACCGTCAGAGAGGTCTCCGCGACGTTAGTCGCGAGGATCACACGACGCCTTGACCCGCTCTGATTGAAGACCTTTCGCTGATCAGCCACGGATAATCGAGCGTAGAGGGGCAGTATCTCCAGGCGCTCGGCGAAAGCCTGGCGTAGCCTTCGAGCACCATCAAAAATTTCGCGTTCCCCAGAGCAAAAAACCAGAACATCGCGTGCTGGCCCGAGCGGCTTTGCCTCGATTTCCGAAAGGGCGCTAACGATATCATCAAGCGGCTCCTCTCCGGGCTCGCTGTAGTGCAGCGTCACCGGATAGCTGCGCCCTCCCACCTCAACAATAGGCGCACCCCCAAAGTATTCGGAAAAGCGCCCTACATCAATGGTGGCACTGGTGATGATGATCTTCAGATCACGCCGCTTGTTCAACAACCGACGAAGGTAGCCCAACAGGAAGTCAATATTGAGGCTACGCTCATGGGCCTCATCTAGGATGATGACATCATATGCATCGAAGTATCGGTCGCGGCGAATTTCGCTCAGTAAGAGTCCGTCAGTCATTACGCGGACCAGGGTATTGGGCGCAGACTGATCCGAGAACCGCACCGAATAGCCCACGGCACCACCAAGCTCGCAGCCCACCTCCTCTGCAATGCGCTCGGCAACGGTGCGTGCCGCCATACGCCTAGGTTGAGTATGTCCGATCATCGCGCCAACGCCCAGCCCGGCCTGCAGACAGATTTTTGCCAACTGGGTGGTTTTGCCAGATCCGGTTTCGCCAGCAACCACAACCACCTGGTGGGTCTTGATCAGCTCGAGAATTTCAGGCGCCTGCTCGGCAATGGGTAGTTCGGGCGCCACCTCCAGGTCCAGCGAGGCCGCCAAGTCAGTCCGCTGTTGATAGAGTGCGGTGGATGCTGAAGCAAGGGCGTTCGCCTTCTCAGCATTTCGCTCCCGGCGCAGCCGGAAGCGGTCTCGCCGCATCAACCTGGTTTCATCAGTCGGCACTTTCATCAATCCGAGGCTGTACTGGGCGTGTAGAAGCGCCGCTTATTTTGAGAGCTGGCCCATTCCCTCTTCCAGTCCCTTAATCGTCAGCGGGTACATGGAGCCGCCAATCAATTCCTGCGTCATCATTACCGAGGAGGAATATTCCCAGGTTTCCTGGGGCGTAGGGTTAAGCCAGATGATTTTTTCGTAAACTTCAGAGAAACGTTCCATCCAGGCAGCGCCAGGCTCCTCGTTCCAATGCTCGACGCTTCCCCCGGCATGGGTGATCTCGTAGGGCGCCATGGTCGCATCCCCCACGAATACGACTTTGTAGTCCTGCCCATATCTGTTGAGGATATCCATCGTTGACAGCCGCTCGCTCATGCGACGCCGATTATCCTTCCACACGGATTCATAGATGAAGTTGTGGAAGTAAAAACTCTCCAGGTGCTTGAACTCTGTTCGGGAGGCAGAAAAGAGCTCTTCACAGACTTTGACATGAGCATCCATTGAGCCGCCAATATCCAGGAACAGCAGCACTTTGACGGTATTGCGCCGCTCGGGACGCATCTTGATATCCAGCATCCCCCCGTTGTGCGCCGTGGAGCGGATGGTGTTCGGCATATCGAGCTCGTCCTCTGCTCCGGTACGCGCGAACTTTCGCAGTCGACGCAGGGCCATTTTAATATTTCGCGTCCCCAGCTCTACCGAGTCGTCCAAGTTCTTATACTGACGCTCATCCCAGACCTTTTTTGCTTTGTTCTTCTTACCCTTGCCAACACCGCCAGGACCATTCTGGCCCTCTTTTTCAGCATTGCCCTCATCCCCATCCTTGCCCTCTTCTCCCTGCTTGGCCTCAGCCTCTTCCTTGGCTTTCCTAAATGCCTCGATCAGCTTCTCCAAACCGCCCAGCGACTCAATCTGCTTGAGGTCTTCCGGCGTTAAGGATTTTTCGAATTCATGACGCAGCCATTCGTCTGGGATCAGGCTCTCGAGCAAGCCGTGCAAGTCCTCAAGACCCTTGAAATAGGCGCTGAAGGCTCTGTCGAACTTATCGTAGTTCTTCTCATCCTTTACCAGCGCCGTTCGGCTGAAGAGATAGAATTCGTCGATGTTGGCATAAACCAACTGATGCTTTAGCCCCAGCAATAGGTCCATCAATTCCCGAATAGTGACCGGGAGCTTGTACTTGCGCAGCGTCAAGAAGAAGTTGATGAGCACGGTCTATCCCCGATTGTCTCTTCGATTCATAAAGGCCAATCGCTCTAGCAGGTGAACGTCCTGTTCGTTCTTCACCAGGGCCCCGTAAAGCGGAGGGATCGCCTTGCTGGCATCGCGATTGGTTAGAATTTCGTCTGGGATATCGTCCGCCATAAGCAGCTTAAGCCAGTCGATCAGTTCCGAGGTAGAAGGCTTCTTCTTTAGTCCAGGCACCTTTCGGACATCGAAGAAAATTTCCATCGCCTCCTTGACCATCTCCTGCTTAACGGCTGGAAAATGCACATCCACAATCTGTTGCATTGTTTCCCGATCCGGAAAATTGATGAAGTGGAAAAAGCAGCGCCGCAAAAACGCATCGGGCAGCTCTTTCTCGTTATTTGAGGTGATGATAACGATCGGTCGCTGCTTGGCCTTGATGGTTTCCCCAAGTTCATAGACGAAGAACTCCATCCGATCAATCTCCTGCAGGAGGTCATTGGGAAATTCTATGTCTGCCTTGTCGATTTCGTCGATGAGAAGCACCACGCGCTCTTCGGCTTCGAAGGCCTCCCACAACTTTCCTTTTTTGATGTAGTTGCGGATATCGTTAACGCGCTCATCGCCAAGCTGAGAGTCTCTTAGCCGAGATACGGCGTCATATTCATATAGCCCATTGACGGCCTTCGTTGTGGATTTGATATGCCACTCGAGCAGAGGGAACCCCAGTGCCTTGGCCACCTCGACCGCGAGCATGGTTTTACCTGTTCCAGGCTCACCCTTGATCAGCAAGGGGCGCTCCAGCTTGACGGCGGCATCCACGGCCATGCTGAGTTCGTCTGTCGAGATATAGGAGTCAGTGCTTTCAAAAATCATGCGGTGCTCTCTTAACTGGGGTTTTTAATGTCTTCCACGCTCATCGGCTCTGCTACGCCTCTTTCGGCCCCGAGGCTGGCGGTGGTTATGCGCGAGGGCGTCGACGCGCATTCACAGGCTCGCTGTTGATGAGCCGGCTACTTTAATTGACCAGGCTTGGCCGGCGCAAGTTGAGACGCACTAGGTCGCGCCCTCCTCGCTGGACCCCCGCTTGCCATAAAGGACCCAGGACAGAGCAAAAATCAGTGAGAAGCCTGCGGTAACCGCCATCACCAGCAGGGCCGCAGAGGCGGCAGGTCGACCGTCAACCTGAAACGACGATTCAAAGATCAGTTCGATCAGCGCGGGCACCCAAAGGCCGCCAGCACGCTCAGACTGTATGGGACAGATAAAGAGAATAAGCGTGGAGACAACCAACGCTGCGCGCAGGCTATCCAAAAAGCGATGACCCACCAGCGCCAGGAGGAGCAGCAGCTTGTTAAGACAGAGCGCACCCACCAAGCCAGCGACGACAACCACGGTCCAGCTGATCTCCTCAACTGACATGCCCACTTCTCCCTAGGTCTCGATCCATCTAATAATCATATCTTGTTCCTCTTCCTCAGCCACCAGCGCCTTGGCGATCACGCGTCCGCGAACCGATATCCCAGCCTCATGAACCGTCTCCTGGGAGCCACTGACGAGCGGGTGCCACCAGGGCAAGCTGCCTCCTTCGGCGATGATGCGATAGGCGCAGGTGCGCGGCAGCCAATCAAAAGCATCCACTTGCTCAGGCCCTAATTCCACACAGTCCGGCACCAGGTCGTGACGCTGCGGATACCGGGTGCACTGACAGCTTTGCTGGTTCAACAGGTCGCAAACAATGTTGGTATAAAAAACTTCTTCAGTGTCGTCATCCTGGAGCTTGAGCATGCAGCAGCGTGCACAGCCATCGCACAGGGCCTCCCACTCTTCGGGCGACATGTCCTTCAGCATTTTTGTTTCCCAGAACGGGGCAGGTGAAGGGGTCATTCGGTCAAACGCTCGTGCAGGATGGGTGCCGCTGTGGGCGGCGGCAGCTGTAGCGCATAGCCATCTCGCTGCAAAGCCTCCAGAAGCTTGACCGGGTCCATGCGCGCCATCTTAAGCTGGGCCGTGATGACGAGGTCCATCACAAAAACACCCTGGCCAAAACGTCGGCGCAGGGCTTCGGGCAGGTCCTCAAAGGGTCGCTCTGCTGCGAGGTAAAGATAGGCATCTGCAAGCTTGGTGCTGCGGTACACCTTAGCTGACTGCGTGGGGATCACCTCACTCACTGACACTGCCTATCGTGACTGTCACCCCGAAAACCACTCAGCCCCTCTCTGCCAGTATGTGCATGAACCCCTGACCCACTAACTCCCCTCGCCAACCCAAAAAAGGCGCACTCAGGGATCCTGTGTTCGCAAACTCCCGCAGGCAGGCCTCTACGTCCCGCCGTTTGGACAGCAGTTCCGGGGCACAGCCCAGAGAGGCCGCCTGTTCGCTGGCAAGCTGCCGCATGGCTTTGAGGTGGGCGGTTTGAGCCGAGGTCAGCGGTTTGGCGGGAACTTGGGGTGCTTCCGCAGATGAGCCCTGATCATGCGCCGCGATCAGCGCCTGACCGTGCTCACCGGCTACATGCCGGGGTAGGGATGCGCGCAAGGTTTCCACGGTCAAACTGTGCATGCAGGCGAAGGTAAGCAAATGTTCGTCCCATACGACTCGGCCCCTCGGCACGTTCAGTTCGCGGGCCGCCTGTTCTCTCCAGCGGCACAGCGCCTGCAGCCGAGCCAGCTCACGAGGTTTGAGCGTCCAAGCCCGCTTCAATAGGTGGTAGTGATTGTTCGGATCCGCTTCTCGGTATACGCCTCGCGCTCTCATCTCCTCATCAAACCAGTGGCCTCGGCCCAAATCTTGGAGTTTCGCTTCTAAGTGGCGATACATGGGCACCAGGTACAGCACGTCCCCTCTGGCGTAACTAATCTGCTGATCCGAGAGCGGCCGCCGAAGCCAGTTTGATCGGGTTTCCTGCTTTTCTAGAGCCACCCCACATATCCGATCCACCAACTTGGCATAGCTCAGGCTGTATTCAGGGTAGACAAAGGCATTCGCGATCTGAGTATCGAAAAGGTTTGTGGGCCGAGTCCTCAGATGATGAGCCATCAGTTCAAGGTCCTCCTGACAGGAGTGCATCACCTTGGTGACCTGAGCATCCTCAAGCACCCGCACGAAGGGAGTCCAATCGTTAATGTGAAGGGGATCCAACAGGTAGATGCTGTCGCCCGAGGCCACTTGATACAGCCCGGCGATTGGATAAAACGTATCTGTTCTGATGAACTCCGTATCTAGGCCAATCGCGTCCTCCCAGTTGGGGGCCACCTCGGCCAGCTGGGCATCGTCATCAATCCAGAAGACGGATGTTTCTTCTTCCCTGCAAAGCATGGGTTAAAGTGCCTCCATCGGTATATTCAATTTCACCGCCCAGGGGCACCCCATGGGCTATCCGGGTAACGCGCCTTACTTCTTCTCCAACGTAGCGCCCGATGTAATGTGCTGTGGCCTCGCCCTCCACCGTCGGGTTCGTCGCTAAAATCAATTCTTCAGGCCGAATGTCCTGGATTCGCTTGAGCAACCGCGCCAGGTCGAGTTCCTCCGGCCCAATGCCGTCAATGGGAGAAAGACGGCCATGCAGCACGAAGTAAAAGCCCCCGTAGCCTCCGGCCTGCTCAATCGCAAGCACATCTGCAGGGGACTCCACCACGCAAATTGAGGTTCGATCACGACGCTCATCGCTGCACAGTCGGCACACCTCAGATTCGGTAAGATTTCGGCAAAGGCGACATTCTCGCACCTGCTCCATTGCCTGAAGCAAGACTTCACCCAGGCTTGTGCCCCCTTGGCGGTTCCGCTGCAGCAGCGTCAACGCCATACGTTGAGCGCTCTTCGGACCGACCCCAGGAAGCACTTGAAGCGATTCAACCAGCTTATCTATCAACGCCATCAGAAAGGGAACTTTCCGGGGCCCAAATTAAGGCCACCCAGCATGCCGCCGCCAAGGCTTTTCATTTTTTCCGCCTGAGCTTTTTCGACTTTGCGCACCGTATCGTTACAGGCCGCCGCCAGCAGGTCCTCCAAGACCGACCGCTCCTCTTCCATCAGCGAGGGATCGATCTCCACTCTACGGACTTCGTAGCGTCCATTCATGGTCACGCTGACCATGCCGGCGCCGCTCTCGCCCACAACCTCGAGCTGAGTCATTTCCTGTTGCGCGCCCTGCAGCCGAGACTGAAGTTGCTCTGCCTGCTTCATCAAATCACCAAAGTCTTTCAATGCTCGATCCTCTGCGGGTGCTGACTGATCCTGGCGTATATAAGCCCTTGTTCGCCTTATTAAGTTGGGCGTACTGCGTCCAATTTGCCATCAAAATCCGACAAGACGCCCTGTAGGGTACTGTCGGTTTCCAGGGCCTCTTCCGCAGAGCGCTGGCGCTCATCGGCCAGACGCTGACGTCGCTCGGCGGGAGTAGTCGTCTGTATATCTCCCACCTCGACCCGGAAAGTAATAGCGCGACCCAGATGCTCTGCCACGGCGCGCTCTAAATTTTTCGCCTGAGCCTCGCTGAACAAGGTGTCGTACTGACGACTCAGCGTGATCACAATTTCGTCGTCGGTGAAGAGCGTGGGCGTCGCGTGGTCGGCAATCATCTTGGTCACGCCGCCAATGGGTAGAGCTTCAACCAAGTCTGCCCAGCGATCAACACTTTCAGAGGGCGCCGCAGGCTCATGCGTCACTTCGGGGGAAGGGACGGCCTGCTCGGCAACCTGGTTGCTGACCTGTTCCTGGCCTGCTGAATCCGGCGCGGTATCGGCGCTTGGGTCCTCGGCCCGTTCGGGCGCCGCGGAGCGGCGACCCCGACTTGGCACGCCACTGTCTCGCTCTGGAGAGAAAGCTAACATGCGCAGTAGGGTCATCTCAAAACCACTCCGCGCATCGGGAACGATGGATAAATCCCGCAATCCGATCAGCGCGATCTGATAATAGAGCTGTAGCTCCTCAGCAGAAAAGTTTGCCTCAGCTTTCCCCAGTGCTGCGGCCACGGTTAACTCATGCAGCGCCTCGATCAACCCTTTCAACACGCTTGCAAAGTCAGCGCTGCGCTCCGCCAGCTCTGCCGTCAACTGCATTAAGCCAGACGCCTCTCCCTTGGCCAGGGCCTCCAGCAAAGCGCCCACCTCATCACGACCCACCAGACCCAGCATATTGATCACGTCATCGGCTTTCAGCGCGCCCTGCCCGTAGGAGATGGCTTGATCGGTCAAACTGAGAGCATCACGCATGCTGCCCTGAGCCGTTTTCGCAATCACCTCGGTGGCGCTTGGCTCAAAGTCTACGGCCTCTTCACTCAACACTTTTGCAAGGTAATCGCTGATGAGCTGGGCTGAAATATTCTTGAGCTGAAACTGAAGACAACGAGAGAGCACCGTCATGGGCACCTTTTTAGGGTCCGTCGTAGCCAGCAGAAATTTCACGTGCTCGGGCGGCTCTTCCAACGTTTTCAGCAGCGCGTTAAAGCTCGCCACCGAAAGCATGTGCACTTCGTCAATCAAATAGACCTTGAAGCGCCCTCGAGACGGCATGTACTGCGCGTTCTCCAGCAAATCCCGAGTATCGTCGACACCCGTTCGAGAGGCAGCGTCTACCTCGATCAAATCCATAAACCGGTTTTCGGCAACTTCGAGACAGATGGAACACTGACCGCAGGGCGTAGAGCTTACCCCCTGCTCGCAATTAAGGCTCTTCGCCAAGATGCGCGCGATAGTCGTCTTGCCGACGCCCCGCGTGCCTGTGAAGAGGTAGGCGTGATGCAGTCTGCCGTGATCCAGCGCATGACTGAGCGCGCGCACTACGTGATCCTGGCCAACAAGGGCGGCAAAACCCGAGGGCCTCAGCTTTCTGGCTAAAACTTCATAACTCATTGGGCCTAGTCTATCAGCCTCCACGGGTTCACAGTAACCTCGCTCGCGTCATCCCGGCTTACCATTGCAACGAACGCGATCAAAATCAGTCGTGGACCTGTTAAGCCGCATCCTCAGCTTGGATCAGCCCTGGTTCTGAAGAGCACTGTAGGGACCCTGGCGCTGAGGCTTTCGTCCATTCACGACCCGGCGGTGCTCATCTCAGGCAAGCACGATTCCGACGGTGGGAGTTAACCCCCTTCGATACGGGGAATCAGAAAAATTTCCGCATTTTGTGGAACCTTTTGGGTCCAATCATCGCGAAAGATTTGGCCGTTTATCGATACGGCAACACCCCGCTCCAGCAATGCCGGAAAGGCGGGATAGCGATCCGTGAGCGCGGCCATCATTTGACCGATGGTTTCAGCCTGAAGCTCGAGACAGCGGTCTGTCCCGAGTTCAAGCTGAAAACTGCTGCTCAGGCTAACCTTCATTAGCCCGAGCATCGAGCGCGGCCAATACCCGAGGTGGCGACATGGGAGCATGGGTCATGCGCACGCCGGTCGCGTTAGCGATGGCATTACCCACCGCAGCCAACGGCGGCACAATGGATGTCTCGCCCACGCCTCGAATACCGTAAGGGTGATTCGGGTTAGGGACCTCCAAGATTTGGGTATCGATAAAGGGCAGATCCGAGCAGACCGGAATACGATAATCCAGGAACCCTGCATTCTGCAGGCGACCGTCATCACCGTAGATGTATTCCTCGTTCAGCGCCC
>DKNY01000068.1:0-4546 GCA_002470275.1 Gammaproteobacteria bacterium UBA7376 | reverse complement strand
CTCGTTCAGCGCCCAGCCAATGCCCTGGGTGGCACCCCCCTGGAACTGACCCTCCACGTAGTCCGGGTTAATGGCCTTTCCGGCATCCTGGACAACCGTATACCGCACAATGCTGGAGCGGCCGGTCTCAGGGTCTACCTCAACGTCACAAATGTGGCTGGCGAATCCCATGCCCGCACCATCTGCAACAACCTCATTATGACCTGCAATAGGGCCTCCAGTTCGGCCTGCCTTGGCGGCAATCTCAGCTAAGGACAGGGGGGGCAGATTACTATGACGCTTACCCGTAGCAATGGCCTGGCCATTTTCCCAGATCACATCCTCCTCGGGGATGCCCCAAGTCTGAGCTGCTCTTTGCTTGAGTACCCCAATCGCCTCTCGGGCGGCGTAAATCGTTGCCATTCCGGATGAGAACGTGCCTCGGCTGCCCTCGGTCATATCGTTGTGGCCTAGGGACTTGGTATCGCCAATGCTGGTCTTGACCTTGTCATAGGGAATGCCCAGCTCTTCCGCCGCAATCATCGCCAGCGACGAACGGGCGCCCCCAACATCAACGGTACCCACCGTTAGGTTCACCGAGCCGTCTTCGCCAATATTGAGGTCCGTACAGGTCTGACCGCCGATATTGAACCAGAACCCGCAGGCAACTCCCCGACCCTGATTTTTCTTCAACTTAGCCCGCATATGGGGGTGGTTCTTTACGGCCTTGAGCGTGTGCTCGATACCAATGGGTCCGTAGGTGGGACCGTAGGGCGCCAGGGTGCCCTCACGGGCGACGTTCTGAAGCCGGAAGTCAACGGCATTGATGCCCAGCTCCTTGGCCAATACGTCCAGCGTGCTCTCAACGGCGAATGCGGCCATAGGAGCCGATGGTGCTCGATAGGCTGCAACCTTGGGGCGATTCACGACAACGTCCCACCCCACGGCGCGGTTGTTCTTGATGTCGTAGCAGGCAAAGGCCGTCATGCAGCCCAACATGGCCCAGGTGCCTGGGAACGCACCCCCCTGGTATCGCATGTCCGCCGTGGCGGCAGTAATAGTGCCGTCTTTCTTCGCACCGATCCTCACATCGATGGAGGTAGAGGAAGTTGGACCCGTTGCGCGAAACACCTCCTCGCGACTCATGACAAGCTTCACCGGCCGATTCGCCTTACGCGATAACGCGAGCGCTACAGGCTCACCCCAAACGTGGGTTTTCCCACCGAAACCACCGCCAATTTCTGAAGACGTAACGCTCAGTTTAGCGATGTCCATCCCCAGCAGCGTGGCGCAAACATTACGAAAGACAAAGTGGCCCTGGGTGGTCACCCACAGCTCTGCATTACCGTCAGGATTAACGGAAGCAAGGCAGGCATGGGGCTCGATATAGCCCTGGTGGGTTTGCTCTGTCCTGTAACTTTTCTCGATGATGACGTCCGCCTCAGCGAACCCTGCGTCCACGTCGCCATGGCCCATTTCAGTGCGAGCGGCCACGTTTGAGGCCTTCGTAGGCTTGGGATTAACGCCGCGCGTCTTCACGTGATCGTGAATAACCGGTGCATCCTCATGCATGGCTTCGTCCACGTCCGTCACGTGGGGCAACTTTTTGTAGGTTACCTTGATCAGCTTGAGCGCCTGGGCCGCCGTCTGTTCGTCCACCGCCGCCACGGCCGCCACGGCGTGGCCATCGTAGAGCGCTCTCCCCCGGGCCATGCAGTTCGCAAGAATGTCCGCCATACCTTGATTGCCGTTGGTCAGATCCGGCAGATCGTCCCAGGTCACCACGGCCTTCACCCCTGGTAGCTTCTCCGCCTTGGCCGTGTTTATTTTTAGAATCTGGGCATGGGCGTGGGGTGAGCGCAGAATGCGTCCCACCAGGGCACCCGGCGCGCTGGCATCAGCGCCATAGAGAGCCTTGCCCGTCACCTTATCGATACCATCGGGTCGATCAAAACGATTGCCGACTACCTCATACTTTTTATCTACATAACTGCTGTCGTGAGCCATTGTTCCTTCTCCCTAAACGATTAGCTTTTAGACCTGTTTTAACGACGGCCTTTTTTTCGCATTTCTTTGGCTGTGGCCTGCACAGCGTGGACAATTTTATCGTAGCCCGTGCAGCGGCAGAGATTCCCCGCCAAGGCATAACGAATTTCGCTTTCGGTAGGATTCGTGTTCCGGTCTAGGAGGGCTTTTGCGGCCACTAAAAAACCGGGAGTACAGATGCCACATTGAAGCGCAGCGTGTTCGATAAACTTTTGCTGCAGCGGATGAAGCGCCCCGTCTTGAGACAGCCCTTCAACCGTCTCAACCTGACGGCCTTCGGCTTCAACCCCCAGCACCAGGCAGGAGCACACCAAACGTCCATCCAGGGTAATGCTGCAGGCACCGCAGTCGCCGGTGCCACAGCCTTCCTTTACGCCAGTAAGGCCTACACGATCACGCAGCGCGGTCATCAAACTTTCGCCCGTTGGGCAGGCGAATTGAACAGGATCACCGTTAATTGTCGTCGATACCAAGGTCGCATTGCTCATGAGGCCCCTCCCGCTCGTTGAAACGCAATTTTAGCTGCGCGCTTTGCCAGAACGCCGGCAATTCGTACGCGATATTCAATGGTGCCGCGCTTATCGTCTATGGGCTTGCAGGCGGCGCTGCAGGCAGCGGCTAATTTTTCTAGCGCTGGCTCGTCCAGCTTTGTGCCGATCAGCGCTTTGGCAGCCGCAGGCACGATGATCGCCGTGGGCGCGACGGCCCCGAGCACCACTCGCGCTTTTTTGACCAAACCCCTTTCTAATTTGAGCTGAATGGCTACGCCCACTACGGCAATGTCCATCTCAGTTCTAGGGATGAAGCGTAGATAGGCATCACCCGATTTGGCTTCAGGCTTCGGTAGCGTTATGGCCTCGATCACCTCGCCCTTTTCCAGAGTCGTCCGACCCGGACCGTTGACTACCTTTTCAACAGCGACGGTGCGCTTCTTCTGCGGACCCACGATGACCGCCTTAGCGCCGGCGGCAATTAGCGCCGGTACGCTGTCTGCGGCAGGCGATGCATTGCATAAGTTTCCTGCCAGAGTGGCACGCCCCTGAATTTGATCGGAACCGATCAAGTTCGCAGCTTCTACCAGGCCCGGCCAGGCCTTGGCCAGTCCTTTGTGCTCGGTAATTTCCGCACCGGAAACCGCAGCCCCGATGACGAAGCCCTTGGGCGTGGTTTGAATTTTGTCGATGTTGGGAATCCTTTTGATATCGACCAGCAAGTCTGGCTCGACGACTCCCATCTTGAGTTTGACCAGCAGGTCGGTGCCACCCGCCAGCAAAAAGGCTGCGCCTTTTTCACCGGCCAATAGGCCCGCTGCTTCCTTCGCCGTCCCAGGCGTTTCATACCTCATACTTTCTCCCCTACTACTAGATTTAGTGCTCGGGAAATACTCTCAAAAAAAGCCGATCGGTGCAGTGATCCATAACGTTGAGCGAAAAAAAAATTTCAGCCCCCAGAACCGTCTAGAACCGTCCAGAATGCAGCTAAATCGGACCCGGGCTAAAATTTCCCCAGCCTAATGCCCAAAGAAATGGGTGAATCAGCCAACAGATCGGCTAATACCCCCCATCGCCGTACCCGGTTGCCCTGGGCTTTGGTCTCGGGAACCGCCCTGACCTATGCCTCTCAAAGGCCTGGCTTCGAAGTGGCTTTTAGCGACTCAAAACCGTTAGTCTTGACCCGTCTTAAATCCACCAAGCCCGGGGCATCGTGCATCGCAAGCCATCAAGCCTTCCCGCCAGCTTCAAGGTCATCGGCCATCGAGGTGCAGCAGGCCTTCGGCCTGAGAACACGCTCCCGGCCTTCGCCCTGGCCATCGAGCTGGGCTGCACGATGCTGGAACTAGACGTTCACCGGACAAAGACGCAAGCCGGCGAAGCAGAACTTTGCGTGATTCATGATCACTCCGTATCCAGGACCACCAACAAAACCGGGGCGTTAAGTCGCTTTACCCTGGAAGAGCTGCAGGCACTCGACTGCGGTGAATCAGCGGGGGTCCCAAGCCTCCAGGAGGTCATGGGCCTGCTTGACGGCCTAACCGCAGCGCCCCCTATCTTGAACATTGAGCTCAAGGGCCCGCATACCGCCGCGCTGGTCGCAGAGCAGATTCGCTACCCAAGATCCTGGAACGCCCTGGTCTCATCCTTTCATCATGATGAACTTCACCTTTTTCGAACGCTTGATCCGCACACGCCAGTTGCACCGCTCTTCTCCAGGTGGACAAAACGAGTCGTGGAGATTGCTCAGGGCGTCAGAGCTCAGGCTGTCAACCTCTCTACCTCAGCGGCTAAGCTGGAGCGAATCCAACTCCTGCATCAGCAGGGTTTTGAGGTTTATGTCTATACGGTGAATGACGTGGAGACCGCGGAGCGACTCAAACGCTGGGGGGTGAGCGGGGTTTTTACCGATAGACCAGACCGCCTGATGCCGCTGCAGCAAACTTGAGCAATGAAATGCGACAAGCGTTGAGTTGGCGCTCAATTAAGGATTAAATGATGACCAGACTGGAGAGGTGGCCGAGTGGCTG
>DKNY01000055.1:1107-5407 GCA_002470275.1 Gammaproteobacteria bacterium UBA7376 | reverse complement strand
AAAGATCAGCCCCATCATGTATGCGGCAATGCCAAGGTCAAGTTCCGCAGCGGCAGTGAATTGACGCCTTGCCTTGAGATAGTCCTGTTCCATGCCGTAACCATGAAAGGCCAGCATACCCAGATTGTGCTTTGCCTCCGGCAGGCCCTGATCAGCAGCCTTGGTATACCACTGGATGGCGCGGGCATAGCTTTGCTTTACCCCGTGGCCTCGCTCGTAAAGGAAGCCAATGTTGTTTTCAGCCTCTGCTTCCCCTACGTCGGCGAGCTTTTTCCATGCCCTGAACGCGGTGGCATAGTGCTCTCGATCCATGGCGTTGAGGCCCGCGACGAAGGGCTCTGCCATGCCAAACAGGGGAAAGAAAATGAACGGTATGACCATGAGCTTATGCATGTCACCTCCTTGGATTGAATGTCGTTAGGCTCTTCGCAGACTGTCTTGGATTTCCAGCACTCGGTTAAAGATATCACCCTCGGTCAAAGCTCCCACTAACCGTCCGTCATCGATCACCGGAATGCTCTCGCCCACAAAGGTGCTGGCTCGGTTCATAGCATCAACGAGGGTTTCGTCTGGGCTTAGCTGTGTCGGCTCTCTATCTAATATGCTCTCCAGCGCGCCGGCGGCGCCTAAGCTGTGGATATCAATTTTTCCGACCATGCGCCCCGCGTCATCGCAGACATAGGCTTCGGTTACTCTGGCGTCAGCCATGGCTTGCTGACACTCGGCCACCGCCATCGCTGGCGAAAGCCTCAGAAACTCGCTGCTCTCAATCTCTGATACCTGAATCTGGGACATTTCAATGTGCTCATTACCCAGGCGCATATCGATGCCCTTATCTAGGAGCTGGCGGTCAAAGTAAGACAGGCCGAAGAACCGCAGGGTGAGGATTGAGCAAAGGATCACGCAGAGCATGGCGCTCAGTCCGTAGCTGTAGGAGCCGGTAAGCTCGATAACGATCATGATCACCGTTAGCGGCGCTCCAATGACCGAGGCCCCTACGGCGGCCATGGCGGCAACGCTTAGGGCAGAACTCATACTGGGCTCTAGGCCAGCCATGACGGCGAGGTGGGCACAAATCCCGCCCAACGCGGCACCGACAAAAAGCGCGGGCCCGAAGACGCCGCCAAAGAACCCCGTGTTCAAACAAAGCACCGTGACGGCGACCTTTGCAATCAACAGAATAACCAAAAATCCTAGGGCAAATTGGCCATTGATGATTTGGTTTATTTGCTGGTTGCCCAGACCGGCCACCTCGGGGAGGAGGGCGCCAATTAAACCCACAATGAGGACGGTAATGGCCATCAGCTTGGGAAAGCTGAGCCCGGATTGGGTGGTCAATTGGCGCATACCCCGTAGCGCTGACATATAGAAAATTGCGGTAATGGAACTCAGCACGGCCACAATCGTTAGAAAGGGGAAAAGTTCCGATAGCTCGATGGGCATATCCGGCAGGGTGAACATCAGGCTCAGATCAAAAAAGGTCTGATTCACCGCGTAGGCGACAAAGGACGTCATGGCGATAGGCGCTACATTACCGATGGAGAACCGCCGCAGCAGGGCTTCTTGGGCGAAGAGTACCCCAGCGATCGGCGCGTTAAAGCCCGCTGAGATGGCACCGGCGACACCGCAGGCGATAAAGAGCCTGGAATCCAGCGCGATGGGCACATATTTTCGAACCAGTTCCGCAAAGGTCGCGCCACAGTGAACGAGGGGGCCGTATTGACCGACAGAAGCGCCACCGCTTGCGCTGATGAAGGCCGCCATTGTGGACCCGATGCCCAGTTTGATGTCCAGCGGCCGCTTGCTTTGCTGGACGGCGAAGATGCTCTCGGCGGGCCCAGACCAGGCCGTAATCCCCAGCACTCGCCTGACGCCTAAGATTAGGATGGCGGCGAGGCCTAGGGATAAAAACAGATCCATTTTAAGCTCGAACCCGGCAATGGGCAGGATGAATCGACTGCCGCCGGTAGAGAGGCCTGCGATCCAACGCGCGCCTTCAATAAAGCCATTGGCCACGACGGCCATCACCACGCCGATCACGATAGATAGGAAAACCTGAGCGACAATGGACCAGATGATTGTCCCGGGGGAGCTGTTTTCTGAGCTGATACGCGATAACGGTACAGCGTTGTTTTTATGAGCTGACATTTTTATTTTTGTCTCCCCGGCATGCCGGTTTTCGGTGAAAAGGCCAAGCAATCTCTACCGTCTGCGCGCCTAACCTCTAAACAAGGCAGCATGCGGCTTTTGAAATCCAGCTCGGTGCAAAGATACGGAAAATTTTTGTCCCAGCTGGTCTGGAAGTGGCGGCAGTTCCAGCAGCTCACCCCCTCAGGAAGCGTTCCATTACTCAAGAGGACTCCTCGACGTCGGCATCTTCCGGGGTAGCACGCTCCTTGCTCACCAGCTGAGAGGTGCGGGTGACCAGTTCATTGACCACCGCCCGACTGAAGCCCAGTTCATCGCCCATGCGAAGCAGCCCCTTGATTTCCTGCTCCGTGAGGACGCCATCTTCGAGCGCCTCGTCAATTCGCTCCTGCAGGGAGTATCTGTTTTGCCGAAGATGTTCAGAGAAGCTGGCCGCCAAAATACCGGAGGGCAAGGCCACCATGCCGATGCCGAGAATCGTAACCAAGGAAGCGAGAATCTTTCCTATGGTGGTCAGCGGAATGGCATCGCCATAGCCAACGGTGGTGAGAGCGGCCATCGCCCACCACATTGCCTGAGGAATTGACCCGAACTGATCTGGCTGTTGTTCATGTTCCACCACATAGAGCGCAGAGGCAGCCAGGGTCAGCACAATGAGCATGATCAAGAAGGTGCCCAACAGGCTCTTTCTTTCCTCGTAAAGCACGTTAAAGAGGATGTCCAGAGACGAGAAGTAGCGAATCAGCTTAAACACCCTAAACAGGCGTAAAATTCTGAGGAAGCGAAGGTCAAGCCCTGGGAGTAGGAACTGAAGGATAAAGGGTAGAAAGGCAAGCAGGTCGATAATCGACATCGGCCTAAGGATATGGCGGATGCGCTTGCCCAGGTCGGTCGTCGCCCCCTCTTCCTGACCCAGACTATCCTGTTTGTTGGGTTCCTCGACGCAGGCCCAAACGCGAACCAGATATTCGGTGAGGAAAAAGACGCAGGAGACGGCTTCTATAACGTGAAACGTCGCACCATAGGCTGCTTCGTAGGCTGGGATTGACTCCAAGATGATCGCGACTAAGTTGATCGCGATCAACGCTACGATTGTGATGCTTAACCAGACGGAAAGCCGGTCGCTGGCATCATACTTTTCCAGGGCCTGGTAAAGCCGCTTGCGCATGCTGGCATCTTTTCCCATGTTGTCTCCCCCTGAATAAGCTGGCCTCGGTTCGCCTGGGTCCGACTAACCGTCGACGAGAATCTCAATCCGTCGATTCTGTGCTCGGCCTTGGGCCGTGGCGTTATCGGCTATCGGCTTTGTATCTGCATAACCGAAGACGCTCACCTGCTGATTGTCGAGGTTGCTGGCGCTGAAGAGAAAATCCGCCACGGCCGCGGCGCGCGCTGCGGAAAGGTCCCAGTTCGAGTCGAATCGTTCGCTGAAAGCGATGGGAATATCGTCAGTATGACCCGAAATTTGGACGTTACCCCCGGCACTTTCAACCGTTTCGCTGACGGTGCGCAGGGTGCCCAGGAACCCTTGCTGCAGTTCAGCGGAACCGGACCTGAAGGAATTTGCCGCAGACAGACTGATCAAAATCTTATCGTCGACTTTCTCAACCATGACCAGACCCTGCTTAATTTCACTGCTTAGATCGGCCCGTACCGCCTGATACTTATCGTCAAGCTCCCGGTCTTTGCGCGCTTGGCGAAGCTGGGATTGTTCCGTATCGGCATTGAAGTTTCGAACCTCCAGTTCGGTCTCCATGAACGCCTGGGATTCTGCCACGCGCGCATAAATGTTCAGCTCACTTTGGCTAACGCGGCCGTCCTGCTGCCTATCGCCCGGCGTCTCCCGCTCGTTCTTCTCGGCATCATCGTTGACCGCGACCACGATTTTTCCGTCCTCAACAATCAGTTCAACTGCACCAGATGCGAGTTCTTTTGCGAAGGTCCGCTGCAGATTCTCAAGGTCGGAGAGGTTCTCTGAAACGCTAACGTCCTCGCTGACCTCTAGTTCGATATCCTCGGGTTCTTGGTCGGTGGTATCTTCCTTGGACTGCATGCCCATTCGAGTGACGGTCGTTTTAAACTGCGTCGCGATAATGCTGGTCCCCATGGGTGTTTGGAGGCTTGGGGTATCATATTGGACGCCGAAAGCCTC
>DKNY01000055.1:0-696 GCA_002470275.1 Gammaproteobacteria bacterium UBA7376 | reverse complement strand
AACAGCGTTGCTAAATCTGCGAAAGTGGCCATCCACGCGGGCGCGCCACCCTCGCACTCCGGGCATTCCTGGGGTTTCTTCTTTTTTTCCTTGGGCGGCTCCGCAGGGTCGACCTCTGCCGCTGGATTTTCTTCTGCTGCTTCAGCCATCGATCACAATCTCAATGCGCCGGTTTCGCGCCCTACCTGCTGCGGTACTGTTATCCGCAATAGGCTCGCTATCAGCAAGTCCCGTAATAGTCACGCTACCCGATGGTAGGCTGCTGTTGTCTAGCAGATAGGTAGCAACGGCGGCAGATCTCGCGGAGGACAGGTCCCAGTTGGAATTAAATCGCTCGTTAAAGGCCACCGGAACATTGTCCGTGTGCCCTTCAACGCGAACCATGCCACCGTTGACGCTAACGGCTTCGCCAACAGACCGAAGGGTCGCCGTGAAACTCTGCTGAATATCTGCGCTGCCCGAGCGAAAGCTGTCTGCCTGCCCCAAACGAATAATGACGCTATCACCGTCTTGCTCAACCTCGGCCAAACCTTGTTCAATTTCGTTGCTGAGAGCCATACGTAGCGCCTCGTACTTACTGCTGGCCTGGGCTTCAACGCCCTCGGCCTTAGCTTCGCCATCAACCTGACGCATCACCGTGAGGTTGCTGGTCACCGCTTGCTGTAACTCGGTGACCGATCGGGCCAATTCTATTGT
>DKNY01000010.1:1197-42656 GCA_002470275.1 Gammaproteobacteria bacterium UBA7376 | reverse complement strand
CTAGTTCGAACGGACCCCGACGCCCCCAAGCATGAGGGCATTAGCTTCGTGCTGTTGCCGATGGATCAACCCGGCGTCACCGTCAAACCGATCAAGCTGATTTCCGGCAGCTCCCCTTTCTGCGAAACCTTTTTCGATAACGCCATCGCCAAACGCGAAGACTTGATCGGCGAACTTAACAAGGGATGGAGCGTTGGCAAAAGACTGCTGCAGTATGAACGCAATTCCACCGCACGCAGCAGGCCTAAAAAGGCTAAGAACGACGCGCCCAAGGCAGCCAAGGTCAATGTCTACGCAAAGATCGCCAAGCAGTATGCGGGCGAGGCCGCAAACGGCAGGATTCTTGACCCGATAGCGCGTGAAGAGGTTCTGACCCAGGTCATGAACGAACGCGCCCTGTCTCTAACAACCATGCGCGTGGTGGAAGAGAGCAGGTCGTCCGGTGCACCCGGTGCGGCGACGTCTATCTTCAAGCTGGTAGGCTCCTCGCTTACTCGATCAGGTTCAGAGCTAAAATCCCGGCTGCGCGGCACTGCGGGCCTGGTCTGGGAAAGCGACGAATTCTCCGAGGAAGAGCTGGATGCGACCCGCGGTTGGTTGCGCGATCGGGCGATCACCATTTACGGCGGGACTAATGAAGTGCAGCAGAACATCATCGCGAAGCGTGTTCTGGGACTTCCTGACTAGGGCTTAGCCCAGGGCCGTACTCGGCGCGGATGAGAATCCAATAGGATCTCTCGTCCGCTTTAACTCGCCGCTCGTACCGTCTTTATAGCTTTCTCGAGGCTCATAGATAGATTTACCCTGACCACTGTTGGGAGAAGACTCTTGCCAAGGCATCGCCTAATGTTGTCGCTCATTGCAATCATGCTGACCACCGAGGCGCTAGGGCAAAATAACCCCCAAGGCCCAACCGTTTACCCCCACGCGGGCGGGATCACAGACTTTAACGCGGCCAGTGATCTGGACCTGGCCAGCAACTACGGCATCGCCATCGGATATCGCTTTAATAGCCCCCTGGCCCTAGAGACCTCTGTCCTGTGGAGCAATAGCGAGACCGGCAATGGCCTTGGTGATGTGGATGTGCGCCAGTGGCATGCGGGCGTCCTGCTGCATTTCGCAGAGACCGACTCCTTTCAACCCTATTTCACTCTGGGCGGGGGTGAGGGCACCTTCGACTTTTCGGATGGGCGCCAAGAGACTGAAATGCAGGTCAACGCTGGGCTTGGGCTAAAGTGGCGGTGGCTGAAAAATACCAGCGTCAGGACCGAGGTAAGAGTCTTTGATGGTCGGGAGTCCAATACTGTCAATGCAACCCTGGCGCTCGGCCTGCATCATGTATTCACTCCACCCGGGCAAACTCGACTTTCGAGGCGCACTTTTCAGTTGGGGTCGGCGACTCAGGTGGCGTCAGCAACGCCCCCTGTGGCTAAGAGCACTGTACCCCCATCTCAGCCGGTGGACAGCGATCATGACAAATTTCGGGACGCCGACGACCAATGCCTGAGGACGGAGGACCCCTCTAGGGGTATTGACAGGGAGGGTTGCTACATCGAGGTAACGACGCCCATGGAGCTGATTCGAATCTTCGAGTTCGACCACAACTCGTCCTACCCTCGACCGGAACACCGCATGAAAATTGAGGCGATCTCGGCCTTTACCCAACGCTACCCGGACGCTCACGTAAGCATCGAGGGCCACACCGACAGCAGTGGAGAAGACGGTTACAACCGGCATCTTGCCGAAAAACGAGCCAAGAAAATTGCTGCCCAGCTTACCGAAGCAACCACCCTGTCGCCTGAGCAGTTCACGGTACGGAGCTTTGGCCAAAGCCAACCGCTACTGCCTGGCGAAGATTTACGGATACAAACCAACAGACGCGTCGAGGTCAGGGCGACAGCCAGCGAGAAACGGCGCAAACGGCTTAACGAAACCCGCCTGGAGTTTTGAGCCCCCAACAACGCGCATCAGGAGCCCGGCGCGGACCTTGACAACAATGTCCTCCCAGCCCACCTTTCTGACCCACAGACGCGGGCTGTGGGAAACACCCCTAACCCGCGGCCAACATTGGGTGGAGAAGCTCACATGCGGATTTCAATTTCAATCGGATCGGCCTACTACAACGGCGAAGATTGGGAACAACTGGTTGCCTATACCCAGGCCGCGGATCAAATGGGCGTAGATGAAGCCTGGTCTGCGGAAGCATGGGGCATGGATGCCATCGTGCCGCTGGCCTATCTCGCCGGGCAGACTCAGAACATTCGCCTGGGGACCGGCATTCTACAAATTAGCGCTCGCGTTCCCTCTATGATCGCAATGACCGCCCAGAGTTTGGATACCGTATCCCGGGGCCGCTTTAATCTAGGCCTTGGGGTAAGCGGCCCCCAGGTAGTCGAGGGCCTTCACGGAGCCGCCTTCGCTAAGCCGCTATCGCGCATGCGCGAGTGCGTGCAGGTGTTGCGCCAGGCCTTGGCAGGAGAAAAACTACAGTTTTCTGGGGAGCACTACACGTTACCCCGCCCCGGGGGTGAAGGTAAGGCCATCCGCCTATCCCAGCCACCGCGACCCAATCTGCCCATCTACCTGGCAACCCTAGGACCCAAGTCTCTGCAAATGACCGGCGAAATCGCAGATGGATGGCTGGGCACCTGCTTTCTTCCCGAACAGGGCCAGGTGTTTCTCGATGATCTGAAGATCGGGGCCGACCAGGCCGGGCGCACGCTGGACGATATCGATATCCAGACCGGAGGCTACTTCGAGATTAGCGAGGATGTAGAGCGCCTGATTGCAGAACGTAAGCCCGCAATGGCCTTTACCCTTGGCGGCATGGGGTCAGCCAAGACCAACTTCTACAACGACGCCTACTGCCGCGCGGGCTATGAAGACGACGCCAAGGCGGTACAGCAGCTCTGGATTGACGGCAAACGGGAACAGGCCGTAAAGCGGGTGCCTGAAGAGCTTGTGCTGCTGACCAATCTGATCGGCACTGAGGATATGGTCAAAGCCCGATTAAGGGCTTTCCGGGATGCGGGCGTCGATACCTTTAGGCTCGCCACCGCCGGGGAAAATTGGCGTGATCGCACGGCCGCGCTAGAGACTGCCGTAGATCTCATTCGACGCGAAAGCAAGACCTGGGCGGCCGGAGCGCCCTCCTAAAGAGAACGATCATGCGCTTAGGCACTATTTTGTATCCAGACTTTGAAATGCTGGACGTCTACGGTCCGCTGGAGATGTTTGGGAGCCTGGGAGACGACCTCCGCATTACCACGGTGGCGGAACAAGAGGGTCCGATCCGAGCCTATTCTGGGCCTGCTACCCTGGCAGAGTGGTCCTTTGAAAATGCGCCCGACCTTGACCTGATCCTGGTTCCAGGGGGCATCGGTACTCTTCCAGAACTCGACAACCAAGCGATGATCGCCTTTTTGCAATCTCGCTGCCCGACGACCCAAATCACCATGAGCGTTTGTTCGGGTTCTGCTTTATTAGCCAGGGCGGGCCTATTAGATGGTCTCTCAGCCACCTCCAATAAAATGTTCTTTGATCTGGCTAAAAACCAAAGTGACGCAGTAGATTGGATCACCACCGCTCGGTGGGTGGACGCGGGCCAATACGTCACCTCCTCAGGGGTCTCCGCAGGCACCGATATGGCCCTCGCTATCATTGAGCGTCTTTTCGGTGCGGCGAGGGCCGACCGGGTCGCTCGCTATACCGAGTATCAATGGCACCGTGAGGCTGAGGACGATCCGTTTCATCAGCAGCTCAACCAGGCAGAGCTACCGAATTAGCGTCTTTTCAAACAGAGGGCTAACTGACTCTCAAGAAGCTCTCAATATGGCCCTCGAGTAGCCTCAATGCGCCGTCAAAAACGCAGTCCAGCTCCTGTGCAGAACCCTGGGCCTGGGCAGGATCAGGAATACTCCAGTGCAGCCGCTTCGTCTCTGTGCAGATGACGGGACAGACTTCCCCCGCAGCCCCATCGCAAACGGTGACCAGGTAGTCAAAGGCCGTGCCGCGAAATTCGTCCCAGGATTTGCTTCTGGGGAGCTGAACGTCGTAGCCATGGCGCTGTAGGCATCGAATGGCATCTGGGTGGACAACGCCAGTGGGCGCACTACCGGCGCTGAAGGCGCTCAGGCGGCCAGCAGCCAGCTGATTAATCATGGCCTCGGCCATGATGGAGCGGCAAGAATTGCCGGTACAGACGATCAGGATGGTTTCACCATCCGCCTGAAAATTCATACTTATCCCTCTCTGACCGGGGCCGTGGGCGCGGCCGCGAAACGCCCTCTAAACGCTACGCTCCAAATATGAATATCTGTTTAAACGAATAAGCCCAATCCTTGCCTAACCCGTGAATGATCGGGCCTTTTCGTGGACTGCCAGGATATTTTTGGCCCTGCTGCAGACCCCGGCACCCCACCCTGGGGACGCAAAGCTCTGGATTGGCGGCCTCCTGCCGTGGTCGCCCGCGCGCCATTACCGACGCCCCAGGCTCTCCAAATTCTGCTGATGCTTTTCGCGATCAACCTGATAAAAAGAAATACTAAAGATCATCAGCATCCACACGGTAAAGACGGTAGGGACGTAGTACAGGGCAAAGGTGATTAGCGCTTCCTCAGGTACTGTGCCTGGCGTTGCGCCCACGGGAAATTCAGAAAGCGTCAGAATGGTTGCGGCCATCATGGCGCCAAATCCTTGAACGACTTTACGTACAAAGGTGACCGAGGCGAAAAACACACCCTCTGATCTTCTGGCCGTTCGAATTTCACTGTCCTCCACCAGATCGGCGATCATGGACGCGGCCAAAATCTGATAGGTGACGATCAGCCCCACATCCAGGGTGTTAACGATCAATATGATGGGGAACAGCATGGGGTCCCCGTTTTCTGGCATCCACCCCAGCATGCGCAACACAATGGGTAAGGGGTTGATGGTAAAGGCCAGAATGCCCACGGCCATGGCCCCCTTTCGCTTTCCAATTTTTCGCGAAACGATGGGGGCAAGCAAGAACCCAATCAGCGCGGACAAAACCACGGTGATGGATAAAATTCCGATTTCCTGCGTGGTGAATTCCCAATAAAAGGTAGAGATGTAGTAGCTGAGGCCTGCGGCAACGCCTGTGGCTATGGAACCAAATAGAGCGGAGACAAATAACGCCGCAAAGGAGCCTGTGGCCAGGGTTTCAAAAATTTCCCCGTAAATGCGCTTAATCGTCATCTTTCGCTTTGGGGGCGGCGGGTTAAGGTTTGGAATCTGGCGATGTGTCCCCAGAGCCGAACATATAATGGCGGTAAAGATGACGCAGGCTGCCACAAACCCGACTTGCCCGTGGCCGGCCACATTGAACATCCCGTCCTTGATCTCCTCCGTGGGCACCAGCAGAAAGGCGAGGGCAAGGGCGCTCATGATGGTTCCCCCCGTCCAGCCGAAAAAGTATCGATAGCTGAGCATGCTCGTCCGCTCATCATAGTCATCGGTCATCTCAGCCACGAGAGCCGAGCTGGGAATCTCGTACAGGGTGATCAGCGTTCTAACTAAAATAGCCACGGTCACGATAAAGGGAAAAAGATCATTGCCCTCCAGTGACCCCGGTGGGTTCCACATCAAGTAATAGGCTATGGAAACAGGAATCGCGGCAAAGTACATATAGGGGTGCCGCCGGCCCCAGCGGGAGCGAGTGTTATCGGAAAAATACCCGATCAGGGGGTCGCTTAGCGCATCTACGCCCATGGCGATCATAAGCGCGAGCGCCACAAGGTAAGCGTCGACGCCCATGACCTGACTGTAAAAAATCAGGAAGAAATAGTTAAAGCCGTTGTCTTTGACGCCGTAGGCGACGGACCCGAATCCGTAGGCTACTTTGCTCCATACCGGCACTTGCTTGGTAAGCTGCTTTGCATCTGACACAGGTTCTCTCCCCTTGACTCTGCGCGACCCTCCTAACCTGCGAGTCAGCACCTCAATGCCCAGGCCAGCATTCCCCCTCGCCGGTACAGACTGCCAAGGGGCTAGGGCAGATGCAATGACGATTTAGAGGCTGCTCGAGGAACCCTTGAACTACCGAGCCACACGCGGAACCCTTAGACTGGCGGCTCTGCGACTACACCGCAGGGAAATCAGTGTGCAGGAAGGGGAATGATATGACGGGACGATTGCAGGGTCGGGTGGCGCTCATCACCGGCGGCACCAGCGGTATTGGGGCAGCCACGGCAGCCTTATTCATTCAGGAGGGGGCCCAAGTTGTTATCTCCGGGCGGTCAGTCGAAAAAGGACAGGCGCTGGTTGCAGAACTCGGAAACAAGGCCCGCTACTTCGAGGCAGATATCACCGACGAAGAGGCGATCCGTGACACCGTGGCCTTTACCTGCAGTGAAATGGGCAAACTAGATATCCTATTTAACAACGCAGGCGGTCCCGTTGGGGCACCCATTGATGCCCTGAGCCAGGCCCACATTGACTATGGCGTCAAGCTGCTGTTCTCCAGCGTCGTGCTCGGCACCCGCTACGCCATCGAGCCCATGAAGGCCAGCGGGGGAGGTTGCATCATCAACAACTCCAGCATCGCAGGGTTGAGGTATCGCCAGGGTGATCCACTCTATTCAGCCCTCAAGGCAGGCGTGACGCATTACACGCGAATGGCGGGGATCGAGCTTGGGCCATTCAACATCCGCGTCAACTCGATTTCTCCCGGGGCCATCGCCACGCCTATCTTTTGGGGCGGATCCGCCAGGGCAAACACCCTATCTGACGAGGACAACGCCCGCAAAATGGCTAAGCTGGAGCAAAATCTGGCTAAATCCGTGCCCCTAGGCAAGACGGGAGAAGCGCGGGATATTGCCGAGGCGGCCCTATACCTGGCTAGCGATGCGGGCCGTTTCGTCAACTGTCACGACCTAGTCGTGGACGCGGGACGTACCTCTATGTTTCACGAGCCTACTTAGCGTTTTTGGGGTCGCCTAACCACGCGAGGTCGCAACAAAGGACCACCAATGGTCTGGTCGCGTTTCCCCTCGGCCAAATCCTGTTTTGTCCGTGCGAGCCTGCCAGGCTTGATCGAGGATGTTTGGGTCTGTTACGCGACGCAGCCGTACAGGATAGACCTGCCCAGCGATGCGGATGCGCGCATCGGGATCTCTCAGCGCCCGCGCTGACTAGTACGTCCTCTCACAGACCCAGCAGCTGATGTACAGGTGCCCTTGAGCGTCCGCCATACAGCCCAGGTTAACTGACAGCGGTATCCAGCGACCTACCTCCAGTTGGCACACCCCGGCAGTGTTGGCAAAGCCCCAGTCCGCAATCTGCTCGGTATTCACCGGACCCGGCAAGGCCGGACCCGCCACAAGCTCGCAGGGGCAGCTTCGCCAAAAAAGCCAAAACACCAGCAGCAGCGTTGCTGCCGCAAAAATAAGTCGGCCCGGTAACGTATAGATCATCTCTTGGTCCTCACACTTAGTCTCGGCCTAGGGCCACTCGCACGATCATCGGCATGATTCACCGTATCGGGAGAGGCCGCAGATCGCCGACCCGCGCACAAACTTTTGCCAACCTCACCCAATTAGATGGTGATTCCTTACCACCAGCCCTAAGATGAGTGTCCGACGTATGAGCCTTTTTTTCAGATCGAGAGACCTTTCATGCAAAATTTATTGGATGCTCTTTGGCACCTCCACCAACATCCGGACACCGACCCAGCACCCCTATTCGAATATCCCACCCCGGACCCGGATGCTGGCCAGAGACTTCAGCTGCAGTTGCTCGAGCGCTGGCTGAATGAGGGTGAGGAGCTTGCGGGGTGGAAAATTGGCATGACGTCAGGCGCGTCGCGAGACGCCCTTGGACCGGGGCTCAGGCCTTTTGGCTTCATCCTCAAGAGCCGCTGCTTTGCAAGCGGAGCCCGGCTACCTCGCAGCGCCCTGTTCACCGGTGGGGTAGAAAATGAGCTGTTTATCACCCTGGCCCAGGGGCTGGGGCAAGACGCCTCACGGGAAAGCGCGAGAGCGGCAGTGGCGACTCTGGCCCCAGGCTTCGAGATCAATCAAAAACGATTACCTGCAGACGCCTCAGCCGGGCTTCGCATTGCCGACAACCTGTCAAACTGGGGCGTGGTCGGTGGCGAAGGCATTGCCCCGGACACCCTTGACGGCGAACTGGCGGAACTTGAGGTTACGCTGGGATGCGCTACCGAAGATGGCGACCAGATTTTGGACACCGTTGCCAGTGCGGGACATATGGACGATCACTATGCATCTCTGGCGACCCTTGCCCGGCGACTGCATGATTTTGGCCAGGCGCTCACCCCTGGCCAGCACGTTATTACAGGTGCCTACGCCAAGGAGCCCTTTCGACCGGGGCAGTTCTTCGGGGACTTTAGCCTTGGTCTTGGTCGTGCTGAGCTGACCTTGGACGATGGGTAGCCTAAGATTTTCAAAAAACAGGAATGCCTGACCCATGCAGCATAGTAATACCTCAAGCCAGTCCAGCGCCCCAGCGCAACAACCTGGCCTATTCCCGCTCTTAGCAAGGGATTTGGCGACAGCGTTAGCCAGCATTTCCATTTGGGCTGCGGCGGACACCTGGTACCTGATCTCGGGCATTGGTCTAGCCCTAGCCGTTAGCATGGCCAACGCCATTTTTGCTGGCTATGTCCTCGGCGCGCTGTTTCATGAATGGGGCCACTACCTCGGAGCAAGGGTTTCCCGAGCACAAACGACGCGCATACAGCCCACGGGCTTTTCGTTCTTTCGCTTCAATTTCGACTTCAAGGCCAACGACCAACGTCAGTTTCACAGCATGAGCTTTGGCGGATGGATTATGCATTGGGCGCTGTTGCTGCTGCTGGTTCTGGCACTGCCCTTTGATAGCCTCGGACAGGTCACCTTGGTCAGTGCTGTTCTGGGTTTCATCCTCTTTGCGACGGTTATCGAGACCGGCATTTTGCGCCAAACCTTGACTGGCACGGACCCGCTGGAAATGCTTAAGAAGCTGACGCCCCGGCACTTTCAACAAGCGGCCTTCGTTGGCACACTGGGCGGGGTACTGCTTTTGGCGGTCATGAGCTGAACCCAAACTCAATCGTTGCGCTCAGTCACAGATACGAGAACGGCTATGCAAAGAAAAAAACAGATCACGATCATCAAGGAATTGATGAGACAGCTGGACGAGAAGGTCAACATCGATGCAGGCGTCCAGTACCGCAACCCGGCAAAGGCCTACGCCGACAAGGAGCTCGCCGAGCTGGAGTGGGAACGTTTTTTTAAGGAACACCCCCAGGTTATTGGCCTCAGCGGCGCCCTACCTGAACCTGGCGCCTATATCACCGTGGACGACTTTGGGGTTCCGGTTTTGGCTACCCGGGATAAGCAGGGTGAATTCCGGGCTTTCGTCAATAGCTGTCGCCATCGTGGTGTTCGACTCGCCGAAGAGGGGCGCGGCAAACGCTTCAAATTCATGTGCCCGTTCCATCATTGGACCTATGCCAATTCAGGCGAGTTGATCAATATTCCCCGCGCCCACGACTTCGGGGATTTTGACAAGTCCTGTCATGGACTGGTGGAGCTGCCTGCCATTGAGCATCATGGCCTACTGATGGTTCATCCTCAGCCAGATGGCCACCTGGACCCCGTTGCGCTGCTCGGCGAACTGGGAGATGAAATCGCTGGCTGGAATTTTGATTCTCTGGTCTATGTGGGCGAGTCCCTGTTGGAGAACAAACTAAACTGGAAGCTGGCCAACGACACCTTCGGGGAAACCTATCACTTTGGGCGCTTGCACAAGGATACGCTGGGTAAGTTATTCCAGGGCGATGCCCTGCATTACGAGGAGTTTGGTCGTAACCATCGCTTTGTGTGGGCCAACCATGGCATTGACCAGCTCAAATCGCTCCCGGAGGATGACTGGCACTATGAGGCTGCTACCGGATGGATTTACTACCTCTTCCCCAATATCCAGCTAACCGGCGGCGGCCATACGTCCAGTCTTATCAAGATTTATCCCGACGCCACCAATCCCGGGCGTTGCCGTACTCGCGTCAGCCACTATTTCAGCCAGGAGATCATCGACGAAGCTAGCAAGAGCGATAATGTCTCAAGCCCAGATAACGTCTATGACTTTGACAATGGGAAACGAAAGCTGCCCTCCCTGGAAGCGACCATGGAAATCTTCACCAGCACCATCGAGCAGGAGGATTATCTGATGGGGGAAACCACTCAGCGTTCTGCTGAAAGCGGGGTGATCAAAGAATTTATCTTCGGGCGCAATGAGCCCGCACTCCACCACTATCACAATACCTACCGCGAGGCGCTCAACCTACCACCCCTCGAGAAGGTCACCTAGCCCGACCTGAAGCCTAGACGCCTCAGCCAACGATGCCAGCTTCTGTGCGGGCATCGCCGCTGACCCGAACGTGTCGTAGCACCCGTGCCTGCGTATAGTCATAGGGTCTCGCCCTGTGCAGCACGCAGCGGTTATCCCACATGACAACGTCTCCTGCCTGCCAGCGATGGACCAGCACACGAGGGGCCTGACAGGCCGCCTCCAACAGCGTTGCCAGCAGCGTCTCGGATGCCTGTTCTGATAAGCCCGGGATGCCGTAGGCGTGACGACCGATAAACAGACAAACGCGCCCGGTAACAGGATGCTCCTTGACCAGGGGCCGAAGCGGAGGCGGCTGATCGCCCAATCCATAGTTCGAGCCCGTGGGGGCGGCATGACCAATCTTGGCCTGAGAGTGGTAGAGCGAATGATAGGCGGCTAAGCTCGCTATCCGCCGTTGCAGGTCATCATCCAGGCTGTCATAGGCGGCACGCATATCTGCCCATTCAGTCTCGCCCCCAGCGTCAGGCACTACATCTGCAGCCAGAATGGAGGCTCGCGCCGAGACCGGCATATAGGAGCTGTCCGTATGCCACCCCTCGTTGCCGCGTAAAATTTGGAAGTGATTACTGCTCGCATCCAAGATGCTGCCGTCGGCACGCTGGTTGCTGAGGGTGACGGATTTGTGGTCGCCGGCTAAAACTTCGATGGGTCCAATGCGCTCCCCGAGCGCAATATGCTGGGCCGGAGAGATGTTTTGGCCAGGGAAAATAAGCACCGCGAATTCGTACCAAGCCGTCTCTACGTCGCGCCAAGTCGAGTTGTCTAAGTGGTTGAGGTCAACGCCAGATACTACGGCCCCTAAACTTGCCTCACAGGCCTCGATTTGCATTCTTCCCTCCTATCCGGTGTGTCCCCTGGGGCCAGTCAGACACCGTGGCCGTCAAGATGTGCCCAGAGACAGGAGATTATCAACCGGACGGTATAGCGCCTCAAGATATTGAACGTCTTCCGGATCCAGCTGAATTTGCGCAGCCCTGACAAGTTCCTCAAGCTGAGCAACCTTAGAGACGCCTACGATGGGGGCTGTAATTTCATCCTTGCCCATCAGCCACGCCACCGCGATTTGAGCCGGCGTACACTCATACTTCGCCGCAACCTCTATTACGCGCTCGGCAACGGGAAAAACATGATCGCCCTGGTATAGCGACTCCGTGCGAGCCCGGTCACGCCCCTGCGATCGGTGAGTGCTACCTCCGCTGAAGCCACCCTGATAGCTACCCGCGAGTATTCCTCGAGCCAAGGGTGACCAAGGCGTCAGCGCTACGCCCGTCGCCGCGCAGTAGGGATTCATCTCGCGCTCTTCCTCGCGATACACCAGATTGTAATGATTTTGCATGGAGACGAATTGCGTCCAGCCATGCTGAGCGGCGGTGAGCTGCAGTTCAGCGAACTGCCACGCGAACATTGAAGAGGCTCCGAGATAGATAACCTTTCCCGCTCTCACCGCATCGTTTAAGGCCTCGAGCGTTTCCTCTATCGGTGCCGAGGCAGAACCCGGAATACCGGCGGGGTGGCGATGAATAACGAGGTGATCAATATAGTCGTGACCCAACCGGCGAAGACAGGCATCGATGCCCTCGCGCACGTGCTTACGCGACAGCCCGCATTGGTTCGCACCGCGGCCCATGGGCATGGCAATCTTGGTGGCTAAAACGTACTCGTCCCGGGGCAGCAGCTCTCGTAGCAGTGCGCCGACAACCTCCTCAGATGCACCCAATCCATAAATGTCCGCGCAGTCAAAGTAGAAGAGCCCGCTATCTATGGCGGCCTTAAAGATGGGCCGCGCTTCCTCAAGGGTTAGCGTCCAATCGCCTTGGTGACCTCGCCCAGGCACGCCAAAGTTCATGGTGCCCAAACAGAGAGACGAAACCCTCAATCCCGATCGACCGAGCTGCACCGACTGCAACATAATTCTTGCTCCTTCTGTTACCCGCCCGAGGACCTCCAGGGCGTGTACTTATAGCAGATATTCCCTGGCACGGGGACAGGCTGAAACCGAAGCGTGAAAGCCACTCAATTCGGCGCGGAAAGCGGGTCACTTTGAAGAAAAACACGGAGCGTGTTGGTGAATCAAAGGGATGCCATCGTGGGTGCCCGCACCTGCGGCCCGTTCACGACCTCGCGCTGGTGGAAGGGGCTTGAGGCTATGTTTCTTAAGCCCCACCCCCGAGCGGGATGGAGAGGTCGCGTTTTTTAGGGCCGCGAAGCAGTGCCGCACAGTTTCGGCATCCCCGTGCTTTTTGGGTCCCGTGTACCCTGGTCTCGCAAAAATACCCGGACAGCCGTTCGTCGTGCCTACTTGGTCATAGACACGACAGGGCGAGTCAGAAGGCAGATCGAAATCGTTCTCAGCGCGCCCGACCACCTAAACGAGTTAGGGGTCGAGCAGGGTTAGGCATGGGTCAGCCCTCAAGCACTTTGCCAAGTGCCGCAGCGTCTTCGGCGTAACGCGCATAGGAGTCCTTCAGCGTCGCCGAATTCAAAATGGCCTCTGCAACCAGCGCCTTGCTTTCAGCATCATAGACTCGGGTCATCATCCACAGGGATTCTGTGCGTCGGCTTTCGCTCAGGGCAATGACCTCACGCTCCAGAAGAAAGGCCTGGTCAACGAATAACGGACCCTTGATGAGCTTAATTTGCTGTCCTGCAAAAAGACCAACCGCCGGTCCCCGGGAACGAAACCCCGCGCTCTTGCTCGTATACTGAGTGAGCACGCTCATCATCTCTAGCGGTATGACCGGCCTACCCCAGGGATTATCACTGCCGTAGTAGGGATGCTGCTCAGTAATTTTCTGTAGCTTTTGGTTCAGCGTGAAGGGGTACATCTCGCCCATGTTCTGATCCAGCCCCATGCTTGCTGACTCGGGGTTCCCAGCGCCCAGCTGGCCCACCTCGACATCGCTCAAGATCACCAGCTGATCCGCGGGGCGAAGTCGAGCCATGCGCGTCTCTAGCTCAGTTTCCCCATAATCGGGTCCGATGGATGCCGTGCCGATTAGCACCGAACTGCCGTCTTCCTTTTCGGCGGCAATGCGTACGCTGGATGCGCCCTCTTCGCGAACACCGACCATGGCGCGCACGGACTCTCCTTCAACCACCATGGTCTGATAGTGGGCGCTGATGCAGCCTCTTTCGAACCACACATCACCAAAGACTTCATGCAGCATCGGCACGAACTGACTAAAGTGCGTTGGACCCTCGATAGGCGCCCCCGAAAACCCAAGATCCTCCGCCATTTTGTCATCGTGAATGGAAAGATGACCGTCATACTCCTGATCGCCAAGCATCTGACGTGGCTTGCGCCATTCCCCTACCAAGGCTGCGTTGCTGGTATCGAGCTCGCTCATTCTGCTCTCCCTGTTGTTTTCGGTATGATACGCGCTGGAGATCAAGCTTACCGCCAGATTTCGAAAAATCCGATGAGCAATTTAAGTGGCCTTGGCCAGACGAGAGAGCAGCAACCAGCAGGAGAGACATAGATGAAGGATTTATTTTCCGTAGCGGGAAAGGTAGCCATTGTCACCGGAGGTTCACGGGGCATTGGCGAAATGATTGCGGCAGGCTACCTGTCGAATGGGGCCAAGGTCTACATCAGCTCAAGAAAGGCTGACGTATGCGACGCTACCGCCGCAAGGCTGATGGAGAACTATGGCGGTGAGTGCATCTCCCTGCCCGCTGATATGTCAAAAATTGAGGGCATCGAGGCCTTTGTCGAAGCCTTTAGCCAGCATGAGTCTCACCTAGATATTCTGGTCAATAATGCAGGCGTCGCCTGGGGCGCGCCGCTAGAGGAATTCCCTGAGATTGGCTGGGATAAGGTCATGGACACCAATGTAAAAGGCGTGTTTTTCCTGACGCAAAAATTACTGCCGCTACTTGAGGCCAAATCCAATCACGAAACGCCGTCGCATATCGTCAACGTGGGCTCCATCGACGGCATCAAAACCCCGGTTTTTGAGAATTTTTCCTATGGGCCCTCAAAGTCAGCGGTCCATCATCTGACCCGCGTACTCGCCGCCCACCTCATCAAGCGAAACATTTTGGTGAACGGTATTGCGCCGGGCCCCTTCCCCACCTATATGCTGAGCACGGGCGTTGGAGCAGGTGGCGACATGGAAAATACCGATTGGGATGCTGTGGGACGAGGCAATCCGCGCGGACGCGTTGGCACGCCAGAAGACATCGCAGGACTGGCCATATTCCTCAGCTCCCGCGCCTGTGGGTTCACCGTTGGCGATATCATTACCTGCGATGGTGGAGTCGTCGTCTCCTAATGCTGTGGAGGATCGCGACCCTGGGCCTGGGGAGCGCGTCAGCCCGACTGCAGCCCCGGTGAATACATCCGTATCAGACGCTGATCTGCTTCCCAATCAGGCCCACTCTGGAAGGCGGCCTCGCTGGCAAGCTGATCTAGCAGCGACTGCACGGCCGCATCTGCGGCCGCCAGCCCCGCACCCACCGGCTCAGCCAGCAGACCCTTTATAGGGATGGCTGTTTCTAAACAGCGCTCCGGCGAGACAATGCCTTTGCCCCGAACCGCAGCAAACGCACAAAAGGCCAGATAGATATAGAGGGGCTCGCGCAATCTGAATTGGTGGACCTCTGCGCTGTCCAGGGGAGAACCGGCCAGCACCTGCTGAAGGCTCGCCGTCCCCTGACCCATGTCGGCCAGAAATCGACCTGTATTCCCTGTCAGCGTAAGCCCCGGTGCACCCCTAGGCACGCTGAAATATTGGGCCTTAGTCCCCTGCCCCACCTTAATAATTATTTGCTCAACGTGCCGATAGCAGGCAACCCAGGTCTTATTGCCGGATAGCAGCCCATCTGATCCAGCCCTTTCAATGGAAACGCCAGGAAGCCTGGGGACCTGCTTTCGGTCTTCGGATGCGGCATAGGCCATCCAGCCTGAACAAATCGGCCCGAAGGTATGACGAAGAGCGCTCTGATATCCAGCAATGAAAACCCAGGCCAGACGGTCGGCCAGGGCCCCACCACGGGCAGCCATGAGGGCAAGATCGGTTTCGCCAGCCACCTGATCCCCCCAGCGCCCATGGAAACCGGCTTCATCCAGAGGGGGCCCCTCGGCTTGGTTGATCAGCGAAGGCCAAATATCCCTAAGCTTCGCCTTGGGTTGAGCAGTTGACGCCAAGATTGTTATCCCTTCGCTTCGTGTACGCCCAGGATAGGCCAAGTGCTTGTTCCGCTGAAACGATTTTACAGCCGGTGACCACCAGGCACTCACCGATAGAGATAGTCTCGGGTGACAGGAACAGGACTTGCCTGCTCTGAGGTAATTTGCAGCTGATAAACCGCCAGGCCGCCTACTTCAAAGGCGGTCTGACTCAGCGCCAGGTAAAACTCCCACATACGACAAAATGCCTCACCTCGCTCCGCTAAAAAGCGTGACCGATGATATTGAAACCGCTGAAACCAGTGGCTGAGAGTTTGCGCATAGTGATCCCGCCATACCTCAAGATCGGTGAGCCTGAGTCGAGAGCCGCGTACTGATGCGGCCAGGTCCACCAGATCCGGGATATAGCCGCCGGGAAAAATATAGCGGCGTATCCAAGGATTCACTCGACCCGCAGCCTGCATATTCGCTATAGAGTGCACCATAGCGACCCCGTCCGGCGCTAAAAAAGCCCGCAAGGCACTGAAATACTGCCCCAGATTCTGCTTGCCCACATGCTCCAGCATCCCCACTGAAACAACGCGGTCATATTGACCCCGATGTTGGCGATAGTCCTGCAATTCAAAGCGGACTCGGTCCTCAAGCCCTGCTGCCGCAGCCCGCGCCCTAGCCACCCGAAGTTGTTCCTGAGAGAGCGTCAGACCCGTCACGGTGACATCGTGATGGGTGGCGAGATAGATCGCGAGGCTGCCCCAACCGCTGCCAATGTCTAGGACGCGATGCCCGGGCGAGACCAATAGCTTCGAGGCAATATGCCTGCACTTGGCCTCCTGCGCCTGCTCCAGGGTCATGCGCTGTCTAGTGAAATAGGCACAGGAATAATGAAGCTCTTGGTCCAAGAAGGCCCTAAACAAGTTCTCATCAAGGTCGTAGTGGGCGCGCACATTGCGGAGACTGGTGGCCACGGAATTCCAGGAGCCAAGGGCATTGGATAACAGGCCGGACCAGACCCCCGGTCGCCGAACGTGTTCCTCCAAATTCAGCCTAATCACGGTGAGCAAATCGTGCAGAGACTGACCCTCGGGCACCGTCCACCCCCCCTGCATATAGTTCTCTCCCAGGGCCATTTGTGGATTGCGTAATATGCGCTGAAGCGATCGGGGATGAGTCAGCTGCATAACCCCATGAGGTTCGCCTTGACCAAAGGTCAGGCTATGACCATCTGCTTCGATCAGGGTGAGAGAGCCGATCTGGATCCACTCTTCAAAAAGTTTCCGTGACATGATGCTCCGAACCCGCGCCGCCAGCGCTGAACAAAATTTCCGCACGCTCGGGGGATAGGCTCGCATTGTTTCCGCAAAGGGATGACTATTTAATTCCCTACCGGGCGAATTTTTAGGATGAGAGGGCTATGCGGCTATCTCGTCGGCTCATCGACACCGGTACACAAACCGATGAACCTCAGGTTGATTCGCGCTGGACCCGGGGCTATGTGGCGGCCCCGACCCGTCGTCACGGCTAAGCAAGTACTCTCCACAGGCCTGGACGAGTAATCAGGCCATCAGCCAGGGGTTCCTGGATACCCGCTGAGCGATAGCCTGTTTTGCCCCAGCGCTTATACCGCGCGCTAGCGGACCGTGTCTAAGTCCACCTGATGATTTTCCTTTAACAGAGAAATCGATATCCAGGTGATCAAATTCGCTAGCGCGATATAGGCCGCCACCGCCATTGAATTTTCATTCGTCGCCGCCAACAGTGCGGTGGCAATGATGGGTGCGAAACCACCGCCGACAATGGCACCCAATTGATACCCGAGAGAGGCCCCTGAATAACGCACCTCGGTGCTGAACAATTCCGTCAGGAGCGCGGCTTGAGGTCCGTACATCATACTAATACAGGTCTGTCCCACGGTGAGCCCAAGCGTGATGAGCACAATGGATCCCGTATCTATCAGCATAAACATAGGGAAGGCCCAGAGCCCGGTCAGAATCGCCCCGAGTTTGTAAATGCCGCGCCGGCCATGACGATCCGACCAGGAAGCGAAAAAGAACACCCCAGGAATCTGAAACATGGTACTCAGCAGCACCGCGAACAGCATATCCGACCGATCGATGGCCAGGCCATCCGGGTTGGTCCCGTAGGCAATGATAAAGGCGACACAGATATAGAAGGTCACTTGGACCCCAAGAAAGGAGCCCGCGGCCAAGGTGATTTCCCTTGGATAGGTGGTCAGCGCCTTAAGCACTGGAGAGCGTGGTTTCGCCTCGGTTGGCTCACTCGCCGCTGCCAGTTCGCGAAACGCCTCGGTATCTTCTAAGCGCAGCTGCACGTAGAGACTGAGGCCGATCAAGATGATGCTGGCCACGAAGGGCACCCGCCATCCCCACTCCATAAAGGCGTCGTCTGATAAACCCCCGGTGACCGCGAGAAAGGCCAGGTTGGCCAAAATCAACCCAACGGGCGCACCGGCCTGGGCGAAGGCACCATAAAAACCTCGGTGCTCCGGAGGCGCATTTTCCGTCACCAACAGCATGGCACCACCCCACTGTCCGCCCACCGCGAGCCCTTGAGCAAACCGCAGCACAATTAACAGAATGGGTGCCAGAGGACCGACAAGGGCGTAGCCAGGCAGCAGTCCGATCAAGGTTGTAGCAACACCCATCAAGGTCAGGGCGACCACCAAGGCTCGTTTACGGCCCACCCGATCACCAAAGTGACCAAAGAGGATGCCGCCCACGGGCCGCGCGATAAAGCCAACGGCGAAGGTGCCAAAGGAGGCAATGAGGCTGACGTAGCGCGGCATATCCTCCGGGAAAAACAGGGTGGGAAATACCAGCGCTGCCGCCGTGCCGTAAAGGAAGAAGTCATACCACTCGATACTGGTGCCACCCAGGGCCGTTAGCGCCACCGTGCGCATAGATTTTTCTTTTTCGCCGGTTGCTTGGTTCTGTGCTTCAGCCATATGCTCTCCCCTCTTATGCTAGTTCGCTTTAATGCTTCTTGCCTTGATGTGCCCACTCCTGAACCTCATATAGGTCCACCAGTTTGCGATGATAACCCAGAAACTTCGCCCACGAACCCTCACTAGAGCCGCTTTCCTAGCCCTGGCCCTGGCCACCCTGACAGTTTGGCCGGGCACCACCAGGTCCGCGCCGGATGCACTCCGCATTGCCGTAGCCAGTAATTTCGTACCCACGCTGAGGGTTCTGGTCGAGGATTACGCTAGCGTAAGCACTCACCCTATTACCCTGAGTGCTGCCTCCACGGGCAAGCTTTATGCACAGATCAAACAGGGCGCGCCGTTTGATCTATTGCTGGCTGCAGACCACGTTAGACCTCAGCGCCTGCATGCAGAGGGCTTGAGCCAGCGTCCCTTTACCTACGCGGTGGGCCAACTTGTGCTGTGGCGGCCAAATGAACGCACCCCCTGCGCCTTGGTCGATCAAGCAACACTAGGCCGTCCCCCGGCTGAGGAACAAATAACGGCGTGGCTTTCCCAGAGTGAACGCATCGCCGTGGCGGTACCTGAACTCGCGCCATATGGCATGGCTGCCCGTCAGGCCATTGATCAGCTGGGGCTCTCGTCAGAACTCGAGGGGCGCATCGTGCGCGCAGAAAACATTGGTCAGACGTTCTCCATGGTCGCCACCGGCAATGCAGATGCAGGTCTCATTGCCCGCGCCCAGTTGAACGCCCTGCTGAACAACAGGGATCCGGACGACCGATGCGCGTCTGATGTTCTCCCGCTGCCGACGCGCCTGCATACCCCGATTTTACAGAACGCCTCGATCCTGTTGTCCGGGCGCAATCCAGAAGCCAGCCGAGCCTTTGCCGACTACCTGCGGAGCGAGCGCGCAAAGAACATCATCATCCGTTGGGGTTATCTATCACCCTAGGAGTTCTACCTCTCTGTTTCTGATCTCATACGGGTTCTCCGGGCGCCTCTTCCCAATGCGCCACGATTGTCGGAGTATTCCCGTGCAGAGACTCAAAACTTAGGTGAGGCACCGTACCATGAGTGAAGCGCCAACCGCGTGGCAGACCAGTGCATGCATTCTTTGCTCGCAAAATTGCGGCATTAAGGTGCAGCTCGATGAGCAGCAGACAGAAATCGTGCGCATCAAGGGCGATGATGACCATCCCATTTCACAGGGCTATCTGTGCAACAAGGCCTCACGCCTCAACTACTATCAGAATCGTGCAGATAGGCTGCTTAGCCCCATGCGCCGAAACGCCAGCGGTGGTTATGATGCCGTGGACTGGGATACTGCACTCGGCGAGATCGCAGCCAAGCTAGAGGCGGTCAAAAACGACTTTGGCGGCGACAAAATATTTTTCTATGGCGGCGGTGGTCAGGGAAATCATCTGGGTGGAGGCTATTCGCGTACCGTTATCCAGCCATTGGGCGTCCGCTATCGGTCCAATGCGCTCGCCCAGGAAAAAACCGGCGAATTTTGGGTGGCTGACCGGATGTTGGGCGGCTGGAATCACGGTGACTTTGAACATGCGCAAGTCGTCATCTTTTTGGGCAAAAATCCCTGGCAGTCCCACGGTATCAGCCGTGCCCGAGCGACCCTTCGTGACATCGCCAAGAACCCCGACCGAACGCTGATCGTTATCGACCCCAAGCGGACCCAGACGGCCGACTTGGCGGACATTCACCTTGCGGTCAGACCTGCGCGAGATGCTTGGCTGCTTGCCGGGATGATCGCGACCCTGGTGCAGGAGGATCGGATCAATCATGCCTGGATTGCAGAACACGCCGAAGGTCTGGTTTCAGTCAGCGAAACCTTCATCGAGGTGGACGTTACCGACTGTGCAGAAAAATCAGGTATCGACGAAGCGGTAATCAGATCAACGGCGCGGCTGATCGCGGACGCAGAAAGCGTGGCGCTCCTTGAAGACCTGGGTATTCAAATGAATCGCCACTCGACTCTGGTCAGCTATCTGCAGCGTTTGCTGTGGCTGTTGACCGGCCACTTCGGGCGTCCAGGCACCCACTTCTTGCCCCTCACTCTGGCAAACCTTGCCGGCGGCAAGGAAACCGGCGTCAGCCCCGTCTTGGGTAGCCGGCTCATCAATGGACTCGTGCCCTGTAACGACGTCGCCACAGAGGTGCTAGCAGATCATCCGAACCGGTATCGCGCCATGATCATTGATTCAGGGAACCCGGTGCACTCATTGGCGGAGAGCAGTTTATGGCGCAAGGCCATGCGCCACCTGGATGTGAGTGTGTGTATCGACGTCGCCATGACCGAGACCGCGCTGCAGGCAGACTACGTGCTGCCGGCCACCAGCCAGTATGAAAAAGCCGAAGCCACGTTCTTCAGCGCAGAATTCCCGGACAATATGTTTCACCTGCGTAAGCCCCTATTTCAAGCCCCCGAGGGCCCGCTAGACGAGGCTGAGATTTATTGGCGCTTGGCCCAGGCCCTAGACCTTGTCCCAGAGGGCATTGTTGAAGAGCTAATGGCCGTCCTGGATGCTGAGGGGCGAGACGGTTTTCGCGACCATGTCTTTCGCCAACTCGCCGCTGAGCCTGCCCTGGGTGCCATCGGACCAGGCCTGCTCTATAGGACGCTTGGTCAGACGCTGCCCGAGGGCATGCAAAATGGCGCAGCCTTATGGGCGCTATGCCATAGCTTCGCGGCTACCCATCGCACGGCCGTTGAACAGGCTGGCTTTAGCGGAGAGGGCATGGCTTTGGGGGAAGCACTGTTTGACGGCATTATTTCCAGTCCCAGCGGCATGATCTATGCCCGGGAAAATTACGATCAGATGTGGCAGCGGCTGCCTGGCGGGAGGGTCAATCTGGATCTGCCGGAGCTGCTCGAGGTGGCTGCCACCTTGAACGAACAAGAACCCCAGGAGACCAGCGCTGATTTCCCCTTCCTGCTTGCCGCAGGCGAGCGCAGGGACTTCACGGCGAATACCATTATTCGGAACCCGGCGTGGAGCCGAAAGGATCAGTCGGGGGCGCTGCATATCCACCCCGACGATGCCGCGAGACTCAACTTGGGGGAAGGTTCCTCAGCCAAAATCACAACGGAGGCTGGCGCCATGCCGGCGCTCGTCTCCCTCAACGACCGCATGCAGCGAGGCTTTATCTCGTTGCCCAACGGCATGGGCCTCACCTACCCCGACGAATACGGCGTGCAGCAGCAAACCGGGACCTCACCCAACGAGCTCACGGTTTCAAGCCAGAAGGATGCCTTTGTCGGCACCCCGTGGCATAAGTCTGTACCGGCTCGTGTCGAGGCCGTTGACTGAGGGGCAGCGCCCCCCAGCTCATCGTCTAACGGCCGGTAAAGACAGGCTCGCGTTTCTCAACAAACGCCTTGGTCGCATTCTTGTGGTCATCGGTCTGGCCACAGTGAATATGATGCGTTGCCTCTAAATCCAGGCAGTCGTCTACATCGCCTGAACTTGCTGCCCGGGCGAAGTTCTCCTTCATGTAGCGGTAGGCCACCGTGGGCCCTGTGGCCAGGCGTCGCGCGATTTCCATGGCCTTGGCACCCAGCTCCTCAGGCTCGCAGACCCAGTTGGTCAGACCCAGACTAAGCGCCTGCTCTGCGCTTACTCGATCAGACAGGAAGTAAAGCTCTCGTGCCTTGGCGGTGCCAACAAGTTGGGACATGAAAAACGTGCCGCCATAGTCCCCAGAAAAACCAACTCTGGCGAAGGCGGTCGTCATGATGGCATTGGACGCCATAACCCGCAGGTCGCAGGCCAGGGCTAAGGACAAACCCGCTCCCGCCGCCGCGCCGGGCAGTGCGGCAATCGTTGGCTTCGGCATGCTGTAGAGCTTGCCCGCCGTGGCACGTTGATTGACGCGCTGCCGATGGATCGCACCGTCGATCGTATTGTCTCCAACCGTGCCATCACCCTTGGACGCCATGCCCTTGACGTCGCCGCCAGCGCAAAATCCCTTGCCGGCGCCAGTGATAATGATCGCTCGGACTGCCGAGTCGAGTTCCGCTGACGCGAGTTGCGCCGCCAACGCTGCGGTCATGTCTCCTGACATCGCATTGCGGGCCTCGGGTCGGTTGAGGGTGAGCGTCAGCACGCCCTCATCCAGCTCCGCCAGTAAATCCTGTGTTCCTGTATCTATCTGATCCGCCATCTCTCTTGCCTCCTGATTACTAAGTGCTCTCGCGTTGTCCGGGCATGGTAATACCACAGGCCTCGACCGGAAGAAACATATGCCCTGCTCAGCACGCTCCCGGCGTCTCGCAAATCACCCCAATCCCTGGTAGCGTCCGAGGGAGCAGCCGAGCCGGGGAGTCCACACTGACAATGACTTTGCAGCCAACTTTGCAAATGACCTTGATCTATGGGCACCTGGCTACGGTCCTTCCTGCGGCCGTGTTGGGCGCCTGGCTCCTGCTTCGACCCAAGGGCAGTCCAATGCATCGCCTGCTGGGCAAAGCCTATATGTCGTTGATGCTGGTTACTGCCCTGATCACCCTTTTTATTGAGGCTCAGGTGGGTCCCCAATTCCTGAGCCACTTTGGTGCCATTCACTTGCTGAGCGTGCTGGTCATCTATAGCGTCCCCCGCGCCTACTTCGCAGCGAAGGCCGGTGACCATCGGACCCATCGATCAAATATGCTCGGCGTTTACCTCGGGGGCATATTGATCGCCGGAGCCTTTACCCTGGTCCCGGGGCGCTACCTCAACGGCCTGCTGTTTGGCGGCTAGCCCGAACCAGGCCAGGGAGGTCCTTGGGCTAACGGTCGGGCTTATCTATACTTGCACTCCATACGCAAAGCGGCGAACGTTCTGGCAGCCGCATGGTCATCGGGGGATCCATGAATCAAGAACGCTTTGAATGCTTTGATCTGAGCATCGAAAACAATATCGCGCATATCTGTCTTAATCGCCCGGAAAAGCGCAACAGCATGATTCCCTCTTTCTGGTCTGACCTACCCAAGGTCGTTCAGGATATTGATGATCATGCCAAGGCGCGAGTGATCGTGATCTCCTCTACCGGACCGGTCTTTTCCGCCGGTATGGATCTCGGGGCCTTCGCGCGGCGTAAGCCTGAGAGCGAAGAAGAAGCCCGTCGCAACAAAATTCGTCACGGCGCTGCCTTTTACGATACTGCGCGTCAAACCCAAGCCACCTTCAACGCCTTGGAAGCCTGCCGGCTGCCGATTCTAGTGGCGATTCAAGGGGGCTGCGTGGGCGGCGGTTTAGACATGGCGACCGCCTGCGATATGCGTTACGCCACCGCAGACGCGTTTTTTACCATCTTCGAGGTGAACATTGGCATGACCGCAGATGTCGGCACTTTCCCCAGGCTGGTGCAACAGATGCCCGAGGGCCTGGTTAGGGAGATGGCCTACACCGGTCGACGCCTGTCTGCCAAAGAGGCCTTAGCCACGGGCTTGATCAATAAAATTTACCCATCCCAAGACGACATGCTGGCAGGTGTATTTGAAATCGCCCGAGAAATAGCCGGCAAGGCCCCGCTGGCGGTTTATGGCTGCAAGCGCATGATTAATTATTCAAAGGATCACAGCACTGCGGACACCCTGGACTATGTGGCGATCTGGAATGCGTCCATGATGCAGGCCCAAGAAATGCAGGAAGCCATGCAGGCCAGAGCCGAGAAACGCGAGGGAGAATTTACTGCCCTGCCACCGCGCACGGGAAGCTTCGGCTCGCACGAATAACACATCAGGGAAAACAGGAGAGAGAGATGACCATTCAACTCAGGCAGATCTGCCTGGTCGCAAACAAGCTGGAAGACGTGCTGCCCGACCTGCGAGGCATCCTAGGCATCAACAGCTGCTATGTCGATGCGGGCGTGGGAGCCTTCGGTCTTGAAAACAATTTAATGGCCATAGGCCGAAACTTTTTAGAGGTCGTTGCTCCCATACAGCCGAATACGGCTGGCGGACGCTACTTAGAGCGACGTGGCGGCGACGGCGGCTATATGGTCATTACCCACATCGACAGCAAGCCCGAGTTCGACGCGCTGCGACAGCGCGCATTGGATAACGGCGTTCGGGTTGCACATGAATACTCGCGGGATACGTGGTGGGGATGCCAGCTTCACCCGGGGGATCTCAAGGCCGCCTTTCTTGAGTATGAATATGACACCCATGAGGACTTCAGCGGCCATTGGATGCCCGTGGGTGGCACAGGCTGGGAGGATAAGGTCCGGCAGGACATCACGGTGGATATGGTGGGCGTTGAACTCCAGGGAGAAGACCCTCAGGCTTTGGCCGATCTGTGGGGATCCGTAACTCACCTACCCGTTGAGGACCAAGACGGGCATCCGACGATTGCCATGAACAATGCCCGCTTAAGGTTCGTCACGGCAAACGACGGTCGCGGACCTGGCCTTGGCGGCCTAGATATCATCGTAGCCGACCGAGAGGCCGTGCTGCGGGAGGCCCGACTCCGAGGTTGCTACGTAAGCGATCAACAGGTGGATATCTGTGGTACGCGATGGTACCTGCACGACGCCTGAGACCGGGGGCCTGCTCGTTGAGTAAGCCCTGTTCGTTTCATCGCTTGGAGGCGAAGAGACCGCTCGCCAGTGCACCTATGCTGTCCTTACGATATGCATCCTCCCCTTAAATATGCTATCTAGTCCGAAGGCGCAGAGCCGATGGATCACGCAGCGACGGCCTTACGATCACGATCAGCAGTCACTTGTCAGGAGGTGTGCAGCATGCAGGTTATAAAGCGTTTCACAGCCTTTCTGCTTATCGGCGCCTTAATCACCGCCTGCGGTGGCGGAGGTGGAGGCGGCAGCAGTGCGCCCACGGTGCCCCCTGCTGGGGCGACACCGCCTGCGGCGACGCCGCCCACGGCCAGCGCATCCGTATCGGGCGGGACCTATGCCGACACACAGATTGTTACTCTGAGCAGCGATCAGGCGTCCGCCACCCTCTACTTCACCCTAGACGGCACTTCACCAACAACAAGCTCACCTACTTATTCAGATTCCATCGCAATCAACGAAACCGCGACCCTGCAATTTTTTGCACGCAGCAGCGACGGGATCAATGGTGAGATCGTCAGCGAAACCTATGTGATCGATCGTGAGCCGCCATCGGGCTTCTCGCTTGTTCCAGAGAGCGATATCGTGAACGCCGAAAATGAAGCTAGCTTCCTTTTTTCAGTCGTCAACGCTGAGTCCGGGGCCGCCTTCTCCCTAACGGTGGACGACGAAGATGGCAGTACTGATCAACTTGCAGAGACCGGCACCGTCACGGATAGCGAAAGCACGCCAGTCACCATCAACTTGGCGGCCTTCACCAATGGACAGCTGACCGCCACTCTGACGCTTGCGGACACCCTTGATAACGAATCGGTACCGCTCTCCATTATCCTGACCAAGGCGTCAAATAGTGACGGCGTTTCTACCATCGAAGGCAATATCAATATCGCCCCGGGCACCCAGGTAGACACAGACTTGAACGACACCTACACCTCCCCGGTCTCCAACAACTCAATACAGGAGGCCCAGCTTATTTTCTCGCCGGGGTTAGTGGGGGGCTACGCTAACTCTCCATTTTCGGGCCAGCAAGGTAACTCCTATTCGGACGGTGACGATGACTTTTATAATGTTTTTCTAGAGGCCGGTGACCAGATCGTGTTGACGATAGCAGAGGACTTTGCGGACTTAGATGTGGAGGTTTTCGACAGCGACGAAAACCTGGTCGCCGACTCATTGGGCATAGGCAATACCGAGACCATCGACATTGATACCGCTGGGGACTACTTCATTCGCGTTTACTCGTTTGCTGGAGCCTCCAACTACGTGTTGAACGTGGGCACACGGATATTACAAAGCACGTCCACCCTATCGAGTTTTCACCGCTTCGTACCCAATCAGGCCATTGTGCAACTGGCTGAGAGCCCCTCAAATAACAGCAAGACCCTGGGCTGGCTGGAGGCAAGGGGGATGCTGGTGCATCGCTCGGCGGCGGGTTCTAAGGCGGGTCGCACGCACTTGGTGACCTTTGGCTCCGCCGACCAGCGCCGGGCGCTCATTCGGGATGTCACGCCCAATATGATCGCACCTCAGGCCTCAGCGCCGCCCAGCGCCCAGGCTCTCCGCCGCGAGACCATCTGGGCGATCAAGGCGTTAGCACGTCGCGCTGATGTTGACGCCGCAGAACCCAACTTCTTGCGTCAGCGACGGTTAGTGCCCAACGACCCGCTCTATGTGGAGCAGTGGCATCATCCCCACACTCGGCTGCCCGAGGCCTGGGATATCACCACCGGCAGCGCTGACGTGCGCGTGGCCGTTATCGATACGGGCATCCTGGCTCAGCACCCTGACCTGGCCAATCAGATTGAGGGCGGCTATGACATGATCAGCGACCCAGAAAATGCTCGGGATGACGACGGCTTCGATAGCGATCCGGAGGACGATGGCGACTTGGGCCTAGGCGATGGCAGCAGTACCTTTCACGGGACCCACGTCGCCGGCATCGTCGCCGCAGAGAGCAACAACAACATGGGGATCGCTGGTGCGTCCTGGCAAACCAGGATCATGCCAATTCGCGTTTTAGGCCTCTATGGCGGGAGCACCTTTGATCTGATCCAGTCTATTCGCTACGCGGCGGGGCTGAGTAATGAGAGCGGCGAGGTCCCCGATCAAGCGGCAGACATTATCAATATGAGTTTGGGCGGCGGCGGATATTCCAGCGCTGAAGAGGACGCCATCTCCGCCGCCGTAGAGGCTGGCACGATTATTTTTGCCGCCGCAGGTAACGATGGTCTTCCCCGGGGTGACTATCCCGCCTCCTACCCCGGCGTGATCTCGGTAGCCTCGATCAACCAAAATAATAGACTCGCCGGTTACTCCAACTATGGCTCGACGCTAGACATCGCGGCGCCGGGAGGCGACTTTGGACAGGATGTGGACCAAGACGGTATCCCTGACGGTATCTTGAGCACCATCGGCGATGATCGCGAAAGCACCACCACCTACGGCTACCGCGCCTACGAGGGAACCTCTATGGCTACCCCCCACGTGGCTGGTATTGCCGCGCTGATGAAGGCCGTCAACCCAAGTCTCTCCCCGGCGAATTTTGATCGTCTACTGGAGGAGGGACGCATCACCAACGACTTAGGCGAACCGGGTCGCGATGACGATTTTGGCTGGGGGGTGATCGATGCCTACAAGGCAGTGACTGCAGCGCGGGATTTGGTGGACGGCGTTCTTGAGCCCCTTCCCCCCTCGCTTCAGATCAATCCAGGCAACATTTCCTTCGGCCTAACCCAGACCCAGAAAAGCCTGTTATTGGGCAACAGCGGCGACGGGACGATCACAATCAATGGGGTGACCGAGACCGCAGACTGGTTGACCATCGAAACGGAGAGCACGGACGACGATGGCCTGGGACGATACAGCGTGATCGCGGATCGCAGCACCCTAGCGCCGGGGTCCTTCACCACCAATATCAATATCGATGCCTCGACCGGACCGCGTGAGATACCGGTCAGCCTCCGCGTCACATCCAACAGCTTCGACGCCAGCGCGGGCTTGCTGTTCGCGCTCCTGATTGTTTCGGAAACCGGCGAGGTGCTGTCGCAGATCGAGCTGTATCAGCCCGATGACGGCACCTATGGCCTCGACTTTGGGAGCGTGCCTGACGGCACCTATGAACTGGTTGTCGGCTCCGATATGGATAACGATGGTTTGGTTTGTGACGCTGGCGAGGCCTGCGGGGCCTACCCAACATTCAATGAGCCTGACACCCTGACGCTTGTCAGTGATCAACTCGTAGATATCGATGTCATTTTTGATCAGAGCCGATTCTTCGAGCAATCATCAGCCTCAGGAGAGCGCTCAGGACGGCCTGCCGAGGGCATAAGGTATCGTTCTGAAGGCAAGCGCGTTAGCCCGCCCTAGAGCAGGCTGCGAACCATCAGGTACAGGATTGACGGAGCTAGCAGACAGCCCACCCCTGTGTAAAAGGTCGCCGTCATCGCCCCGTAGGGCACCAGGCGCGCATCCGTAGCCGCTAGTCCAGCAGCCACGCCGCTCGTGGTCCCCATTAAGCCGCCATAAATCATGGCGGCATGAGGCGTGGTTAATCCGATGAATCTGGCCACCAACGGCGTGCCAACCATAACCAGTATGGATTTCACTAGCCCAGCCGCCACGCTGAGGGCAATCACATCACTTGATGCTCCAAGCGCCGTGCCGGTCACCGGCCCAACGATATAGGTGGCTGCGCCCGCCCCGATGGTGGCAACAGAAACTGCGTCGGTGTAGCCGAAACCAACGGCCACTGAGGCGCCGGTGCAAAAAGACAAAACCACCCCGAACACCACAGAGAATGCGCCGACTGCACCCGCTTCTCGCAGCGTGGCGGGCTGTGCGCCAAAGGCCGTGGCCACGATGGCAAAATCCCGAAACATGGCGCCACCCAGCAGGCCCACCCCGGCAAACAGGCTGATATCCGCAAGGCCCTTATTCCCCCCGGTCAACCACCCCCCCAGATAGGCACACAGCAGGCCGATGATGATTGCAATGGCGCTTCCATGCAGGCGCCCCCGCGTGAAGGTCTTTGACATCCAGTCGGCCACCCAGGTAATGAGCGCCACAACGACGAAGGCCGTCAGCAGTGCATGACTGATCAAACCGGCGGTTAGGGCTTCCCCAAACCGCCATAACGGTATGTCCATTACGCCTGCTCCGCATCCTCAACCGCCCCGGACCCCCACCTAGCTATTAGGGGTATGGCAAGGAAGGAGACGGTTACGGCGGCCACCCCCGCCAACAGCGCCATGGGGCCACTGGATACTGCCGCAATCACGTTTTGCTTCGCCGCCATAGCAATAACGATGGGAATGTACATTGCGCTCCAAAAGCTGATGCCCTGGGCGCTCATTGGACCGAGGCTGAAACCTGGGGCACGCAATGAGGTTAGGCCTAGCAGCAGCAGCATGGCGATACCTACGCCCCCGACGTTGGCATCGATGCCCATAAGTTGCCCGATGAGGTTGCCCAGCGCATTTCCGCCCAGCAGAGAGGCCGCCAAAATCCCGACGCCATAAATCACCATCCGAACATTCCTTTTTTTAGTTATTCTTTTTAGTAGACGGACAGATCAATGCCAGGAAAGCGCGCCGCCACGCCAGCCCGGGTTTCCTCAGTCCAATAGGGGTCGCCGGGGTCGGGAAAACCCACCAATGCTCGTTCAGCGGGCGAAGCTTGGACCATCCAGCTTGCGAATCCGGCATGCACGCCCTGCTCTGGCCACCCAACAATACCCATCCACCTTGGATTTTTCGGGGCATAGCTAATGAAGTGGCCAACTCGGGCACCGTCGGCCTGAAAGGCAGTGCCGCGATGAAAGGTGCGCATGCTGTAGGCGAGAAGCGACCCTGCCGGCACGGTCACCTTGACCTCCTTGTCGTACAGCGCTGGACGTTCATCTCGAGTATGCGCTGCGGGCCACAGAAGCTCATCGCGATACGCCTGCCAGGAGGTTACAGCCGTAGGTGCCTGATCAATGGATACATCGGAATAGTAGAGCAGGAAAGCCGTCTGCCAGTACTTTGGCAGATCCGGCGGATAGACCAAGGTGTGATTCATATAGTCCAGGTGCATGACCTGTTCACTGTCTGCATAGTGCCCCCGGCACTTATAGGTCAAGTCAGACTGTTCACAGACAATGTCTTCGCCCCCGGTCATGAGCTTGGCAAAGTCCTGGAGATCCGGATGCAGCGTGATGTCGTTGAGTGCCCGGCCCACAAACGGGAAACGCAGGGTGCGTCGAGAGCGCCCTGGCTCATTCCAATGGTCCGGTTTTGGGGCTTGAGGATTGTCGGCATAGTCGAGCCAACCGGGTAACAAAGCCTCGATTTCTTCACGCGCTGCCGCCAAGAGCGCTGGAGCCAGGAAATTCTCCACCACGGCGAATCCATGCTCACGATAGTGTGTAATGTGCTCATTCGCTATGGCCATGCAACCTCTCTTCGCTGATCTTTTAGGCTGCCGCCCTCACCTCCGGGAGCGTATACAACAAAAAAACGAGCTGTCAAGATGACGAGCTTTGGAGCTATCGCCAACTGTCGATAGCCTGATCAACAAAGCGCGAGGGGAGAAGAATGGAGTACGACATCATCATTCGAGGTGGGCGGCTAGTGGACGGAAGCGGCAGCGAGCCTGTCTTCGCCGATCTAGGCATTTGCGGCGACATCATTACTGCGTTGGGCGACGTAGAGGGTTCTGCAAAAAAAGAGATAGATGCCGCGGGCATGATCGTAACGCCAGGGTTCATAGATTTGCACACCCACTTGGACGCGCAGATCGGCTGGGACCCCATGATGACTCCAGTGAGCTGGCATGGCGTGACTACCGCGCTATTGGGCAACTGTGGCGTCACCTTCGCCCCATGCAGACCCGCGGACCGGGAGTTTCTAGCGGGCATGATGGAAACTGTAGAGGACATTCCCAAAGACGCGATCTTGAACGGACTGCCCTGGGACTGGGAAGGTTATGGGGGCTATCTGGATGCCGTGGAAAATTTGAAGCCGGCCATCAACGTAGGTGGCCTCGTTGGCCACTGCGCCCTGCGATTTTATGTCATGGGAGAACGCAGCGTTGACGACAGCCCTTCACCGGAAGAACTCACACAGTTGGCCGACCTAGCCGCACAGTCTGTTGCGGAGGGGGCGCTAGGTTTTTCAACCTCCCGCTACCTCGGCCACTATCTGCCTGATGGACGTCATGTCCCCGGCACCCACGCCCAGCCAGATGAGTTACTGGCCATCGCCAAGGGCGTTGGCGATCAAGGCGGTCTGATGCAGGGGGTGATGAACTTTGAAACGGATCATCATAGTGAGATTCAGCTCATCGGGGACAAAGCCAGAGCCGGAGCAAGGGTGCTGTTCAGCGCCGGTGCCGGCGCAGACAGCCGCTTCAGCGATTTCCTAAAAGAAAATATTGGCAGCATGCGCGACGCTGAGGGGCTGGATATCAATGCAGTAACTATTCCTCGTAGCGGCGGCTTTGTGAGCAGCCTGCACAATGCGCTCTTTATCAAGAGCCCCGAATGGAAGGCGCTCTTTGCTCAGCCTTTTGCTGATCGCCTCGCGGCCATTAACGACCCCGGCACCATGGCGGCGCTCATTAGCGAGGCCGAGGCGGCTAGCGAAGCCGACCCCGCGCGCTATGCGGATTTGTTCGGACGTCTGTTCTGGATGGGAGATGGTACAAAACCCAATTATGTACAGGGTGGCGAGGGCTGCTTGGCCGCCCTGGCCCGAGAGGCAGGCGAACATCCGGCAGCAACCTGGCTGCGCATGATGCGCGAGAGCGACGGCAAGGCGCTGTTCACGCTGCGTCTGTTCAACCCTAATCTAGACCATCTCGAGGATTTAATTAAGACTGACTGGGCACTCCCAGGCCTGGGAGACGCGGGTGCCCATGTGGGCCAGATCATGGACTGCGGCTGGGCTACCTTTGTCCTATCGCACTGGCATCGGGATACCGGGGTCTACTCCCTGGCGGAAGCCGTGCGGCGTATTACCTCGGCACCCGCCAGAATACTGAATATCCAAGACCGAGGACGTCTGGCCGTGGGCATGAAAGCGGACATTAACGTGATCGACCTGGCCCGGCTCAGCGAGCAAATGCCTGAATTCGTTTATGACTTCCCAGGTGGCGCTGGCCGGTTTATTCAGCGTGCCGAGGGGTATCGAGCCACGCTATGCAATGGCGCTCTCATCCTAGAGAACGACGAGCTGCTGGGTACTCGCGCAGGGAAGGTAATTCGCAGCACCGACGACGCTGTCCGAGTCTAACGATATCCCTCAGCCTAATGGTCGAACTGCTCGGAGTGCTTGAGCAGGTGCGCTGGGCCGTGCGCGCTATTAATAATGGCGTTTTCCCCATATAGCGCCTCTTTTTGGCCGCCGAAATTGGCCCGGTTTGCCGCGAGGGGCGCAAGCTCTGCGGCACGCGCCCTCGCGTTTTCGAGCAGAACCTCCTGCTCCGCAATCGACTCGACAAACCCAGCCTCCAGCGCCCCAGGGCCGGTCCAGCGTTTGGCGAGCTGAACGGTTTGAAAAAATGCGGACATGGGCAGTTTGTGGCGAAACAGCGTTAGTTCTGGTTTCGGAATACGCATGCCCAGCTGCATCTCGTTGGCGCACATGAAGCCGCGATCCGCTCGCATCAGTCGAACATCATGACAGAGCGCGCACATAAATCCGGCACCGAAGGCATGGCCGTTTACGGCGGCGAGGGTGGGTACCGGCAGGGTGATGATGCGGCCCATCAACGCCATAAACTCGGATCCAAATACCTCACGGTCTCCCCCTTCCGGGAAAGCATCCGGCTGTTGGACCCACTCGAGGTCTAGGCCGTTAGAGAAGAATTTTTCACTGGCAGAGGCGGTCACCAAGGCTGCGGGGCCGGTGGAAGCCTCCACCTCATCAAGGGCTTCGGCAAAGGCCCGAACAAAGGTCGTATTCCAGCGATTCTCACCGGCGTCCAGGGTCAAAGTAAAAACGTCCCCTTGACGATCTAACTTCATCATGATGCGCTCCTCCGGCCTCTGGTTGGAGCAGCAGTCTGTAACGATGCCCAACGGACTGCAAGGGCAATAGCCTCCCGCTTGCTGTATTCTTAGCAGCGGCTCAGGACCTGATGACATGAATTTGATGATGCAGAGAAAAGGTCAGACAACGTGATGAAACAACGCGCAAATGCACAGACCACGGCAGCCCACTGGATGCCGTATACGGCGAATCGCCAATTCCACAAAGATCCCAGGATCATGGTGAGAGCCGACGGTTGCCACTTCTTTGACCCGGACGACCGCAAGATTTTTGACTGCATGTCAGGTCTTTGGTGTTGCGGCTATGGACATAACCGGCCGGAGATCACCGCAGCGGTCGCCGCACAGTTAGGCACCATGGACTACGCACCGGGTTTCCAGTTCAGCCACCCCGGGGCAACGGCACTGGCCGACCGCCTGACTCAAATGCTACCAGGCAATTTAAACCATGCGTTTTTTACCAACTCTGGCTCGGAGTGTGCGGATACCGCCCTTAAAATTGCCCGCGCCTACTGGCGTATGAAGGGGCAGCCCAGCAAGACACGCTTCATTGGACGCCATAAGGGTTATCACGGTGTCAACTTCGCCGGCACGAGTATTGGCGGTATCGGAGCTAACCGAAAACTATTCGGTAACCTAGGCGAAGCCGACCATTTACCGCACACGCTACAGGCGGATCACGCATTCACCAAGGGCCAGGCCGAGAGTGGGGCTGATCTAGCCGACCACCTGCAGCAACTTGTCATGCTGCACGACGCATCGAATATCGCAGCCGTCATCGTTGAGCCTATGTCCGGGTCTGCTGGCGTGATCGTGCCGCCGAAGAACTATCTCCAGCGGCTGCGACAAATCTGCGATGAAAACGACATACTGCTGATCTTCGATGAGGTCATCACCGGCTTTGGCCGCTGCGCGACCGCATTTGGCGCCGACGCTTTCGGCGTGGTGCCCGATATGATCAACCTGGCAAAGGGCCTCACCAATGGCGTCATCCCCATGGGGGCGGTGGTCACGCGGGAGGAAATTTATCAGACCTTCATGGAGGCGAATCTACCCGAACACATGGTGGAGTTGCCCCATGGCTACACCTATTCTGCACACCCCGTGGCCTGTGCTGCGGCTTTGGCGGCACTGGATGTCTTTGAAGACGACGATATGGTGGGCCGAGCCCAGCGCCTGGCACCGGTGCTGGAGCGCACCCTACATAGCCTCCGTGGACAACCGCATATCACCGACATTCGTAACTTCGGCATGGCGGGCGCGCTGCAGATAGCCCCTCGAGATGGAGACCCCCTCATTCGGCCCTTTGAGATTGGCGTACGTTGCTGGGAGCTTGGGCTATATGTCAGATGGGGCGGAGATACCGTTCAATTCGGGCCTGCATTCACCTCAGAAGAACAGGATATCAAGTCCATTGCTTCAATCGTCGGAGAAGCCCTCGCACAAGTTCATTAGTGGCGGAATTCACGTACCATCGGCAGAGCCTGACCTCTTTGATAAGGAAATCACCATGAGACACCTACTTCTTTTTGCCTCGACGCTCCTCTTCGCCGCGCTAAGCCACGGGGACCATCATGGTCACACTGCACACGCCCAGGAAGCGGCCTCCCTCGGTGACATCTTAGCCGCCCAGCCAGATGAGGTGAAAGCGCGTTACCCGTATCGAAATCCCGAGCAAACCCTCGCTTTTTTTGGCATCGAGCCCGGCATGACGGTGGTCGAAGCGCTACCTGGCGGTGGCTGGTACAGCAAAATTCTCCTGCCCGCGCTAGGCCCAGAGGGGAAGCTCGTTGGTGCAAATTACCCCGCGAACATATGGCCCCTGTTTGGCTTTATCAGCGCGGAGCGGATCGCCGAACTGGCGACTTGGACCACGGATTGGACAGCGATCGCTGAGGGGTGGCGCGACCGTCACAGCGCCCAGGTCGATGCCGTTCTCTTTGGCTCCATACCCGAGGAGATGGCCGGTTCAGCGGATGCAATCTTATTCATCCGCGCCATGCATAACCTGGCGCGCTTTGAAGACCAGGGTGGCTTTTTAACCCAGGCCATCGCCGATGCGCATAAGGTACTCAAGCCCGGCGGCATTGCGGGTATTGTCCAGCACGCAGCCCGGGACGAAATGTCCGACGCTTGGGCCAACGGATCGCGCGGTTATTTAAAGCCGGCCTTCGTCATCCAGAGCATGGAGGCCGCTGGCTTTATTTACGAGAGTGAGTCAGACATCAATGCCAATCCTAAGGACCAACATGGGGAAGAGGATATCGTCTGGCGACTGCCGCCCAGTTTGATGGGCAGCCGGGACAAGCCCGAGGCCGCAGCAGCCATGCGCGCCATTGGGGAATCCAACCGCATGACCCTCAAGTTTCGCAAGCCAGCAGCCTAAGGCTCAAGCACTGGGATTCGGGGACGCATATAGACCTTGTCAGAGCTTCCTGCCATATGGCTCAGCCTTGAGCTAGCACTAATCACCACGGCGTTGTTGGCCATCCTGGCAACGCCTCTAGCCTGGTGGCTTGCCCATACGAGCCATCCTCTTCGCCCCGTCATTGAGGCCATCACGGCACTGCCCCTGGTGATGCCGCCAACGGTGATCGGCTTCTACTTACTGCTGCTATTCAGCCCTAGCAATCCCTTGGGATCAGCCTGGCTGACCGTCACGGACACCACGCTGGCTTTCTCCTTTCACGGGCTGGTCATCGCATCCATGGTCTACTCGCTGCCCTTTATGGTGCAGCCTCTGACCCATGCCTTCTCCCAAATGGGCAAGGGACCCATCGAAGCCGCTACCCTGTTGGGTGCAGGGCCGATGGATACTTTTTGGAATATCGTGCTGCCCCTGGCCCGCGGCGGTTATCTCACCGCCCTTGTTCTGACCTTTGCACATACCCTGGGGGAATTCGGCATCGTCCTTATGGTGGGTGGGAATATCCCGGGAGAGACCCGGGTTATTTCCATTGCCATCTACGAGCAGGTGGAGACCCTGAACTACGATCAGGCCCATTTTTTATCAGGGCTGCTCCTCGCTTTCTCCTTCATTGTGCTCATCCTGGTCTACACCCTGAACCGACGCTCACCGCTGAGACTGTCCTAAATGCTGCAGATAAACATCAAAGCTGCCCGTGCGGACTTCAAGCTCGACGTTGAGCTGCGCGTTAGCTCCGGCGCAACCGCGCTTTTCGGGCCCAGCGGTAGCGGTAAAACCACCCTGCTTCGGTGCCTTGCGGGCCTAGAGCCGTGTTTGGGTACCGTGCGCTACGGAGAACAAATTTGGCAGGGTAAAGGTCAGTGGCTGGCGCCTAGACGGCGAGGTGTTGGTTTCGTCTTTCAGGATAACCGGCTGTTTAACCACCTTAACGTCGCGGGCAATCTGGATTTTGCCGAACAGCGCGCGCCATCCGTGGCCAGCGGCGACGGAGTGCTTCACCGAGACAGCATCGTAGACACCCTAGACCTCGGGCACCTACTCAAACGTCAGAGTACCGACCTGTCCGGAGGCGAGGCCAGGCGAGTTGCCCTCGCCAGAGCTCTGCTGGCCCAACCCAGGCTGTTGCTGTTGGATGAACCGCTCACGGGGTTGGACCCGGCCCGAAAGGCGGAAATTCTTCCCTATCTGCGGCGCATCACGGAGGCCCTGGATATTCCCATACTGTATGTCAGTCACCTTGCTGACGAAGTCGCCCAACTGTGCGCCACCATGGTGGTCCTCGATCAGGGTCAGGTAGCGATCCAGGGCAGTACCCGAGCGGTTCTGGCCAAGCTTCGGCTCGATCCGGCGGGTTATTCCCTTGCCGGCCGTAACTTACTGCAGGGTCGGGTCGTTGGCTTCGATGAGGCCTTTAGGCTCTGCCTTATTAACGTGGCAGGAGAACACCTTCAGTTCGTGCGCAACCAACCCCTGCCCGAGGATACCCAGGTCCATTGCTATTTCGATCCAAGAGACGTGGTGATTGCTAGCGAACGCCCCAAGCACCTCAGCGTGCGCAACATCCTTGAGGCTGAGATTCACGCTATCCAAGACGCCCAGGATGATGGCATCCGTCATGTTTCGCTGAACATTGGTGACCAACTCATTGTCTCCCAACTTACTCATGCCGCCGTCGCGCAGCTTGACCTTCGCCCCGGGCAGCGCGTTTTCGCTCTCATCAAAAGCGTTAGCGTAGAGGAGCCAGACGCCCTTTAGGCCTGGGACCCATTACAGGAGACTTTATCGGGCTTCCGCGCCTCGCCAGTTTCCGTGGAAACCAAAGGGGATGCGATGATCCAAAAATGCCTTGGCCAATGAGCCCTGGGCTACGTTCTGGGCATCCAGGATCACCAGATGACTTGCGCCTCGATTCGCGTCATAAACATAGGCCAGCAAAAATCCCTCTCCTTCTGCCGCAGTCTCTGAAGCAGGAACAAAAACTGGCTCGCTGGTAGCGCAGGCCTCGCCTACGTTGTACAGGTCTAGCGCACCGGTGAGATGGTCAACCGCACCGATCATATTGAACCCGCCCACCTTGGCCTCAGGCCGCGTATTCCCAGCAAAGTACCCATAGCGATAGGACAGGCCGGTTCTTCGTTCATCAAGCCTGGGAAACTCACATACCATGTCCTGTAGGGGTTCACGGCTAAAGCCGTCAGTTTCTGCATCTAGATCAAAGGTCCACCGAACCAATTTGGCCAGGGCCTTCTTCGGATCGCCTGGAGTACCATCCACTCCCGGAAACAGCGGCGCTTCTGGATACTCACACACATCGCACACAATCTCGTTGCCGTCGCTGTGGGCATTCATGGGGTGGAAAACGTAGCATGCCTCACCTCGGAACCATCGCATCTGCTCCACCGACCCATGTCTCGGCATGACTCCAATATGAGTGCCCTTTTCAGGTTCCCAGGCGTAAACCGGACCTCCCGTCATGGCCCGTTCAATGCTGCCCGTGAGCGGCATTATGGGGAAAATGATGTGCTCCTTAGTCACCATAAAGTCATGGACCATGGCCGCATAAGGCGCCTTAAAGGATTCGCTGCGGATAAGATTCCCCTTGCCGTCCACCACGTTAAACGTCATAGCCTCAGAGATTCCGCCTTCCGCGTTGTATCCGAAAAACAGCATTTCCCCGGTCTCGTGGTCGATCTTGGGATGGGCGGTCATTGGGCCGCGAAGCTTACCGTCAAAGTCATGCACGCCAATGGAGGCCAGGCTGTGCGGATCTAGCTCGAAGGGTGCATGAGCCTCTTCCAGCGCCAAAAGCTTGCCCGCATGCCAAATGATGTTGGTATTGGCCACGCCGTCGGTTTGCACATTGTGAACGCTTGGATCGTTCTCCATGGGGTTGAAGGGACTGAACAGGGGCCTTGCCGCTTCCCGCTCGCGGTTAAACTTAATCGTGCGAACCCAACGATTTCGGTAACTTACGCGCCCCTCCGCGATATGGAAGGCATGCACCATGCCGTCTCCGCCGAACCAATGGTAGGACCCCTTGGGTGCAAACTGAGGATTCGGTCCATTGCGGTAGAAGGCACCTCGCAGCGCCAAGGGCACCTCGCCTTCGATCCTAAGATCGTTCGCATCACACTCCATCTGTAGCGGCGCGAAACCGCCCTGGAGCTGTGGATGTTTCGGTAGAAGAGAGGCCATTTCTTATCCCCTTATGTGCCATTTCGTGGATGGCCAGGGATACAGGTCCAATGGCGCTTTGTCCACCATCGGGGCTAAGAATTTGGCTAGATCAGGTCGACGCCCACCGGGCAGTGATCAGACCCCTGGACTTCCGGCCAGATAAAGGCGTCCTTAATCCGCCTGGACGCCGAAGACGAGGCAAGAACATAGTCGATACGCCATCCGACGTTGGCCTCGCGGGCACCCCCAAACTGCCGCCACCAGGTATAGTGATCGCCCTCATTAGGATGCTGTGCGCGGAAGGTGTCTATCCAGCCCGCATCCTGCCATCGAGTGAGTTCGTCCCGCTCCTCAGGCAAGAATCCACTAGCCTTCTTATTGGTCTTAGGCCGAGCAAGGTCGATTTCCGCATGGGCCGTATTGTAATCACCTACAATAAAAACCGGACCACGTTTCTTGAGCTGTTCGATGCGCTCATACACCGCGCGGTAGAAGTCTAACTTGTAGGGGACACGTGAATTGTCTCGGTCTTTCCCACTGCCCTTGGGAAAATAACAGCTAATGACGGCCAAACGGCCAAAATGGGCGGCAATGAAACGCCCCTCTTCATCAAACCGCGACTCGCCCAAGGAGGTCTCGATCCGACTGGGCTCTGAACGGCTCAGAATACCCACGCCGCTATAGCCAGGCCGCTTCGCGGGGGAAAAGGCAGCATGCCACTGCGAGGAGGCGGTGATGTCTTCAGGCAGCTGATGGGGAAAGGCTCGCACCTCCTGTAAGGCCACTACGTCTGCATCACAGGCCCCCAAAAAATCACGAAACCCCTTCTTTAGACAGGCACGTAACCCATTTACGTTCCAGCTTATGATGCGCATGTCGACGCCTACCGCCTTCTGTTTTTGTCTCAAGTACCTCTTCATAGACCCCTACTCTCTTAAAAGGAAGAACCTATCTGACAAACGGTATCCATCGGCAGCGCCAAGGTGATGATGTTCACACCAATCCGCTACCGCCTAAAGATCAGAGCACCCCAGCGCAGTAGATTCAGCACATCGGCGAGGGCTGCCGCCACATAGGTGAGCGCTGCCGCTGTAAGAATTCGGCGAACCACCCCCTGTTGGCCCTTGCCAATATAATCGCCGGCCTGAAGCACGGGCAGGGCCTTACCGAAGCTCGCATCCCATTCAATAGGCAGCGTTAACAAGTGAACCAGCATGCGCATGATCAGACCACTTAGACCGAGCAGCGCCAGGGCGAAAAACGGCACAGGATGCTTCGTCACCAAGCCGATAATGGGTGCAGCCCAGATGATGGCGGCCCCAACCCGAGCCACCACATCAGCGAGGGGCAGCAGCTTGGTGCGCCAGCGAAGCCGGGCATCCTGCTGATGATCCTGCATGGCATGACCTACTTCGTGGGCGGCTACCGCAACGGCCGTCAGTGAGCGACCACGAAAATTGGCCTCTGACAAACGGACCCTCTTCGCAATGGGGTCATAATGATCACCCAGGTTCGTTTCTTCGACCTCCACCCCGCTCAAGCCAAATCGCTCTACCAGGTGGTTCGCGAGTTCGCCCCCGGTGCCCGGCATACCCTCAAGGTCTCGTCCATAGGCATTCATCACCCACTTGACCCAAAGGTTGGGAAGGAAAATCACCGCCAACAGTGCAACACCCAGCCATAGCATCCCGATTTAATCTAACCCCCGCTCTTTAATACCCAGTGCTCTCTCGACTCGGGCCCTCGGTGCCCCGTGCCGCTGCCAATTCTCTGGCCGCATTCTTGGCCATATGACCTACATCACCTGCCAAGGTCACGAAGTTGAAGCCCAGGGCCAGGTATTTCTGAGTAAATTCCAGGCTGGAGGTGTGAATGCCTGCGGCAAGCCCATGGGCCTTACACTTTTCCAGCAGGCTTTTGACCATCTCCAGATGTTCTGGCTGGGGCTGATCTCCCATGGCCGGTAAGCCCATGGATAGAGCTAGGTCAGCTGGGCCAATATAGATGCCATTGAGTCCAGGTGTGCTCATGATCTCATCCGCCTTGGCGACGCCCTCAGCCGTTTCTATCATGGCTAAACAGGCGATCTGGTCATTGGCCTCTGTGGCATAACCCTTCCCGCCATAAACGGCTCCGCGAATCGGGCCAAAGGATCGGTTGCCCTTTGGGGGGTAGCGACAGGCACTGACCGCCTGCTCGGCTTCTGCGCGGTTATTCACCATGGGCACGATGACACCATAGGCACCGGCATCAAGGGCCTTCATGATTTCGTAGGGCTCATTCCAAGGCACGCGAACAAGGGGCGTCGCCTCGGTGGTTGAGATGGCCGTCAACATGGTCACCATGTCCGCGTAGTCCACCAGGCCGTGCTGAAGATCCACGCACACCCAATCGAAACCGGTATGCGCCATGACTTCGGCCGAATGGCTGTTGGCCAGGCTAAGCCAGCAGCCGATAGTTTGCTCGTCTCGCTGCCAGGCAGATAACGCCTTGTTCTCTCTCATAGTCATCTCTACAGTTAGTGCAATCCCTACAATACGATAACAGTGTGGGCGGTTGCCATGCCCCCACCTTAATTTCTGAAGAACTAGGGAGCATCCAAGCTATCCATGCAAAGAGCCCTGATTCTCAAGGACGCCTTCATGACAACCCTTAACCAACAGTTTATCGACCTCAGCAATATCACCCGAGAGCTGCTCGGCCTTCTGCGCGAGGCCGAAGAGCCCTTCTGGGTGATGTGTTTTGAACGGGCACTGCCGAAGGTGGATGCTCATGAACTGGCGGGCGCAACGCTGATCCTTGG
>DKNY01000010.1:706-879 GCA_002470275.1 Gammaproteobacteria bacterium UBA7376 | reverse complement strand
CTGATCCTTGGCTGCTACGGAGGCATGGATACCTTCTCAGACCTTGAAATAGGTAAGGCGCTAGTAGGCAGTGACCCCCTGAGCCATCGAAACTTAAATAGCCGCCTAGATCACCTCCGCACCCAAACCTTCGAAGCAGCACGCCGAATCGCAGCCCGCCAAACCTGGTAGGC
>DKNY01000010.1:0-373 GCA_002470275.1 Gammaproteobacteria bacterium UBA7376 | reverse complement strand
CTGATCCTTGGCTGCTACGGAGGCTTTATCGGATTTTGAAATAGGCAATAGACAACATGACCGGCCTTCTTGAACAACCGAGCTGGACGACGGAAGCCAGCGTCTTGATATGCACCACTACAGGCACGAGCTTGATGAAAAAAACCCGTGCACAAAGAGCGGTGGTCAAGGGTGTGCACGGGTCGGAACGGAACAGGTTTGCATCACAACGGGCGTTTCTTCTCCTTACCTCCTCTCTCTTGCCTTTTTCTCTTCTCTTCTCGGCTCGGCTCGGCTCGGCTCGGCTCTATTCTCGGCTCTCTTCAAGCACTCGCACGCCTTTGCGATGACCGCGAAAACCAGCCTCTTAGATAGTTTTACTATCTCTTTATAA
>DKNY01000041.1:15616-17593 GCA_002470275.1 Gammaproteobacteria bacterium UBA7376 | reverse complement strand
GGCTCTAGAGCCCCGGAAACACTGCGGGATTGGGACCTTAGGGGGGACCATGAATAGTGATATTGAGATCGCGAGGGGGACAATTGATATTGAGATTGAGGCCCTCGTCAAGCTAAAGGACTCTATCTCCCAAAATTTTATAAGAGCCGTCGATACGATCCTCGCCTGTCAGGGTAGAGTCATTTTTTCAGGGATCGGAAAGTCGGGACATATTGCTCGAAAGATAGCGGCCAGCATGACCAGCACCGGTACCCCCACGTACTTTGTTCACAGTACCGAAGCCAGTCATGGGGACCTGGGATCACTTACTAAGGACGATGTTTGTATCTTGATTTCCAATTCTGGAGGGACCAAGGAGATTAGTGATCTCATCAGTTTTTGTAAGCGGTTTGCGATTCCGCTGATTGGGATTTCATCAAAATCGGAGAGCACGTTAATTCAAAATGCGGATATTCCCCTTGTCTTGCCCTCGGCCCCTGAGGCTTGTCCCAATCAATTGGCGCCGACCTCGTCAACGACGATGACGCTTGTGCTTGGGGATGCTCTCACCGTTGCGCTGATGAAAAGAAGAACCTTTGGGCGTCATGAGTTTTCAATCCTGCACCCGGGGGGAGCGCTGGGGAATCAGTTGATGCAGGTGAAACATCTGATGTTGCCTCGCCAGAACATACCCATAGCCCAGCACGATACACCGGTCATGGAGGTCGTCCTAAATATGACGCACAGGGCATGCGGTTTGGCCATCGTGGAAAGAGATAGTCAGACCATTGGAGTGATCTCGGACGGTGACCTAAGGCGCAACATCGACAAATTGGAAGCACGAGTGGCCAAGGAGGTCGCAACCCCCGATTTCATTTACGTTGACCCCGAGACGCTGGTCATGAACGCGGTGGATAAGATGAACGAAATGAATATCTACAACTTGGTCGTCTCACCGGATGGTCGGAATACCCATGGCATTTTGCGGATGCATGATTGCCTGCGACTGTAGTGTCTAGTCGGGCTCGCATTAGAGGGCGGATGATATAAGACGTCGGGGCCCTGGTTGGATGAGCATTGCAAAGTGCGGCGACGTTGGCAAATGGACAACGAGGACAAGTGAGTGCGCTATAAGATTACCGTTGTTGGCACCGGATATGTTGGCATGTCCATGGCCGTTCTCCTTGCCCAGCGTCATGAAGTCATTGCGCTAGAAATTGATTCTCACCGGGTTGATCTGGTGAATGCCAGAAAATCAACGGTGGTGGATGCGGACATTCAGGCCTTCCTCGATCACCGCGATTTGTCCTTACGCGGAACCTTAGACAAGCAGGCCGCCTATCTGGAAGCGGACTTCGTGGTGGTGGCGACGCCAACGGACTACGATGCCGAGACGGATTTCTTTGACACCCGTTCTGTTGAGACGGTGATACAAGATGTCCTCAACTATAACGACACAGCAAGCATCGTGATCAAGTCTACGGTACCCGTTGGTTTTACCGAGATGATGCAAAAAAAATATGCCTGTCATCGCATCATCTTTTCGCCTGAATTCTTGAGGGAGGGCCGGGCGCTCTACGATAATCTACACCCTTCTCGGATCATTATCGGCAGTGAACTGCCCCAAGCTGCCGTATTTGCTGAAATGCTGAAAGCGGCTTCGGAAAAAGAGGCGGTAGACGTTCTCTTTATGCGCTCAACAGAGGCAGAGGCGGTCAAATTATTCGCCAATACCTACCTGGCAATGCGGGTTTCGTTTTTCAACGAGCTAGACAGCTATGCGCTCGCCCAGGGCTTGGATACGCGTCAGATTATTGAGGGTGTTTCCAAGGATGGGCGTATCGGCGACTTCTACAATAATCCGAGTTTTGGCTACGGCGGCTACTGTTTGCCAAAGGATACAAAACAGCTGTTAGCAAATTACAAAAACGTGCCGCAAAATTTGATTCAAGCCATCGTGAGCGCGAATACCACTCGGAAGGATTTCATTGCGGCTGA
>DKNY01000041.1:0-15209 GCA_002470275.1 Gammaproteobacteria bacterium UBA7376 | reverse complement strand
TCTGACAACTTCCGGTCTTCGGCGGTTCAGGGCGTAATGAAACGGATAAAGGCCAAGGGTGTCGAGGTTCTGGTTTATGAGCCGCTTATTGAAGATCAGCGGTTTTTTAATTCTGAAGTCATCCGAGACTTGGAAGCATTTAAGCGTCGAAGCGACATCATCATTGCCAATCGGATGGTGGAGGACTTAGAGGACGTCACCGAGAAGATATTTACCAGGGACCTTTTCGGCAAGGATTAAAGGCGTATCACAATCAGGCCGTCAAAGGTGGGTGCATCCCACGCGCTTAAAAGATGTGGCTGACGAAAGGGTGCCGGGACGATTCTCATGCTCCAAGCACCCTTGGAGGGGCTTATGCCTTTTCTTCAACCACCCAGGCTTCAAGATTGTCCATCTTATATTTGGCCTTCCAGGCTTTTAGAGTCGTATGGTTGCCGCCTCGAGTTTCAATAACCTCGCCCGTTTTAGGGTTCTTATAAACTTTCAGCTTCCGTGCCTTTCTTTTTTTCGGAGTCTTTTTTGCGGTTTTCGAAGGCACCTTCGATGCTTTTTTCAGCGGTGGTACATCACCAGCCAGTATCTCGATTAAGTCGGCCTTACTGCGGCCATGGCGCTTCAACAGAGCTTCAACCGCTTTCTTAAAAGCCTGTTCCTTTTTATACGCTGCACTGTTCTGAAGAGCGTCGAGTTCGCGCTGAAGTTTAGCGAGAGCCGCTTCCATCTGCGCTTTTTTATTTGTCGTTCGCAAAATAATACCTACTTATAATATTGGCAGGCGGATGCTAAAGAAAATTAATTTTTTCCACAACAACCAAGAGTTAATTAAAAACTGATTATTAAAATAGGTTTGGCAGCGTTTTAAGGCTTATTTGGACTTTATTGCAACGGCTAATGCTTGCTGCCTGCTATCTTGTCGCGCGCTCGTCGTCGCTTGGTGAGATGGCTCGGATGGACGTGGCGAGCGATACGCTGGGGCAGCTCGACTTCTTCATCGCACTCTGTTTTCATATGGACTCTAAGGGCGTGACGCCCGTTATAAGATCCAGGCTCGAAATCATCGGGCTGTGCGGGGTCCAAATTCCAGTTTTAAGGAGCGAAGGCTGTCGTGGCTATGATATTGAATGAAGAACAAAACATGCTCAGGGATAGCGCCAAGGATTTTTGTGCGTCTAATACGCCGATCACCCAATTACGGAAGTTGCGCGATGAGGAAGATGTCGAGGGCTTTGACCGAGCAACGTGGTCATCCATGGTGGAACTTGGGTGGGCGGCGATTCCTTGGGGAGAGGAACACGGTGGTTTAGCCTTCGGCTATAAGGGTTTGGGCGTCGTCACTGAAGAATCGGGGAGAACCTTAACGGCCAGCCCGCTGTATGCGTCAATATGGGTGGGTGGAACGCTGATAAATTTAGGCGCTAATGATGATCAGAAAGGGACTCTGCTACCCCAGGTGGCGTCTGGAGAGCTTCTGTTAGCTTTGGCGTTAGAAGAGAGCCATCGCCACAATCCCCATCATATCGCGACCTTGGCGGCTGCGGACGGGGAGGGGTATACGCTCTCAGGGGGGAAAACCTTTGTTCTCGATGGCCATATCGCAGATCAGCTCATCGTCGTGGCGAGAACTTCCGGTGAAGCCAATGACCGCGAAGGTATAAGTTTGTTTCTGATCGACCGTGAGACAGAGGGCGTCACCATCACAAGAACAGCCATGGCGGATTCGCGCAACGCGGCGAATGTTCGATTGGACGGCGTAAAGGTGCCTGCTGAAGCCCTTATTGGTCCCTTGGGCGGCGGCGCAGACATTTTAGATAGCGCCTTAGACATCGCGCGAATTGGGATTAGTGCAGAGATGTTGGGCGGCCTCCAGGAGTGCTTTGAGCGGACGATTGGGTACCTAAAGGAACGCAAGCAGTTTGGTGTGGCGATTGGCTCCTTCCAGGCCCTTAAACACCGAGCGGCAAACATGTTCTGTGAAATTGAACTGTCGAAGTCCTGTGTGTTAGAAGCCTTGACCGCCTTGGATGAAGGGCGCGATGCGCTGGAGATTGCCAAACTTGCAAGTCTGGCTAAGTCCAAAGTGGGAGAGACCTACAACCTGGTCTCCCGAGAAGGTATTCAAATGCACGGCGGTATTGGGATGACCGACGAGTTCGAAATTGGCTTCTTTATCAAGCGTGCGGCCGTATCGGATCAAACCTTCGGCGATGTGAACTATCATCGCAGTCGTTACGGAGATCTTGAGGGCTACTAAGCTTTTTATAGGCAAACGCGCAGGCAGTTAGCGCCGCCGGATGCCGATTGAACTACCCGAGCGCTCTGGACGCTCCAGAAGAGCGTGCTCTCGGGCGATGTCCGCTAGGGCGGAGGACGCGCCTTCTGGAAAGGGAGCAGATCTTCTGGATGCCATGTCCACGTGTAAGGCGAGTTGCTCTGAAGTCGCCACTAGGTGCCCGCCCTCAGCGAGATACATGTGCTGAAAGAAGTGCAGGCACTTCTGATCAAAATCAAGAAGCTGAAGATGAACCTGTAGGCGATCACCCAGGGAGACCTCGTTCAGATAATGAACGTGGACCTCCATGGTAAACACAGACCCCAAACCACGCCTCGCATAGCCTTCGCCAATACCGAGCATGTCGTAGAAGTAATCGACGCTCCGATCAAAAATAACGTGGTAGTACGCCATGTTGAGGTGACCGTTATAGTCAATCCATGGGGCGATCACTTCCTGCTCAGGGCAGACAATCGGTGCAGCATTGCTCATTCATTGCTCCTAAAACGTGCCCGAACAAACACCAAGGCGTGAGGATAAAAAGTTAATTGATGCGCTTTCCGACCGGGATCTGCTATTTGCACTCACCGCTGAGCTGGTCTATCCAGGCGTGTACAAGCGCTACGGCCTCATCGTGAACCAAGGAGCGCCCCAGTTCAGGCATCATCATCCCCGGGTCGGTGGTTGCCATGCGAAAGCTGAGGATAGACTGGTCCGCCTGACCGGGAACGATAGAGTATAGGAATCCACCTGACCCCCGGCCCGCTGCGATGGGCGGTTTGCAGTAGCCCATGGCGCCCATCGGGTGGTCAGCATAATCCAATAGCAGGCCAGAGGTGTCGGCGGCGCCGCGCTCGTTATGGCAGTGGCCGCAATTTATATCGAGGTAGGAGCGTGCTCGATGTGCTAAATCCGCATTGTCCTCTCCCCAGACTGCATTAGCCGGAGCGGCCTCGCGCTGGGCTGGGGTGAATCCGTGCAACAGGCCTGTTTGCTGCCAATAGTCCAGTTGATTCATTCCATAGAGGGACACCTCACGATTGAGGTGGCGGGCTCTGATGCCAATAGGCTGTAGCGCACCGGAGGTGTGGTCCGTGGCGTGACAGGAAGCGCATTGATTTTTACTGGGTATCAGATAGTTCAACACCCCACCCGAAGCTAGGGGCACCTGCTCAAGCCCTCCGGTAATACTCAGGTAGGCATCGTTACCGTTCCAAATATAGGGCAGTGCATCCCAGCCGTGACTCTGGCGTACCAGCAGTCTGGTTTCCATCAGTCTATGAGTCTTGGTATTGAAATCAGCAGGGTCGCTCCGCCAGCTGGCCTGGGTCAGGATTCTCTCTGACTCATCCTTGGCATAAAGAAACGTTTTGCTGATGATACTGCCTACGGGCAAGTTGAAGACGTTATCCGGGTCATAGCTTGCCTGGGTTCCGCCTGGGAGGTAAACGGTTCTAAGCTTCAGCGCATAGTCGGAAAAAAGTCCGGTATTGAGTTGATATACCGTGGTCTTTGTATTGAGATTAAGTTCACCTCCGTTTAATTGAACTAGCCCCCATGCCGAGAGTCGTTCCGGGTAGGCGTCCGGCTCGTGAACCCTGACCGAATCGGGCTGGCACCCGGCCAGGGCAAGCACCAGCATGACGAGTCTGAGCAGTGGGCCAAAGGATGCCCTGGTCTTAGGGCGGTCATAAAATGGACCTGTGATCACCTTCTAGCGACCGGATAAAACCACCGGCGGCAGCTGCTGGATGGGGCAGGCGTGCCGCGCCATATCCACGCTGGGATTGGCGAATTCGTTACCCGTGTCGAGGCTAAGCAGCTCGGCACGCTCTTCTCGGACGCAGATGATGTCAACGTGATCAGGTTTTTCTGGATTCACGATGCCGTCCCAGATGATGTCGGGAAAGGCGCCGTCTGGCCCATAGATGGCATCACGCAACTGAACTAAATAGTCCACCCCCGGTGCGCTTCCGCCACCGTTGAAGGTATTGTCGTAAATCATGATTTGTTCGGGGTAGGGGTCAAATTCTGCCGCGAGTTCCCTCTGTCCCGCGTAGTTGGCGCTAAAATAACTCGAGACCAAGATGTTGGCCGTATTATTGTCGGCGAGGCTGTTGTTAAATACTTCAACCTGATCATTCGAGTTGATGAGGATGCCCGAGCCCGCCGGTACGCCCGATACGGCAGTGCCGGGTGCGGCGAAGTTGCCTGTGTTGTTGGCGTGTACTTCATTGTCATAGACGCGCGTGGCGAAGCCCTTCTTTGGAATCATGGGCATATTGAAGACCAAGATTCCGCCAGTATTGTTGTTTGCGACGTTATTATAAACATCGGCTGATACGGAGTTCTCAACTTCGATACCCGCGACGTTGTATTCAGCGCGATTGCCACGGACGACGATGTTCTCAGACTGGCCCACGTAAATGCCGGCATCCGATGCGGCGATTGCGACGTTGTCTTCTATGAGCACGTTGGTGGTTTGTACCGGGTAAATGCCATAGGCGCCGTTATCAACGCTCGGCCCGTTGGTCCACTCGGTGCGAACACGACGAATGGTTATGTTGCGACCTTCGTTGACTTTGAGGGCGTCGCCCACGGTGTCTTCGATGGCCAGATCCTCAATGACGAAGTCGCTGGCGTTGACGCTCAGACCCTCGGCGCCGGCCACCTGATTTGCAAAAGAGAGAACCGAAGCATCCATGCCCTGACCGCGAATCGTGACACCATCGGTGTTTAGAACCAGAGAACGCTGGAAGCTGAATGTTCCCGTTGGAATGTCAATGACATCTCCCGGTTTCGCTAACTCAAGGGCTTCGCGGAAAGTCTCCTCAAAGGGGCGATCTACGGGTTGACCGCAACCCACGGCCAGCGTTAGGCAGGTTAAAGTAATGATAGCCTTTGTCATGTTTTCTCCCCCAGCACCTTCCCCAACGGTGGATTAGAGCAATATCAGACGGTCGATCGTCCAAAATGTTGCAATGCATCCCATGGCGTAAGCGGCGCCTTGATAAACTGTCTGCTCTGGTGCCTGAAGCGATTCGCTCAGCCACCGCCAAAAATATAGTAGCAAGGTAAAGATAAGAATGACGACAATTTGTCCCAATTCGATGCCTAAATTGAAGAGTAGTAGGCTTAAAAACAAGGATTCTGAGGGGAGACCAATTTCGTTAAGGGCGCCGGCAAAGCCTAAGCCGTGAAGAAGGCCAAACACCATGGCCATGATCCAGGGGTCTTGCTGAGTCAATGCTGACCGTTTGTCTTCGGGCTGTGCTAATTCTCGTGCCAGAAATACGATGGACAACGCTATAATGGCCTCAACCGGAGCCTGTGGCAGGGTGAGAAGGTCCAAAACAGAGAGCGCTAGGGTGACGCTGTGTGCCAGGGTGAAAGCGGTTATGGTCTTGAGTAGGGGCCAGGGTTGTCTGATGTAAAGCACCAGGCAGATAACAAAGAGCACATGGTCAATGCCGCCAACTAAGTGAACAAAACCAATCCATAGGTAATCGAGGGTTCCCCCATCTGTGTCCGCTAGGTTTGCAGTGGGTGCATTGGGGCGCAGCACGAAGTGCCGTAACGTGCCGTCGCCGCTAATGAAACGGACTAGGACGTCAGTAATCGAAGCACTCAGGCCCTGGATGGTGACGCCCGCCCCAGTCAGGTCACAAGTCGTATGCCAACGTCTGACTAGGGCGCTATTGTTTACAGCGGGCGCCTGGGTTTCCTGAAGATCACAACCTGCAGGGAAAATGGGGTCAATGGGCAGGCGCCTGTTTTCGACTACAGGCTGTTTCCAGGTAATTTGATAGCTTTTCTGATCTGGTGCCGCCTGAATCTCCAGATAAGCCGGGCGCACCTCGTCCGCGAAGGCGTGCTGTTGCAATAACGCAATGACAGCCCACAGGAGGAGTTGGAATGTGCGCATGGTGAGCTAAGGGGCTTCGAGTAAGGCGGACACGGATGGGGGCAAAGCGGTCGTATATTTAGCCGCCAGTTCCTGGTAATAGCGCGCATTGGCAAGGTCGCGCTGATCGTCCTGCCAATCCAGGGCGACCTTATTCTTGACGGTTTCAAAGTCCAACGCTCTGGCGTGCTGCTTGTCGATGAGCATCACCACGTGCCAGCCATAGGCTGAACGAATCGGTCCCTGCCAAGTATCCTCTGGCTTTAGATGACTTAGGGTATCTGCGAAGTCTCGACCAAATAGATTGGCGATATCTCGGATGGAACGTCCCGTATATTCTTGCTGGAGCATAAAGGGATCGCCTTGCAACCTCTCATCTATTAGCGCGGCTTCGGCGTGGCCGAAGGCGTCCGGCCGCCCAGTGGCACGAGGCCGGTCTGCGGAAAAATAGCGATGTCGAAAAGTGATTTGCGGAGGCTGCTGATAGCGTTCGCGGTTGGATTTGTAAAAGGTGATGAGGGTGGGTTCATCTGGGGTCCGGCCCATTTCGAGATCTTCAGTAAGAAAGGTGAGTTTTTGCACCAGACGCCGGCGAACGATGGCGTCACCGTGGTCCAGACCTAGCGCTAGGGCCTCTCGGTGGTAAATCTCCTCCTTGATATGGTTGGTGATCAGGCCCCGAAGCTCTTTGTCGTTTGGGGGGCGGCGCATTTGAGATGACCACTGGTCCTTGAGGCGTGTGATGTCACCCTCGGACACGTTGATGATCAGATCATCGGGGTTATCCCGCCAGGAGGACACCAGAAAAATAGCCGCGCCGAGAAGGATGAAGGCGAATAGAGGATCTCTAACGGCATTTGCCAGCATGTTGGGAATCCAAGATCAGTCAGCGAATTTGGCTAAATGATAGTCGGAGTTGCCAAACTGGGCGTCGATAACCAGCAGGCGCTTAAAATAATGGCCGACCCGAAGCTCTTCAGTGACACCCATCCCCCCATGCAGTTGAACGGCGTTCTCGCCGATGAAGGTGCCCACCTTTCCAACCATATATTTGAGCGCATGGACGGTCTTCAACGCGGCGTGACCGCGCTGGACAACCTCGAGCGTGGCGCGATAGAGCAGGGATTTACACTGTTCGTATTCCATAAACATATCGACCATGCGATGTTGCAGAACCTGAAAGTCTGATAGCGGATGGTCAAACTGCTCCCGTTCTTGGGTATAGCTCACGGTATCTTTGTACAGGACTTCCATCGCCCCAACGGCTTCCGCTGAAAGGGCTAGAATGCCATCGATGGCGATACTCTCCAACAGCGAATATCCACCGCCTTCGGCGCCCAGGAGGTGAGCCTTGGGAACAAAGACATCTTCAAATTCGATTTCAGAAGCCCGCAGCCCATCAACCGTCGGAAAGGAAGTCATGCGGACACCCTCGCTCGCCGCATCTACCAGCAATAACGTTATCCCGTCGCGGTCGGTTTGACCGCCATAGCTGCGGCCGCTAACTACCAGATAATCTGACCCCTGGGCATGAAAGACCATACTTTTACGACCGCTGATTCGGTAACCGTCATCTTGGGGCGTGATACGTGTGACCACATCGTCGAGGTCGAATCGAGCCTGCTCCTCAGCATACGCAACCGATAATCGTCGCTCGCCGCTGACCAGGCTGGGCAGCAGCCTTGTACAGGTGTCTTCATTTGCACCGTCAACAATGGCGCGAGTGCCTAAGATAGCGCTGGCGAAAATGGGTTCCAGTACCAGTCCTTGTCCTAAGGCCTGCATCAAGACCATGGTGTCGCTCTGGTTACCGCCAATGCCGCCATGAGCTTCCGGAACGTTGATCCCAAGCCAACCGAGGTCGGCCATGGTCTGCCAGTAGGGTTCGCTAAACCCAAGATCACTGGCAACGAGGTGTTGCCGGGTCTCCAGGGCGTAGTTATCTTCTATGAAGCGTGCAACGCTGTCTTGCAGCAACTGTTGCTCTTCGGATAGGTCAAAATTCACACGCTTTCTCCAAGTCGGTGCCCAGTGGTGTCCCCTTCGTCGATCCGGGGCTTACGATTTCCTCAGCCCAAGGACATTTTTGGCAACCACGTCTTTTTGTACTTCTGACGCTCCGCCGTAAATCGTATAGGCACGGCTCGATAAATAGCCGGTCATACCGCCACGCGCGAATTTGTGACCCGCGCTCGATTGGCCCCAAGCGGCCGAGTAAATGCCACCGGCTTCTACCGTTAGCTTTTGAATTCGTTGCTGAATCTCAGTCCCTTTGAGTTTGAGGATAGACGACTCCGGGCCTGGTTCAGACCCATTTGCTGCGCTGGCGAGGGACCTCAGCTCCGTGTACTCCGCTGCCAGGAGGTCAACTTCAAGTTCGGCCAGCTTTGCACGATAACCAGGTTCGTCCAGCAGCGTTCCGTTGCCACGCTGGACTGTTGCCGCCTGCTTACGCAGATTTTCCAGTGCAACCAGGGATCTTGAAATACCGGCCAGCCCGGTGCGCTCGTGGGCGAGCAGGCCCTTGGCGTAGGTCCAGCCCTTACCTTCTTCCCCAACACGGTTTTCCACTGGAACCCGAACGTCGGTCAGGTGGACCATGTTGACGCTGTGGGCACCGCCTAGGGTGATGATGGGTTTCACTTCGATGCCCTCCTGCTTCATCGGGATGAGGAGAAAGGTGATGCCCTCCTGCTTTTTCCCGCTGTCGCTGGTTCGGGTTAGACAGAATATCCAGTCTGCAATGTGCGCCAAGGTAGTCCATATCTTGGTGCCTGTGACGGTATAGTGCGTGCCATCTTCGGAGAGCGTGGCCTTGGTCTTCAGGTTGGCCAGGTCCGAGCCAGCATTAGGCTCCGAATAGCCCTGACACCAATTTACCTTGCGCTCGCGAATGTCCGGCAAGAATCGTTGCTGTTGCTCTGCATTGCCATAGTTCATTAACACAGGGGCAAGCATGGACAACCCGAAGGGCAGGTCCCAGGGCGTCTGGGCCGAGGCGGTTTCCTTTTCCCAGATATAATGCTGGGTGGGCGTCCAGCCCGGACCGCCAAACTCAACCGGCCATTTTGGAATATCCCAGCCCCCTTTTTCGCCCGCGAGCTTAAACCAGTTGAGGCGCCATGCGGCGTAGTCCTCGCCTGGTTTGTGTGCGTTCTCGGCCAAAAACGCTCTGACATCAGATTGGAAGGCGATGTCAGCAGGGCTCAGATCGATGTCCATAACGGGCTCCAAGAATGAGAGAGCCGCTAGGTTACTGGTTTATGGGTGGTAAGTTAAGCGTCTAGGCATGGGGTCCATGTTTCTGTTTAAATCCTCGACCTTATCGAGTTTTGGAGCCTCGTCCGTGACATTTCAAACGATCCGATATGAGGCGAAACAAGGCGTTGCCAACCTGACGCTCCGTCGGCCCGACGCCGCGCGGGGTGTAGCTCAAGGTTTCCAATCCTCAGCCAGTGAGAACATCTCGCACGAAAACGAGGCTTTTGATAACCGCGTTCTACTTGGTCCGATTCTGCGGGCTCTGACACCGGAAGAGATGGCAGTCTCCTGCGGTCCCACGCTATCGTGGCCTCACCAAACGGAGTTGACGGCGTCAGGCAATCACTTTGTTCAGGAGGAAAGCCCTCCGGAGATTGCCGATACGACCACTGAATCGCCTGACGCTTAGACCATCATGTCGCCAGATGAAACGCTAAATTCAGCGAAAATTGGACCTCTTTGCGATGATGCCCTGGCGGTGGCAATGCGCCATCGTCTGCGCGATTTTGCTCACCATTCGGTGGACCAAGGGGAGCTTCGTGCAGCGGCGGTGGCCTTAACCGTGACGGATGAGGGGTTTGGGGCTTCGCTGCCGGGGTTGCCTGAGCATGACGTCTGGTCCTCGACCCCGGCCCTGCTGCTGACCCGAAGAGCGAGCGATCTACGAGATCACTCGGGTCAGTGGGCCCTCCCCGGTGGGCGGCTAGAGCCTGGAGAAACGCCGGAACAGGCCGCGCTTCGTGAGATGTCCGAAGAAATCGGGATTCGTCTTGGAGAGGAAAATATCTTGGGGCGACTCGATGATTTCGTCACTCGTTCAGGATTTATCATGACGCCCATTGTAGTGTGGGGTGGGCCTGCCTTAGAGCCGCTGCCCAATCCCGGTGAAGTGGCTAGCGTACATCGAATTCCGCTCATGGAATTGATGCGGGTGGATGCACCCAATTTACGCCAGGAGCGTGAGGGTGTGGCGCCGGTGCTCAGGATGCCCATCGGCTCTGATTATATAGCAGCACCAACGGCAGCCCTGCTGTATCAGTTTAGAGAGGTCTGCCTCATGGGGCGTCACACTCGAGTCGCTCATTTTGAACAGCCTCAATTCGCGTGGCGGTAGCTGAACGAGCACTGGGTGATAAATTCGAGTTCTTGGGGAGGGGCGAGTTTTGGGGGAAGGCACGGTGCATCAACCGATTGTTTGATTGAAAAAGGAGTTTCGTATGACGATTCAGCAAGGGGACCGCTTGCCTAGCAGCAAGGTTTATGTGATGCAGGAGGGTAAGCCCGCCCTGGTGGATATAGGAGATATTACCGCGGGCAAGAAGGTGGTGCTATTTTCCGTAACCGGCGCCTTTACGACAACCTGCTCTAATACCCACCTGCCTAGCTTCGTGGTGCAGGCTGACGCAATCATGGCCAAGGGCGTGGATGAAATTATGTGCATCGCTGTCAACGACCCCTTTGTAATGGACTCATGGGGTAAGAGCGCCAACGCAGACGCCATCACCATGATCGGAGACGGCAACGCAGAATTTAGCAGCGCCCTGGGGCTAACGCTGGATGCAAGCAGGTTCGGGATGGGGGTGCGTTCCATGCGTTATGCAATGGTCATCGAAGACGGGGTGGTGACGCACCTGGCCGTGGATGAACCTGGAAAGCTCGAAGTCAGTCACGGTGAGGCAGTGTTGGCGGCCCTCTAGCGGCTATTCCCCGGCTCTTTCCTGACGCGCGGTTAGCGTTTCTCTATTCTTGCCGATGGGGCGGATCAAACATTCCTGAGCGGCGGTGGCGATCAGTTCGCCCCCCCGGTTAAAGAAATGGCCGCGAACGAAGCCCCGGGCACCGCTGGCATTGGGCGATTCCTTAGCGAAGAGCAGCCATTCATCGGCTCTGAACGCACGGTGGAACCAGATCGAATGGTCGAGACTGGTGCCTTGAATGCTGTGTCGGGCGGCCAGTTTGCCATGGGGCAGCATGCTGGTAGACATGAAATCAAGGTCAGACATGTAGGCCAATATGCCGAGATGAATTTCCGGGTTTTCAGGTAAGGCATCTCGCGTTCGGAGCCAGGTGTGCTTTATTGGCGGATGCTCGTCATCGTCGCTCAAGTGGCTGCGCTCTACGGGTCTTGAGTCAATTGCCTGGAAACGAAAGTTAAATTTCGACATCTCAGGCCAAATTTTCTCAAGCTCCCCGTAGGTCTTCAGGTCCTCTCTGAGCGCCTCCGGAGGCGGGACATCGGGCATGGGCTGGGAATGGTTGATACCGTCTTCCCGCTTATGCCAGGAGCAGGAGAGCATAAAAATAGCCCTGCCCTTCTGGATGGCGGTAACGCGGCGCGTACTGAACGATCGGCCGTCTCGGATTCTATCGACTTCGTAGAGAATGGGGATGGTCCAATCTCCTGCCCGAAGAAAGTAGGCGTGAAGAGAGTGTAAGTGTTGCGCCTGATCCACCGTGCGGAAGGCAGACACCAGGGCCTGGGCTAAGACCTGACCGCCGAAAACGTGCTCAGTTTGGTGATTGCGTCCGCGGAACAAATTCTCCTCAATGGGTTCAACGTTCATGAGGTCAACGATGTCGGCCAATACCTGGTTCATTTCCGCTGTTCCTAGATAGGAGGAGGGCGACGGCTATTGTCCTCTTTCAGGGCCAGATCATCAAAGTTTGTATCCCCTTCATGGGTTCTGAGATACTCCTGAGCCACTCGTTTCATCCCGAAGCGCTGCAATTCACTCATTTGCTGACGAGGTAGACGGTATGAAAATTGGCAGTGAAAACAATTTAAAAATAGAGCAGATTCCCTGCCTAGACGACAACTACGGATATGTAGTGCACGACCCGGAAACCGGGGCAACGGCGAGTATTGATACGCCGGAGGTAGCGCCAATCAACGCGGTCCTTGCGGAGAGAGGGTGGACGCTGACGCATATTCTCAACACCCACCATCACTTTGACCATGCCGGCGGAAACGAAGCGCTCAAGGCCCAGTGGCAGTGCCGAATCATCGGCGCCGCTAATGATGCAGCGCGCATTCCCGGAATCGATATGAGAGTTTCTGACGGCGAGACTTTTGACTTTGGCAGTCGGTCGGTGCGGGTACTCGAAGTGCCCGGTCATACCTCTGGGCACATCGCCTTTTACTTCTGCGAAGAGGGTGCGGTATTCGTTGGTGATACGTTATTTGCGCTCGGGTGCGGACGGCTTTTCGAGGGCACGCCGGAGCAGATGTGGGGCAGCCTCTCCAAGCTGATGGCGCTGCCGGACGAAACCGTCGTCTACTGTGCTCATGAGTACACCCAGGCCAATGCAGCCTTTGCGTTGTCCGTAGAGCCTCAAAATAAGGCGCTACAGGCCCGGGCAAAAGAAATCGACCGCCTGCGGGCCTCCGGATTGCCCACCGTGCCCACCTCTATCGGTCGGGAGCGTGAGACCAATCCCTTTGTCAGGGTACATAGCGCGCACCTGCAGGAAACGCTCGAACTCTCTGGAGGCGATCCGGTCGCCGTGTTCGCTGAAACGCGAAGACGCAAAGATCACTTTTGAAATCAGCCCATGGGGTTGAGACGCCCCAAGATTTGGCGTTTCGAGAGGGCCTGCTTTTCGCGATCTGTGCCTATGGAATTTGGGGTTTTGCGCCAATCTACTTTGTCTGGGTGAGTTTTGCGCCTGCCCCGGAAGTGTTGGCCCATCGCGTCTTTTGGTCTGTACCAGTATCGCTATTCCTGCTCACGCTGACCGGGCAGTGGTCTGGGGTTCGTGGGCTAAGTGGGCGCGAGGTTTGGTATCTATTCGCAACGGCTATATGCCTCGGCATTAACTGGATGACCTTTATTTGGGCCGTTCAGGATCAGCGTATTGCAGAAGCCAGCCTGGGCTATTTCATCAATCCGATCATTACTATCTTTTTGGCTTGGATCTTTCTGGGAGAACGTTTGCGTCCTCTCCAGTGGCTTGCGGTTCTGCTTGTCATTCTAGGTGTCCTGGTTGAGCTGTGGGTGCAGGCCAGCGTGCCGTGGGTAGGCCTCGCGCTGGCGCTGAGTTTCGGCTTTTACGGGCTTTTTCGAAAACAGGTCAGCGTGCCGGCAGCGGTGGGTCTTGGTGTTGAGACCCTGATCATGTTGCCCCTGGCCCTGGTGTATCTGGTTCTCTTAATCCTGAGCGAGGGCGTTCGCCCCCCGGAGGAGTTAGCGGCACTCTCTCTCGGGGGTGTGGTGAGTGTCATACCCCTAGTGTTTTTTGCTGCGGCGGCGCTGCGTCTTTCCCTGACGACACTAGGCTTTGTGCAGTACCTGGCCCCAACGTGCGCCCTGTTGTTGGCTGTGTTCTTGTTCCAGGAGTCTGTGCCGCCGGTGCGTTGGATAACCTTTGCCTTGATCTGGCTAGCATTGGTCTTGTTTACCGCCGAGAATGTTCGACAGATGCGCCGAAGGAGGTAACCAGGCTGATGATCACGCTGTATACGATGGAACGGGAATACCCCTACGGCACCCTGCGCTCGACCAACGGAAGCAAGGTGAAAATCGTGCTTGAGGAAAAGGGGCTAGCCTACCGCTGTGACTATGTACGTCCGAGCGATGTGTGGAAAAAGGTGCCTGAGGTTCTGGCCAAGCATCCTCTGGGGAAGGTGCCCTGGATTCAAGAGGATGATTTCACGCTCTATGACTCAACGGTGATCAACGAATACTTAAATGAAAAGGTACCTGAGCACCCGCTTCTACCCGAGAACGTTCTATCCCGGGCTCGTGTTAGGGCATTGGAAAATTATGCAGATGAGGGCGTGCTGTCCAAATATCTGCCCATGATCTGGATGCCGTGGTGGGTGCCCGAAGAACAGCGGGACCTGGATCAAATGCAGCGCGGTCGCGATGGTTTGCGAGCCCAAGTTTTCCCCTTCATCACCGAAGCCCTGGGTGAGCACGATTACCTATGCGGTGACTTTACCCTCGCCGATGTGCCGATGATGACGCTGGCGATGGTACTTCAGGTCGACGGTATGTCGATGGAGGAGTACCCCAAAGTCGGTGCATATCTAGGCCGCCTTCGTTTGCGAGATTCCTACGCAAGCATTAATCCTGATCGAGGTAGAACCTAGTCACAGCTGGTCTGCGGCGATCATCGCCCGCTGCAAAGAGCGCATGCTTCTCAGGTAGGGGGACAGTGTCGCGACGCTATCCGGGAGCTGGGTGGAGGCAAGTTTGGCCGTATCGTAATCCGGGTAGACTCCTAACAAAACGACGAAAAATGGCTGCCCGTTGGACAGCACCCGAGCACCGGATACCCCTGGAAGCGCCTTGCTCTTCACGAATGCATTGAGCTTGGTTTGGGTTTTAAAAGCGACCAGCTGAACGACCCAATAGTCAGACGGCAGGTCAAGCATAGAGATCGGTACTGTGGGTCGGTATGCGAGCTGTAGGTAGGGGGGCAGGTCAGGCAGTGTCTCTTCAGGGGGCTCTGACCTCGGGGGTGATGGTTCCCTGGCCGGCGCTGCTTCCGCAGGTTCGGCAAGGGTCCAATCGACCTTCTCGCGACGCTGGGTCTGCCGGGCAACCTCCAGCGCGCTGATCTCAGCCTCGGTTCTTTTTTTGCACGCCCAGTCACCCCGCAGGGGATAGCAGTACCAGCGTGTATCAGCACCCTCCAGCTCACCTGTGCTAACCGGCGCGCGGGCACTGGTGGCTTGACTGCTACACCCGTTGATCAAGAGACTCGTGAGAAAAAATAGAAATAGCCGCGACATGCTTGAATCGTGCCCCGGTCCGGTCATTCTGTAAAGTG
>DKNY01000037.1 GCA_002470275.1 Gammaproteobacteria bacterium UBA7376 | reverse complement strand
AAAAATATCATCAGCGAACGGGGACTCGGCATGCCGCGCGAACCCAAGATTGAAAAAGCCGGTTAGGGGGCGATATGCAGTTTGGATTATCTGAAGAACAGGTCCTGCTCCAGGACAACGTAGGGCGCTTTCTAGACGATCACGTTCCGCTAGACCGCGTCCGAGCCTACGCCGACGGCGGCGACGATGCTGATATTTGGGCCGGTCTAGCCGAGCTGGGCGTTGCCGCCCTGTTGATCCCGGAAGCCCAGGGCGGCATTGGTATGACGCCCTTGGATGCGGCCATCGTGGCGGAGAGCCTAGGTGCACACGTCACCCCAGCACCCTTCTTGGGCAGTGCGGTGATGGCACCCACGGCGTTGGTGGCGGCTGGCGGTCACGACGAGCTGCTAGCTGACCTGGCCGCAGGCGGCCAGCGCGTGGGCATTGCCCTTGGCGAGGCGATCAAGCGCCGCAACGATGCGTCGGTTGACGTCCGCGACGGCAAGATTTTTGGCAAATCGCTATTTGCTTTCGACGCTGATGCACACCAGTACTTGGTGGCAGATCAAACCCAACATCTTTACTTAGTTTCCGCCAGCGATCCGGGCCTTGAGCGCACGCCGCTGACCACGGTGGATAAGACCCAGCGAACGGTGCAGCTGACCTACCAAGGCGCTGAGGCCACCTTAGTTAGCTCGGACAAACGGGTCTTTGAGCAAACCTTGGATATCGGTCGCGTGATGCTCGCCGCCGACAGCCTGGGCGCTGCCCAAAATATGCTGAATCAGGCAGTTGAATACGCCAAGCAGCGCGAGCAGTTTAATCGCCCCATCGCCAGTTTTCAGGCCGTAAAGCACATGTGTGCGGAGATGGCCGCGAGCTTAGAGCCCTGCCGATCCATGGTTTGGTTCGCTGGCCACGCCTTGGCCGAGCTGCCCGCAGAAGCCCGCGTGACCGCCTGTCATACTAAGGCCCACCTAGCCGAAGTCTGTAAGGGAGTGGCCAAGACGGCAACAGAAGTGCACGGCGGCATGGGGTTTACCGACCTGCTGGGCCTACATTATTGGTTTAAGCGCATTGGCGCGAATCGACAGTGGCTGGGTGCGCCAGAATTTGTGCGCCAAGAAGCGGCCATACTCCAGGGCCTACTTGATTAGCACCAACGATCTGCTGGCATCGGCCTGATGGTGATCAAGTCTTGGGTCGCCCTGGCCAGTGTAACTACCGGCGCTTTGTTGTTGGGCGTGACCACTGCAGCGGTGCGGGAAATCGATGTGAGCCCAACGGCTGCGGCCTTTTGGCGCCTGGCCATCCCCCTGCCCCTCCTCGCGCTATGGCTTGTGCGGGTTAAGCCCACCCAAGGCATGCGATTGCTCCCAGAGAAAAAGAATGCGATGCCGCTGTTTGTGGCAGGTTTTTTCTTTGCCGGAGATTTATTCTTTTGGCATCTTGCCCTCATCCATACCACCCTGGGCAACGCCACGTTCTTAGCCAATCTATCCAGCCTCTGGGTGCCCCTTATCGGCTTGATTTTCCTAGGGGAGTACATCAGCCGGAACTTTGTCCTCGGGCTTGCGCTGGCGCTTAGCGGCGCTCTGCTATTGGCCCGTCATAGTCTGACGGTTCCCACGGCCGATGGGCTAGGCGATGTCTACGGCTTGCTAACTGGCTTTTTCTTTTGCGGCTACTTGCTTGCGCTGGATCGATGCCGTGTACAGATGAGCACGGCGCAGACCCTCTACTACTCCTCAACAGTGGCAGCCATCCTGCTGCTGCCAGCCGCGCTGCTCCTGCCCGGCCCCTGGCTGCCTAGTACCCCTGCAGGCTGGCTGCCCCTCTTCGCTCTGGGCCTACTGGCCCACCTGCTGGGCCAGGGTCTGGTCGCCTTCGGCATCCGGCGCCTGATGGCCAGCACAACCGCCATGGTCCTTTGCCTGGAGGGCATCGGAGCCATGACTGTCGGCGTCTTGTTCTACCTAGAACCACGCAACGGGTGGGACCTCTTAGCGGTGGCCGCGCTCATTATCGGTATCGGCATCGCCAGACGCCCTCGCGCCGCCTAGGTTGACTCGGGACGATCCACCGGACGCTGATAAAGCAGTGCATTCCCCTGCTTTCCGCACACCTCAATGTGCTCCATTTGACGCAGACAGTAGGCCATTTGCTGGGCAAGCCCCCTCGAGCGGCCCAGGCATTTAGCCAAATCCGCCGTGGTAAAGGGTTGCTCAGGCTCCTTGGACAACAATCGCCAGATGTCCGCCGCGCCGGTGATCCGCAGCGTATCCCGGATCGAGACCAGATGACGACCCCGTCGCCGCCAACCTCCGCGACCTCTCCGAGCTTTGGGATCAAACTCCCTGAGTTCCTCCTCATCGATTAACACCGCTTCAACAGAAAAGTTGTGATGGCTCAAGAGCTCAGGGAGATAGACCAGCTGGCCGAGGATATCCGTCAGCCGGCCGTGCTTTGGAGATCGTCGCCGTGTTACCTCCCCCTCCAGCCCCTCTCGAAGCTGTAACAGCGTCTTGTTCCCAGCGATGGGGTGGACGAGCACCACCGGGCGCTGCTCGACCAATGCCTGCATCTTGCTGCGAAGGCCGCTAAAGCTGGAGGTTTGAATCTCATAGATCACACCGTCGCGGATCACGTCTGCAACGTGATTGCCCAAGGGCACCTCTGCTTCACCGTGCCCTTGAAGATAATGCGCCTTGAGCGCGCGATGCAGCGCCCCCTCATTCAGAACACCTATATCGGACCGCGCTGTCGTTTGTTCCTCAGTCATGGGCGTTGGCGCCGCGCCGCCGAACCTATCCAGTGATCGCATCGGTTGTGTATCGTCATTTAGGCCTATGTCATACTGACAAAAAAAGTTCTGAGGAGAGGATAATGTCGGTTGATGGAAACTGGAATGTAATTACCAAAAGCCCCATGGGCGAACAACAGGGCACCTTCAGCTTTGTTACCCAGGGGAGTGTGCTGACCGGACGCCTGACCGGCACCGCAGGGGACGCGGAAATTGAACAGGGCAGCGTCGACGGCGATCAGCTGCAGTGGCAGGTCTCCCTGACTTCGCCCATGACCATGACCCTGGAGTTTTCTGCAACGGTGAGCGGTGATGAAATCAGCGGCAGCGTGAAGCTCGGCAGTTTTGGTAACGCCGAATTCCAGGGCACCCGCGCCTAAGACACCCCAGGGCGAGCGATCAACAAGACCAGGGAGCGTGTCCATGACCCAGTATCGGCAGCATAGCTATCAGCCACCTGCTGGCGCGACAGAAATCATTCTGGTGCGTCACGGCGAATCCAGGCCAGCATCGGCGGACGATCCGTTCCCGCTTGTGGCGGGTCATGGCGACCCAGAACTACACCTTAACGGCGAAGTTCAAGCGACGCTTGTGGGGGAACGGCTGCGACATGAGACCATCTCGGCCATCTATGCCACCACCCTGCGGCGGACCACCCAGACAGCGCAACCGCTTGCGCAACACCTAGGGCTCTCCATCAACATCGAAAGCGAGCTGCGAGAAGTTTGTCTGGGTGAATGGGAGGGAGGCCTGCTGCGCATGAAGGCAGCTGCCCAAGACCCGGTTTTCCTGCAACTGCAGTCGGAACAGCGGTGGGACGTTATTCCGGGCGCCGAGAGCTGGGATACCCTGAATCAACGCGTCATGGCGGGGCTCACCCGTATTCATAGCGCTCACCGGGACGAAAAGGTCGTCGCGGTCGTTCACGGCGGCGTTATCGGCCATATTCTCGCCCACGCTAGCGGTGCCAGGCCCTTCGCCTTCAATGGCGCGGACAATGGCTCAATTAGCAGAATTGTGATGCTAGACGACGTTATCAAGGTGCGAGCGTTTAACGACAATGCTCACGTTTTGAGTACCCTTCATGCCGGGAGCGGACAGCTCACTTAGGTGTGGCTAGAGTCTCTAAAATTTGGGCCAATGTCTGAGGCGGTAAATCCTTAAAATGTGCCAGGCGCTCAAAAACCTCCGCCGCACCAACGTGAAACTGATCGGGTAATCCCGCCGCACTGGCGGTCTCGCTAATCTCGTACATTTCGCCGACGAAGCGCCATGCCTTGCCTGAGACCATGGCGGCAGTTGCCTCAGATCGGTCTACCAGCCCTGGCTGAGAGCGATGCCACTCTGTCTGCAGCGCAGTCAGCACTCCACCAGATGCCGCCAGGGCATTCACCAACAGCAACAGCGCGGCCGAACCCTTAGTGTAGGCCGCATAAGCCATTTTCAAAACAGACGCGGCAACATGACTGTCATCGCTGCCCTCGGGCTCTATGACGACGGCAACCAGCGCACTGCCTTGAAACCAATCCGCAATTAGCGCCGCGTGCTGACCGGAAAGATAGAGGCGGGTCGTGTTCCGCTCCTGTGGGGGTGGACCAATAATGCCACCGTCCACGTGGGCGCTGAGGCCTAGGGTTTCAGCAACCCTGAGCGCCGTGGACGGCGCGATGGCGTTCGCGTCCACAAAGAGTCCCTGATAGCCGGTTGCGTGGACGGCCTGAGCGACCTCCAGGGCCGCATGGGGTGGACAGACGCTAATCAGACCGTCAGCCCAGGCGGCAATCTCATCCATATTTTTAAACGGCTGGAAGGCCGCAGCACGCTGCACGCTAGCAGGACTGCGCCCTTGGCTGACCCACCCCACCTCATGGCCATTAGTCAACAAACACTTGCCTACGCTGGCCCCCATGGCGCCGGGATGCAGAATGCCCAGACGCATGATCAGCGACGATAGTCCAGGGGTGGGGCTCGGTCCCCGAGCAGCGCTTGGTAGCGGAAATTGGGCCCCTGGCGCCGCTCTAGCTCCACCTGGGCGCGCTGAATCACCTTGGGAGAAAGCGCAAGCTGAGCACCTGTCTTGGCCAACAGCTTTGCCGCCAGCATCATGCCCTTATGCCCGATAGACATGCCTCCAGCGGCCACCGCCTGCCAGCTATGGGCAGGCGTACCCGGCACCCAAGAGGCAGTGGTAAAACCCACGGTTGGGACAAGCCAGCTGACGTCCCCAACATCCGTAGAGCCCATGCCTTGGCGGAACTGAAAGGGCGCGATGTCTTGCTCAGACCCCAAGGCATATCGCACCTTGGGCAGCGTCTCTTGAATTTTTTGAGCGAAACGACGCTCTTCAGCGTTGTAGCTAATGCCGCCTATCTCTCTAAAGTTATTATGAACAAGTCGGGCAAGGGTTTCGTTGGGTAGTAGCGGATAGTTGCCGTGCATGACTTCGATGTCCACCTCGGTGGCGCTGCCCAGGGCCGCTGCCTTAGCCACGAGCGCCACTCGATCAAATAGGGCTGCCGCCTGATCCTTGTCCGGATGCCTGACGTAATAATAGACCTGGGCTGTTTCGGGCACGATGTTCGGCGCGTCGCCCCCGTTCGTAATCACATAGTGAATGCGGCTCTCCTGGGGGATGTGTTCGCGCATCATATTCACCATAAAATTCATGGCTTCAACGCCGTCCAGAGCGCTGCGACCTCGATCTGGTGCCGACGCCGCATGGGCAGCCCGTCCCGTGAACGTGAAGCGCCCACTCTTGTTGGCCGTGGAGGTGCTGGGGGACGCTGAATTAACGTCTCCAGGATGCCAGTGCAGCACAATGTCCACATCATCGAAGATCCCGGCCCGTACCAGATAGACCTTGCCCGAGCCCCCCTCCTCCGCCGGGGTGCCCACTAAGGTGATCTTGGCGCTGATCTCCTCTTCAGCCAGCCACCGGGCCAGCGCCACGGCGGCCGTAGTGGATGCGGCACCAAACAGATGATGGCCGCAGGCATGTCCAGGCGCCCCATCGGTTAGCGGAGTACGACGCGGTTCCGGCAACTGACTCAAGCCCGGCAGGGCGTCGAATTCTGCCAGAATGGCGATATTCGGCCCGTCACTGCCATAAGTTGCAACAAAGGCCGTTGGGATATCGGCTACGCCAGCGGTCACCACAAAACCGTTGGCGGCCAGGTAACGCTGAAGCAGGGCGCTGCTTTCATATTCCTGGTAGCCCAGCTCGGCCAACTCCCACATCTGTTGCGCCATGTCCGTTGCCGGATCGCGCAGGCCTACCACAAAGGGAATCACGCGGTCGGACGCATCCCCCGGAGGCGAGGCACTGGATAAGTGATGCCCCGCCCAGACAGGCCCAGGAACAATGCCTAGAATCGCACTCATCCAGAGCCCTACCGTCGCTCGTGTCCAGGTCATGCCATGCACTCCCCCGCCAAACTGCTGATGGCCACCCCTCTCCTGCCCTGGCGAATGCTGTTTCTGTCATGACCTGGCGTCAAATAAACCAGACTCAGGCCGGAGGCAGGGTCCGTCCAGGCAAGCTGTCCGCCGGCACCGTTGTGCCCAAAGGCAGCTGGCGAATTGGTTTTGCCGAAACCCCGAAAGCTTCGGCTGTCGTCCCCGCTAATGATCAGACCCAAGGCGCGATTCGCGAGCTTTTTGTATACGGGATCGGTGAGTTGACCAGAGCGTATGCGTTTTGCGTTGGCCAGGGTTGTCGCCTCCCACAGCTGGGTACCCTGCAATCCACCATGTAACAGGGCTTGATGAAAGAGCGCCAGGGAAGCGGCGTTAGCAAATCCACCCCCTCCTGGCGACCCAACCGCACGTATCTCAGGACGGTTAAAGCTCAAGATGGCCTCTTCCGTGACCTCTGTTTTTGGCGGCACCGGCATCCCGAGCCGACGATAATCCTCAGGACCCAAGGGCTCGCCCACGTGCTCGCAAGCCAGCGCTCGATGTTGCTCAGATTCTGGTAGGCCAACAAATAAATGCCCCAAACCCAGGGGTTGGATGATCCTTTCTCTCACAAATTCACGAAATCCCATCCCGCTGCGTTGCTCGATAATATCAGCGACAACCCACATGGAAGATGAAGGGTGATATTCGAATCGATCACCGGGGGGCCAGTTTAGGTGCCAGCGCCGAAAGCGCGCATAACGCGCCGACCTGTCATCCCAATCCGCGGGCGCAAAGGGCGCGCTGGGAAACCCGGCGGTGTGGGTGAAAAGCTGCTCTACGGTTACGGCCTCCTTGCCGTTATCAAGAAACCCCTCAACAATATCCCCAACCCGCTCAGCCTCGGACAACTTGCCCTCCTGAAGCAGTAACCATGCAGCCGCTGAGGTGATGGCCTTGGTAGCTGAAAAAATGCAGGTCAGGGACGTATCCGTCGCCGTACCAAAACTGCGCTGAAAAAGTACCTCTCCTTGATGGGCCATGGCGATTTGTGCTGCAGGCAGCAACCCCTCACGAACCTCCTGACCCGCTCGCTGCAGAAGCTGCGCCACTTTCTCAATGGACAACCCTGCACTAGCCACGCGCTGGTGCTCGGCCTCTGACAACTGCTGCATATCCTCTCCTCTTAAGCTGTCCGCCAAAGACTACCCATGCAGGATTCGGAATACCATTTGATCCTCATCTTTCCTGTTTCACCCGGGCCGCTCTGCCGTTTGCTCAATAACGGCGTCATGCCTAAACTGCCGACCCAAATCTACAGAAGGATCACTATGGCCGTTGTTGATGGACTAAGAGGTTCAATTGGTAATACGCCGCTCATTCGTATGGACAGCCTTTCTCGAGAGACTGGCTGCGAGATTTTGGGCAAGGCGGAATTTATGAACCCTGGCGGCTCGGTGAAGGATCGAGCCGCGCTCTGGATCATTGACGACGCTGAAGCCAGGGGTGAACTCAAGCCTGGCGGTACCGTTGTCGAGGGTACTGCCGGGAATACGGGCATTGGCATCGCCCATGTTTGCAATAGCCGCGGCTACAACACCGTGATCTTCATGCCGGATAATCAAAGCCAAGAAAAAGTCGATCTGCTAAAAACCCTGGGCGCTGATGTGCGCGTGGTCCCCACCGTGCCCTATCGCGACGATATGAACTTTCAGAAGCAGGCCGGGCGCTATGCGGCAACGCTGAACAACGGTATCTGGGCCAACCAGTTTGATAATACCGCCAACCGGCTGGCGCATTTTGAGTCTACGGGACCCGAAATTTGGCGGCAGACCGAGGGCAAGCTGGATGCCTTTACCTGTGCCGTCGGCACCGGCGGCACCCTGGCCGGTGTGTCCCGTTACTTAAAGGCCCAGAGCGAAGCCGTGCAGATCGTCCTGGCTGACCCCATGGGCAGCGCCCTCCATCACTGGGTGACCCAGGGCGAGCCGAGCATGAGCCCCGGCCCCTCAATCACCGAGGGCATCGGTAACTCGCGCATCACAGAAAATCTCAGCGACACCGTTGTCGACGCGTCCTATCAGGTAACGGACCAAGAAATGGTAGACATGTGCTACCGCCTGCTGCGGGAAGACGGCTGGTTTTTCGGATCAAGCTCCGGCATCAACCTTGGGGCAGCCGTGAAAATTGCTCAGTCCCTGGGGTCCGGGCATACCATCGTAACGATCCTTTGTGACGGCGGGGGCAAATATCAGTCGCGACTTTATAATGCGGACTTTCTTGAGGCACGTGACCTCTATGTCCCCAGCCCCTAACGGCCTCTAAAGCTCGCCAAGCAGTCGGATGCCGCGATCATCGCTGGCGCGTGCAGACACGTTCCGATAGGTGGAGCTAGCCTCCATGGCCAAGGAATCCCAGGAGCCTCCTCGATAGCCGTGGGAGCTACACTCAGTGCCCGTCATCACGACGCTACCGTCGTCGCCGGCCTCGGCATAGCTGGGCATACCACACTCCGCAACCCACTCAGCCACATTGCCGTAAAGGTCGTATACGCCCAGAGCGTTGGGTCGGTATTGGCCACGGCCATCGGGTCGCAGCCGGCCATCATCACAGGGGGTGACATCCCAGGTCCGGTAGGCGCGCTTCGCGGTAAGGTCGCCAATATTGCCGTATTCACAGAGCTTGTTCGGGTCGTTTCCGTAGGCATAGGCCGTGGTGCTACCCGCCCTGGCCACATATTCCCATTCAGACTCGGTCAATAATCGGTAGCGCCTGCCGGTTTGCTCTTCTAACCACCGCGCATAGTCCTGAGCCTGTTCATAGCTGATATTGCTCGCCGGGGCCTGAGGCGCCAGGGCCGCCAATTGCTCATTCAGCTGAACGCCGGTGGCCTGGGCATAATCGCGTATCTGCTGAACACTGATCTCATATTTGGATACAGCAAACGGTTGGCTGAGGAGAACCGTTCGCGCAGGCCTCTCAGATATGGGACCTGCGTCGTCGCCCATAGTGAAGCTTCCCGCCGGGATCACCACCATCCTTGGGCCATTCCCACCCCGGGCCAACGCATCCGCAAACTCACTCCCCGCCGTCGCCAGCAGAGGCTCTAGCCGAAAATTCAGGGATGCCCCGGCGCTGCCCACATTCAGGCGTCTGACCTCACTGCGCCTCCCCATGGCCCGAACTCGCAATTCAACGGCACCCACAGGCACCTTGATATTGGGGGTATAGCGTTTTACGTGGGTACTACCCTGCTCTGAATAAACAACGTCGACCAGTGCTGAATCCGGCTCAGCGCGAACCCTAAGGGGTGCGTAGTCCCGAAGCAGGGTTACCGGGCGGATATTTTCTCCATAGCGCACCCTGAAGCGAAAGCTTTGACTCTGGTAGCCTGCCTTGCTGACACGAATGGGGTACTCGCCGATGGGTAACCGCATGCCCCGTCGGTAGTCGAGTCCCGTGCCCACCAGCTCCACGCGGGTTCCGGCAGGTTTGATATCTAGGCGCAGGCTGCCGTAGGGCTCGAGAGGAAGCTCTAAGTTCACCGTTAGGTCCGCTCCATCCTTGACCAGGACTGTTTTACGCTGAGCGCGTCTCTCGTCTCGGCCCATAGTCACCTGATATTGACCCGAGGCGAGTTCTAAAGTCATTGGGGTAAGGCCTGACTGTCGCTCCCCGTCGATTTCTACCCAGGCCTCTCGGGGATTGGAGAGCAGCCGCACCTGGCCCACCCCAGGTTCCAGTTTGATCTTTCGCTGAATACGCGCGCCTAGCTCGACGTCCAGGGTCTCTTGGTAGGGTGCAAACTGCGCATGACCGACCTGCAAACCCAGGCGTCCGCTTTCCAGAATGTGCCCCTGAAGCGGCGTGCGCCCAACCCACCGACCATTCAGCACCACGTCGGCACCCGCCGGTTCACTGGTCACATCTAGCCTGGGGGTTGCCAGGTACCACCCACCGAATAGCAGGCTGGCGACACCTACGATGACGAGCAGGCGTTTGTTCATTGCGCTTCTTATTCTGTCATGGGGTTGGGTTATCATCACATCCGAACACCCTTGATGCCAGAGCAGGATGACCCGTCCACATGACCACAACCCGTGCACGCGATGAATGGCGGCAACGATCCGCAATCCTGAGCTGCCTGGCAGCCAAAACCATTGCCGTCGTGGGTCTCTCGCCCAACCCAGCCCGACCCAGCCACCAGGTTGCCACTTATCTGCAGCACGCTGGCTACCGAATCATCCCGGTCAATCCCGGCTATGATCGCCTGCTCGGTGTCACCTGCTATCCCAATCTACGTGTCGTTAATGAAGGCATAGACCTGGTGGATGTTTTTCGCGATGCCAGCGCTGTGCCGCAGATCGTGCAGGATAGCCTGGCCATCAAGGCGGCGGGCCTCTGGCTGCAGTTGGGGGTGATGCATGAGCCCGCCCTCAACCATGCTCGCCAGGCTGGCCTGATTTGCGTAGCAGATTTGTGTACCAAGATTGAGCACCAGCGCTACCTGACGTAAGCCCCGCTCGACTAGGCGGTCAAGCCCGCCAAACGTTTCGCGGCGAGGCGAAAGGCTCCATCCGCCTCAGACATATCGTCCCGCCGTGATGCTCTGTCTGTGCTTGAGGCAGGCTGTTCAGAGTGCTCCCGCAGCACAGCCTCAGGACTCATCGAGCCCGTCGCCCATAGACTCGGATAAGCCATCCCTGTTGGCGCGATCTTTCGTCGGCGAGCGTGATCGAGTGCGTCGCTCGGTCAAGGCTCCGCGATTAGCAACCTCTTCCTGACGCAGTGCTCGGTAGTGCTGCACCCGCCGGGCGTCAACTCTCCCGCTGGCAATGGCGGCAAGCACCGCGCATCCGGGTTCCGAAATATGCCCACAGTCATTGAATTTGCAGTGCGCGGCAAGGTCCTCTATATCCTCAAAGACCTGTCCCAAACCCGCATCAGCATCGGCAATCTGGAGTTCACGCATGCCTGGGCTATCCAGAATGACGCCCCCCTGAGGCAGTAAGTGAAGGCTTCGATTGGTGGTGGTATGACGCCCTTTTTCGTCCCCCTCGCGAACCGCCTGAGTGAGCTGTATCTGAGCCCCCACTAACGAATTGACCAGGGTAGACTTCCCCACCCCGGATGATCCGAGCAGGGCGATGGTCTGACCCTGGCCGCACCAACCGTGCAGGCGCGCGACCGCCTCAGAATCCAAAGCATTGAGCACCAGAGATTGGACGGCAGGAAATTCTCTGCTCACGCTGTCTCGGAAGGCGTCGGCATCGCCGATCAGATCCGCCTTGGTCAGGATGATCACAGGCTCGATATCAGCCTGCATGATTACTGAAAGATAGCGCTCTATGCGCGCAGGGCTGTAATCAGCATTACAGGCACTGACGATAAAGGCAGTATCCACGTTTGCAGCAATAAGCTGGGCCCCGCCCGAGGGGCTCATTCTCTTGATCACGCTAAGTCTGGGCAGCATGTCCAGCAGCGACCCCGTGGGCTTGTCTATAACGACCCAGTCTCCGACAGTGGGTCGAGATAGGGCATCGCCCTGGAACCAGCGGCCGCTTAGGGGAACGTGGGTATTGCCGGCTCCCACGGCAGGCGCGACTTCAAGGCCCGTTCGCTGAACGCCAATCACCCGTGCGATGTGCAAATCCGAGGGCGATGCAGAGTACTCAAGCTGATCTAGCCGAGACCGCAGAGCCGCCCGCCAGCCCAAGGGTACCAATTCCTCGGTCAACTGGGCGGGAAGGGAGAATCCTTTCGTCATTCCGACAGAAGCCCCGAACTGCCCCGTCGCCTCATCGCTAAAAGTCCCACCCGGGGTTTGGGTTCGCTCGAATGATTGTATCCAGCGCCTGTAGTACGGGCCCGGGACCCTCGAGTCCATCGGTAATGGCAAGGCTGGTAGCAGGGGAGACGCCAAAGAGCAGGCGACTCAGCGTATTGACCATACAGCAAACTGTCGGCAGATCAGGGCACTCATCGCCCTCTTCAACAAGACGAGCGCTAGAATTTTCCGACAGTTCAACCACGTATGTTCCACCGAGGGGCGACCAGAGATCGTCTCCGGCCAGGATCTCATCTACCGGGTCACTCACCGCCAGTTGGAAGCGCAGGGCCGGACCCCGATGATGGATGCAGGCCACGCACTGGGAGACATCGAGCACGCGTAGCTGGTACCAGGCGTAGGCATTTTGATCTGCATAAAACTTACCTTTTCCAGCAATGGCCTGCTGGCGAAACGGTCTCTTAAGAAGACTCTGAAGCTGTATATGCGGCGGCTCGATCAACCGAACGGAATAAACCTGGTCTGCCAGAGACTTTAACAGGGCGAGCAACTCCAGCAGCTCCGCCCCATCGCGATACCCCATCCACCGCAATTTATAGGGCCCATGTTCTGCATCGCCGACCATCCAAATGAAGTGGGTCAGGGTCTCTCCCTGAAAATATCCCAAACCAAAGCCATCACTGGGCATAGACAGTTCCGCTTTGTAGAGGCTCGGGATATTGATGGTGACCCCGCCATGCAGCGGAGGGCGGGCAAGCAGGCTGGCCAGCATTTGGTCTGAGTTATCCGTAGTCAAGCGAGAGGGCGTACGCGGTTTTATCGCCACATCCAAGGAAGCCGGATCCAAGGCAAACTCGTTGACGTAGGCACCCGTACCAAATCCAACTTTGTTATAGAACCCTTGGTCAAACATGCCAAGGACGGCCACCGCGTCGCCACGCTGCCTGGCCTTCGCAAGTTCTCGCGCCGTGAGTCGCTGGGCCAGCGATATTCCGCGACCGATGCGGCTAGTGGTGACAGCGGCAATCACGCAGAGCGGCAGCAGCGTCTTATCAAGCTGCATCTGTCCAGGGATGGCGTGGACAGCGCACTCGGCCTCATCATCGAAGGCCGCGACGCTGCAGGATCCAGCCTTATAAAAGACGGGAATTTGCTTTTCCGCCCGCTTGTCGCTAGCCCACCCAATCTCGCGCCAAATACGCCGTATCGCGGGCATATCACGCACCGCATCAAGGTCACGAATTTCTACCCCACTCCTCTTAGCCACCGTTTTCCCAATCTCACACCTTACAAATCGGCAGGCTACAAGGTTGACCCGTGGGATACCACCTATCGATCATCACATTGTCGACTGCCTCTTTGATCGTGGAGGTCAATCAAGTAACGTTCCATGCTTGCACAGGGAGGTTCCGGCGGGTTCTAGCCGAGACGCCGACTCGCTATACAGAGCTATTCTGACATCAAGTTGGGGAGACTTATGAAAGACGATAATCAGGCCTATTGGCGCGCCAATATACGGCTCCTACTCATCCTGCTCGCCATTTGGTTCACAGTCTCATTTGGTTTCGGCATCCTGCTGGTGGATCAGCTGAATCAAATTCCGTTCTTTGGTTTTAAGCTCGGGTTCTGGTGGGCTCAGCAGGGATCGATCTATGTATTCGTGCTGTTAATCCTGGTTTACAGCCTCTTGATGCAGCGCATCGATCGGAAGTTCGGCGTATCGGATGACGAAGAGGAGGAGCAATAGTGGACGTCCAGCTCCTCACCTACCTCTTCGTTGCCGCCTCTTTCGCCCTCTACATTGGCATCGCGATTTATTCTCGAGCGGGCACAACGGACGAATTTTACGTCGCCGGCGGGGGCGTTCACCCTGTGGCCAACGGAATGGCAACCGCCGCGGACTGGATGAGCGCAGCCTCCTTTATCTCTATGGCGGGCATTATTGCCTTCATGGGCTACGACGGTACCGTCTACCTCATGGGCTGGACGGGCGGCTACGTGATCCTGGCCTTGCTGCTGGCACCCTACCTGCGAAAATTCGGGCAATTCACCGTGCCCGATTTTATTGGCACGCGTTACTACTCCACCACCGCGCGCGTCGTGGCCGTCATCTGCCTAATCGTCATTTCCTTTACCTACGTGGCAGGTCAGATGCGGGGGGTAGGCATCGTCTTCTCTCAGTTCCTTAATATTCCGATTTTCTGGGGCGTTGTCGTGGGCATGGCCATCGTGTTCATGTACGCCGTCCTGGGGGGCATGAAGGGGATTACCTATACGCAAGTGGCCCAGTACTGTGTCCTGATCTTCGCCTATCTGGTGCCGGCCATCTTTATCTCCCTACTGATTACCGGCATTCCCATTCCTCAGGTCGGCCTCGGTGCTCAAGTCACGGATGGATCGGGCCTATCCGTCCTTGAGAAGCTGGACAATACGCTGGTGGGCCTGGGCTTTGGACCCTACACGGAGGGCAGCAAGAGCACTGTCGATGTATTTGCGATTACCATGGCGCTTATGATCGGCACAGCGGGCCTTCCCCATGTGATCGTGCGCTTTTTTACCGTCCCCAAAGTTTCAGATGCCCGAAAGTCCGCCGGCTATGCCCTGCTGTTTATTGCCTTGCTATACACCACAGCGCCAGCCGTGGGCGCCTTTGCTCGTCTGAACTTTGTTGAAACGGTACACAACACGCCCTACACCCAGATCGCAGGCTGGTTCAAGAGCTGGGAGGATATTGGACTGATCGGCTGGGAGGACAAGAACGAGGATGGGCGCATTCAGTACCATCCCGGCGCACCCTTTGAGGGTAAGCCCACCTTCGCTGACGCGCGTCGCCCTGATGGTTCGCGAGCTATTACTAACCCCACAACCCAGTCGGCAAACGAAGTCTATGTAGACCGGGACATCATGGTCTTGGCCAACCCCGAAATCGCCTCGCTGCCCGGGTGGGTCATTGCGCTTGTGGCGGCAGGCGGCCTGGCCGCGGCCCTGTCCACTGCTGCGGGGCTGCTGCTGGTTATCTCCACCTCCGTTTCTCACGACCTGCTTAAGAAAACCTTTGCTCGGGGCTTGAGCGATAAACAAGAGCTTTTCTACGCTCGCGTCTCGGCCGCTACCGCTATCGCCATTGCCGGTTATTTGGGTATCGACCCGCCCGGCTTTGTGGCGCAGGTTGTCGCCTTTGCGTTTGGGCTGGCGGCGGCGTCCCTGTTCCCCGCAATTTTGCTGGGTATTTTTGATCAGCGCATGAATCGAGAGGGGGCCATTACCGGCATGCTAGCAGGGTTAATTTTTACCTTCGGCTACATCGTCTTTTTTAAATTTGTCGAGCCGTCGATGAATACCTCGGAACACTGGTGGTTTGGTATCTCACCAGAGGGCATTGGCACCATTGGCGCGATTATCAACCTAACGCTGGCCCTAGTTATCTCGCGGCTCACGGCGCCGGTACCTCAAGACGTAGTAGCCATGGTTCACCGTATCCGGGTGCCCCGAGGCTAGCGCCTAGGAGCCATATTGCTCCTTAGCTTCCCGTCGACGGGCGTGGAGCACGGGCTCGGTATAGCCGCTGGGCTGGTCGATGCCCTTGAAGATCAGGTCGCAGGCGGCCTGGAACGCGATGCTCTCGTCGAAATTTGGAGCCATATTACGGTAGGCCTCATCGTCAGCATTTTGCCCATCCACAATGGCCGCCATGCGCTCCAGCGTTTCACGCACCTGCTGCACCGAACAAACGTCATGATGCAGCCAGTTAGCAATATGTTGGCTGGAAATACGCAGCGTGGCTCGGTCCTCCATCAACCCAACATTGTTGATGTCGGGAACCTTGGAGCAGCCTACCCCCTGATCAATCCAGCGCACGACATAACCCAAAATCCCCTGAGCATTATTGTCCAGCTCAGACTGGATCTCTTCAGCCGATAGGTTTTGACCCATCAGCAGCGGAATCTTGAGAATATCGTCCACGCTCGCAGGGGGGCGGGATTCTAGTTCCGCCTGCCGTCCGGCCACGCTCACCTGGTGGTAGTGCAGGGCATGCAGCGATGCGGCAGTGGGTGACGGTACCCAGGCAGTATTTGCTCCGGCATTAGGATGACTTACCTTCGCGTCCAGCATTTCTGCCATCTCATCCGGCTTGGGCCACATGCCCTTACCGATCTGCGCCTTGCCGCGGAAACCTGCGGCCAGACCGGCATCCACATTGCTGTCCTCGTAGGCTTTGATCCAGGTCTGGGCCTTAATCACTTCTTTGGCGAGCACGGGGCCAGCCTGCATGCTGGTATGAATTTCGTCCCCAGTACGGTCGAGAAAACCCGTATTGATAAAGACAATCCGATACTTCGCTTCTGCAATGCAGGCCTTGAGGTTGACGCTGGTTCTTCGCTCCTCGTCCATGACGCCTATCTTCAGCGTGTTGGGCGCGAGTCCCAGGGTGTCTTCCACCCGCTCGAAAAGCGTCACCGCCAGAGCCACTTCCTCGGGGCCGTGCATTTTTGGCTTAACGATATAAATACTGCCAGATCTAGAATTACGCACTTCCTCATCCCGTCGAAGCAAATCGTGCTTGCCCGCGAGCGACGTCACGAAGGCATCCAGGAATCCTTCAGGAATTTCATTCCCTGCGGCATCCAGGACCGCATCCGTCGTCATGAGGTGTCCCACATTGCGAACCAACATCAGGCTCCGACCATGCATTCGCAGAGGCTGGCCGTTGGTATCCAGGTAGTGTCTGTCGCCCTGGAGCGAGCGAACAATTTGTCGTCCGCCCTTGGTCATGGTCTCGCTCAGGTCGCCTTTCATCAGCCCGAGCCAGTTACCGTAGACCACGCACTTATCCTGCGCGTCCACGGCGGCCACGGAATCCTCACAGTCCTGGATGGTCGTTAGGGCTGCCTCGATCATGACGTCCTTAACGCCGGCCGGACTCACCGCGCCCACGGCATCCGATCGGTCAACCAAAATATCCAGATGTAAACCGTTATGCTGCAACAAGATCTGAGAGGGTTCGTCTCTCCCTACATAGCCCTTGAACTGCCCGGGGTCGGCGAGCGCGGTATTGCCGCCATCTGCGAGTACGCAACGCAGTTGCCGACAACCGCCTGCATCAGTACCAACGCCATAGGCGACAACATCGGCGTGACTACTCGTGGCCAGCGGCACAAGCTCATCCAAAATCTGAGTAACCCGAGCCACCACCAATTCGCCACGGGCAGGGTTATAGCTGCTGCCTTTTTCGCGTCCCTGGGATTCAGGAATGATGTCGGTACCGTAAAAGGCGTCATACAGGCTACCCCACCTGGCATTCGCCGCATTCAAGGCGTAGCGAGCGTTCATGACCGGCACCACCAGCTGTGGACCCGCAATCCTGGCGATTTCATCGTCCACGTTCTCAACGTCAATCCGCACCTCGCCGGGTTCAGGCAATAAATAGCCGATGGAGATGAGGAACGCCTTGTATTCGGCTTCATCCAACGCCTTGCCCTTGCGTTCAAGATGCCATGCATCGATCTGTTCTTGCAGCGCCTGCCGCTTCGCAAGGAGGGCTCGATTTACGGGGCCAAGATCGACAATGGCAGCTTCGAGACCCGCCCAAAACGCCGCGTCAGATACGCCAGTATGAGGAAGAGCCTGTTCCTCGATGAGCTGGACAATCTCCTCACTAACCTGCAAGGATCCTCGTTGAACTCGCGGCTCTGGCATGGGTCTGACTCGCAAAGTTTTGAAATGGCCGGTGAGTATATCGGCAAAGTTGCCCAAAGTACGCCTTAGCGGTAAGACAAAGCGAATCCAGTTGAAAAAGAGCGACACCCAGCATTAGAGTGCGAAGAAAGGGGAGGCAGTATGAACGGCAGATTAGCAGGGAAGCGGGTTCTACTGACCCAAGCAGACGACTTTATGGGGCCAGCTACCCAGGCGGTTTTTAGGCGTGAAGGCGCAATTGTTTTTTCTGATACATCGGACCTAACCGCAGCCGGCCGCTGCGAGGCGTTGGTTGAGGAAGCCGGTGAAACTGACATTTTGGTTGCCAACCTAGCGTCACCAAACTTCAGCGGCATCGAAGCCCAAGAACTATGTGATGACGACTGGCGCTGCGCTTTTGAGATGATGGTGCACCCCCTGCATCGGCTGTGTCGGGCGGTGCTACCTCAAATGATCAGCAGAAGTCGGGGCAAGATCGTAGTCTTCGGTAGCGCCGCTGCACTCAAGGGTATGCGGACGCTGACGGCGTACAGCGCCGCTAGAGGCGCTCAAGCCGGCTATGTAAGGGCCCTGGGCGTGGAGGTTGCCCCACATAACATCCAGGTTAATCTCATCGCCCAAAATTACGTTGAAAACCCGGTCTATTACCCCGAAGCGCTGCGAGAAAAAGCATCATTCAAACAGTCTCTGTCTAAGCAGGTTCCCCTTGGGCGTTTAGCGACAGCGGAAGAGGACGCCCTCTTTGCGCTCTTCCTGGCCTCGGACGAAAGTGACTTTTTCGTGGGTCAGGTTATCCCGTTCAGCGGTGGCTGGGTCCAGTAACTTGTTGCGGCTGCGACGCACAAAGCGTCGACCTCGTCAGCCCCAACGTCGAATCATGACGGGTGCGGAGCTCTGCGCTCACTTCGACGTAGAACCGGACGCGCTGAGGGAATTTTTGCTGGCGCGACACATCCTCTTTCACACCGATTCGAGCGGCCAGCTCTGGGCATCTCTGGATCATGATCAGCTGCTTAACGCTCTGCCAGCAAAAGAGGGCGTTTCAAAATCGGACCCAATCTAAGCGCGGTTTTTCGAGCAGAGCGGCTCAAGCTTGATTAGTATCTGTTTTCCTACTTGTTCGGATAAGAAAATGAAATATCTGCATACGATGGTGCGTGTTGGTGATTTAGATGCCTCCCTCAGCTTTTACTGCGACGCTCTGGGGCTTGAAGAGCTGAGCCGTTATGACAATGAGGCGGGACGCTTCACGCTGGTTTTTCTGGCTGCACCAGGGGATCAAGACGCTCAGGTGGAGCTGACCCATAACTGGGACCCTGAAACCTACGACGGCGGTAGAAACTTTGGTCATCTGGCGTATCAGGTCGAGAATATCTACGAGACTTGCGAGCGCTTGTCCAAGCATGGCGTTACCATAAGCCGGCCGCCCAGGGATGGCCGCATGGCATTTGTCAGGTCACCAGACGGCATATCTGTCGAGCTTCTGCAGCATGGGAACCCGTTACCCGCCGCTCAACCGTGGAGTGATATGCCCAACGTGGGAGAATGGTAAACCGTCTGAGAGCACGACCCAATCGTCTGAAGAGGATAAATTAAGGTGAAACTCTATAATTCAATGGGCCCAAACCCACATGCCGTCAGGATGTTTGCGGCCGAGCGCGGCATCGAACTGGACCTGCACGAGATTGATCTGATGGCTGGCGAAAATCGTCAGCCGGCCTTTCTTGAGGTAAACCCAGCCGGCCAACTGCCAGCCTTGGTGGCAGCCGACGGCTTCGTCGTCACTGAAGTGACAGCCATCTGCGAATATCTTGATGAACATGCCGGTGAGCGCACAGACCTCATCGGCACCACGCCGGAGGCCCGAGCTGCTACTCGGATGTGGACACGCCGAGTAGACTTGGGCATCTGCGAGCCCATGTTGAATGGCTTCCGCTTCGGTGAGGGCCTGCCAATCTTCAAAGATCGAATGATGACGCTGCCTGAAGCCTCCACTGGCCTAAAGAACGTTGCTCAGAATAGGCTTTCCTGGCTAAACGATATGATGGCCGACGGCAGAAGCTTCGTCACCGGCGAACATCTGACCCTGGCCGATGTCTTCCTCTTTTGCACCCTGGCCTTTGCCGGCAGCGAGATGGTCGGACAACCTCTGAATCCAGAGCACACCTATGTCGTGTCATGGTTTAAACGCATGGCCAGTCGACCCAGCGCCGCGGCCTAGCCCAATAAACAACACGCCTTCGCCCGCTCGCGGGCGAAGGCCCATGCACACCCCGTGAACGTAAACACGAGCAATTTTGACAACGCTTTCAGTTGTTTCTGTAGATACTTCATCACTCGTCGTTAAAGCAGCACCGTTCAGGCCTGATCAATTGACAGGTATAGATGGCGTGTTACCTTCGGTAACGTTTTTTCGACCATTGGGCCCGGAGTACGCGTTTCACCGTGCACCAAGGAGGGACCCAGGCCGGCTCGACAAACCGAACTTTTGGATTTAGTGAGATGAGATCAACATACCTTTGGGCCCTCCTCATCGCTATCGCCCTGAGCGCTTGGCTGTTTAGCGGCGAAATTGGCAGTGACCCCGACAGCTATGAAGCATCAATCGCCGAGCGCAATGATCAAGAGCAGAGACTGCTGGCGGACAAAGTGCCCACTGCCGTGCGCGTTCGGAATGCCGTCGCGCAGGAAAAAACTCGCCTGACCCTGGTCAGAGGTAAGACAGAGAACAAGCGCACGGTCGCGGTTCGCACCGAGACCGTGGGTCGGATCACTGCGCGTCAAGTGGAGCGCGGCGATTCGGTACTAACCGGTGACGTGCTTTGCGAGATTTCCGTCGAAGACCGGATCGCGGCCCTGGATGAAGCAAGCAAGAAAGTCGACCAGGCCAGGCTCGAATACACGGGTGCTCAGCGGCTCAAAGCTCAGGGGTACTTCTCCGAAAACGCCATCGCCACGGCCCTGGCTGACCTAGCTTCAGCGGAGGCAACGTTGAAGCGTCGTCAGCTCGACATGGAAAAAACCCGAGTTCGGGCCCCCTTTGCTGGCATAGTCGAAGACGTAAACCTGGAGGTTGGCGACTACGTACAGCCCGGCCAAACCTGCGCGACCATTGTTGACCTTAATCCTATGCTCTTGGTGGGCAGAGTATCTGAACGGGTCGTTTTAGAGCTAGAGCCGGGTATCGCCGCCACGGGCATCCTCAACGATGGCCGTCAGGTCCAGGGCAACATTACCTTTATCGGGCAACAAAGCGATCCGGATACCCGCACCTATGCCATTGAGGTTGAGGTCGATAATCAGAGCCAAGCCTTACGCTCCGGCATAACCACAGAAATCCTTTTGCCCGTCGAACGCGTTATGGCCCATAAGGTCTCTCCCGCCTTGTTCAGCTTGGACGACGAGGGGGGCTACGGCATCCGCACCGTCGATGACAACGATATTGTTCACTTCTACCCGGTCCGCTTAGTTGACGAGGACCCAGACGGCGTCTGGGTGACCGGATTGCCAAACCAAACTAAGATCATCACCGTAGGTCAGGAACTGGTGGTGGTCGGTGAACGCGTCCAACCCATCTCTTCAGGATTACCGGGGCAAACGGCAGACGTATCAGATCAGCGCTCCGCGCCGGGGCCCAGGGCCTCAGTGCCCGGCCTAAAGACCGCCCAGGCCGAGGGATAGCAGAGGCATCACGATGCTTGAAACGATTATCTCCCGGTCGCGCACGACCCTGCTTATTCTCTTCATGATCCTGCTGTCTGGAATGATTTCCAGAGGTGTCATCCCCGTTGAGGGTGACCCAGAAATTGAGGTGCCTTTCTTCGTCGTCACCCTGATGCATGAGGGCATTTCTCCTGAAGACGCAGAGCGCCTGCTGATCATGCCGGTGGAGCAAGAGCTGCGGCAGGTAGAGGGCATTGAAGAAGTCTTGTCCTTTGGGTCGGAAAATGCCGGAACGGTAATGATTGAGTTTGACGCCGACTTCGACCTAGATCAGGCGTCCATTGATGTGCGCGAAGCCGTAGATCGAGCCAAAGTTGAATTCCCCAGCGACGCTGAAGAACCCATTGTTCAGGAACAGTCGACCTCGGACTTCCCAATTATTCAGGTGAACCTGGTCGGCGACGTCCCGGAACGTATGCTGTACACCATCGCTCTCGACCTTCGGGACGCCATCGAGGCCCAGCCTGGCATTCTTGCTGCCGAGATGTGGGGCCAACGGGAAGAGGTGATGGAGGCGGTCATCGACCCCAAGGTACTGGAGACCTACCAACTTTCCTCGACGACGATTATCAATAGCATCGTTCAAAACAATCGCCTGATTCCTGCCGGCAGCCTGGATAACGGCGAAGGCCGCTTCTCTATCAAGGTCCCGGGGATCATTGAAAATCCGCGGGATGTACTCGACATCCCGATCAAGACCCTTGGCGACACCGTTATTACCCTCAGCGACGTCGCGACAGTTCGTCGCACCTTCAAAGATCGTACGAGCTACTCGCGCGTTGACGGTCGAAACGCTATCAGCCTGCAGATCACCAAGCGCGCCAACTTCAACATTCTTGATGCCATCGCTTCGACCAAGCGCGTGGTCGACGCCTACCGCCCCAGACTACCGTCTAAGGTGGATGTTATTTACTCCCAGGACCAGGGCCCCTACGCCGAAAGTCAGGTCGTCGAGCTAGAGGGCAATATCATCACGGCGCTCGGCTTGGTCATGATTATCGTCGTCGCCGCTATGGGCCTGCGCAACGGGCTGATCGTAGGCATTGGCATTCCGGCGTCCTTTCTCTTCTCGTTAATCTTTATTTATTTGGTGGGCTACTCATTTAACTTCATGGTCATGTTCGGCATGCTGCTGGGTCTCGGCATGCTTATCGATGGGGCTATCGTGGTCACCGAGTATGCCGATAGAAAGATGATCGAGGGCTATGGTGCCCACCAAGCCTATGTGGCGGCGGCTAAACGCATGTTCTGGCCGGTAACGGCCTCCATAGCAACCACCTTGGCAGCTTTTCTGCCGCTTATGTTCTGGCCCGGCGTATCGGGCAAATTTATGCGCTATCTGCCGGTGACGGTCTTTACGGTACTTAGCGGGTCTTTACTCTATGCCTTGGTGTTTGGCCCGGTCATCGGCTCGATTATTGGGAAGGCGGGGAGTCGGGATCGCAAAACGACGGAAACCCTGCAAACACTCGAAACGGGCGACCCCAGAACCCTTAGCTCTCTAACCGGCCTTTATTCCCGGGTACTTGCCTATGCCGCGCGCTACGGAATTCTCACCATGGCGCTGACGGTTGGTATTTTGGTGACGACCTTTTGGGCCTACGGGCAGTACGGAAGCGGCCTGATTTACTTTTCCCAGGCAGAATCAAAATTTGCCGTAGTCAAAATCAGAGCCCGAGGCAACCTCAGCGTAGATGAGACCAATGCCCTGGTTAGAGAGGTCGAAGACGAAATTTTGGATGTGGAGGGCATCGAACACACCAACAGCTTTACTCAGCTGTCCGGACGCCCCAGCCAGGACGGCAGCGGCGTGGATCAGATCGGCGGCATCTTCCTTGAGCTATATGATGAGATGGACAGGCAATCGGGATCCCGAGAAATTCTAGAGGCTATTCGACAACGCACGGACAAAATCGTAGGGATTGAGGTGGAAATCAAGGAAATGGATATGGGCCCACCGGTCGGTAAGGATATCAATATCGAGGTCTCCTCCTACAACCGCAGCCTCTTAGATCCCGCCATCGAAGCGATCGTGGACCATATGAATCGAAACGTTGACGACCTAAGAGATATCGAAGATACGCGCTCCCTCCCGGGCGTAGAATTTAAGCTCAACGTTGATCGCGCTCAGGCTGCCATCTACGGCGCGGATGTCACCCAGGTTGGCGTCGCCGTTCAGCTAGTCACCAACGGCATCAAGGTCGCAGAATATCGGCCAGATCGCGCCGACGACGCGGTGGACATTCGCGTCCGTTATCCCTCGGAGCAAAGAGGGATGCAGGCCCTGGACGACCTGCAGATGGCCACGGCCAGCGGCATAGTGCCATTAACCAACTTCGTTTCCCTTGAACCGGTGCCCAATGTGGACACCCTACAGCGTCGCAACGGCAAACCGATCAAAACCGCATTCGCCAACGTGGCGCCTGGCGTGCTGGCTGACGATAAAGTCAAAGAACTGCAGGCCTGGGTAGACAGCCAAGACTGGCCGCCGGAACTTTCCATCGATTTTCGCGGCGCTAACGAAGAGCAGGCCGAATCTCTAGCCTTTGTGGGCATCGCCTTCGGCCTGTCGCTGCTGCTCATGTTTGTGCTGCTGGTAACCCAGTTCAACAGTTTTTATCAGAGCGCGCTGATCCTCTTCGCCGTCGTCCTATCTACAGCCGGGGTACTGCTGGGTCTCTTGGTGACCGGAAATCCGTTCAGTGCGATTCTAACCGGCGTAGGCGTGGTGGCGCTTGCGGGCATTGTGGTTAACAACAATATCGTACTGATCGATACCTATAACCAGATCATGCGCGAGAACCCAGATGCCCACTATATCGACATCATTGTGAGAACGGGCGCCCAACGCCTGCGCCCGGTGATGTTAACCACGGTGACTACCGTCTTTGGACTTTTGCCCCTGGCCTGCAACATCAGTATCGACTTTGTAAACAGGACCATCATTTTCGGTAGCATGCTCTCCTCCTTCTGGGTACCGCTGTCTCAGGCCATTGTGTCAGGGCTAACCTTTGCCACAATGCTCACGCTGGTTACAACTCCGGCAATGCTGGCAATCCCGCACCAGGTAGGCAGCCTCAAACGACGCCTGCTTACCCCACCAAATTCGACAGGCACGCCTCAGGCGACCTCGTAAGCCTAGCGCGGCCTGGCCGCGAGGGCTTCACTGCGGGCGATGATGCGGCGTGCTTCTGCTGCATGGAGGTTTTCCACCAGTTGACCTTCGTACACAGCGACGCCTTTGCCTGATGTTAGGGCCTGGTCCCAGGCCGCTAGCAGTCCCCTCGCACGTTCTACCTGGGCTTCGGTCTCGCCAAAAGCCGCATTAGCGGGGCCAATTTGGCTGGGGTGAATCAGCGTTTTACCATCAAAGCCCATGGCGCGTCCCTGCTCGCATTCACTGCGAAAGGCCGCTGCGTCGGTAAAATTGAGTTGGACACCATCAAAGATCTCCTTGCCATAAAGGCGGGCCACCAATAGCGAGCGCTGCAGCGCGTACTGCAAATTCTCACGACCAGGAACGTGGGATGCCCGCAGCTCGGTCACGAGGTCACTGGTCCCCATCACCAGTGCTTGAACCGAAGCCAGGCTGGCTAGCTGCTCCAGGTCAAGAATGGCTCTGGGTGTCTCAATCATGATCCAGATCGCCAGATCCTGAGAGACCATGGCCAGTTCTGCGGCGATTTTGTGCACCTGCTGCGCGGTCTCGATTTTAGGGAAGAGCAGCGCCGATATCGGCGTATCAGCCAATGCCCTAAGGTCATCCTGACCCCAGGGGCTATCCAAACCATTACAGCGCACAACCAGTTCGCGGTAACCGTATCCACCCGCCCTTACCGCAGTAACCACCTGGGCTCGTGCTTGAGCCTTGGCCTGGGGCGCTACGGCGTCCTCTAGGTCGAAGATCAAGGTATCGCAATCCAGGCCCTTTGCCTTTTCCAGGGCACGTTCATTCGCTCCGGGCATATATAGCAACGATCTCCTAACGCTCAAGCTACTCTCCTTGCTTAACATCACAGTCAGTCTAGCGGCAGCAACCGGGGAGTCTATGTAAAATAGCAGCAGATATCGGTAGCCTGGGTGGCCAAGCAGCCGGGCGCCTGTCCTAACCCAAGCGGAGCCGACTATGACAACTACCTTTGATTTAAGCGGTCAGGTCATCGCCATTACTGGGGCCTCCTCGGGTTTTGGCCATCATTTCGCGGGCACCCTGGCGGCCCAGGGCGCCCACGTTATTCTCGGCGCTCGCCGAGAAGAAAAACTCGCCCAACGCGTCGCCGAGATTTCTGAGACAGGGGGTAAGGCGGAAGCCATCGCGCTTGACGTGACAGACCGAACCAGCATCGAAGCGTTTTTAGACCGCGCCTTTGAACGCCATGGGCGCCTGGACTGCATGATTAACAACGCTGGTGTGGAATCCGGAGCGAAGACCTACTACACCACCGAAGAGGAGGATTGGGACTCTGTATTAGACACCAATCTCAAAGCTGCCTGGATGGTATCGAAACTTTATACGGACCGCGTCGTCACTCATCAGCAGTCCGGTGGCAATATTATCATGGTCTCCAGCATCACCTCCGTCCGCACCATCAAGGGACAGTTTTCCTATGCCGTATCCAAGGGCGGCATGTCGCGTATGACAGAGGTCATGTCGCTTGAAGCGGCCAAATACAACATACGGGTCAATGCCCTAGCGCCCGGTTATTTTCTAACCGATGTAAGCCGACTCCTACTGGAGTCTCCAATGGCGGAAGAATTTATAAGAAATATTCCCATGCGACGCATTGGCGAGTTTCCAGACCTGGACGGTCCGCTGCTGCTGCTCGCCAGCGATGCGTCGCGCTATATGACCGGATCTGTCATCGTGGTAGATGGCGGTCATATCTGTGCGTCACTCTAGCGCCTCGTCACCAGCCCCCTTGGCGGCGGTTAGCGTCGCGAGCGTCGCCTCGACAATGGCATCCGCCTTATCACGCATCTCCTGATCCGTGGCATCCTGTATCGGATGCTGAACAAAGACCCGTTGCGCATCAGTCATACCGAGAGCATCGGCCTGAACCGCCGCTGCGCTCACGAATTCGGTAGAGACAATAGATACCGCCGGCGTTCCGTGAATTTCAAACCATACCGTGTCATGCAAACTGCACGTGGTACAGGAGCCTCAGTCAGCCAACGCCTCGACAACAAAATCTGCGTTGGCCGCAATCTCTTGGCGAAGCGCCTCTGGAGCTGGCTTCGCGAAGGTTGGCTTTGCGTACCGGCTAATTTCCACACCCGGGAGACGTTGAAGTAATGCCTCCTCCAGCCTGTCCAATAAGACACTGCCTCTCGGCTTTGAGATATCCAGCAACGCTACGCGCCCTTTAATCTGCTCCGGCCTCGGCGTAATTTGTCTGGTAACAGGCACCGACTCATTCGTCGGATCCATTATTGTCAGCATGGCTATCTTCTCCTCTGCTTGTGACCGTAGTTATACCCCATCGCTGGAAATAACGGGACGCTAATCAATCTTTCGAGAAACAGGCACAGAGCCCATCTCGCCCGTTAACCAACCATGAAAGAGACCCGAAAATTTGCCGGCTTCACCGCCTGCGACCACGATATGTATATCTTCATCTGACTTAAATTTGGCTACGGGCGTATCCAGTCGTTCGGCGTCCATCTTCGCTGCGGCCTCTGGCTTTACCCCCGCTCCGGAGAGTTGATCCGCAATCAGTTCACGTAGCGGACGACGGGCCACTTCTTGGATACGCTGCCGAATGGCAGCCTTATCGTAGCCATCACGCACGAAGGTATTCACGTGCTCAGGCACAATGACCAGCAGACAGTCAGTCGCCAAATACGCCTTGGCATTGAAAATAGATGCCATGGTCTGGCCCAAGGTGCCCGCAAGCGCCGCAGCGCTGCGGGAATCTTGGTCAACGATCAAATTCGGTCCGCTGGTCATGGTAAAAAGCGTGATCACCGAGTCCTCGGGCTTGAAACCGCGTTCAACATGCAGCGGCGACCAAGGATTACGTTCCTCCCATTCCGCAAAGCACAGGCTGAACTTCATTGGGTTACCCAGGGTAGACCGCTCGGTCTCACCCGGCCTCGCTCCGCCGACGTTTCGAATAATAAGCCGCAGTGCGCGCCCGAT
>DKNY01000015.1:111296-112868 GCA_002470275.1 Gammaproteobacteria bacterium UBA7376 | reverse complement strand
AATCCCTCTCTCTCCGCCATCTAATTTTATTAAGTCCCGTTAAATCAGTAACATAAACTTATTATTGATTCTTGAAGGGCAAAAATATCCGCTCTGGCACCCAACATCTTTTTTATTGAAACCAGATATCTTAGTAAGATCCATGCTAAGGAGCCGACATTAAGCCCTGCCAGTAGAAACTGTAGCCACTAGGCTCGATCCACAGGGGAATATCAACCGCTAAATCATTTGCCGATGAGGTGATAGTAACGACCAAGGGCTTTGGCGTAGGTTGTTTTGCACGATCGTTAATGGATTCGGTTCGCTGCGCGTACTTTACGCTTTGATTGAGGTAGGTTGACCAAAAAGCATTGTTGAATCGAACACCGACCCTTTCCCCATGGCTGTCGTCTGCATCGCCAATGTGGAAGGTATGCAGTGGCCTTGGATCCACACCATCGCAGGCATGATTCGAGGAGATGGTTAGGCCTTGCTGAACCCCCTGCTGGTCTTCTAGCCAAAACACCAACTCGCCACCCTGATCCTCGGGTACCTCGGCGTACAGTATAAAATCGCCCAGAGAGCGCTCATAAGCTGCACAAACCCATCCGTGGAAATGGCGATCATCCCATTTTAAACGGGTCGTGCGTATGCACTGCTCGGGCCAGTCGCCCTGCAGGGCTAGGTGATAGTCGTCGTCTACCCGGATTGAGCAGTAGCTCAGGCTGCCGCCAATAAGCAAGGCGAGCACTGCAAACTTAAGCCCTAGACTTTGTCTCATAATACTACGCTCCGAGAGACTGCCGCCCTAAATGGCCGTGGTTACCAAGTTATATCCGTTGGGACGCACTCCCACGGGCACTTCCACTCGGAAGTTATGCCTGTCGGCAGTCAGCAAGACTGTGATGGGGTTCAGTGCTGGTCGCTGATAGCAAAAATATCGACGCGCCGGATTCGGGTGATACCGACCCTCCTCGACTAATGTCTCAATGGATTTGTTGCTGCTCCACAGAAAGTTATCCAGCAAAACAACCGCCGATGGTGTGCCACGCAAAGTCGCGGCATTCGGGTTTACCTCGAGCCTCCGTGGACCAGGCCAAGAAGCGGTATAAGGTGTATCGAGCAGGGTCGCGGCATCCCTATTTACCCAAGCGCTAAATGGACCAGATCCAAAAGGAAAGGTAAAAAATGACTTAGCTCCAAGTGCTCCGTCACAAGCGTCACAAGGATGATTCGACGCGACATGCAACTGCACCGAGTCGCCGCTACCGTTTTCCAGCCAAAACCCCAGCTGGTCCTCACCAAACCTCTGGGCATACAGAGTAAAATCGTCTATCGGATAGACGTAGGTCAGGCAAAATTCTTCATTTACATCCGTTTGCCGAAGCGAATCACCAAAGTCTCTCGGTAGCAAGGCTGTTTGCGTGCAGTGCGCTGGCCAGTCGCCCTCTAGGACTAAAGCGTGGTTTTCGAACTCACCGACACAGCCCACGAGCGCCGTGCAAAGAATGATCACCTCGACAAGTTTCGTATGACTCTTGCTAAGCAATTTATTTGAACTCACTCTCAGGAACCGGATAGCTGCCACCTACG
>DKNY01000015.1:92353-110941 GCA_002470275.1 Gammaproteobacteria bacterium UBA7376 | reverse complement strand
TCCACTTCAGACGAGCCCTTAGCGGCCGCAATAAGCCCTGAGGTGCCAGCGCCGATTCAGTTCGTTTCGCGGCCAGCCCTCTGAACAGACGGGGCCGCGATACTTCACTGCAGACACCTGACGTTTCGTGCTGAGCCTGTATCACTGCGCTTTTTGTCACTGCTCCAACGTTTTCTAGACATCGTCCTTTCTCAGCGTTGTTCCTAAAGCACCGCCTATCACACCTTTTCTGAACCTGTAGCACAGAAAAAAAACGACATGTCGACAAACGGTCACTATTCGTGGGTTAGCGGCGGACAACGGCAAGGATGCCGGGCTGGACAGGAGGACAACGGTAGGCGACTTCAAATCGGTGCCCGACGCGGCAACAACGGGGCGCACCTCAGCTTTAATCAGCCTGGTGCATAGCCCACAGGGCTTTGGCGTTGCTGCCAAATAAGCAGGTATTCACAGAAATAAGGTTGCTGCGCAGAAACTCGCTGCATAAAAGCAGCACGCCCTGCTTTTCCGCGTACCCTGCCCTGCGGTCAACTAGGCCAATAACACTACTGCTCAGGAAATATCCGTACGCCGAGTTGGTCGTTTGTATCAATACTGGCGCGATCCATGCCGGGGGTATTGAAGGAATACACAATCTCTCCTGCTGGGTCGATGCCGATTACTCCACCGCTGCCGCTCATGGTTTGCATGGGTGCCGTTAATCACCGCCTCGCAGGCCCTGACCCAAGCACCCAGCAAGCGCGCTCGATGATATGCTGAGGTTCAAAAGTTTGGCGGAATTCCATGAAACACCTCAGTTACGCTATTTTCATACCGTTGCAGATTGTCTTTATTCCGCTGGCGATATTCGGTGTTTTGCTGACGGCCTATCGGCAAATAATCGTCAGCAAGCGCCTTGGTATTTCCCAAACCGCCATTGAGATCATCAACGGACGCTGGACTATGCACGCGTTCGGGCTGCGCCGGGACGCTGCCACTGATGCCCTGATGTCCGTCCTGCCGAATACGTCGAAACTCGGGCTTTGGTTCGTGCTGTGGCCGCTGTGGCTGCAGTCGCGTATCGCGGGCCAGGCCCTCCTCTATCCACGAATACCGACACCAGGCGATGAAAACATCGCTGACTTGGTGGCTGCACGGACGGTGCACTTTGATTCCATCATTGCTCGCGCGATAGACCACGTGGACCAATTTGTCTTGATGGGCGCTGGATACGATACCCGCGCATACGGCGAACTGGCCCGTAGCGGCGTGACCTTCTACGAAGTTGACCAAGCCGCCGTTCAGAACCACAAACGCGCCATGATCGAAGCTGCCAACATCCGCTGCGAGCACGTCAACTTCGTCCCCGTTGACTTCGGCATCGACAATTTCCTCAGCAAACTTGAACAAGCTGGTTTTGACCCGTCGCGCAAAACGCTGTTTCTTTGGGAGGGGGTGTCGCTTTACCTTTCCGCTGAGCAGGTCGCCGCAACGTTGGCGATGGTTAAACAGCGTGCTGCGCCGACCAGCGTGCTGATTGCCGATCTTTATGCTGACCGTCTGATTCAAACGTTGGGCAAAGCTCACGCCAATCAGAAGGTGCTGGAAATGACGAATGAAACATTAGACTTTAGCCTGCCTTTCACCAACAACTGGCGGCAGGTGCTCTCGAACTTTGTTGAATCACATTCCATGCAGGAAGGTGAGGCGCACTTTTTGGGTGCCAACAATAAGGCCGGGCCATACGCTGTTGTTGTTGAAATGATTTGCTAGACCTCAGCAATAGCTCCTCTCCTCCGTTGTTTCTCCCTTTAACTCGGTGGTTTAGAAGGTCTGCCACGCATTGAGACGGATTCTTGAGCCGCTGGTTTATTGAGGCTAAACCAAACACCGCGCAGCCCGGGCCTAGGGCGGGGCTTGTGCGCCGTCATTGGGGTTTCGGCTGGGCTAGCCGCGAGTCAAAATGAGAGGAGAAATATAAAAAGAAGCTAAACGATGACCTACAGGCCGGAGGTTGATGGTCTGAGGGCCCTAGCCGTGCTACCGGTGATGCTCTTCCATGCTGGATTTGACTGGTTCAGCGGCGGTTTCGTTGGCGTCGACGTTTTTTTCGTCATCAGCGGCTGTTTAATCACCGGCGTCATCATCTCCGAAATGGCGGCGGGCGCTTTTCGCCTACGCCACCTTTACGAACCACGCGCGAGACGTTTTCTGCCCGCCCTGTTCCTCGTAATGGCCTGCTGTGCGCCGTTCGCTTGGTTATGGCTAATCCCAAATGATTTAAAGCGCTTCGGCGAAAGCCTGGCCGGCGCAGCAACGCTTACCTCTAATATTTTGCTCTGGCAACAAAGTGGATACTTCGATACTGGAGCGGAACTCAAGCCGCTGCTCCATACCTGGAGCCTCGCCGTCGAAGAGCAGTTTTATATTCTCTTCCCTCTGATTTTGCCCGTCCTCTGGCGCTTTGGCGTCAAGTGGCGGGTCATTCTATTGTCTTTGTTAGGTCTCGGCAGCCTTGTCGCAGCGGTTCTAGACGCGCAGTTTTCTCACGAATCCAGAGTCATCTCAGGCGTTTTTTATCTCGGGTTTATACGAGCGTGGGTCTTTGCTCATAGAGCCGTTCTAACCCGCTTGCATAGTGGCGTTCAAACACGACGCTTGAAACTGGCGAATCGCTTACCAAGAATGCGCAAGCTCGCCAACGAACACCCATTCGGACGCATCCAATAACAGCATCGTTAGCGCTTGATGTGCGGGTGCCTCACCTCATTAGGGGCAGAACCGCCCGCTCTCGTTAGGCTCTGCCCGCCGGTGCCAAGCCAAACCAGACGGATTGCGCCACCTCTTTGTCTCGCATTACTCGTCGCGCCTTTAGAATAATCTCACCTGCTTCGGTTTGGTCATAAAACCACTCCTCGGTGGCCCAAGGCGCGATGGGGCCTTCAGCAAGCTCGCAGGCCAGCTCTTCATAATAGCAGCGAACATCATGAGCCGTTCCATACAGGGACTCAGCGGTGAAGCCAACGTCTTCCCAGTGTTCACCTTCTACAATTTTTACAAATTTTGCCAGGGCATCAGGCACTTCCTCCGCGCTGATGCGCATGCCAATTGACGTTTTGTTGCTCTTTTCAAATGCGCGGTCATAGGCGGCTTTTAGTGCTTGGGCCTCATCTACAGCCGGGGGCAGTTCAGCATCCATTCGTGGCGGAAGCGCACACTGCAAAGGCTCGTTATCTGTGGCACTTATCCGAATGGGAAAATCTCGAATCACCGGGCCCTCAGACTCTTTTAGCAAATCAAAAGCGGCGAGCAAAACCTCTGACTGAAAGGCTTTATCCCTTGGTTTTCCCAGAGATTGTCCCAAGGGAAAATCCGTATAAAGCGTTCTTGGGACACCCATCCGCTCAGCCACCGGACGCAAGGGCGTTAGGACGATGGTTGACAGACCTGCTGCTTCAAATACATGGGCAAGCGTACACACGGTACGAGGACAGAGAGGTCAGGTGCCTGTGAGTAAGACAATGTCCACACCATCTTCGAGCATTGCTTGGGCGCATTGCGGACCAGAATCCAGGCGAATTTCTGATACGGTGGCTGACTGGTTCCCCGCGAAAGCGTAGTGGTTTTCCGAGACGCCGCCGATAACGCCACTGTCGGCCAATTCTTCGAGCCGGTCGATGGGGTACACAACATTGATGTCAGCGGCAAAACCGCCTCTGTCAAAATTTACGCTGTGGTGCCCAAGCTTTAGGTTTCGTGCGCTGCTGGGCAGCGTTTCATAGTGGTAGTCGCTGTCGCCCAGTTCAAAACCACCCCCCTCTTGATGAAGCGCCGCTGTCGTGACAATCGCGACCTTCGCGGCATGCAGGGGTTTGGGTGTGTTGAAGCTACAGGGTGGGAATTCTGGAAGCGGCAGGCTCGCCGCAAACTTCCCTATTGCCGCCTCGTCTTTTCCGAAAACAGACATGCACCGTTCCTTCAGAGTGGGTCTCTACGGACACTGTCAATTGCTGTTCAGCAAGTCAATGCGAGGTCTCGGGCTGGCACTGGACCTCGGCTCAAAACCACCCATAAGTGGGCTCAATGGCCCTCGCCCACCCGTCCGACAGGCAGCCTGCCTGTCGCTCAAAGCCGCTCGATCGCTTAAACCCCTGTTTTAATTATCTTTTAAAGCCCCTGGCAGGCGCTCTTCACCGTTATCCCGGCTTTTAGCAATGACTGGCATTCTGCCTCCGCCGTGCAGGCCCAGGGTGTCGTTTGGCCGCCGGTCGCCTGACATAAAATCGTCAAGAAGATTGCCCCTCTGGGTTTTATTCAAAACCCAAAAATGCGACGATTCCGGCCGCCGTGCACCCGACGGAAATCGTTCTGTCGAGCGTGCCTGGAGGCTTGTTGATAATCATAAAAAATAATTGCCTTAGAGGCCGCCATGACTCGTTCGCCCCTGCCCATTTCCGATCATCGATTCAAAAAATCTCCCTTCTTCAAATGCAACGAACAGGGAACCGTTCTGTACGGCATTTACAATAACCGACTCTATCCCCTCGACGCGGGCGTCGATACAAAGCAACACTACGAAACCCTTCGCACGGCTTGCTGCCTATACGATGTGCCGGAAACCCCCCTGAGAATTACCGGCAAAGACAGCCTTTTGTTCCTGGAGCGTCTCTTCACGAGACAGATCAGTAAAATCCGCGTGGGTCGTGCTGGGTATGCTATTGCCTGCAACCATGAGGGTGGCGTTGTTATGGACGGCGTGCTCATGCGCCCGAACGAACATGAATACATCTATGTTCAAGCCGATGGCGACTTCCTCAACTGGGCCTCGGCCAACCTCCGTGAGTATGACGCGGTCATTGAAGATTTCGATTCATGGGTTCTTCAGATTCAAGGTCCGACGTCTTTACAGGTTCTTGAAGCCGTCACGGGCATTTCAGATACCGAGTTTTCTTACTACGCCATGTGCGAGACCGACATAAATGGCGTGCCCTGCTACGTCTCCAGATCTGGATGGACTGGAGAACGTGGATTTGAAATTTACTCAAAGGGCGCTGACTTTGACGGCGTTGCCCTGTGGGAGCACCTGCTCGACAAGGGTGCCCCTGCTGGTCTCATCGCATCTGATCTCACCTCTATGCATATCCGAAGGCTGGAGGCCGGCATTCTCGACTATGGGACCGACTTTGACCAAGGCATGAACCCTTTCGAGCTTGGGTTGGGCAGATTGGTGCACATGGACAAGCCAGATTTCATTGGACGCGAGGCACTTGAGGCCACCCAGCGCAAATCTATTCGACTATTGGGCGTTCAATGCGAGGACGCCGCCTTGGCCCGAGGCAACGAAATTCGCTGGTCCAATGGTGACGTTGCCGGACAGGTCACCGCAGGGGCGTACTCTCACGAACTACAGTGCGGCATAGGCTTCGCAAGACTCAACACGACAGCAACCGCAGGCACGGCAGTCCAGGTGGAAACCGATGACGGTCTCTACAAGGCCAGCCTGGTAGACCTTCCCTTCATCGACAAAAACAAATTATTGGTGCGATAACACGATGTTCGAATCTCAAAATTTCCTCTTTACCGCGGAGACCACGCCGGACGTTTCCACAGATTTAGCAGCCAGTGCCGGCAGGGTCGATGACCTGGTCGGTGTTGCCGACGCGATCAACGTCACGGATTCTCCAAACAGCAAAACCAGGCTCAGCAGCCTGCTCGTTGCGGCCGAAATTCGCAGAAAAGGGCTTGACGTTATTCTGCAGCTCACCGGGCGAGACAGGAATGCCATTGCCCTCGAGTCGGAACTCCTTGGCGCCCTATCGGCTGGCGTTAACAAGGTACTTTGCCTCACAGGGGACCAACCGCCAGAGGGCGGACCCAAGGCTGTCAATGAATTTAACGGTGCAGGCCTTATTCAGCTGTGCAACACCCTAAGCCAAGGGACGTTGAGCGACGGTACGCCGATCAAGGCTGCCAAGACGGTCTACCCGGGCGCAGCAGACGACATCTATCAACACCTCGACAATGAGAACGCGGCCGCCGGCTTGCTTCGAAAAATCGAAGATGGCGCCGGTTTCGTTCAAACGCAGTACTGCTTTGATCTGGACGTCATCAAAGCTTATGCAAAGAAGCTGTCTGAGACGCCGGCTTTTAAGGACCGCAAAGTGCTGGTCGGCCTTGGCCCGCTGGCCTCCGCCAAACAGGCGGACTGGATGCGCAAAAACCTGTGGGGGGTCAACATATCGGATGACATTGTCCAAAGACTGGAGCAGAGCCACGAGCCACTGCGAGAGGGCGAAGCCATTTGCGAGGAACTCATCGGCGAACTCATGCAGCTACCGGAAATTGGCGGTGTGCATCTGATGGGCCCAAATTGTGAAAAGAGATCAGCGCGGATCATTGCTCGTTTCAGGTCGTAATGCAGCGATGCGAGAGGGGTGCTGCGTTCGCGGCGTTCACGGTGCCCGGCACAATCTTACAGTCGAGCCAGAGGCGATAATCTGATTCAGACAAAGAGGGTTGGGCGTTTGCTCTGCTATTTATTTGCTCCTGTGGCGCGAAAATAAGGAAACAGCATGCGTATCTACAACGGCGGTGCGGCCCAAAGCCTGGACAAGGTCGTTCTCTTTCCCTTCGATGACTTCAGTATCCCGTTCCAACACGGTGTGGGCCTCACGCTTCAGGGCCGCATCGGCGGTCATGGCAACAAGCCCGTCGTGCCCTTGGGCGGGCCGGGCGCGCATGACAGCCTTTGGATCGCCTTTTATGGCACTGTCCTTGAGGTCGAGGGAGAACTTTGGATGTGGTACCTCGGACAGGGGCCGGACGAGCCGTGGCACCAGCGCGTCTGTTTCGCCAAGAGTCTCGATGGGCGCGAGTGGGAGAAGCCCAATTTGGGGTTGGTGAACTATCACGGCAGCAAAGACAACAATTTGGTTGCCATGGGTGAAGACATGCATGTCCAGGCCTGCATCATTTTCCATGACCCTGACGACCCGGACCCAACTCGACGTTTCAAGATGGCCTTGGAGACACGCAAGCACGGGTCACGTCTGAGCGTAGCCTACAGCGCCGACGGGGTCAGCTGGCAGGAGTCCCCCAACAACCCCGTAGGCGGCTGGTTCGAAATGGGCGGGGGAGCGAAAATCGATGGCTGCTACTATCTCGCCGGCCAGGGGGGTAAACATGGTGTGGGCATTCGACAACTCTCAACAACCGCTTCCTATGACTTCGAAAACTGGTCGGAGGCTACCTGTGCCGGTCTACGACGCAGCAATCTTTCACCAAAGTCCGCAGTGTCGGGCAAAAATGACGGGGAACAAGTGCACCTCGGCGCCGCGCTCTGGAATCGCGGCAATGTGATCGTCGGTCTATATGGCAAGTGGAATGGGCATCCGTCCAATGACCGACGCATGCTCACCATGGATCTGGGCCTCGCCGTGAGCAACGATGCCCTGCACTACAAAGAGCCCGTGCCGGATTTCCCCATGGTCTCTGCTGCGGAGGACAGCTGGGGAGAGAAACGCCGCGCTTCCCTTGATCTCAATTTTCCCGCCCTCATTCAGGGCCAGGCTTTTGAAAACGTGGGTGACGAAACCTTGTTCTGGTACGCGCCCTGGCCCGAGGAAGCGAGCGACGGTGTTCGAGTCACCAGTTGGCCACGTGATCGGCTGAGTTATTTTTCACCCTTCGATACCGGCGCCTGGTCTCGGTCTGCTGGCTCGCCCTCGCACTTCGTGTCTGCCCCCATAGACTTGGAGGGCCAGGCCGTTCGAATTAGCGTGAATGTAGCGGGCATTAACGAGCACTCCACCCTCTCGGTGGAAATTCTAGACCGCGAGTTCCAGGTGATTTCTGGCTATGACCACAGCGCCAGTCGAGGGCCTGACGGAACGGGCTTCTCTCAGTCTATGACCTGGCAGAACCACGCGCTTGTTGAGAACGTGACCGGCCAAATTCGAGTACGCGTTAACTTTGGCGGCCTTAGGCCCGAGGATGTGCGGCTGTACGCGGTCTATATCGACCAGGTCTAGAGGGCGCGCCTAACGGCGGTGATGCTCGGCGAAGACGCTGGACTGGCCGTCAGCCTGCACCAGCAAGGTATCAAAGGGCTCACGGCGGTCACCCACCTCCATACCAGGTGATCCAATAGGCATGCCCGGCACGGCCAGCCCCCGAGCAGCAGGACGCTCTGCCAGAAGACGAAGGATATCGGCCGCAGGAACATGGCCCTCAATAACATAGCCATCCACCAAAGCGGTATGACAGCTCGCCAGCCCGGACGTGATGCCATTACTAGCCTTAATCTCATTCAGCTCCGATTGGTCGACATTGACCAGCGATGCCCCAAGACCCGCGCTGCGCATGCTCGCCACCCACTTCAGGCAGCAGCCGCAGGTAGGCGTTCGGTAGACGGTCATGCTCGGAGCAGCCAAACCCGGCCTGATCGCGGCGATCACCGGCATGGCGGCTGCCACAGTCAGCAGCCGACGGCGTGAAAAATTTAGTGTCATCTTAATATCCCTTAGTGGCAGGCACGTCCCAGGGCCTTTAGCCGCCAGTAGTTGTAGGGTAAGGGCGTCAGGAATCCTGCTGCCCACATGATGGGAATGACCTCAAGGGTCAATTTGGCTCCGCCCGTGACCGCCACATCTACCACGTTCATTGCTAGCTCCATAGCGATCATGGAAATGAATGACATGCCGATAGCGGTCTTGAACGCTAACCTCAAGGCCATTTGTCTTGACAAAATAAGCGTTTCAAGGGCGATAGAGGTGAGCAACCCATTGAAAATGGCTAGCGACATGATGGCCCAGACAGGCCAGCCAATGCCGCTGACCTGGAAATACAGGATGGTGCCCATATCGCCTATGGAGCAACCCATCAGGCACCACAGCGTGTTGTAGCTTGCTCGGCGCCAGGTAGGCCCACAACGCCAATTCAAGTCCAACAGCGTGGTTTTTTCAGTTGAAGAAGTTTCGCTCATCACGGCACTATAGAGCTTCCTGTAAGGGGAAGGTCAAGAAAATTGGTGAGATAACCGTGGCATTGCAAACCATACGAGAAGCAGCCTTGAGCGCTGGACTGCCGGTAAAGACGGTACGGTACTACGACGAAATCGGCCTAGTGAGATCCAGTGCCCGTTCCCCAGCGGGTTATCGTCTGTACGATGCAACGGCGTGCCATAAGTTGACCTTTGTTCAGCGAGCGAGACAGTTTAATTTTTCCTTGGACGAATGCAGGGAACTCTTAGACCTATACGAGAACCGCCAACGACCCAGTCGCGAGGTCAAAAAACTCGCCCTTGCCAAGGTGGATTTTTTGCAGCAGCGGCTGGCGACACTGTCCGATCTCAAGCAAGAACTTGAGGCCTTGGCAGAGCGCTGTTCGGGCGATGACCGGCCCGACTGTCCGATCTTAACGGCCATGGCTGGCGATCAGGATGCCGACACGGCTCAACGGCGCCCTAGGTCCAAAGACGAGCTTTAGGAGATCAACTTGCCGCTACAGACACTTGAGGCCCTGCCTCCCGGCCTTCTAGTGCTGCTCACCGGCTTGCTAAGCCTGATGGTCGGCAGTTTTTTGAATGTGGTGATTTATCGCCTTCCGCTAATCCTAGAACGTGAGTGGTTCGCAGAGCTTGAACAGCCTTGGACCTCTCCGGCGCCTCACGGCCCGGCCCTGAATATCATGCGGCCTGCCTCTCATTGCCCCATGTGTGGCCAACCTATCCCGCCCTACCGGAATATCCCCCTGATCAGCTTTCTGCTCCAGGGCGGATACAGTCACTGCTGCGCACAGCGGATTCCGTGGCGCTATCCGCTTATCGAGCTGTTGGCCGCCGTCACCGGCTCGGTTTTAGCCCTTAAATTTGGAGCCAGCATGACGCTGCTGTGGGCACTTTCTGCCTGCTGGCTTCTCATCGCGCTCAGCGCCATTGATAGTCAACACCTCATTCTCCCGGATATCTTAGTTTATCCCCTACTGTGGCTGGGTCTGCTGATCAATATCGATGCGACCTTCGTCACCCTGGAACATGCAGTGCTGGGCGCTGTATTTGGGTATTCGACGCTGTGGGGCTGTTATTGGTTATTCAAACTGGCCACGGGCAAGGAGGGTATGGGCCACGGCGATTTCAAGCTGCTGGCCGCTCTGGGGGCCTGGTTCGGATGGCAGGCACTGCCCGCCATTATTTTAATCGCCTGCTGTGCAGGCATTGTCTTCGGTCTCGGAGGGATGCTGGTCAAGGCCCTGCAGCGGGATACGCCCATCCCCTTTGGGCCGTTTCTGGCCGTGGGGGGACTCGCGGTCCTTCTGGGCGGAACGGAGACCATCCGCCTCTTTCTCTACCTCTAGTCCCAGCTGCCGAACCCTGTTTCCCCTGGCACTGACCCAGGACTCGCGGAGAATATGTGGCAGTCACCCTGAGCCGACCTGGCCTCCTTGGCCCCCTAACCGGGAACCCCTCCCGCCAGTGTATTCCGACACAAAGACCAGGGGTCTGCTGGAAAACTACCATTTATAAAGAAGATAGGACCGTCTGTAGGAAAGAGGGCGCGTCCCATCCACCAAAAATGCACAAATTCCACTGCGCCGCCCATTGCTAAACCAAGGCAGGGCGCCTCGCCCTAATTTAAGAACAAAAAGAGGACCGTTCACGTGCTCAAGTGGAATATCAGCGCCAAGGTTACCAGCTTACTGTTGTTCATCTGCTTCGTTATAAGCGCCACCCTGGGGTGGATTGGATATCGAGCCGGCAAAGCTGCCCTGGAGGCTAATACGCTGGCTCACCAGACCTCAATCAATGCGTCTAAGGCTTCCCAGCTATCAGATCACCTTCTAACCATTGAGCATCAAATAAGAACCCTCTCTCAAGACAAAACGATCACTGAAGCGATGCTTAACTTCGGCGCTGCATTCGAACAGCTCAACGCCGGCGCCCAGCAGGGACCAGCAGATGTATCCGCAGAGCTGGCCGACTTCTACCGAGAAGACTTTTTCATGCTCTATCGGGGCAGTGCATCATCTGGTGGGGATCACCTGGCGTTTCTGCCCACCAGCCCCGGTGGGCGCTACCTTCAACATCATTACCTGGCTATGAACCCCTACCCCATTCCTGAGCATGACAGGCTGGAGATCGCTGCAGAGGACGCCAGTCCCTATAGCGAAACGCATGCCGCCTACCACCCAAGTATTCGTAATTTCCGTAACGCCTTTGGCTATTACGACATTTTTTTAGTGGACGTCGATTCTGAGCACATCGTCTATACGGTCTCCAAGGAAACCGACTTCGGAACAAGCCTGAAAACGGGACCCCACCGTGATTCAAACATCGCGGAGGCCATGAGACGGGCCAAGGCCAGCACCGATCCCGCTGCCGTACACTTTGTCGACTTCTCTCCCTACACACCGTCCTACGGTAACCCTGAGGCCTTTATCTCCACGCCTATCGTCTATCAAGGCCAGGTCATCGGCATTCTGATTTTTCAGATTTCCGTCAACAAGATTAATCAAATTATGACGGGAAACCAGGGCTGGCAGGAGGACGGTCTGGGTAAAACTGGCGAAACCTATCTGGTCGGCAACGATCTAAAAATGCGTAGCGTCTCTCGTTTCCTCGTTGAGGATAAAGAAAATTATATTCGCGCCCTGACCAGCCTCGGCACGCCGAGCGCAGTGATCGATCAAATCCTGAAACACGATACGACGATCCTGCTGCAGAAGGTCGAGACGCCGGGCAGCCTGACCGTTAATCAGGGGGGGATCGATACCGGTATTTTTAAAGATTACCGAGGTGCAGAGGTGCTCAGCTCCTTTCGACCCGTGAAATTCGGCAGCTTGCGCTGGGCAATGATCTCAGAAATGGATACCGCCGAGGCCTTCGCGCCGATTAAGACCCTGCGGCGGGAGCTGGTGCTCTCCTCTTTTTTGATCGGCATCGCCGTCCTGCTACTTTCGATTAGACTCAGTCGATCCTTTACACGCCCAATCGTCAGGCTGACCGAAGCCGCCCAGCGCGTGGGTATGGGAGAAAAGAATGTGCAGCTACCCGTTAAGTCAAATGATGAGCTGGGCTTCCTCACAGATCAATTCAACAGAATGACGGTCAATCTCCAAGAACAGAAAGAAACCATTGAATATAAAGTTGAGGAAAACAATCGCCTGTTGCTGAACGTACTCCCACCCCCGATTGCAGAGCGGTTGAAGAGCGGTGAAGCCAGAATTGCAGACGCCTATCCTGCGGCCAGCGTCCTCTTCGCGGACATCGTTGGTTTCACCGCCATGTCTCGAGGCATTCCCCCCATGGCGGTGCTTGATCTCCTGGACGATCTATTCGGCAGATTTGATAAGTTAGCGTTGGCCCTGGGGGTGGAAAAAATCAAGACCATTGGTGATGCCTACATGGCCGTTTGTGGGCTGCCCACCAAACGGGAGGCGCATGCGGATCCCATTGCTGATCTTGCTCTTGGCATGCTGCGAACCGTCGCCGACTTTAACCAGGAGAGAAGAACCAATATCAAAGTCCGAGTGGGTGCCCACAGCGGCCCCGTAGTCGCCGGGGTTATCGGCACCTCAAAATTCATCTACGATCTTTGGGGGGATGCAGTCAACATTGCCAGTCGAATGGAATCCACCGGGATTCCCAACCAAATTCAAATCACCGAAAGTTTTCGCGACACGCTTACTGAACCCTTCGATATCGTCACCCGAGGCGAGATTGAGGTTAAGGGTGCTGGTCGCCTCAGGACCTATTTCCTGACGGATACGTCCTACTAAACGCGCAGGCTGGACTGGAAATAATGAGGCTTGACCGGTCGGACGCCTACTCCGCCTCCGCCGGCACCTGCAGCTGAAATGCGTTATGTAGGGAGCGAACGGCAAGTTCAAGATACCGTTCTGCAATCACGACCGATATCTTGATTTCAGAAGTAGATATCATCTGAATATTGATGTTCTCCGCAGCCAGGCAATCGAACATGGTCGTCGCCACGCCAGCATGAGAGCGCATACCCACGCCCACGATGGAGACCTTGGCTATTTCCTTGTCTCCAACTACTTCGCCCGCTTCCAGCTCCTGAGCAATACCGACCAGCAGCGATTTGGCCTGGTCATAGTCCTGTCGCTTGACCGTAAAGGTGAAGTCGGTGAGGCCGTCGACACCTATATTTTGGACGATCATATCCACCTCAATGTTTTCATCCGCCACCGGACCCAAAATTTTAGAGGCTGAACCCGGACGGTCCGGTACGCCGGCAACGGTGATCTTGGCTTCATCTGCAGTATGCGCAATGCCTGACACTAAGGGTTGTTCCATTTCTTCACTCTCCATCGTTATGAGGGTGCCTGGCCCCTCAACAAAGGTCGACATCACCCGCAGCGGCACTTGATAGCGCCCGGCAAACTCAACCGACCGTGGGTGCAGTACCTTGGAGCCTAGGCTAGCTAGCTCAAGCATTTCCTCAAAAGTTATTTGACTGAGGCGTCGCGCCGACTCAACGATTCGAGGATCTGTGGTGTAGACCCCATCCACGTCTGTGCAAATCTGGCACTCATCGGCCTCCAAGGCCGCAGCGAGCGCTACCGCCGATGTATCAGAACCACCTCGGCCTAGGGTCGTAATGTCCCCCGCTTCGTTGACTCCCTGAAATCCGGCCACCACGGGAACGATGCCATCCTCTAGGTACTGCCTAATCCCTTCTGTTTCAATTTTTTCGATCCGCGCTCTGCCATGAGCCCCATCCGTCCGAATTGAAATTTGATTCGCGAGGAAGGAGCGAGCACCAAGCCCGCGTTGCTGAAGGGCCATACTGAGCAACGCGATGCTGACCTGCTCTCCAGAGGCCGCCAGGACATCCATTTCTCGCCTACTGACCGTCTCACCACCGATCTCTCGCCCCATGGAAAGCAGTCGATTGGTTTCTCCCGACATGGCCGATAAAACAACGAGCACTTGATGGCCCTCTGATCGAAACCGAACCACGCGGTCCGCCACCGCTTGGATTTTTTGTACGCTGCCGACGCTGGTGCCCCCGTACTTCTGAACAATCAGGCCCATCAGTCCAGACCGCCGTGAGACAGCAGGCTGGCTACCCTTTCTTGTGCTGTGGTGAGCGCTGCCTCCATTTGATCTGGCGCCGTACCGCCACCCGCTCGAGCGAGGTCTGGTCGACCACCGCCCTTAGCGCCGATTAAGGAGGACGCGTGCTGCAGCACATCCACGGCTGAACAGGATTCGCTAAGCGCCTCACTCACGGCCACAACGGCCGAGACCTTTCCGTTGTCCTCCGTCATCAGAACGACGATATGAGGGTTCTCAAGCTTCGACCGCAAGCCATCAAGCGTCTGCATCATCGCCTTATTATCGCCCTTGAGGCAGCCTCCAAGAAACTGGACGCCGCGTATCTCAACGACTTGGGCACCTAAGTCGGAGCTGGCTGCTGCAGCAATCCGCTGCCCGAGTTGGTCTACCTCTCGACTCAGCGTCTTGTTGTCCGCAAGCAGTTGTTGAATGCGCTGCGGAATGTCATTTAAACCCACTTTGAGCAGGTCACTCACGTCCTGCAGCTGCTGCTGCAGCGTTTGCACCACCGCCCCCGCAGCAACGCCAGTCACCGCCTCGACTCGACGAATGCCTGCCGCAATCCCCGTCTCCGATAGAATTTTGAAATAACCAATATCACCCGTCTGCTGTACGTGGGTTCCGCCGCAGAGTTCTACCGAAAATCCGTCTCCCATGGTGAGCACCCTCACCTGGTCCCCGTATTTTTCCCCGAACAGCGCCATGGCCCCCTGGGCCACTGCCTCCTCGAACCCCAGGAGCTGGGTGCCAACAGGAGAGTTCAGCCGAATTTGTTCATTGACGAGATTCTCTATGCCCTGAAGTTGGTCTTTATCAATGACCCCGTCATGCGCAAAGTCGAAGCGCAATTTCTCGTGGCTTACCAAGGAACCTTTTTGTTGAACATGCGGTCCAAGCTGATCCCGAAGGGCCGCATGCAGAAGGTGGGTAGCGGAGTGATTGGCTCGGGTCATGCTTCTGCAGGTGTCGTTCACACTAACCGAGACCCCAGCGCCCACCGTCAGGGAACCCGCACTCAAAACGCCGATGTGCAGATGCTGCTCACCGCTTACCTGGGTGTCCTCTACCTCAAATTGCAGGTCGTCGGCCCGGATGGCGCCCGTATCACCGACCTGTCCACCCGATTCGGCGTAAAAAGCAGTGCGATCCAGCACAACCACACCCCGCTGCCCCGGCGCCAGGCTGTCCAGGCTATCCCCGTCTGCATCGAAGAGCGCGAGCACCTGTGCTTGAGTCTCTAGCTGTTCGTAACCGCAAAAAGCCACTTTCTGGCTCACGCTAATCTTTTGGCCCAGGCTTGTGCTAAAGCTCGTCGCCGCCCGCCCTCTGGCTCGCTGGGCCGCCATGGCGACATCAAACCCCTCCAGATCAACCTCAAGATTTAGCTCTCGAGCGACGTCGGCCGTTAGATCCACCGGGAAACCATAGGTGTCGTAGAGCTTAAACGCCACGTCCCCTGGCAAAATACCGCCCTGGACTTGATCCAGCTCTCCCTTAAGCAGCGCCATACCCTGGGCCAGCGTCTCGCTGAAGCGCGCTTCTTCGTCCGCCAAAGCAGAAACGATATCGCCCTCGCGCTCTGCAAGAATTGGATAGGCCTCGCCCATCTCGCCCACCAATACAGACACCAATCGGTGGAAAAAAGGCTCGCGGATATTGAGCTTGTGCCCATGTCGCAAGCCGCGCCGAATAATTCGGCGGAGTACATAGGCGCGGTCTTCGTTGCCCGGACGAATGCCGTCAGCAATCAAAAAAGCGCTGCTGCGAATGTGGTCTGCGATAACCCTTAGGGAAGCCGTAGCCAAGATTTGAGCCGGATCAGTGATGCCAGCATAACCCCCAGCCTCCACCATAAGCCGCCGGAACAGGTCAATCTCATAGTTGCTGTGCACCCCCTGAAGAATAGCCGCCATGCGCTCTAGGCCCATACCCGTGTCTACCCCAGGCTGGGGTAGTTCGGTCATGCTGCCGTCGGGGGCACGGTCAAACTGAGGGAAGACTAGGTTCTGAAACTCGATGAAGCGATCCCCGTCCTCGTCTGGGGAGCCGGGCGGTCCTCCTGAGATCGCTGGACCATGATCGTAAAAGAGTTCGGTGCAGGGGCCGCAGGGACCCGTATCCCCCATGGTCCAAAAATTTTCCTCTAGGTCGATTATGCGATCGCTGCTTATCCCAACTTTATCGCGCCAAATCCGCCGAGATTCATCGTCAGTGGGATGAACGGTAATCAAGATGCGGTCCGCAGAAAGGCCCACCGCCTCCGTGGCAAACGCCCAGGCCCAGGTAATGGTTTCCTCCTTGAAGTAATCGCCAAAGGAGAAATTCCCCATCATCTCGAAAAAAGTATGGTGCCTTGCCGTATAGCCAACATTTTCCAGATCATTGTGCTTGCCGCCCGCACGGACACAGCGCTGAGCGGTGGTTGCTCTGGTGTATCCAGGCTTAGTCTTGCCCAGGAGCGGATCCTTGAACTGATTCATTCCCGCGTTGGTAAACAGGAGCGTGGGATCATCTTGGGGCACCAAGGAACTTGAGGGCACGATCCTGTGGCCCTTGGATTCATAGAAAGAAAGGAAGGCGTCGCGCAGCGCAGCGGTATTCATAGCGTTCCCACGGCAAAAAAGACCAGTATAAGGGATGCGCTAGCCGATTGGCATCACTGACGCCCAGCAGCCCCCCTTATCAGAGCGCCCTTTGCACTTTTGAGATAATCCCCGCGCTGAACCCTCGGCGAGCCAGAAACCTGGATAGTTTTTGGCGTTGTTCGATGGAAATCTCCCGTGTGTGCGGCTCTTCCTCGTTGAGCGCAAACCCTTCCCTCTCGCCCCTTGACTCATCGTCTTGCCGAGCCCCCAGACCGCCCCCTAGCGTTGAATGACTCGAATTAATCTCAGGGTATTTTCTTTGAACAAGTTGGCTCGCCAGCGCGAGCCAATGATCGTCATCGTAATCCAATAGGCCGGCATAGGTGTCGCGCCCGACGCCCTTTTGCCTCAGCTCCTGCGTGATATAGCCAGGCCCATAGCCACGAGCTATCCGCGAACGGCATAAGGCCTCAGCGAAGCGCGCATCACTCAATACCCCCTCTGCCTGCAGATTTTCGACCGTGGCCTCTACGGTGGGGGCTGGAAAGGACCGCCCGAGCTTAGTGGCCATCTCCGCAACACTATGCTCGCGCCTTGCCAGCAGTCTGATGCCTGCGACGTAGGCAGCTCGGCCCACCCGTGCGGCTTCTTCCGCATCCCCTATAAACGCTGTTTCGCCCTCAGGTGACAAAACTTAATCAGAACCCAAGCTGTCTTTGTTGGGATCGGGTATCAGCACTTCCGCGCCTTCGTCTTCTCCATGCAGCGCGGGCATGAGCTCACGACGAATGCGGGTCTCTATTTCATGCTTCATCTCGAGATTCGCATCCAAGAACTCGGCTGCATTTTTTCGACCCTGCCCGATCCTCTCACCGCTATAGGCATACCAGGCGCCCGATTTCTCGATAATCCCCTGCTGTACGCCGAGCTCTAATATTTCTCCCGTCTGGTGAATGCCCTCGCCATATAGAATCTGAAACTCCGTCTGCCTAAAGGGTGGTGCCACCTTATTCTTGACGACCTTAACGCGCGTTTCGTTACCCACAACCTCATCGCCATTTTTCACCGCCCCGATACGACGGATATCCAGGCGTACCGAAGAGTAAAACTTCAAAGCATTACCGCCCGTGGTGGTCTCGGGCGAACCAAACATCACCCCGATCTTCATGCGAATCTGGTTAATGAAGATCACCAAAGTATTGGACTGCTTTATATTCCCCGTCATCTTGCGCAACGCTTGGCTCATCAATCTGGCCTGAAGCCCAACGTGGGTATCGCCCATATCTCCTTCAATTTCCGCCTTAGGCGTTAGCGCAGCCACTGAGTCGATGATGACGACGTCAACCGCCGCTGACCGAACCAGCATGTCGCAAATTTCCAGAGCCTGTTCTCCCGTATCCGGCTGGGAAACCAGCAGCTCGTCGGTGTCGACGCCCAGAGCTTGAGCGTAAAGGGGATCGAGCGCATGCTCAGCGTCGATGAAGGCACAGGTGCCGCCGGCCTTTTGCGCCTCGGCGATAACCTGCAGGGTAAGGGTTGTCTTACCGCTGGATTCAGGTCCATAAATTTCCACCACGCGCCCCTTAGGCAGCCCCCCTATTCCTAGCGCGATATCGAGACCGAGGGAACCCGTGGAAATGGCTGGAATCGTCACCAGTTCGCGATCACCCAGGCGCATCATTGAGCCCTTGCCGAACTGACGCTCGATTTGAGCCAATGCCGCGGTTAGCGCTCGATCCTTTTCTGGATTTGCATCTGCCATCGTCCTGTCCTTTGCCTTGTTACCCATGCATTATTCCCCACACTGATAAAAAAAATCACCCCGAAAGAGGGCCCTGATCTAACTCTTTTCTCGGAGGCGCCTCCCTGGGTCTTCCCTGGCATGCGCCCCGCCGTTCATTTCCCCGTTGTCTGCTCGTTCTCTAGCCGTTCTCTAACCGCTCTCTA
>DKNY01000015.1:91081-92020 GCA_002470275.1 Gammaproteobacteria bacterium UBA7376 | reverse complement strand
CCGCTCTCTACCGTTTTACTTCTCGCCTTATTTGCCTTTGCTCGGGCTGTATCATCCCCGCATCAGAGCACTTTAGGTCCCGGCCTCTCGTACTGTGCCGATACTGTATATTCATTCAGTACCCCTTTCAATCCCTAATTGGTGTGCTCCAGGACGTCATGCGGATCAGCCATAGAACTCGAGCAAGCCGGTGGGTTGGCGTCACAAATACCTCACCTTTTTGATTCAATGGTCGAGAGTGGCGTTCATGAGTTGACGGTTCTTTCCCGCCTGTAGTTCACTTACCCACTCATGCCGCCAGCCTTGAACTATGTCTAGCCCGACAGATCCTAAACCCAGCGACAGCAAGACCGACCTCTCGGACCATACGCCGATGATGCGTCAGTATCTGTCCATCAAGGCCGATCATCCGGATTCGCTATTGTTCTATCGCATGGGAGACTTCTACGAGCTCTTTTTCGACGATGCCAAGTCAGCGGCTGACATCTTAGATATTACGTTAACCGCTCGCGGTCAAAGCGGCGGTTCGCCCATCCCCATGTGCGGCGTGCCCTATCATTCTGCGGATGCCTATCTGGCGAAGCTGGTCAAAGTGGGTCGCACCGTGGCCATTTGCGAGCAGGTTGGGGATCCCAATACCAGCAAAGGGCCCGTAGAGCGGGCGGTGCAGCGTATCGTCACGCCCGGCACCCTTACCGATGAGGCTTTGCTTGATCACCAAACGAACAGTGCGCTCCTGGCGGTCAATCGGACATCCCGAGGGATTGGCACGGCGCTGCTGGACTTATCCTCAAACGATATCAACGTGCGTTTACTGGCATCGACCCAGGACCTTGAGGCGTTGGTCGGTCAGCTCCAGCCCAGCGAGATCGTCACCCTGACTCAGGATGTGGGTGAATTGACCACTATCCTTGGCGCCACGGCGCAGGTCTCCGCTAA
>DKNY01000015.1:89626-90760 GCA_002470275.1 Gammaproteobacteria bacterium UBA7376 | reverse complement strand
GCAGGTCTCCGCTAAAGCGCAGGTCTCCGCCATAGATGACAGATATTTTGAGCAAAGCCTCGCGCTAGAGGATTTGGCTCGCCACTTTGATCAAGACGTGTTGATGCAAACAGGCCTGAGTGCAACAGACCCCTGTCTTGGCGCCGCCAATGCGGCCCTCACCTACGCCAAGGATACCCAGTGCCAGGACCTCGCCTTTCTGCAGCGTATTCGTACAACGGACAACGACCAAAACATCAGCCTGGATGCTCACTCGCGACAGAACCTGGAGCTTGATCGCCGGGCAAATGGGGACACCGACTTCACGCTGCTCAGCCTGTTTGATACGACCATCACACCTATGGGGGGCAGGCTCCTCAGGCGCTGGCTGCATGCGCCCAGTCGTCAGCTGGATTTGGTGATGCGCCGCCAGCGTTGGATTCAGGAAGCGCTGAACGGCCACCACTACGAGGGAATCCGTCAATCCCTGAAGCCGCTGGGTGATCTGGAACGCATTTTGACTCGGATCAACTTAGGCTCTGCCTCACCAAGAGACTTGGCTAAATTGCGGGATGCCGTAAGCCATTTCCCCGCGATCCTGGATGCCCTAAAGGTTCTCAGCAACGAGCTGGGCGAGGCACTTGGGTCCCGCCTCACAAATTTCGACACCCTCGCCAACCACCTGGCAGAGGCCATCGTTGAATCACCGCCGGTGACGCTTCGGGAGGGGGGCGTCATGGCCGATGGCTTTAGTGAAGAACTGGATCGACTCCGACAAATGACCTCGCACTCCGCGGACTGGCTGGCAGAGCTGGAGCAGAGCGAGCGAGACAAAACCGGTATCAGCACCCTCAAAGTCGGCTACAACCGCGTCCATGGTTATTACATAGAGACCTCGCGGGCGGCCAAGGAATCCGTACCGGAGGACTATATCCGCCGCCAAACATTGAAAAATGCCGAGCGGTACATTACCCCCGCTCTGAAGGCCTTTGAGGAGGACGCGCTGCGCAGCCAAACGCGCTCTCTTGCCCTTGAGCGACGGCTGTTTGGCGATCTCCTCATTCGGGTCGCAGAGGATTCTGCTCGTTTGCGCGATGCCATCGAGGCCCTGGCCAGCACCGACGTACTGGCTTGTTTGGCTGAACGTGCCCACAT
>DKNY01000015.1:36464-89320 GCA_002470275.1 Gammaproteobacteria bacterium UBA7376 | reverse complement strand
AGGCTGAACGTGCCCACACCCTTGATCTGGCGCCCCCAAGCTTCACCGAGCAACGGGGCGTTCATATCGAACAAGGTTGGCACCCCGTTGTGAAGTCTGCCTCCCGTGAGGCCTTTATCGCCAATGACGTATGCCTGGATCAGGACACCAGCATGCTCATTGTGACGGGGCCCAATATGGGCGGAAAGTCCACCTTTATGCGACAGACCGCTCTCATCTGCTTGCTGGCCTATATTGGCAGCTTTGTTCCGGCGAAGTCCGCTCGCCTGGGACCCATAGACCGTATTTTCACCCGCATCGGAGCAGCAGATGACTTAACCAGTGGCCGCTCCACCTTTATGGTTGAAATGACCGAAACCGCGCAAATTCTGCACCGCGCCACTGCCAACAGCCTGGTTCTGCTGGATGAGATTGGCCGCGGCACTAGCACCTATGATGGTCTGTCCCTGGCGTGGGCGTGTTCGGCCCACCTTGCTGCTACCAGCCAACCGCTGACCCTTTTTGCGACCCATTATTTCGAGCTGACCACCCTGCCGGAACATCACGCCAATGTCGCCAACGTTCACCTCAGTGCGCGTGAGCACGGTGGCGACATCGTCTTTCTCTATCAGGTTAACCAAGGTCCCGCGAGCCAAAGTTACGGCATCCAGGTGGCAAAACTTGCCGGGGTCCCCAAGGCGGTTCTAGACACCGCCAGGGTTAAGCTGAGAGGCCTTGAGCGGAACCGGCACGAGGACGAGGCACGGCCGAGCCCTCAGCAAAATCTATCCTTTGACCCCCCGTTGGCCCATCAGCAGCGGCAGGCTGACCTGGAGGCGCTGGCGGATCGGATTCACGGTATCGTCGTTGATGACATGACGCCTCGACAGGCCCTGGATTTATTGGCGGAACTCAAGGACAGCCTTAGCTCCAGCACCTCTGACCCCTAACGTTCGGGGCAGATTTCCCTTCCGCTCTGGACACGCCCGGTCCTTTCGCTACACTAGCGCGCTTTATCAATACAGGGTGATCTATGACCTTTGTCGTCGGAGAAAACTGCATCAAATGTAAACATACTGACTGTGTTGAAGTATGCCCGGTTGACTGTTTTTACGAAGGTCCCAATATGTTGGTGATTCACCCGGACGAATGCATTGATTGCGCGCTCTGCGAGCCCGAATGCCCCGCTGACGCCATTTTCTCTGAAGACGAAATCCCCGAGGACCAGGCGGAATTCCTGGCGCTCAACGCTGAGCTGGCGGAGATATGGCCTAACATCAGCGAGAAGAAGGATGCGCCAGCCGATGCGGAGGACTGGGACGGCAAGCCCGGTAAGCTCGATTTATTAGAGCGCTGAGGGCGCGGATCTACTTTATGACCAGCTCTGGGTTAATCGGTTTCCCGTTTCTTCGAACTTCGAAATAAAGCTTCTGCTCGGCACCGGGTCTAGGCATGACCTGTGCAATTTGGGCGGCCGGGGCCACGCGGTCCTGTTCGCTGACTAAAATTTTGCCATTAAAGCTGTAGGCACTAAGCAGATCACCAGCGTGCTTCAAGATGATCAGACGCTCAAATCCTGCAATGCCGTTGCCCGCGTAGACCACATCTCCATAGTAAGACGCGCGCACGTTAGTCCGGGCATTGATGGCGTAATCCACACCCTGGCTACCCACTCCATAACCCGCGCTGGGCCGTTGGGCCAACGGCCAAACCCAGCGCTCGGCCCCCTGTGCGGGCAGAGGCTGAGTACGACCTGCCACGACAGGTGTGTTCGCCCCGGGGGCAGTCGCGGGTTTTGGCCGCAGATCGGTAGGCGGCTTTGACGCAGAGCGATCGACACGGACGGTAGATTGTCGTTGGGAGGGCTTCAGCAACAGACGTTGACCGGGGAAAATCGTGAACGGTGTTGAAAGACCGTTGAATCCAGCCAGTTGCCGATAGTCGAGCCCAAAACGCCAGGCTATGGAGTAAAGCGTGTCGCCCCGACGCACCGTATAAACGCCGCTCTGTCTGATGGCGTCGCTGCTCGGGGACCGATCACTCACCACTGGCGTCCCAAGCGGGACACAGCCAAACAGGCCGCCGCTGCAGCAAAGCCCCACAATGAGGGCAAGCCTTACCTGTCTGCGAGCCGAGTTAATGTCCATACCGCAAGAAATCCCGCCACTGCTGCAACAAGGGTTTGAGGTAAGAAGGCTGGCACCGTCATCAGCTCAGCGTATTCAGCCGGCCACAACAGGCGGTCCATCAAGCCATAGTTCAATGCTGCATTCTGCCACGGCCAAAGTTTGGCCAGGGCCGCCAGCATAAAGCCAATCAGCAGGGCCAGCACAGGGTCCTGGTAATGCTGCATTAGCCAGCGAAGACTCCTGGCAAACAGCAACAGGCCAGACAGGCAGCCCGCTATCAGAACCGACAAAAAGAGGACATCCAGCGTTTTGACAGCGATGATCAGGGGCTCATATAAACCCAGCAGCAAGAGCAGTAAGCTTCCAGAGATGCCCGGCAGCATCCAGGCGCTTACCGCCAGGGCACCGGCAAAAAAGAGCATCAACCAGGAGCCAGAAAAATCTTGTTGGGGGAGCTGCAGAAAACTCAGCCCCAGCCCTATGCCCAAAATACCAAATGAGAGCAGCGACTTGAGCTGCCGCTGGCTGGCCATAAACCAAGAGGAGGCCGTGATCAGCCCGAAAAAGAAGCCCCAAAGCACGGGTGCCGTGTGGGCCAACAAATAAGAGACGAGCTGAGCAAAGACCAAAATGCCAATCAACATGCCTACGCCAAGAGTGAGCAAAAAGGTCATGTCATGGACATGCCAAAAGGTTTTAGGTTTGCGAATCAGGGGAATGGAGGCCGGCCCAAAACGGGACAGCGCACTAACAAGACGGAAGTAGATTCCGGTCAAAAAGGCAATTGTGCCGCCGGAAACCCCCGGCACCAGCTCCGCGACGCCCATACAGATGCCCTTCGCCAGCAGGGCCAGATAGGCAGGCCAGGCCTTCTGCGCTTCTGTTGGTTGATGAGACACCCTAGTCCCTGATCCTGGCTGTGCCGGTCACCAAGGGCACAAAGTGAACCCGCTCGTGACGGGTCTCTATAAAGCCTTCTTCGGTACGGTCAATGGTCACCAGAGTTTGGGTTTGGCCATCTCCAACTGGAGCAACCAGACGTCCGCCAGGCGCGAGTTGCTCCAGCAGCGCCTCGGGAATATCTGGCGGTGCTGCCGTGACCAGGATGCCGTCGAAGGGTGCCTTGATCGACCAGCCCGCATAACCATCGCCATACCTAAGCAGAATATTTTTGAGATGCATGGCCTCAAGCCGCTCTCGTGCCCTGGGAAGCAGGGCTTCAACTCGCTCAATGGTGTAGAGCTGCTTGCAGAGCTGGGCCAGAATCGCCGTCTGGTAGCCAGAACCGGTACCGACCTCCAGCACACGATCCCTGGGCTGCTGAGTTAAAAGCTGGCTCATAAGCGCCACAATAAAGGGCTGGGATATGGTCTGACTATGGCCGATGGGGAGCGCGGTATCCTCATAGGCTCGATGCGCCAGTGCCTCATCAACAAAAATATGGCGCGGTACCGAGGCGATGAGGCTGAGGACTGTTTCATCCTCAATACCCTGCTCTCGCAGGCGAGCAACCAATCGATCGCGAGTCCGCTGAGAAGTCATGCCAATGCCCTTTAGATCGAATTTTTTCATCGGCTCGGCTCGGTCAAGTCAAAGTGCTGGGCGAGGAATGATGTCGCATAGGCACCCGGCGGCAATTCAAAGGCAAGCCGAATGTCCCCCCCTGCGGGACAGACTTCAACCGTATCGATGCGCGGCTTTATCGCCAAAGGTCGTAACCCCCTCTTAACACCCGCCTGCTCCAGGGCATCACATTCAGACGCGAAGGACGCTAACGCCCTGGTTTCCATCACCAGGGCTTCACCGCTTAGCGGCGAGCGACCGCGCCCCCACAGCGACCCAGTGGGAACATCGTCACCATCATTCAGCACATCCCCGGCCAAGGCCGACTTCCAGCAGCCGGCCTCTTCGCGAACGCGCAGGATTTCGTTGAACAGCCAACTACGAATGACCGACAGGTGCCAACCCCTTACTGACTTGGCAACGCGTCGACGACGACGGTTTTTAAGCCAGTTGAGGGCGCGATCCAAATTTTCTCGCCCAAAGCGCTGTGGCCCGAAATAATTGGGAAACGGTTCCGTGATGGCAGCCTCCAGCGCAAGGGCGGTAGCGCTCAACCCCGTCACCTCTCGCAGCCTAATCTGAAATCGATTCGCACGATGTTCTCCGCGTCTTAGCTTAGCCAGCCGCCACTGCTGATCGAAAAGCGTAATTCGCTCCCCGCCATCACCCTCATAGAGCGACCCCAGAGCGATGCCGCCGGCGCTAGGAAGGCGAATGCTAAACCATTGCCGGGTAACCGCATGCTTATCCTTAAGCCCTGCATAGCCCACATCCATCAGCGCGATAGAGAAATAGTCCGCCAGCCATTGGGCGACGAAGGCCGTGGACAACTCGCGTTTTTCAATTTGCAAAAAGAGATGTTCTCCCTCCGGGCTGGGGTCGAGCGGGAGCTGCTCATGCACGATCCAGTCCTCCGGGCTGCTCTTGATCATCGCCTTGGCAAAAGGCTTGGCAGCTTCCGCAGTGCGAGCGCCGCTAGGGCTCTTCATCTGGGATCAAATAAAAAAATTCTCCTGGCTTAACCAATCCAAGATCGCTCCGGGCACGGGACTCAAAGGCATCCGGGTGTTGCTTCAAAGCCAACACCTCCGCCGTCATTTTTTGATTACGCTTGCTCAAGTCGTCCACACGCTGTCGCTGTCGCTCATACTGGGCAGCCAAAGCCTGCCGTGCAAAAAAGCCAGACTGCCCAAACCAAATCTGGTGCTGCATGATCACCAGGACCAGCATAAGAAGCCCGATCAGCCATTTCATATTTCCAACCCGCCTCCCGATTTCGGGATTGGTGAACGACAATCACGCCTCACTGGGATGCGATGGCGCCTCTGCCGGCATAGGGTGCCTGGCTACCCAGCTCGGCCTCGATGCGCAGCAGCTGGTTGTACTTTGCCACGCGGTCAGATCGGCACAATGATCCTGTCTTAATCTGACCGGCACCGGTGCCCACGGCCAAGTCAGCAATGGTCGTATCTTCAGTTTCGCCCGAGCGATGGGAAATAACGCTGCTGTACCCGGCGGCCCGAGCCATCGCAATGGCCTCCAGGGTCTCGCTCAGGGTGCCGATTTGGTTAAATTTAATCAGGATCGAGTTTCCAATCTGCTGATCGATGCCCTGTTGCAAAATGCTGGGATTGGTGACGAAGAGGTCGTCGCCCACCAGCTGAACTTTGGAGCCCAACCGCTGGGAAAGCGCCTTCCAGCCCGCCCAATCCTGCTCGTCCATTCCATCTTCAATGGAGATAATAGGGTAGTCTTCACTCAGCTGAGCCAAATAGTTCACAAAACCTTGGGCATCGTAGAGCTTAGATTCACCCGCCAAATTGTATTGCCCGGACTCATAGAATTCAGAGGCCGCACAGTCCAGCGCCAGGGTCACCTGGTTGCCAAGCTCGTAGCCCGCTGCGGCGACGGCTTCAGCAATCACCTCAAGCGCCTGGGCATTCGAGCTTAGATTGGGGGCGAAGCCTCCTTCATCCCCAACAGCCGTCGAGAGCCTCATGCGCTGTAGCACGGCCTTCAGAGCATGAAAAATTTCTGCACCGCATCGAAGCGCCTCGGCGAAGGAGGCAAAGCCAACGGGCTGCACCATGAATTCCTGTATGTCTACATTATTATCAGCGTGAGCACCGCCATTGATAATGTTCATCATGGGCACCGGCATGTTCATGGCCGGCGCACCCGCCAGCGCATTGATGTGGGCATAGAGAGGCCGTCCTGCTGCCAGGGCAGCAGCTTTACACGCCGCCAAAGAGACGGCCAACATGGCGTTGGCCCCTAACCGGGATTTGTTCTCGGTTGCATCCAGTTCCAGCAGACGCTGATCCAGCGCCGCCTGGTCCGCCGCGTCATGGCCCGCCAGGGCGGCACACATTTCGCCGTTGATGTTGGCCACGGCCTTAGCGACCCCCTTGCCGAGAAAGCGCGAGGCATCGCCGTCTCGAAGCTCTAATGCCTCCCGACTGCCGGTGGAGGCCCCCGAGGGCGCTGCTGCGACCCCAAGGCTGCCGTCTTCAGTCAGCACGCTGGCCTCAACGGTTGGGTTGCCCCGGGAATCTAGAATTTCCAGCGCTCTAACTGCCTTGATCTGAGAATTCATCGCCCTCTAACCTATATCTGTGTGTTCACCGAAATTCCCCCGCAGAGCATGGCATGCCCTAAACCTGCTCCTCAAGCCAAGGTGACGCCTTCACTAAGGCATCAATCCCCTTGAGCTGCTTGAGGAGATCGCCCACCAGATGCAGGGGCCAAGAATTAGGTCCGTCTGACAGTGCCTCCGCTGGATTGGGATGACATTCCATAAATAATCCATCAACGCCAGCCGCCACCGCCGCCCTAGCAAGTACGGGCACCATCTCACGCTGACCGCCAGAAGTCGTGCCCTGCCCCCCGGGCATTTGCACCGAGTGGGTGGCATCAAACACCACGGGGCAGTCTGTTTGACGCATAAGCGCCAGAGAGCGCATATCGGATACTAGGTTGTTGTAGCCGAAGCTGGCGCCCCGCTCGCAGACCATGATCTGATCATTCCCCGTTGACCGGGCCTTTTTCGCAACCTGAAGCATGTCCAGCGGCGCGAGAAACTGGCCCTTCTTGATGTTGACCGGCTTTCCCTGCTCACAGACCCGTAAGATGAAGTTTGTCTGGCGGCAGAGAAAGGCTGGCGTTTGGAGGACGTCCACAACGCTCGCCACTTCATCCAGGGGCGTATCTTCATGAACATCTGTGAGCACTGGCAGCGCCAGCTGATCACGCACCTGCTCCAGAATACGCAGCCCGGTTTCTATGCCTGGCCCCCGATAACTTTGCATGGAGGAGCGATTCGCCTTGTCAAAGGAGCTCTTAAAGATCAGGTTGATGCCCACTTCCTGCGCACACTCCTTGAGCGCCGAGGCGGTCTCCATAATTAACGTTTCGGACTCGATAACGCAGGGTCCAGCGATTAAAAATAGTGGTTGCTGCCCGCCAATTTCCCATTCTCCGAGATGCACTGTCTTACTCCTCCACCGCGCCCGCGTGTCTTAGTCCTGCTTCAACAAAGCCGCTAAAGAGCGGGTGCCCTCGTCGGGGCGACGAAGTGAACTCTGGGTGGAACTGGCAGGCTAAAAACCAGGGATGATCCGCCAATTCGATCATCTCTACGAGTTCTCCATCCTCAGACCGTCCCCCGACAACCAGGCCGTTCTCCACCAGCTTCTCGATATAGTTAGCGTTCACCTCATAGCGATGCCGATGGCGCTCGCGAACGGTATCGCGGCCATAGATCGATTGCGCCAAAGTGCCTGGGTTGATCATACAAACCTGCTCCCCTAGGCGCATAGTACCGCCTAAATCACTCTCTTCCGAACGCTGTTCGACATTGCCAGACTCGTCCTTCCATTCGGTTATCAGCGCGATAACCGGATGGGCTGTTTGCTCATTGATCTCAGTGCTGTGGGCTGCTGAGAGGTTTGCACAGTGCCTGGCCACGTCGATCACGGCTGCATGGAGCCCATAACAAATGCCCAGGTAAGGGATTTTATTTTCTCTCGCAAAGGCAGAGGCCATGATCTTGCCCTCAAACCCGCGCTCTCCAAAGCCTCCGGGAACCAAGATGGCGTCCACGCCGTTCAGGCTATCCGTGCCCTGACGTTCAAGGTCTTCCGCATCAATGTAGTTGATCGTCACCTTGGTCAGGGTCTGGATGCCCGCATGGGTAATGGCCTCAATGAGGGATTTATACGCATCCAGCAACTCTAGGTATTTGCCCACCAGGGCGATGGTCAGTTCGTGCTGTGGATGCCTTTGCGCGTGCACCACCTGCTGCCAGTCAGATAGGTCTGCTGGGGGGCATTCCAGCCCAAGCTCTTCAACCACGTAGTCATCCAGACCTTGCTCATTGAGCACAATGGGGGCCTTATAAATGGTGTCGATATCCACCATGGGCACCACCGCGCGCTCCTCCACGTTGGTGAACAGCGCTATCTTTCGGCGCTGAGAATCTGGAATTGCCGCTTCCGAGCGGCAGACCAATATGTCCGGCTGCAGGCCGATAGACCTAAGCTCCTTGACCGAGTGCTGGGTGGGCTTGGTTTTGATCTCCCCGGCCTTACGCAGGTAGGGCACCAGGGTGAGGTGTATCAACAAAGATCGGCGCCTGCCCGCCTCCATGCGCAACTGGCGGATGGCCTCCAGGAAGGGCTGAGACTCGATATCTCCCACCGTGCCTCCGACCTCCACGATGAGCACATCAACATCCTGCGCCACCAGGCGCGTCCGGCGCTTAATTTCGTCCGTAATGTGCGGGATGACCTGAACAGTGCCACCCAGATAGTCGCCTCTGCGCTCGCGGCGGAGTACCTCAGCGTAGACGCTGCCCGTCGTGAAGTTATTGAATTGGGTCACCCTGGCATTGGAAAACCGTTCGTAGTGCCCGAGGTCCAAATCCGTCTCGGCACCGTCGGCGGTCACAAACACCTCACCGTGCTGGATCGGACTCATGGTGCCGGGATCGAGGTTTATATAAGGATCCATTTTAAGGACATTGATGCTGAGGTTACGTGCCTCGAGCTGAGCCGCTAGGGAGGCAGTCAAAATGCCCTTCCCCAGGGAAGAAACAACACCGCCAGTAACAAAGATATAACGCGTCATGGAACCCCATCGATGTCGCCTTGTTGCAGATCAAGCGCGCTCTCTTTACAGCCAATTCACAGAGGACGATCCCCGTAACGGTGCGAGGCACGATGGAATTGAAAGGTAACAGAGCGTCGCAATAACCACAATCTCCGTTGCCCTTTAGCACCAGCCCCTGGGCTCACCTCAGCGTGGCGCGCCCCCATCTCACTTCTCCCTGGGCCCCAGCGTCGCCGCGCGATAAACGCCCATGAGGTTCAGCGCTGACAGACCCCAAGGCAGGGTTAATCCACACCCCTGGCAGACAGACCACGCGATGGTTACTGATTAGAACGGGATACTCTCCCCGCTCCCAAGGCGGAATCCCGGCACTTTGAAAACGGTTCTTCAGCTTGCTCGGCAGGACCAGGCCGAGCGCCTTGGCTTGCTCGACGCTCTGTAGCGATAGAGCACCCTGACAGGCAAAGGCGAAGGCATCGGTGCGGGCGCAGGGCTCCAGCCATAGCGCTCTCGCACCCCAGGGTACGTGCTCTCCCAGGGCCAATGTATTGGCCCTTGGAACGCCCCTAGGCTCTCCCTCACGGTAGTAAAGGTGCCCCCGCCAACACTCCAGGGCATAGCCGGCTTCTAGCCCCAACCTACCCCGGCCCGAATCTGCTATCTGTCGAAGAAACTCATCGAGCTTTTTGTCGCTGACGGCAAAGTGCGCTCTGTGGGCCAAATAGTGGCGAAGCCAAATGCGCCTGGCCCCAGTTCCCTCTGGCAGCTGATCTGCTGGGGTTCGATCCGCCAGAGAAGCGGTAAATTCCTGCAGCAGCCCCTCCTGGGCGCGCGCATCCTGGCTGACCCGCCCGAAGCTGTTCGCCATATCCGGCCATCGCTGCATGAGTCCCGGCAAAACTCTGTGCCGAAGATAATTGCGGTCATGGGTCACATCAGTATTTGAAGGGTCCTCTAGCCAATCCACACCACGATCCTGGAGGTAGTCAACCAAGGCCTGTTTGCTGCAGTTCAGCAGCGGCCGCACAAGGTGCCCGGAGCCCAATCCCCGGATGGACCCCATGGTCATGATGCCTCGCCCCTGTAGCAAGCGCAGCAGGGTGGTCTCCAGTTGATCTTCCCGATGATGGGCCAAGACCAGCACATCACCCGCCCCCATCTGCCGGCGGAAAAATTCATACCGTGCGGACCTGGCTCTGGCTTCCAGACCCGGACCCGCTTCTACGGTCAGATTTTCGGTCACGAGGGGCACATTCAACACATCACAGCGAGCCTGGCAGTGAGCCTGCCAGTGCCGTGCGTCTGGGTGTAATCCGTGGTTGGCATGAAGGGCCACCAAGGTGCCCTCTTCCCCATAAAGTTCTGACATGGCCATCAGCAGCGCGGTGGAGTCCGCGCCGCCGCTGTAGGCGACTATCCAGCGCCCGCTCAGGGTCGGCCCCTGTCCCTCGAGGCCCTGGCGTAAGCTCGCCACAAGCTCCGTCTTCATAAGAAGCCCTTGGCTGGCGAGGACATACACAACGCCTCGATGATTCGCATACGAGCAGTGTTCATGGACCTAGGCGTATTGCAGCCGCACTTTTTCTGGGCCGAATTGCTGGCGCAGCGCATGCAGTAAGGATTCGTCAACGTTCACCTGCCACTGACTACCAAGACTGACCTGGCCCTGGGCGTGGGTCCCCTGGTAAATGAGCTTCACCGGGCAACTGGCCTCTGGGTGTCGATAAGGGTGCAGCAGCTTCTTTAGTGTTTCACTGAAGGCATCGGGCAGGGGGCTAGAGGAAAAGTCCAGGATCAAGCCCCGACTGAAGCGCTGCCGAGCTTCATCCAGGGTCAGCACCCTGCTGGCGCGCAATGCCAGCCCGCCGTTGTACTCATCATGCTGAACCTCGCCCTCCACCACCAGCAGCTCGTCCTTGGCGACTTTTGAGCTGAAGTGTTCGAAGGCTTCCGAGAACAAGGAGACCTCGAGGCGGTCAGTCTTGTCATCCAGCACCAGGAAGCCCATGGAGGCACCTCGGCGGTTTTTCATGACCCGATAGCTGACGACCATCCCGGCCACCCACTGCACCTGCTTCCCTGACCGCAACCCGTTCAGGGAGGTCCGACAAAAATGCCGGATTTCATGTTCATAACTTTCAATGGGATGCCCGGTGAGAAACAGCCCCAACGCTTCTTTCTCTCCCCGAAGACGCTCCATGGTGGACATCGCCCGCCCCCCCTGAGGGTCAGGCTGAGACTGGGTTTCCAGGGCACCCCCAAACAAATCCGTTATCCCGGCTACGTCATTTTCGGCGGCCTGCTCGGCGCCGCGCATGGTGCTGTCTAGGCTGTCCAAAAGCCGGGCGCGAACCTCATCCAATCCCTCGTTTTCCTGGGCAAAATCGTCCATCGCGCCAGATCGAATCAGCGCCTCTAGTACCCGCTTATTTGCCCGTTTGCTGCTCACTCGCTGACAAAAATCGGATAAGCCGGTGAAGGCGCCCTGCTGGCGCGCTTCGATAATGGCCCCAACGGGACCCTCGCCCACCCCGCGAACCGCCCCAAGGCCGTAAACAATGGCCTCCCCTTGAACACAAAAGCGCAGCTCGCTGCAGTTAACCGAGGGCGGCAGCAGCGGCAGCTGCGTCCGCCGCACCTCATCAATTAAGACAACGACTCGATCAATGTTCTGCATATCGGCAGATAGGTTGGCTGCCAAAAATTGCGCTGGATAGTGTGTTTTCAGCCAGGCCGTCTGAAAGCTCACCAGGGCATAGGTCGCAGAGTGGGATTTGTTGAAGGCATACCCAGCAAATTTTTCCATTAAATCAAAGATGTCATTGGCCAATTTGCCATCTACCGAACGCGCGCTGGTGCCCATCAAAAACTGCTCTCGCACCTTGGCCATCTCATCGGCCTTTTTCTTACCCATAGCTCTGCGCAACAGGTCAGCCTGACCCAGGGAGAAGCCCGCGAGTTCCTGAGCAATTTGCATCACCTGCTCCTGATACAGCACCACGCCATAGGTCCCCTGCAGGACCCCTTCGAGACTGGGGTGCGGGTAGCTAACCGGCGCCTTGCCATGCTTGCGATCGATGTAGTCATCCACGGCCCCGGACTGGAGCGGCCCGGGTCGAAACAGCGCCACCAGAGCAATGATGTCGTTAATGTCATCGGGCAGCAGACGACGAATGAGATCCTTCATGCCTCGACTTTCCAGCTGAAAGATCGCCGTGGTCTCGCTCCGGCGGAGCAATTCAAAGGTCTTCTCATCGCCCAGCGGCATATCCTCAAGGCGCAGGAGCGCTTCCCCCCTCTCTGCCCTAAGGCTGTTGATATCCGACAGGGCCCAATCAATGATCGTAAGCGTCTTCAGGCCAAGAAAGTCGAACTTCACCAAACCCGCTCGCTCAACGTCGTCCTTATCGAATTGAGACACCAGAGCGGAGCCAGATTCCTCCGTGTAGAGCGGCACAAAGTCCGTCAGGGCCGAGGGGGCGATGACCACGCCACCCGCATGCCGACCTACGTTGCGGACAACGCCCTCTAATTTGAAGGCCATGTCCATGATCTCGCCAACCTCCTCACTTTCCTCAACAAAGCGCCTGAGTTCCTCACTCTGGTCCATCGCCTTGTGGAGCGTCATACCCACCTCAAAGGGGATCATTTTCGATAACTTATCTGCCAATCCGTAGGGTTTCCCCTGAACGCGAGCCACGTCGCGCACCACGGCCTTTGCCGCCATGGTGCCAAAGGTAATGATCTGGCTCACTGACGCCGCACCATAAAGCTCGCTAACGTGAGCGATCACCCGATCGCGCCCCTCCATACAAAAATCCACATCAAAGTCCGGCATGGAGACCCGCTCAGGGTTCAAAAACCGCTCGAAAAGCAGGTCATACTCCAGGGGGTCAAGGTCGGTAATGCCCAGAGCGTAGGCCACCAGGGAGCCCCCGCCAGACCCTCGCCCTGGTCCTACTGGAATACCGTTTTCCTTTGCCCAAGCAATGAACTCCATCACGATCAGGAAATAACCTGCAAAGCCCATCTGATTGATGACCGCCAATTCGTAATCTAGTCGTTGCGTATAGTCCTCTGGCACCCCAGCAGATTCTTGATGAGATGCCCGGCTGCTAAATCGATTGGTTAGGCCGTCTTTGGCAACCTGGCGAAGATAGTCTTCAGGGGTCTTGCCGTTGGGAATGGGGTAGTCCGGCAGGTAATAGGTCCCCAGGGCCAGGGGCGCGCTACAGCGCCTGGCAATTTCCACGCTGTTTTCCAGCGCCTGGGGCAGATCAACAAAGAGCGCCCGCATCTCTTCCGCCGTGCGAAGATATTGCTGCTCGCTATGCTGTCGCTGCCGCCGGGGGTCATCCAAAACCCGGCCTTCATAAATACACACGCGGGTTTCGTGAGCTTCAAAGTCCTCTGCGTTCAGAAAACAAACGTCATTGGTTGCGACCACGGGAATCCCAAGCTGGCTGGCCACGGTTAGCCCTCGCTCTAGGGCGCGTTCCTCATGCTCGCGCCCGGTGCGCGTGACCTCTAGATAGTACCGGTCGCCAAAACACCTCTGCCAGGCCTGGGCTCGCACTGTGGCAGCAGCAATATCGTTATTGACCAGCAGTGGCCATAGGTGTCCGCGCACACCACCCGAGAGAATGATAAGGCCCTCGCCGTGACTAAAGACGAGTTCCTCAGTGAGTTCAGCCCGACGTTTTGCGTCGGTATAGCTGGATGAAACCAGCGTAATCAGGTTTTTGTAGCCCTGTTCGTTTTGAGCCAAGGCGACAACCCGCAACGCCGTCTCGGTACCGGGGTCCGTGACCCAAAGCTCCGCGCCGAGGATCGGTTTAATGCCCTGCCCCAAGGCACGCTCATAAAATTTAACCAGGGCGAAGAGATTATTCCGGTCCGTTAGGGCCATGGCCGGAAACGCCCGCTGAGCGCAGTTGCTCACCAACTCGCCAACCTTCAGCTGCCCCTCGGCGATAGAGTATTCGCTGTGCACGTGCAGGTGTACGAAGTGTGCGGCGGTGCTCATTACCCAACGTCCCCGACGAAGCTGGTCTGTTCCATTACCTTGCGCACCGGCCCAAAGCTCCGTCGATGGATAGGCGTCGGGCCTAGTTGCCTCAGCAATTTTCGATGCGCGGGGGTTGGATACCCCTTATGCCGACTGAATTGATAACTTGGGTAACGGTCGGCCAACACCTCCATTTCCCGATCGCGCACGACCTTGGCGATGATCGAAGCCGCACTAATTTCGGGAATGGTTTGGTCCCCCTTTACGATGGCTCTTACCGGCACCGATAGGTCGGGCGCCTTATTCCCGTCCACTAGGATCTGCGTGGGCAGAGTCTTCAACCCCTGAACAGCACGCCGCATTGCAAGATGGCTGGCCACGAGAACGTTAAAGATATCCACTTCTAGGGCGCTTGCTCGGCCAACGGCAAAGGCCTTGGCGCGCGCAAAAATCTCTACCGCCAGACGCTCTCGCGCTCGCGGCGCTAACTTTTTCGAGTCCGCTAGGCCCTCAATGAGGTCGCCAGGGTCTAAGATGACGGCGGCAGCCACAACTGGCCCCGCTAAGGGCCCCAGCCCTACCTCATCAACCCCAGCTATCAAGTCTTTCGCTCCACGCTCCACCGATGACCCTTAACGCTATCCTTTGGCAACACGACCACCCCGCGATCGCTTCTAAGAGGATACCTCAGAAGCAGGTGCTAGGACGCCAAGATTACAGATCTACGTTGAAGAATAATCCCGTCGAGGCGGGGTCATCGCGTCAGCCAGTACATCACCCGTTGCGCAGCACCCCAATCGGCGCCGCCGCCCAGGTCACCACTACGAAGCTGAGTATGCAGGCTCTCATGCTCGCGATAAAAATCAGCCTCCTGTTTAGCCCGTCGCCACTGATCCAGCAACGCCGCCGCCATCCTTTCAGGCTGGGCTGCGTCCTGTATGAACTCGGGAATCAGCGGCCGTCCTGCCAAGATATTGGGCACGGCCACATAGGGCGTTTTCAGCAGGGCTCGAACAAGACGATAGGTCCAGAATCCAAGGCGATAAAAGACGACCATGGGCCGTCTCAGCAACATAGCCTCCAGGGTACTCGTTCCAGACTTGACCAATGCTAGATCACAGGCCGTCAACACCTGCCGAGCATCGCCCAGGTGAAGCATGACGGGAAATCCAAGATTGGGCAGCGTGGCCAAGCGTTGAGCCACCTGGTCCCGAATGGCCTCGGTAACACAGGGAATTGAGACCTGGAAGCATTGCTCATCATCCGCGAGCTGTTGAAACACCGAGGCGGCGGTTAGCAGGCCGGTTTCGAGCAATAGATCCACCTCGCTCCTGCGGCTGCCCGGCAAGATCGCCATCACCGTCGCCTTAGACTCGATCAGCAGCGATTCCCGCGCCAGGGCTTTTGCTTGTTCTGACGCATTGATTTCTGAGGCCATGGGATGACCAACAAAGGTCGTTTTCAGGGGCAGATTGGCGTAGAACGCGGGTTCAAAAGGAAAGAGACACAGCAGTTCGTCCGCACAGCGGGCTACTTTTCTAGTCCTGCCGCGACGCCAGGCGTAGACCGAGGGACTCACATAGTGAATGGTGGTCATACCCCGCCGCCTGAGGGCAGCCTCAAGCAAGAAATTGAAAACGTTGAAGTCCACGCCCACAAAGACATCCACCTGCCGTGCTGAGAACGTCTCAGCTAGGTTTCGGTAAAGGCGAAGCAAGGCCGGTAGCCTCAGCAAGGGTTCCTTGAATCCATGCACGGAAAGCAGATCGTAATCGGCGAGGGGTTCTAGCCCTTGGGCCACCATAAGCGGACCACCCACGCCAATGAAGGCTATGTTATCCCTGAGCTCGGGATGAGATTTCAATGCCTGCATCAACCCGGCACCCAGTCGGTCGCCAGAAGCTTCGCCCGCGCAGATGCCGAGGGTGAACGTCACGGTATCAGGTTACGCGGCACTACCGCTGGCGCGGGGTCGAATAATCCCCCGGCTTGACGCCTCAATGGAGGCTGCAAAAGTGTCAACTTCCTGAAATTGGGCTCTCAGAGTCGCCATTTCATCGATGGCTTGCTCGGTCCGCATCCCTTTTCGATAGACCAGTCGATGGGCCTCCTTGAGCGCCGCCGTGGCGTCCTCGGATAGACCACGCCGACGCATGCCCTCCGCGTTGAGCGCGATGGCGGAGGCAGGGTTTCCCGCTACCGTCATGTAGGCAGGCACGTCCTTAGTCACCAGGCTCATGGCCGCTACATGGGCGCAGGACCCGATCTGACGAAACTGGGGTATGCCCGCGTATCCCCCAAGGTTGGCGTAGTCCCCCACCATCACATGGCCCGCGAGGGATGCATTGTTGGCCATGATCACATGATCTCCAACAACGCAATCATGCCCAACGTGAACATAGGCCATCAGCAGGCAGTTCGACCCGACGACGGTTTTGCCAATCCCTCCGCGATCCATCCCGCGATGGATTGTCACGCCCTCCCGGATAATGGTGTTGGGGCCGATCTCCAGGGTGGAGGCCTCTCCAGCATAGGCCAGCGCCGGCGTATCCTCCCCAACGGTTGCGAACTGAAAAATATGAACCCCCGCGCCAATCACGCTGGGTCCCTTCAGCACCACGCTGGACGCGATGGTGACGTTGTCCCCAAGCACCACGCCTGGGCCGACAATGGACCAAGGACCGATGCTAACGTTCTGACCGATCTCGGTGCCGGCATCAACGATCGCTGTTTCGTGAATCATGAGGTCTGCTCTACAACGGTTAGGACCGCTGAACAAGCCAGTTCATCTTCTACGTAGGCGCTGGCTTCAAACTTCATCAGCATGGAACGATTTGCGATGACCACGCTCTCCAGATTGAGGCGATCACCGGGAATGACCTGACGACGAAAGCGCACCTTGTCCACACCGCCGAAAAGATAGTTGGTGCCGTCAGCCGGCCTCTTGTCCTTGGTTTCAAAGGCCAAAACGCCAGAGAGCTGTGCCAGGGCCTCCAGAATAAGAACGCCAGGCATTATGGGCTGGCCTGGAAAATGTCCGTTAAACATCTCCTCGTTCACCGTGATGTTCTTATAGCCCTTGATGGATTTGCCCACCTCTATCTCGGTTACCCGATCCAGCAAAAGAAAGGGATATCGGTGCGGCAGATAACTAAATATCTCCGTAATGGTCTTAGTTTGGTTCATTGTCCCTCTCTCTTTCTAATCTACGTACCCGCCGGAATAAGTCTGCCAGCGAATTCAACTTCACGATATTTCTCAGCCAGGTTCCATGTTCTGAGGCGACGACCGTCCCCGAGTATATACCGGGCTTATCAATCGACTGCGTCACGGTCGTTTTGGCGCTAATCACCACCCCATCGCAAACAGTGATTGGATTTTTCCCACCGATGCCCACGCCGCCGGCAATTATGCAGTGTTTGCCAATGCGGGTGCTTCCTGCCAATCCAACGCATCCGCAGATCAGGGTATGGTCGCCAATCTGGCAGTTGTGCCCTATCTGAACCAGGTTATCCACCTTAACGCCGTCACCGATTCGGGTGTCCTCGATGGCACCTCGGTCAATTGTGGTGCCCGCCCCAATAGAGACGTCGGCGCCAATTTGAAGCCCGCCTAACTGAACGATTTCTTCGTAGCACCCCTGCTCGTTGGCGGTAAAACCGAAGCCTGCCGCGCCAAGCACGGCCCCGGCATGAACGGTGCTACGGGCACCCACCGTCACCCCCGAATATAGCGTCACATTGGCTTCTATGATGGTTTCCGAACCGACGGTGCTGCCCGAGCCGACCACGCTATTTGACCCAATTCGTGCACCGTCTCCGATCTCAGCGTCTGCCTCGATCACAGCGTAGGGTCCAATGAAGACGTCTGAACCGATCCTCGCACTGCTCGCTATCACCGCGGTGGCGGCTATCTCAGCAGGAGGGGGCGTGGGAGCAAACAGTTGGGTCACCCGGGCAAAGGCAAGGTAGGGATTGTCCACCACAATGCTTGGTACCGGCGATTGAGGCAGATCTGATGGTCGGAGCAGCACCGCGCCAGCTCGCGTCGTCGGCAGCTGTGATCGGTAGCTTGCGCCGGATAAATGCGTAATTTCAGTGGGCCCCGCCGAAGACAGGGCACCCAACCCTGAAATCAACACCTCCCCTTCAGCCTGATATTCAGTACCGAAGGGGCCGGCTATCTTGGCGCCGAGATGCTCTGCAATGTCACTGAGCGTGCGCTGACCGATAGGACGCATCGATGTGAAATCCCGCCCGCAGGCAGAATGTCCCCGCGGGCCTACTCGCTCTGCTCGTTAAGCTTTTCCGTTACCTTGCGCGAAATATCGTGCTTCGGATTTACGTACTGCAGCTGGCCAGGAGAGAGTATCAGATCAATCTGATCAATCTGAATGATGTCCTGAAGAACCACATCCAGCTTGGGAGCAAGGGCTTGAAGGATTTCCTGGCGCTTCTCCTGAGCCATGCGCTGGAGCTTCTGACTTCCGAACTGAAGATCAGCCTGCATGCTCTCGATTTCTTTAATCGCCTTCCGCTTCTCAGAATCGCTCATGACTTCGCTGTCTTGCTGCAGCTTTTCCTGAAGCCCCTGCATCTCTTCAGCCTGAACTCTCAGCTCATCCGTATCAGGCTGCATTTCGCTGTTCGCAGCCTCAACCAATACCTTGGCTTCGTCGCTCTCAAGTATCGCCCGAACCGGATCAAGCACAACGATCTTCATTTCTGCGTGAGCCAATGGCGTCATCGCTACTAGGAAAAACAGGACGGTACTAGCCAGCTTGTGCAACATCTTCCACTCCTCAGATTTACTTATGCGTTATTGTATCCTAGTTCGGGACTGCTTCAGAACTACAATGTTTTCCCGAGTTCAAATTGAAAACTTTCAGTCTCGTCAAAAATCTTCGTATTGAAGGGTTTGGCGATACTAAAGGTAAGGGGCCCAAAACCGCTCAGCCAGCTTAGGCCGAAACCAGCCGAGTACCGCAGGTTTTCGGTCTCAAAGCCAAAGCAGTTAAGGCTCACCGTGGGGCACTCTGTGTTAAAGACGTTACCAACGTCAACGAAGAAGGCGGGCCTGAACTGTCGATTGTCCTCGACAAAGGGCAGAGGAAAGATCAGCTCGGCTGACATTTCAACCAACAGATTACCGCCGAAGGGTTGACCAAACTCTCCGCTATTGCCACGTGTTGCAAAGATAATCGGATCACCGTTTTCATCCAGGGGTGGCGTACTGCGCGGGCCCAGGGTCGAATTTTCAAACCCACGAATGGAGCCGAAACCACCCGCATAAAAATGTTCGTAAAAAGGTAGGGCCACCGTGTCGCCATAGCTACCGCCGTACCCCAATTCCGTACGCAATTTCAGGGTGAAGGTTTGGGTCACCGGAAAATAGCGCTCGCCTTTGTAGGTGAACTTATAAAATTCCAGGTCACTTCCCGGTGCGGAGGCCACCAGCGAGAGGGACTGTGATGAACCACGATCGGCAAAGACGCCTCGATTAAGCGTCGAACGAAGCCAGGACAGGTTCGCTTTGAAGTTCAGCGCATCCGAGCCATTTCGCTCTATGAATTCATCGATTTCCTGAGCTGCCGCGAAGCCAGAGGTGATTTCCGTTCCCTCTACAGAAAGGCCGAAGTTGATCCGTTGGGTCTCGCCAATGGGGAAGCCAAAGTTGACGCCCGCACCGGCTGAATCCGTGCTGTAGCGAGCAATATTCCGCTCATCGTAGTCCAGGCGCCTGAAAAAGACGTTGAAGCCCCTGCTAATGCCGTCCAGCGTAAAGTAGGGGTCGAAATAGCCAAAATTCACTGACTTCTGATAGTCGGAGACGCTCAAACCCAGGTTGAGCGTATTGCCGCTGCCGCGCAGATTCGTCTGCTGATAGTTTGCGCCTAGGATCAATCCGTACCCCTGAGAATAAGCCAGCGTTCCGGAGATGGCACCCGACGGCTGCTCTTCGACAGAAAAATTAACGTCGATTTGATCGTCTGAACCCGGCACCTGAGGGGTCTCAACCTCAACCCCCTTGAAGTAACCCAGTCGCTCAAGACGAACTTTGCTCAAGTCAATCTGCGAGGTGGAAGCCCACCCACCCTCCAGCTGCCGAGCCTCTCTCCGCATCACTTCATCTTGGGTCACCGAGTTACCGGTGAAGTTGATGCGACGAACGTAGGCCCGGTTCCCTGCATCGACAAAGAACTCGATATCAACGGTGCCATCCTCATTGAGTTTGGGTACGCCGCTTGCCGTCGCAAAGGTAAAACCACCATTCCCCAAGGCAGCCGTCAAACGCTCCTCACTGGCGGTAATACGCGCCTGAGAAAAGGTCTGGCCATCTTGCACAAGGATAAGGCGCTCCAAATCTTCGGGCTTTACATCTCCCAGTTGGCCCACGAGATTGACCTCGTTCACCTTGTACACCGAACCCTCCCGCACGCCGATGGTGATATACACCTGCTGGCGATCAGGCGTAATGCTCACTTGGGTAGAGGTGATCTCAAAATCCGCATAGCCCTGATTTTTGTAGAAGGCTTCCAGGGTCTCCAGATCACCGCTTAATTTTTCTCGCGAATACTTGTCGTCGTTACGATAAAACGAGAGGAGGCTTGGATGCTTCAACTCAAGGATTTTGAGGAGCTCGTCCTGCTCAAAGTCGTTGACGCCAACCATGTTGATGTGGCGAATACCTGAACTTTCCCCTTCTTCGATATTAATCTTGATGTTCACTCTGTTTCTCGGCAGAGCCTCAATCTCGGTCTCGATGCCGGCGCCATAGCGGCCCTGCGCCACATACTGGCGCTCAAGCTCTAAGCCCATGCGCTCCAGGGTCACTTGCTTAAATATCTCTCCCTCTTGCAGCCCCTGTTCCGCCAGGCCGTCTAATAGCGCGTCGGATTCGATCGCCTTATTGCCGTCGAGTTCAATAGACTCAATGGCGGGGCGCTCCTTTAGCGTCACGATAAGCACGCGGCCATCTCGTGCCAGCTGAATATCCTCAAAGTATCCCGATTCAAACAGCGCGCGCAGGGTGCGCCTAACGCCCACGCTGTCTATGGGATCACCGACGCCGACGGGAATAAGATTGAAGACGGTACCGGCAGAAACTCGCTGCAGTCCCTGCAGCCTGACATCCGCAATCACGAATTCGGCGCTGCCGGACAAATCGAAATCATTGGCCTGGGCCTGAGCCGGGGAAGGCACCAGTCCGAGGCTCCCTAGGACAAGGAGCGTCAAAACCAACCCATGAAGCACTTTAGGGGCAAGGCCCTTTCGAGCTTCTGATGCCCCGACCGTTTGCAGGTTCGATGGCCGCTGTTTTTCTATCAAAGCTTCCCAGGAAAACACACGTTTGCACATGGGCTTGTTGTTCCTTTCTTTCATTGTGGCATTGCACCCCGAGGGCGCGCGACATTGTACACATCTGTGCTCATCAGGGGTTTGCCTTTTAACGCGTAAGCTCGCTGCTTAAAAGAGTCTTGATACATCATTGAAGGTCACGAAGACAAAGAGCATCAGAACGAGGACGAGACCGCCCTGCATCACCGCAACCTGAACACCCTCGGGGACCGGTCGACCCATTACAATTTCAATCATGTACATGACCACATGGCCGCCATCAAGTAGTGGAATCGGCATGAGATTCAGGACACCGAGAGAAATGCTCAGGAGCGCCATGAGGCCAAAAAAGAACCCCCACCCTACGCTCACCGTATTGCCGGCAACCTGAGCGATACCCACCGGCCCCATCAAATTTTCCGCAGGAACCTGACCGAAAATCATTTTTTCCAGCATCGAAAGGGTCAGCACGGACATATCCCAGGTCTTCTGAGCGCCCATGACCAGTGCGGTGGCCATCGGCTGGCTCACCTCATTTTTTGCAGGGCCGATACCAAGCCGACCAATTTCCTGGCCATCGGGGAGGGTAACGGCCTCGGGCACGACGGTCAGCTGGTAGGTCACACCCGTTCTCAAGACGGTGAGATTCACCGGGCGATTCGCAAATTGCGAGAACTCGGCTACGCCCTCGGACCAGGTCTCGACGGCCTTGCCATTCACGCCAATAATCCAATCGCGAGGCTGCAGGCCGGCGTCGTCCGCTGGAGAATTTTCGATCACCCTTCCAATGACGCCGAGATCACCTCGACGCATACCCAGCGTTCCAAAAAGATCGGGTTCGGATACCCCCCGGTGCCAGTCGCGTATGGGTAGCTGTGCGCGTTCCTCACGTCCCGTCTTTAGCGCGACATAGCCAATATCGATGCTGCCGGTTTCCCCCAACCTTGCGCTCAGAGCGAAGGCCGTATCCTGCCAGGAGAAAACATCCTTACCGTCAATGCTCACGACCTCGAAAGGCCCATCCACCCCTGCCTCCGCCATGGGCGACCCCGCTTCGGGCGCAGAAAAAAGCGGCGCAAAGACGAGATTGCCCGCCATGTTAAGGAGCGTGTAAATGAAAATAGCCAACAAGAAGTTTGCCACCGGTCCGGCCAAAGAAATTGCGATCCGCCAATAAGGTGAGAGGGACATCAACCCAACGGCATCGTCAGGCACAGAACCCGGGGCGGCCTGGGCGTTGTTCATCGGGTCGCGGTCATCAAACATCTGTACATAGCCGCCTAATGGAAAGGCGGCCAAAACAAACTCGGTACCACGGCTGTCCAAGTAACGTGCCAGAGGTTTTCCGAAACCGATAGAGAATCGGACGACGTGCACACCCGACCAGCGGGCCACTAAAAAGTGCCCAAGCTCGTGCACGGTGACGAGCACGCCGAGAAGAAAAACAAAGGCGAGAATATGCTGGATCAAATCCATCAGATTAATGTCCATGCAAGCACCGGTAAAACTGCGACGATGGAGTCTATCCGATCCAGGATACCTCCGTGACCGGGCAGTATATCGCCAGAGTCCTTAATATCGGAACTCCTCTTCATCAAACTCTCGAATAAATCTCCTACAACCGCAAAGAAAATCAGCAGGCCGGGCAGGCATAGCAACCACCAGATCGGTGGCATCAGGACAAGCCAGAGGCTGCCTGCACACAAAAGCATGGCTAAGGCGGCTCCGCCGACAACGCCCTCCCATGTCTTTGCGGGGCTCAGCCGTGCAGCGAGCTTGCGCCTACCCAAGGCACGCCCCGCGAAAAAAGCGCCAACATCCGTCGCTGTCGTCAACAGGAACATCCAGAACAACCAGCCAATGCCACCTTCCGCCTGACGAATGGCGATCAACGCAGCCCATGCGCCCAGCAAAATCAGATAGCCAAGAACACCCGCAAGCAGCGGGTTTTTGCATAAGAATGCTCCCCTAGGATAGGCAACAACAAGGCCGAAGATGCCAACCCACAGTAGCGAAGTTAGGCCAATCAACGGCTGTTGAACCTGCGGGAAGAGGAAGACGACCCCAGCGAGGAGCGCAAAACCCCCGCTGTAGAGCAGGCGGGACAAAGCACCTTCTAGCCCAGAAAAAGAGGCCCATTCATATGCGCCACAACAGGTCACCAGACCAAGGAGCAGGCCAAATAGCCAAGGGGGCGCAAAAAGGAGCGTTGCCGCCACCGCGCCAGCCATGGCTAGCGCTGTCAAAACTCGGTTGCGGAGCATTGCCAGTGGCCGGCCTAACGCCGGGCTCCAAAACGACGTTGTCGCGCTGCATAGGTCGCCAAGGCAAGTTCAAGGGCAGCGTCATCAAAGTCTGGCCAAAATAGCTCGGTAAAATAGAGCTCGGTATAGGCTAGATCCCAGAGCAGAAAATTGCTGACTCTAAAGTCGCCACCCGTGCGGATGAGCAGGTCTGGGGCTTCAATATCCCCCAGGCTAAGAAACCGCTGGAACATGGCTTCATCAATATCGCTGGCCTCAAGCTCGCCCCGAGCGACCTGGGCCGCTATCTCTCTGACTGCGCCAAGAATATCCCAGCGCCCGCCGAAGTTGACGGCCACGGACAGCGTTAGTCGCTCATTGCCCTGGGTCAACTGTTCGCAGTCCAACATCATTTGCTGGATATCTTCTGCAAAGGGGGTTCGATCCCCAATCACCTTCAGGCGGACGCCGTTGTCATTGAGGTCGTTAATTTCATTGCGCATGACCTGACGCATCAAGTCCATCAGCAGATTGACCTCTGCATTTGGACGCCCCCAATTTTCTGTGCTGAAAGCAAAAACCGTGAGGTACTTGATCCCCCGGGCAACGCAGGCCTCGGCAATTGGGCGCAGTCGCTTAGCGCCCGCCCGATGTCCCGCCGCGCCGGGCAGGTGACGCGCCTGAGCCCAACGATGATTGCCGTCCATAATGATCACAATATGATCGGGCACGGCCTCCGCAGCATCATTAGGCTGCTGATCCTGGGTTTTGGGGGAGTGGTATGACATTGGGTGTATTGGTCAGCGGCAGGAAACGGGTTCTCTGCTAATCCGACCTAAATTTCCATGAGTTCGCTTTCTTTGACGGCAAGCGCCTGGTCGATTTCTGCGATCCGGCTGTCGGTATGTTTTTGGGCCCGCTCTTCACCCTTCCGCGCTTCGTCCTCCGCAACCATTTTCTCTTTCACCAACTCTCGAATGTCAGCAATCGCTTCACGCCGCTGATTGCGAATTGAGACCCGGCTTGCTTCCGCTTCTGCCTTGGCCTGGCGCGCCAAATCCCTGCGGTTTTCCTCGGTCAAAGGCGGTAGCGGAATTCGAATGACCTCGCCGTTGTTCACCGGGGTGATGCCGATATCACTCCGCAGGATAGCCTTCTCGATTTCAACCACCATGGGTCGTTCCCAGGGTGCCAACAGGATCGTCCTAGCGTCCTCCACAGAAATAGAGGCTACTTGGTTCAGCGGTGTTTTCACGCCGTAGTAGTCCACGCTAATGCCATCTAAGAGTGCAGGGTTTGCTCGACCGGTACGAATTTTAGCGAAAGTGCTCCCCAGCGCATCCAGGGTCTTACCCATTTTTTCGTTCGCTTCCTCAAGAATCTCGTCTATCACCGCTTATCCTCTCTTCGTTCCCCTATGACGTGTCGTCCCTGGGCTCGGCGGCCCTATCTTACACGGGAGCTCGTCTTCGATTGTAGCGCCCATTTACCCCATAAGACCGACCTGGTCTGGCAGGCTAGCCAAAAATCCCTAGGAGTGGACTACCTTAGTACCCACCGGGCGACCACAGGCTAAATCCGTGAGGGCGCCTGGCATGCCGGCATCGAAGACAATCAGCGGCATATCGTTTTCCTGGCATAGGACGATAGCCGTCAAATCCATGATGCCGAGCTTTCGCTGCAAAATTTCATCGAACGTAATTTCTTCGAACCGCTGGGCCGATGGATCGGTTTTTGGATCAGCACTGTAGATGCCGTCCACCTTAGTTCCCTTCAAGACCGCATCCACACCCAGCTCAATGCCGCGAAGGCAGGCTGCCGTATCGGTAGTAAAATAGGGATTACCCGTCCCCCCGCTCAGGATCGCCACCTGGCCTTCTGCCATGGTTTGCAGAACCTCGTTTCGCTCGTATCCGTCAACAATCCCCGGGATCGCCACGGCGGCGAAGACTCGGTTTTTGACTCTGTGACGGGTGAGAAAGCTGCCCAGCGCCAGAGCATTCATCACCGTTGCCAGCATCCCCATCCGGTCGCCGATAACGCGATCCATACCGGCGGATGCCAGGGCAGCCCCTCTGAATAGATTTCCGCCACCTAGCACCACGGCTACTTCGAGACCCTGGGCCGCAGCCTCTCGAATTTCAGTACAGTAGTGCTCAAGCACCTCGGGGCGTATCCCGGCCCCTGAGGCCCCGCCTAGGGCCTCGCCGCTTAACTTGAGCAAGACCCTACGCAAGGCTTAATCGTTGTCCGCTAGCTGAGCCGCTACTTCGGCTGCAAAGTCGGTCTCTTCCACTTCTATGCCTTCGCCCACCTCGTACCGAAGAAAGCGCGTTACCTCAACACCCGCCTGCTTGACCAGATCACCCACCTTGCTGTTGCCATCCTTAACGAAGGGTTGATCCAGCAGACTCACTTCTGCCAAGAACTTTCTGATCCGGCCCTCTACCATCTTGGCTACGATGTCTTCCGGCTTGCCGCTGTCCTGGGCCTGGGAGGTATAGATTTCTCTTTCCTTCTGAAGCACCTCTGCGGGGACTTGATCACTGCGCACCACCATGGGATTGATGGCCACGATATGCATGGCCAAATCTCGCCCCAGTTCCTCTGCTGCTGCCGAAAGCACCACCACGGCCCCTCGTCGATCATCCCCGTGAATATAATGACTGATCCCGCCGCCGTCGGCCGTCACCACTTCTCCTCGGCGAATACTCATGTTCTCGCCAATCTCTTGGACCAGAGTTTCGCGTTCAGCATTCAACGCAGCCTTCACTGCTTCGACGTCGCCAACTTCGAGAACCTGCTCGGCTACTTTTTCTACAAAGGCGATGAACTTGACGTTCTTCGCGGCGAAATCCGTTTCAATATTTACTTCGACCAGAGCAATGCGACTGCCATCAGGCGAGGCCTTCATCCCCAACAGCCCATTGGCTGCCGTCCTTCCGGCCTTCTTGGCGGCCTTGAGGGCGCTCTTCTTTCGCAGGTCCTCGATGGCTTTTTCCATATCGCCATCGGCTTCTGCCAAGGCTTTCTTACAGTCCATCATTCCAAGCCCGGTTCGCTCTCGCAGTTCTTTGACCATGGAGGCAGAGATCGCCATGTCTTACTCCTTTGTTGGTTCTGCTTCTTCTTCGCTCTGTTCTGTTGCTGTACCCTTGGCAGCCGCTCGCGCTTCGTCCTCTGCCGCAAACGCCTCGTTGACGCTCGCCGCTACCCCTTCTGAAATCTCAGCCACGGGTGCTGCCACCTCTTCGACCTCAACAAACTCCTCTGGGTCGACATCCGTGGATACATTCGCCTTACCCTCGGCTACCGCGTCAGCGACGGCCGTCACATAAAGCCTGATCGCTCGAATCGCATCATCGTTTCCGGGAATCACGAAATCGACTCCCGCAGGGTCACTGTTTGTATCAACAATCCCAAATACGGGGATACCGAGCTTGTTAGCTTCGTTGATTGCAATATGTTCGTGCTGAACGTCCACAACGAAGATGGCGTCAGGCAGACCGCCCATCTCCTTGATGCCACCAAGGCTGTTATGGAGTTTGGTCATCATCCGCGTGCGCTGAAGCGCCTCTTTTTTCGACAGCAGATCAAAGGTTCCATCCTGAGATTGCGTCTCTAAATCAATGAGCCTTTTAATGGATTGGCGAATGGTTTTGTAATTGGTCAGCATGCCGCCCAGCCAGCGCTGATCCACGTAAGGCATGGCTACCCTAGCAGCCTGCTCGGCAATCACCTTAGCCGCCGCTCGCTTGGTGCCGACGAATAGGATTTTCTTTCCCCGAGAGGAGAGGTTACGAACCTCAGTTAAGGCTTCGTTAAAGGCGGGCAGCGTTTTTTCTAAATTAACAATATGGATTTTGTTGCGTGCGCCAAAAATATAGGGCGCCATCTTGGGATTCCAAAACCGGGTCTGGTGACCGAAATGCACTCCAGCCGCCAGCATGTCTCGCATACTAACTGTCATAATATTTCTCCGGGTTAACGTTTGAACGCCATTCCCGCACCTCAACCGATGTTCTCGGCACCCGGAGGTACGTGTCGAATCGCGTCCATTTTTTGATTCTGGGATCGCTATGGTAGGGCAAGAGTTGAGCTATACTGCACGCCGCCTCTGGGTTGCCCAGGGCGAAGTAACAATATCGCCAGCATTCTCACGCGCTACGATATGCACGGCCAGAATCGGTTTTTTTACCGCCCTGACCCGACCATTATTGGTCCTTTTGAAGCACTAAGCCCCTCAGAGCGGCGTGCTTTATACCATAACTATCATCTTGAAATAAATGAGTTTTCATATGGTTGCTAGGATAGAAACAGAGGCTGATATCCAGGCCATGCGCGAAGCCGGCCGATGCGCTTCTCGGGTCCTGGAAATGATTGGTGAATATGTTCAACCCGGGGTGTCTACCGAGGCGCTCAACGAACGCTGCCACCGTTTCATCGTTGAGGAATTAGACTGTATACCGGCACCCCTCAACTACGGCGGCGGCGGCGGGCAGATGCCCTTTCCGAAGTCCATCTGTACCAGCGTGAATCACGTTGTCTGTCACGGCATCCCCACCGTTTCCAAGGTGCTAAAAAATGGTGATGCGATCAACATCGACATCACCGTCATCAAGAACGGCTTTCACGGTGATACCAGCAAAATGTTCTTTGCCGGGGAGCCAGGGGTCCTGGCCCGCAGGCTCGCAACGGTCACCCAAGAGTGCATGTACCTGGGCATCGAGCAAGTTCGACCGGGCAACTGCCTGGGCGATATTGGCCACGCGATTCAGCAGCATGCAGAAAAAAATCGGTTCAGCGTGGTGCGGGAGTTTTGTGGCCACGGTATTGGCAAGGTTTTTCATGACGACCCTCAAGTGTTGCACTATGGCCGACCCGGGGCCGGTATGACGCTCGAGGAGGGCATGAGTTTCACCATTGAGCCCATGATTAATGCGGGCAAGAGACACATCAAAATCCTGCCGGACCAGTGGACTGCCGTCACCAAGGACCACAAGCTGTCCGCCCAGTGGGAACACACGCTGAGGGTTACCGCTGACGGCGCAGAGATCTTTACGCTGCGAGAAGAAGAGCGAATATAGACCATGGCGCTAGCACAGTCCGCAGCGCGAAGAAGAGCAGAGCTGGAGGGCGCTCTAGCCCATCTCGAAGAGAGGTACTGGCGCGATGAGCCCATACATGGCCTGATCGCAGACCTAACCCAAGCGGTCGACAGGATTCTGGTGGATGCCTGGGAAGATTTTATGAAAACCGTGCCGGAAGCCACGCTGTTCGCCGTTGGCGGATACGGGCGCGCGGAGCTTCACCCCAAGTCAGATATCGATATCCTCGTTCTGTGTGAAAAGCCCGAGCGGTACAGTTCGGAAATTTCCCAGTTTTTGCAGGCGGTATTTGACCTCAATGTTGATGTGGGTCACAGCGTTCGAGACCTCAAGGCGTGCGTCAGAGAAAGCAAGGCCGACATCACCGTGGCAACGGCGCTCTTTGAGCGCCGGTTAATCGCCGGCAATGCACACAACGTTGATCGCCTCAATGGGGTTCTCGGGAATAAAAAAGTTTGGTCGGTCGCCGACTTCTATGCTGCCAAGCACAAGGAGCAAATTGCCCGCCACAGACAGTACGACAGCGTCGACTATAAGCTTGAGCCGAATATCAAGACGTCGCCTGGAGGGCTGCGCGATATCCAAACCGGGCTTTGGATTGTGCGCCGCCAATTCGGCATGGTGGACCTGGAAGACCTAGTGACGCTTGGCGTGCTGTCTCCCCAGGAACACGCGTGGTTGGTGCAGGGCAGGGACTTTCTTTTCTGGGTCCGCTTTGGGCTGCACCTGTTGGCGAGCCGCAACGTGGACCAGCTGTATTTTGCCAGGCAGCGTGAGTTGTCCCAGCGCCTTGGCTTCAAAGATACGCCGAGCAAGTCGGCAGTAGAGAACTTCATGTATCACTACTATCGACACGTGCTTGCTCTGACCGAGGTGAACGACATTTTGCTCCAGCATTTTGAAGAGCACGTGGTCAGCACAAAAATCAAAAGCTCGGTGGTGATAAACGAGCGATTCACCCTGGTGAACGATAAAATCGCGGCCTCCAGTGATGATGTCTTTCTCAACAACCCCTCCGCCATGCTGGAGATTTTTCTCATCATGGCCATGCGCAAGGAAGACATAAGCGTTCGTGCGGCAACCATTCGTTTACTGCGTGACGCGCTACACCTCATTGACGACGACTTTCGCTCAAATCCAGAAAATTGCCGCTTGTTCATGCAACTGCTGAAGGCCCCGTATACGGTTGTCACCCAGCTGACCCGGATGCGGCGCTATGGCGTGCTCGGCAGATATCTTCCTGAATTCGGCGAGGTCATTGGGCAAATGCAGCATGATCTATTCCACATCTATACCGTGGATGCCCACACCATGATGGTGATCAGCAACATGCGTCGTTTTCGCTATCCCGAAGCGGTGGAAAAGTTTCCCATTGCCCACCGATGTGTCCAGGCCATTCCCAAGCCCGAGCTGCTTTATATCGCCGGCCTGTTCCACGACATCGGCAAAGGTCGCGGGGGAGATCACTCAGAGCTAGGCGCTCTGGATGCAGAAGCATTTTGCTCACGCCACGGGATGAACGAAGCCGATTCTGCGTTGGTTCAGTGGCTGGTTAAAAAACACCTGCTGATGTCCTCGGTCTCCCAACATCAAGACATCTACGACCCGGAAGTCATCCAGAGCTTTGCTCAAGAGGTGAAGTCCGAGATGCGGCTGGACTATCTTTACGCTCTAACGGTTGCAGACATCAACGCCACCAACCCCACGCTTTGGAACAGCTGGCGCGCAAGCCTGATGCGCCACCTCTACGGCCAGACTCGCAACTACCTGAGATCCAACCCAAACGACGCGCTAGACAGGCAGACCACCATCGCTGCATACCAGGAAAGCGCGCTGGAACAGCTGCAAACCAAGGCCGAGGAGCGCATTGTCGCTGAGATTTGGGATGACCTTGGAGACGACTTTTTCCTGCGTCACAACACCCAGGAGATTGTGGCTCTGACGCGAGATATTTTGAATCATCAGGGGACGGAGGCCTTTGTGAGCCTGTCCCCCATGCAGTATCGTGAATCCGCTGCCGAGGGCGCGACGAAAATTTACATTATCGCCACAGATCGCCCGAAAACCTTCGCCGCGACGGTGGTGACCCTGGCCAGATCTGGCCTCTCGGTGGTTGATGCTCAACTCACCAAAACAACCAGGGGGCGGTACTTCAATACCTTTGCGGTGATCAACGACAACGGCCTGCCAATGAGCGACGACCCTGCCCTGCGGCAACGGCTCATCGATCGCGTCAAGGCAACCCTAAGCGACCCCTCGCCCAGTACCGACGGTTCCAATCGACGAATTTCACGACAGCATCGGGAGCTGAACCGGCAGACCGAGGTCACCGTCTCCCTGGACGATTCAAACGCGTCCGTTATCACCGTCTTGGCCTCTAACCGACCTGGGCTGCTGGCCACCATCGCCCTTGCGATGCTGGATTTAGAGCTGCAGATCAGCTCTGCCAGGATCACCACCCTGGGCGAAATGGTGGAGGATGTCTTCGTCGTCACCGATCATGCGGGGATGCCGGTCACCAACCCCGAAAGAATTTATGAGATCGAAATTTCGCTACGGCAACACCTGGACAGCGGCCAATGAACCCTTATCTTGAAAAACTTCAGCCTTATCCCTTTGAGCGTTTACGAGCCCTACTGGCCGGCGTTGAACATCGCGATGGTTTAGCGCATATCCCGCTATCCCTCGGGGAGCCAAAACATCCACCGCCAGACTTCGTGGTTAAGGCCCTGATGCAGGAACAGCAGCTCGCCGCGCAGCTGGCAACCTATCCAGCGACCAAGGGCACTGAGGCATTGCGAGAGGCCATTTGCGGCTGGCTGCAGCGGCGATTTGAAGTGAGCGTTGATCCGTCTAGTGGCGTCTTGCCGGTATATGGTACTCGCGAGGCGCTGTTCTCCGTCGCCCAGGCCCTGCTCAGCGGTCACCCGGGATCACGAGTCGCCATGCCCAATCCCTTTTATCAAATTTATGAGGGTGCAGCCCTGCTGGCTGGGGCGGAGCCTGTGTTCATCAACGGAGCGCCGTCCGCCGGAGGCGCTGACAGCCTAGCCTCCCTGGGAGAAGACGTTCTGGGTGCCATCGAGATGGTCTACATCTGTTCTCCCGGCAACCCCACCGGTGAAATCATGTCCGCCCAACAGATGCAGAACCTGATTGAAGCCGCACATCGCTATGATTTCGTGATCGTCTCGGATGAATGTTATGCGGAACTCTATTTTGACGACCGGCGGCCGCCGCCAAGCCTGTTGTCCGCAAGCAAGGCCATGGGGAATCCGGCGTATGCCCGCTGCCTTGCCTTTCACAGTCTTTCCAAGCGGTCAAACCTGCCCGGCCTTCGCAGCGGTTTCGTGGCCGGCGACCCCAACCTAATCCAACAGTTCCTCTGCTACCGGACCTACCACGGCTGCGCGCTGACGCCTCATCACCAACATGTCAGCGCGTTGGCCTGGGCCGACGACGAGCACGTGGCTGCGAATCGGCAGCTCTACCGTGACAAATTCGCAGCGGTAGGCCCAATTCTGGAACAGCAGTTTTCAGTGGAGCAGCCTGAGGCCGGGTTCTACCACTGGCTGGAAACCCCAATCGACGATCAAATTTTTTGTCAAAGGCTGTTCTCAGAGCAGCACATCACCACCATGCCGGGCTCCTTTCTCGCCCGTCAAAGTGGTTCGTACAATCCTGGCAAAAACCGGGTGCGGCTTGCCTGGGTGGCCCCCATGGCACAGTGTATCGAGGCCGCGGAACGCCTAGTCTCCTTTGGCCGGGAACTCTCGTCGTAAATTGGCTTCGTCAACGCCTCGGTTAGAGCGACAATCTGCTACTGCCTGAGATAATATGCACACCGCGATTAGATGAGGTTTTTATGAGTGATGTTTTTGCCTTTGCCCTGGGTCTGCGCCACAAAAATGCGGATGACCGGGTCCTCGACTGCCTGTTTCCGCAACCCCTGATTCACCCACAGGGAGATCTCGCTGAGGCCGTCCAGAGCGTGCCTAGCGGCTGCACCGAGCTAACCCCGGAGGTCGCCGCAAAACTCGCTGCACAGGTAGGGCTGAGCGCCAAATTAGCCCCGTTGTTGGAGCGCGATGAACCCCTGGTCGCCGTAAAGCTGGTTGATGATGCGCCGATCACCTGCATCGAAGATGCCTACTTGAAGCTGCATCTGCTTTCCCATCGTCTCAGTTTGCCCAATTCTCTTAACCTGGAGCGTATTTTCGCTCACCTTCCGAACATCGCATGGACCTCAGCCGGCCCCATCGATGTGAATGACTTAGACCAGGCCATCCTAAATGCGAGATCTGAGGGTCTTAATCTTGAGGTCTTTGCCGTAGACAAATTCCCCAAAATGGTTAACTACGTTGTTCCGACGGGCGTGCGCATTGCCGACGCAAGTCGAATCCGTCTGGGGGCCTATCTCGGCGAGGGCACGACGGTGATGCACGAGGGTTTTGTCAATTTCAATGCTGGTGCCCTGGGCCCCAACATGATCGAGGGTCGTATTTCCCAGGGGGTTATCGTTGGCGCCGGTACAGATCTAGGAGGGAGTTCAAGCACCATGGGCACGCTCTCTGGGGGCGGAGAAATTATTGTCTCCATCGGCGAGCAATGCCTTATCGGAGCCAATGCGGGTACAGGCATCCCCCTCGGGGATCGGTGCACAATTGAAGCAGGCGTCTACATCACGGGTGGCACGCCCTTAGTGGTGCTTGATGAAGACGGGCAGCCCGTGCGCGAGGTCAAGGGGCGAGAGCTGGCAGGTCACTCTGATCTGCTGTTCATGCGCCACGGTCTAAGCGGTCAGGTTATTTGCAGAACCAACCGACAGGCCATCGAGTTGAACAATGCGCTGCATGCCCATAACTAGAGGCGAGTCATGAGCTCCGACAACCCCGTTCTTGAGCTTAGCCAGGCGCTGATTCGTCGAGTTTCTGTAACGCCAGAGGATGCGGGCTGTCAGGAAATTCTCGGGCAGCGGCTCCAGCAACTGGGTTTTGAGACCCGGCAGCTAAATCATGGTGGCGTCCACAACCTCTGGGCAACTCGAGGAGGTGATGGCCCGCACTTACTGTTTGCCGGGCATACGGACGTTGTGCCTGCGGGACCGCTTGAGGCGTGGGACAGTCACCCCTTTGAACCTGAGATTCGCGACGGCAAACTCTACGGTCGCGGCGCCGCCGATATGAAGGCAAGCCTTGCTGCCATGATCATGGCCGTCACCTGGCTCTTGGAAGAGCAGCCCGCCCTCCCCGGTCGCATCAGTTTCTTGATCACCAGCGATGAGGAAGGAGAGGCCATTCACGGTACGCGCCATGCCATCGAAAAGTTATTGGCCGAGGGCATTCAGCCAGATTACTGCGTCGTCGGGGAACCCAGTTCTTCCGAGCGTCTGGGCGATGTGGTTCGCTGCGGCCGCCGGGGCTCACTGAACGCAAAGTTGACGGTCAAAGGCATTCAGGGTCATGTGGCCTACCCGCACCGCGCCAGCAACCCAATCCATCTGGCCCTGGGCGCACTCGACGAGCTGGCCCAGCGCACCTGGGATCAAGGCAATAACTATTACCCGCCCTCGAGCTTTCAAATTTCCAATATTCGGGCCGGAACCGGCGCCACCAATGTGATTCCCGGAACGCTGGAGGTGGATTTCAACTTTCGCTTCAATACGGAACAAACCGAGGCGTCATTAAAAGCGGCTACCGAGGCGTGTTTAACGGCCTATGGCCTGACCTTTGATCTTGATTGGCGCCTATCCGGCGCTCCCTTTCTGACCCAGCAAGGTCGACTGACGGAAAGCGTTGAGCAGGCGATCCTGGCCCATCAACGGCTGCAAACGGAATTGTCCACCTCGGGCGGCACGTCAGACGGGAGATTTATCGCGCCCTGGGGCGCGCCAGGCGAGGCCAGGGTAGAGGTGATCGAACTCGGCCCCATCAATAAGACTATTCATCAAATCAACGAGTGCGTGGAGATTGATGACCTGATGCCTCTGGCCATGATCTACCGTGATATTGCCCTGAACCTTCTCGTTGAATAACCCATGAGCTCTCCCTGGCGAACCTCCACCTGGGTCCTTGGGATCAGCTTGATTCTGACCTTCGTCTACCTGCCGGCCGGAGCGCTGAGACCCCTCTTTGACGACCTACCGGGCGTAGAATTCGTCCGCACCAGTGGGACTGTCTGGTCAGGCAGGGCGAATCTCGTCAGCGATATAGGTCTTAGCGCCGCCGTGAGCTGGCGGGTAGGACTGTTGGCCCAGTCGCCAGACGGCCATGCCTACGCTCCGCATGTTGCGTGGCAGGTGAGCGGCACCGGACTGCTTGTTGAGGGCCGATCATCCGTCTCCTGGGGCGCGATCGATACCCATGCCCAGGCTGAGATAGACCGCCTTGCGATAGCGGAGATTTTGGCCGACTACAACCTTCGCGTCTCAGGACGTTTCAGCGTTCCGCCAATGCACCTGCGCCAGCGTGGTGAAACACTCACCCTGATTTCCAGCAACCCAATCTCCTGGTCCGGTGGCGAAGTGAGCTATCTGATCGGAGATCGCTTCGGAGAGACCATACTGCCCCCCTTATCAGCCCAGCTAAGTATCCAAGAGTCCAACGTGCTCCACCTCGAGGTGCGGCGCGAGGCTGAGGGGACCAAACCCTTAATGTGGCTGCAGCTTGATCCCTCACGCCGAGTGCGTATTGATCTGTCTCGGGGCTTTCTGAACCTCGTTAACTACGCCTGGCCGGGCAATGAGCCTGAGGACACTGTCGTTCTCACCGTTGAGCGTTCACTGAATTAAAAGAAGCGTGAAACAAGGCTGGCATTTTTAGCAGGACGCCGCACAATAATGGGCTACAGACCAGACGTCAGTGGCCTCACGGTCACAAAGACTCGGTCGCTATTGCAACTGCAGGATTCCGCTGATGCCGGATGCACTGGATCAATGGGTGATAAAGGGTGTGGCCTTGCTGCGCCTGGCTATTCTTGTGGGTATTGCCTACACGTTGGCCGCCACGGCCAGTGCGATGCTGGGCAATGCCCCGGCGGACGGCGCAATACCCAATGAGGCCTCGGCCCCTGCTCAAAGCCGGACCGAGTCCAAACCCAGTCTGCAGGCCCTCACATCGCGCCATCTTTTTGGCCAAGCAGAAGCCAGTCAGGACATCGTTGACAGAGCCCTACCCGCCGTCGCAACCCGGCTGCCGCTGGGTTTGAGGGCGGTGTTCGCCGCCAGCGAACAAGGCGCATCCAGCGCCATCATTGCCCAGCGTGGCAAGAGCGAGCGTCTTTACACGATAGGCGACAGGGTTCCTGGCAATGCTCAATTGATTGAGGTTTACGCAGATCGCGTGATCTTGCTCAGAGCGGGCAACCGAGAGGCGCTTGAATTTCCAAAGGGGGCCTTCCAAGCCGTCCTGGTAGACGCCGATAGTCAGGCCGTTGCGCCAGATGCCTCGGGCCATGATAGAGACACGGATTATCGCAGCTCGGTCAGCCATGGCTTTGTGGATGAGCGGCCCAATCCCGTGGCGCTTCTTGAAGATCTGGAAAATGACATAGAGGAGGTTGGTGCCAAAGCTTTTTCCCAATATGGCGTACTGCCAGACGCCAAGGGCTATCGGATCGGAGATGCCTCCCGAAACCCCTACTTTCGCCAGACTGGCCTTCAAGCTGGGGATATCATTATGGCGGTCAACGGCCAGCCGGTGGGTGATTTGGACAAAGACCGACTCGAACTGCGCAACATCATGGCCAAAGGTTCTGCCAGCATTGAGATCGATAGGAATGGCGAGCGATTCACCATTACCGCACGCCTCCCCCAATGAACAACAGTAAGCGGTGACGCCATGAGATACACACATCGAGCACTTTATCTGATTGGCCTACTGCTGATTAGCACTGCGCAGGGAACCTATGCGGAGTTCGAGGAAAGCGAGCGTCTCGATGCTGAAGAGCCGACCTGGCAGATGGCGACCCGCAATGCGGACATACAGGAGTTCGTTGCGGAGGTGGCCCGAATCACCGGCAAGACCTTTGTGGTCGACCCCAGACTGAAAGGACAGGTCAACGTAGTCTCCGACACGCCCCTGAGCAGAGAGGGCGTTTATGAGCTTTTTCTCAGCGTGCTTCGCCTTCAGAACTACACTGCTGTGCCGTCAGGCGGGATTATCCGGATACAGCAAAGCGCTACGGGAAAGCAGACGCCTGGCGCCCTTGGCGGCCTGACGGCTGCGGCGCCAGAGGAATTGGTGACAGAAATTATTCCCGTTGAAAACGTAAAGTCTGATGACCTTTTGAAGATTCTGCGCCCTCTGATCCCCCAGTATGGTCACATTGGCAGCGTCAACGACCCCAATGTGGTGATCATTTCGGATCATGCAGACAATATTTTGCGCATTAAGGAAATTATCCAAAACATTGACGTGGTGCAAACGGATGAAGTCGTCATGGTGCCGCTAAAGGAGGCCTGGGTAGGTGCCTTGATTTCGATTCTAGAGAAAGTCGCCGCGGATCAGGTGGGCGCAAGCGCCAGCGGTCCCCAGCGCGTTCAGGTCATTGCCAATGAGCGCAACAACTCTCTGGTGCTGCGCGGGCAAACCAAGGCGATCAAGAACCTATTGGTTATCATCGAGCAGCTAGATCAACCCTCCAACAGCTCTGAAGCCACCCGCGTCATCCAGCTCAACCATGCAGACGCAGAAAACGTTGCCGGGATTCTCCAGGGCATCTTGAGCGGAGCCAGCCAAGGCGGGAACCAAGAGAGCAATTTTTCAATTCAGTCCGATACCTCATTGAATGCCATCATCGTTCGAGCTGACCCCAACACCATCGATGAAATTTCAAGCGTAGTGGACAAGCTCGATACGCCCAGGGCCCAGGTCCTTATTGAAGCCGCCATTGTTGAGGTCACCATTAGCGAGGACCAAAGCCGAAGTATCGGTATTGCTGGCGGTGATCAGAGTGGAGATGAAGTGCCCTTAATCAATACCGGGCTTGATAATTCGATCAACAGCCTGTTGGCGGGCGCCCTCAATCCCGAGACGGGCGAGATCAACCTAATCGGCGGCCTTGCAACCCTGACCCAGCCCACCCTGGCGGCCGCAAAAGTGAATTTGGACGGCGTTTCCTTCGGTGCCGTCGTGAGCGCCCTGGCATCTAATGCCGATGCAAATCTGTTATCAACGCCTAGCATCGTCACCCTGGACAACATTGAGGCCAAGATCCTGGTGGGTAGAGAGGTACCGTTTCGCACCGGCTCCTTTACCACCACGGGCGATGGCACCAGCAACCCCTTCACCACCGTGAACCGAGAAGACGTGGGCGTAGAGCTGATGGTAACGCCTCATATATTCGGTGACGGCGGCGTTCGGCTTGAGGTATCGCAAAACATTACCAATGTGCTGAACACCCAGGTTGGGGGCACCACCTTCGCGGACGTGGTAACCTCTAAGCGCTCTATCGAAACCACGGTACTCGCCCAAGACGGGGAAACGATCGTGCTTGGCGGACTGATCCAAGATGATGTAAGCGATACAGAAAGTCGTGTGCCGGTCTTGGGGTCGATACCGGTGATGGGCAATCTCTTTAAATCAAAAACCAGCACCCGAGGGAAGACCAATCTCCTGGTCTTCCTCCGGCCCACAATCATAGAGGACAACGCTGAAGCCTCCCGTATCGCCAGCGAGAAGTATGACGGTATCTGGGAGCTACATGAGTCGGATGATTCAAATGCTGAGATAGGCCAGGACCTCAAAACTGTAGATGAACTCTTCCAGGGCAAGCGGCCCAACTAAGGGTGCTGCAGACCACGCTCTGATCTTTATGCTGCGCCTGTACTTCCAGCTGTTGCGATGGCTCCTCATCAAGACAACGAAGCCCAGCATCAGCGGCGAGGAGAACCTGCGGTTCCCTCACCCTGACCTGGTTGTTGACCCGCAGTCCCGCAAAGCGCCCTGGCAGGTTGTCTACGTCATTCAAAGACGTTCCGTGCTTGACCTTCTTGCCCTGGAGACCGCGCTGATTAAGGGCGGCCTTGCCCCAGAGCTTGAAGAAAATATGCCCCTATCGCCTCTCGAATTGGGCACTTGGCGCACCAGCCGACGCTCTCTGGCATTAGAGCGGGCCTTTCGCGGGAGAATAACCATGCGCCGGCACTCTCGCCGTTTGCGCAAGCTCATCGCCGCGCCGATGGCCGTCCAGGAGAACGTGCTGCTGGTTCCGGTCTCGATATTTTGGGGACGTTCGCTAGCACCCCGAGGCAGCTGGATAAAGGCGCTTACCTCGGATCAGCGATCCGCCACCGCAGGCTTCAAGCGCATGGTGACGCTAATTTTGAATCGCGGCGACATTCACATTTGTTTTGGCAGCGGTATCGCCCTCAGCGAACTTGCCACCCATCCTCGCGGCGAGGACTATGCCCTGCGTCGGGCCGCCAGACTGCTGCGCGTTCGCTTCAAGGCCCAGCATCGGGCGACGCTGGGACCAGATTTTTCCCACCGAAGAACCCTCCTCAACAGCGTCGTTGCATCCGCAGAGGTGCAGGCCTCAATCAACGCCCTTGTAGAGGAGGGGGGAAACCGTTGGCGTCTTGAGCGCCAGGCCAACAAGATGGTTAGGACGATTGCGTCAGACATGACCTATTCCATCATTCGCTTCTTCCTTATCTTTCTGGCCTGGTTTTGGGCGCGAATCTACTCCGGGATCGACATTAGGGGCCTCACGCCGCTGACCCAGGCCAGCGAAACCCATACCCTGGTCTACGTGCCTTCTCACCGCAGCCATATTGACTACCTGGTGTTGAGCTATGCCCTGTACCGCGCCGGCATCATGATTCCCCATATCGCGGCCGGGGATAATCTCAACCTGCCCTTGGTTGGCCGATTCCTTCGCGGCGGAGGCGCCTTTTTCATGCGGCGCAGCTTTCGAGACGACTCCCTCTACACGGCAACATTTAGCGAATATTTATTCCAGGTATACGACCGTGGCCATTGCGTCGAATTTTTTCCGGAGGGCGGGCGCAGCCGCTCCGGCAGGTTACTTAGCGTGAAATACGGGCTACTCAAACAAACGCTAACGCATCAACTAAGAGGGTTGAGCAAGCCCCTTGCCTTCGTCCCCGTCTACTTTGGGTATGAAAAAGTAATCGAAGGCAACTCATACTTGCGAGAGATGATGGGTGCAGAAAAGCGCGGCGAGTCCACCCTGGACATTCTCAAAAACCTGCGCCTGATTCGCCAAAATTTTGGACGCTTGAGGGTCAGCCTAGGCAAGCCTATCGCCTTAGATCAATGGTTAGAAGAGCAGCCCTCCGCTCACGAGGACAACGCCATCGATGCCTCCCCAGAGGTATTGAAGCGCCTGGGCGCGCGCATCATGAGGGAAATCAATGCCCAAGCCACCCTCAATCCAGTCAACATTCTGGCGCTGACCCTGCGCGGACAGGAGCAGATTCAGCTGGACCAAGGCATGCTGCTGGAAAGGGTGGAAAGGCAGATCACCCTGGCCAGGCGGCTTTATTCAGAGGACATTTTAACGGCGGAAGCAAAAACCGCCGTTCAATGTCTGGACACCGTTGTTGACCTGGGGTTTCTTGACCGTAAAGAAACCCCCTTGGGCATCACCATCAGCCAAAGTCGGTTCACGGCCAAGCTCATTGGCTGGTATCGAAACAACGTCCTTAACCTCTTTGTCCTCCCTGCCCTCGTTGCCCACCATGTCACCACCGCCACGGCTGCCCTAAAGCGATCTGCGTTAGAGACCCTGCTGAATCCGCTTTATCCGCTGCTGGCGGCTGAATATACGGCGCCAACCCAAATGAACCTGAACCATTGTCTTAACGTTTTGGAGCAACTCGGACTGATTATCCAGGACCAAGAGGGTATTCGAGCAGCGGAACCCAAGGGTGCTCCATTCTTAATGCTGACGAACCTGGCTGCGTTGGTGGAGGATTCACTCCAGCGCCTGTTCATTGTTATCGAGAAAGCAGAGTACGCCCCAAAAGAGTCCGAGGGCCTGAGGACAGCTAGCCTTCTGGCCCTGGAGCGACTGTCTGTACTGGAAGATGCACCGCCGGATTTTGCAGACCCTAGGCTGTTGCAGCAGTTGATCGTGAACCTGGTGGAGCAGGGTCTGCTGACCGAGGACGGTGCCAGTGTTCTTAGCCCAAGTCCCGACGCCTTGCGCTTAGCGGATCGCTTAGGGGACGTCTTTCCCCCGGATATTCGCCCGAATATCCGTCAGTTGATCGGCACGGACCCAGAGCAAACTAATATCGAGCCCTAGCGGGGCATCGCTCTCAGCTCGTGAGATAAACATCGAAACGCACCATTTTCCCTTTCACCTGAAAATCCGGCGTCAGTAAGGAATCTGGCATGGGATCCTTGGCCCGCCGTTTACAGACCACACGCCGGATGGCTGCGCGGCGGGCGCTTTGCAGCAGATCGGCTAGCGCCTGCTGCATATCAACCTCCTCAGATGTCGCTTCACTTAGGGTCCGCAGATGCTGCATACCCAACCCCGGTAACGCCGTTTTATTACGGAGGGGGAACATGGGGTCAAGATAGACCACATCCCACCTGTCGCCCTCCGCCATAAAGTCCTGCGCATCGGCACAGTGCGCCCAAGCCCCGGGCAAATCTTTGACTCGATCCCGCAGCAAGAGCCAGATCAGGGGGTCACGTTCCAAATAAGTTACCCGACACCCAAGGTCGCTCATCACGAGACCATCGCTGCCAAAGCCAGCACAGGCATCCAGGACTGAAATATTGCCTCGCCCGGCGGCGCAGGCGCGCACCATGGGATCGCTGGCATGGGACCGCTGCCGGTGGACTGGCCCAGCCTGAGCCGGTCGATAGGGTTTAGCAAAACCGGGCATGAGCAGACCCAGTCCCCCTGCGTCCAGCCAGAGCGCAGGGCATGTCGGCTCCGGCGGCGCAGGTGAAATGGTTACGGTGCACCATGGCGCGTAGTCCTCTGCCTGCGCTCGAAAAGGTTCTGGGCAGAAAAGCCTAAGCGAAAGTGTGGACACGACGGGTTATCGCACCATCGGCTGCCAGGGTGAGTCGCCCTGCAGATAAATCGGTAACGCCTCCTCAGCGGGTAGGGGTGCACGGGATCGAGCAATATGAATCATGGCAGCCGCGCTGGGCGCTATGGGGCCTAGGGCCCTAATCTGCTCAGTGGTGTCGAGCCAGTCCGGGCGCTCACCAATCAGCATCGTTTGATCATGCGCTTTCGCCTGCTCAGCAAGCCACGCGGGCGCCGATGTGACCAAGACATCCGACGTCTCACAGACAACCTCGTCCCCTCGCTGCCGATAAAATGACAGGTAGTAGGCATCCGCCCGACTGGGTATGGAAACCAGCCACCCCATTTTCTGGGGCCCCGAGTATTGTCGGCGTGCGGATGCTAGCAATATTTCCGAGCCTGGCATGGGCACCACCCTGCTGTTCGTTGCCAACGCCAGACCCTGGGCAATAGATGCCGCAATACGCACCCCGGTAAAGGACCCCGGCCCGGCGCCAAAGCCCACCAGCTCAGTTGCTTCAAGACTGACGCCAGCCTCTTGGTATAGGGCTTGAATCAGTGGCAACACGCGTTCGTTATGTCGCCGTTGGAGCGGTTCAGCGCGGTGGAAAATTTGCTCTCCAGCGGCCAAGGCGAGGCTACAATGGGGCCCAGACGTTTCGATACAGAGGGTGATTTTCATTGCAGCAGGATAGCCAACCCATGACTCTGGAGAAAGCACTGGCTGCTCTCTCCACGCTTATTCAGCCCCTGGCGGCCACCCATGAGGTCCCGCTGTCCGAAGCACGGGGACGCGTCCTGGCTGAAGATGTGGTCACCGCCCTGCCGCTGCCCCCCTTTCCCGCCTCAGCCATGGATGGATATGCAGTCAAGTCTGAGGATTGGACCCAGGGGCGGACATTTAACCTCATCGGTCAGGCGCTTGCTGGCCACCCCTTTACCGGGACCCTGGCAGCCGGTGACTGCGTTCGCATTTTTACTGGGGCCCAGGTCCCGGTCGGTGCCGATCGTGTGGTCCTCCAAGAATGGGTCAAGGCCCTCGACGAACGCACCATTACCTTTGATGCAGTCTCGGCGGGTGAATCCTACATTCGTCCTGTAGGGAATGATGTCGCCCAAGGCGAGATCATCGCAGTAGCTGGGACACGCCTCGGCCCGATCACCATCGGCAGCCTTGCGGCGTCCGGCATCGCGCAGGTCACCGTTCGCCAACGCCCTGTGATTGGCGTGTTCTCCAGCGGTGATGAACTCATCGATATCAGCGTGCCTCCCTCAGCGCTTCAGCCCGGGCAAATCTATGACTCGAATCGACGCACGGTGATGGAACTCCTGAGGAATCTTCCGCTGGAGATACTCGATCTCGGTTGTTTGAACGATGACCCGGAAACGATCAGAACAGCGCTTCAACAAGCCGCTAGCCGATGCGATCTCCTGATCACCAGCGGTGGGGTTTCTGTGGGCGAAGCGGACTTTATCACCCAGACCATTTCGGACCTCGGGGAACTGGTTTTCTGGAAGCTGAATATCAAGCCCGGCAAACCTTTAGCCTTGGGGCGTATTGAGGACTGCTGGATTCTCGGCCTTCCGGGCAATCCCGTTTCCACCATCGTCACGGCCCTACTCGTGGGTATTCCGCTCGCGGCCCATCTCGCCGGTTTCTCTCCAGAGCCTCCCCTCCGCATCAGCGCCCAACTCGATGCGCCCCTGGGGCACCAACCCGGTCGAGCAGAATACCAGCGGGGACGCTACTGGCTTACGAAGGGTGAGCCTAAGGTAAGGCATACGGGCGAACAGGGCAGCAACCGACTTAGTACCTTTCGTCACGCGAACTGCCTGATCGAAATCCCCGCTGAGAGCGGCGATATCCCATCCGGAGCGCGGGTCACGATCTTACCCTTTGTGGGCCTGATGGCCGAGGCCTGAGGGACCTAAGCTTGGGACGACAGCTGGTCTAAGCTTTGTGCAATGGCAGCCTTGATAGCCTGAACCTCGCCACGACCGTCGATCTCAATATATTCCAGACCAGCCTGGTCGCGATAAAAGTCCACCAGCGGCTGTGTCTGGGCGTAATAAACTGCGAGCCGGTCACGCACCGTCGCCTCGGTATCATCTTCTCGCTGGACCAGGGCATCCCCGGTTTCATCGTCCAGGTCTGGCTGCTTGGGTGGGCTATAGACAACGTGGTAGACGCGGCCAGATGCGGGATGCACTCGGCGCCCGGTAATACGTCGAACGAGTTCCTCATCATCTGCTTGAATTTCGATCACCGCATCGATGGGCACCCCAACATGCTCCATGGCTGCCGCCTGAGGAATCGTTCTCGGAAAGCCATCAAACAGGAAACCCCGACTGCAGTCCGATTCGGCGATGCGTGCCTTGACCAGGTCGATGATGATTTCATCCGACACCAGGGAGCCCGAATCCATCACCGCCTTGACCCGTTCACCAAGTTCGCTGCCAGAGCTGACGGCAGCTCTCAACATATCTCCCGTAGATATCTGAGGGATTCCGAGGCTTTCTTTAATAAACTGTGCCTGGGTCCCCTTCCCTGCACCGGGGGGCCCTAAGAGAATTATTTTCATTTATTGTGCTCCAGGTGGATGGCGGCAAAGCCAGGCGACATCTTAGCGTAATTTGCAGAATTTCGGTCTTGCAATATTGCAGCGCCTCGGCCTTCCCTTTCAGCTTAGATGACAGCGTCGGACCTCGATAACGCCTCGCAGGTAGGCAAGGTGACTCAACAGTCGCAAACAGGTTTGCCAATTTGGGATGAGGACTTCAAGTCGAATGACTGCTTGATCAGAATCCCCCACTTCTCCCGTCGCGCGCTGGATGGGCAGATCCAATCGACCCAGCTGATCCGTAATATCTCGAAGCAAATCTTGGCGATTGTCGGCGTTCAGCTGAAATCCTACAGACCTGGGAAAGACATCCTCTCCCTCAAGCCCCGGAGCCGGCTGCAGCTGGACGCCCTCTATTGAATCCTGTTCGGTGAGCACCTTGGCCACCAGGTCGATATAGCTCACAACGCCAACGGCCACAGCCTGGTACATGGCCGCCACATCTGAGTGTCCCAGCGCCTCAGCCAGCCGGGTCAGTTGGGCTTCGTCCGGTAACCGAAAGCCTGCTCCGGCGAAGACGTTGCGCAGAATAAGCCGTCCTCGAGCCAACCGCTTAGCCTCGGGCTGGGCTCTAAAATAGGAGGCGATTTTTGCTCTGGCGCGATGGGTGTGCACGTATTTCAAGCTGGGCTCTAACCAAGCACGATGCGGCCTTGCCGGGGCAATGGATTGGATTTCAACCGTCTGGCCCGTCTGCAGCACCGCATCTACGGGCACCTTACGGCCATTCACCAAGCCCCCGGTGCAGCTGTGGCCAAGCTCTGTATGAATGCGGTAGGCGAAATCCAGGACCGTGGCCCCCGCCGCAAGTTCCACCACGTGGCCCCGAGGCGTGGTGATATAGACTCGCTCGTCGCTCACACCCTGAGCGAGCAGCGCTCGCAGGTCCTCCATGCCCCCCAACTCTTCGTGCCATTCCATGACCTGGCGCAGCCAGTCCATTTTCTGCGCAAAATAAGGGTCCTCGGTTTGCGCACCGGACCCCGTCGCTCCACCAACTTTATAAGCCCAATGTGCACAGACGCCCAGCTCTGCCTGCTCGTGCATTTGCCGGGTCCGTATTTGCACCTCTAGCGTCCGCCCGTCCTCGATAGAGATAGCGGTGTGAATGCTCTGGTAGCCGTTCTCCTTGGGCATGGCGATGTAGTCGTCAAACTCGCTGGGAATGTGGGGCCAATTACTGTGAATTACGCCTAAGGCGGCATAGCAGTCTGCTAGGCTCTCCACCACGATGCGCACCGCGCGAACATCATGGACCTGATCCAGGGAAATGCCCTTCCTCTGCATTTTGCGCCAAATGCCGAAGATGTTTTTCGCTCTGCCCTTCACCTCAGCCTGAATGCCGACGCCAGCCAACAGTTCTTGAATACGCTGCGCCCGCTCCGATATCTGGCGTTCTCGTTCTTGCCGCTTGTCGTTGAGTTCCTTGGCAATTCCCAGATAGATATCCTCGCGAAGGTACCGTAAAGAGAGGTCCTCCAACTCCCACTTGAGCTGCCACATGCCCATACGATTCGCCAATGGGGCAAAGATAACCCCGGCTTCATGGGCGATACGCCGCCTTCGATTTTCGTCATAGCGCTTGGCGTATCGTAGTGCCAAAAGTCGTTCGGCCAGCTTTAGCACCGCTACCCGAAAATCCTTAATCATGGACGCAAGCATGCGCCGGATATTTTCGACCTGATCCTCTTGATGACTTTCCAGCAGCGCCGTGTCGTCCACGCCCAAGAGGCTCGAGGTCGCCATGGCTAGGACATCCGATGCCAGGCCGAGAGGTTCCGCCCCAACAACGCCAGCCACTTGAGCGCTTTCGATGACGCCTCGGCGCAGTCCTGGATAGATTAGCGCAGCCTTGACCGACGCGACGTCAAGCCGAAGCTCAGCAACGAGTTCCGCTAGTTCAAGACACTGATGGACCGGTACGTTGGGGCGTTCGGATAGCCAAACTACCGTTTTTTCAACTTGGTCGCTTTCTAGGTGCTCATATTCTGCAGCGAAGCGCGCAAGCCAGGCCTGAAGATCTATTTCCCCGTCTTCGAGCCTGGGTAATTTGGCGGTTACGCTGACCATGATGTGTTTTGGGCTTCAGGAGTGGCGTCCCAATACGACCTGTCTTCGTTAAGGGGAGCGAAGGATATCAGCCCCTCGGCATTTGCTGAACTAAAATCGACGGGCTCATGCTGGGAGGAGAGCGCCTTATCCCCTGCCGATGTCTAGTCGGATCAGGCGTGTCCTCTGACCCAGCAATTCGATTCGGTAGGTTTGATTCCTCACTAAATTAAACAGACAGCCTCATACAAAGGATGCTAGCGAACAAAGAAACCCAACGTTTCAATATGCGACGTATTGGGGAACATGTCGTACACCCCGACCTCATGCAGTCGATAACCGCATGCCGCAAGTGTCCGAGCATCCGCGGCGAAGGTCTCGGGGTTACAGGAAACGTAGGCCACGCGCTCCACCGAGGGAATTTTGGCCCAGTCCGCCAACCTTTCTCCGGCACCGCTGCGCGGAGGATCTAACAACAAGGCCGATGGCGCCGCACCGAATGCTGCTTGAGCCGTGCGCTCCAAGGCCTCACCGCCCTCCATCGGCGTATAGAGATTTTGCGCCTTAAAGTGACAGCGATGCGCCAATCCATTTCGTCCTGCATTGTCCTCTGCGGACGCGATGGCCCTTTCTGAAGCCTCGATACCCACCACTCTGGCCCCACTGCGGGCCAGGGGGAGGGAAAAGTTACCAATGCCGCAAAACAGATCGGCGATCACCTCGCCTCGACGAGGCATCAAATAAGCCAGAGCCGTTCGGATCAGCTCCCGATTCATCAGCGCGTTCACCTGGGTGAATTGATCCGGCTGAAATAGCAGGCTGAGTCCGTATTCCGGTAGCTGATAGGCCAGAGGCTTTATGGCGGGCACACCCTGTCCCATGTCTAAGGCCTGGAGGGTGTCATAACCTCCACTCTGCAAAATAACCTGAACGTCCTGCTCTCGGGCGAAGCGCGTCAGCAAGCCTAGGTCCTCGGGGTTCAACGGTTCGAGATGTCTCAACATCAATGCCCGGGCATCATCTCCCTGGGCAAGCTCTACCTGAGGGATGCTGGCCGGCGCACTCAGGGCACCGATGAGAGATTTAAGGGGCTGAATCAACGCGCTGAGTTCAGGGGTCAGGGTTTGGCAGCTTTGCAGCTTGGCGACACGATTGCTAAAGGATTCTCTAAAGCCCACAAGAACCTGCCCTCCAACAACCCGCACCCCGAGACGGGCCTTGGTACGGTAGCCCAGGCGCACTAGGCTCGAGGGACGCCGCCAGCAGTGGGCCTCCACACCCTGTGCCTTGAGGCTCGCAGCCAGGGCTCCCTGCTTATGGGCCAGCTGATAATCACCGCTTGCGTGTTGGAGTACGCAGCCCCCGCAGCGAGGGAAGTATTGACAGGCTGAAGGGATTCGCTCTGGATGTGCCGTCCCCAGAAGCTGGCCGTCCGCATAACGTGCCCCACCACGACGTTTTACAATACGCGCAGATACGACCTCCCCAGGGAGCGCATTACGCACCCAAATTGGACGTTCTTGATGATCACCGCCGCCGAGTCCATCCACCGCCAGGGTTTCAATCGCGACCTCTACCTCTACCGGATTCTTAGCCATTATTTTTCGGTCCCGATAAGAACATTGCCCGAGACATCAGGGGACGGTCCCCCAACAAGGGTTTGAACGCGCGCCTTAATAATCGCTTGGCGCTTCGCCTCACGTTAGGGTCGCTAAAATTTCTGCGGCCTATCTGAATCAGGTCAGCGCCTTTGAACGTTGGGACCCTGACTTCACGTTCGAAGGCGTCCTCGTCTGCAGCGCCTCTCAGTTTGCCCAGGGCATAGAATCCGTCTTCAGTCGTGTAGCCATATAGGTGATCGGGCTCAATGTGATCCGCGCCCCCGCGGTCTGGGTCCACCGAATGGTTAAAGGGAATCGCCAACCCCAACTGCTGCAGCACATCCAGCTCGAAATTTCGCAGGCACGGCTCTATTTCTCCACACTCTTCCAGGATTTCTAACGCGCTCAGAGTCTGGCGAAAAATTCCGGCATCAGCCTCTCGCTCTCGCAATACCCTAGTCAGTAGCTCCAATATATAAAAACCGGCGTACAGGCCCTCTCCACTTAATTCGATGAAGTGCAGCAGCTCAAACTGGTTAACCGTCAGCAGGTCGCCGCGACCGCTCAGGGTTACGGTGCCCAGATAAAAGGGCTGAACCGCATTACGCTGCTGTTTGGCGCTTCGAATACCCCGCATCACACCCGCCAAGCGTCCCTGACCTGGCGTTAAGAATTGCACAATGGCGCTGGTCTCCCGATAGGGTCTAACGTGGAGTACCAGGGCAGGCTCATGCAGCCGTGACTTCATCGTATTAACCTGCTCCGAGCCACCGGAGCATAGCGGGGTCCGTATTAGTCATATCCCAGGAAACGCATTTGACCAACGTTGTTGGTCCACCCCTTCTTAACGCGTACCCAAAGATGCAGCATCACCTTGGCGTCGATCAGGATTTCTATGGCCTTCCGAGACTCCTCGCCAATGAGTTTAAGGCGCTTGCCGGCCTTGCCGATCACGATGCGTTTTTGACCGTCACGCTCCACGTATATGTCTGCGTGGATACGCACAATATTTGGTTCACGAGCGAAACGCTCAATCAGTACCGTTGCGCTATGCGGAATTTCATCCCCCAGCTGACGCATGAGTTTTTCCCGCACGATTTCAGCAACTAAAAACCGCTCCGATTGGTCTGTCACTTCGTCTGCACCAAAGAAATGCGGAGCCGTGGGCAGCCTTTTAAAGACGTTCTCTCGAAAGCTGTCGATCCCATCCGATCTCAGGGCGCTCACCGGCACAATTTCTTCGAACAGGTTGCGCTCCCTGAGCGCATCGATTTGAGGCAGCAACAGGGTTTTGTCTTTTAATAAATCAACCTTGGAGAGCACCGCGAATTTCGGCACATCATGGCTAGCCACAAGGTCAAGAACATGCCCATCCGCCTCTCCCTGATTGCCGCCTTCGATGATGACGACCACCAGGTCAACGTCCGCTATGGCGGAGGTGGCATGATTGACCATGTATCGGTTTAGTTCGCGTTCGGTTTGTTGGTGGATGCCGGGTGTATCCACATAGATGGCCTGACTGCCGTCCTGGGTATCAACGCCGATGAGATTTCTGCGCGTTGTCTGTGGCTTCCTGGAGGTGATGCTAATCTTCTGACCCAGCACATAGTTGAGTAGCGTGGACTTCCCTACATTAGGCCGTCCAACCAAGGCCACATAGCCGCACTGGGTAGGTTCAGACAACATGACGCCCTCCGGACTTTAGCCCCTTGCCAGCACCCTCGGCGTCGTCGCGCCTGGTTTCCTTTGCCCTTTTTTTGTCCTGGGATTTTGCCTCACCCTTTTTTGCCTTTTTTTTCTTAGCCGCTGGCGCATCAAATAAACGTTGCGCAACGGCTAACAGTAGGACCTCGTTCGCGGACGCCTTCTCCGCCGCTCGACGCGACGATGCAATGGCCGTTGCCCTTAACGCCAAAGCCGGCACACAGCAGCTCACGGTATACTGTCGTTGATGGTCGGCACCAGACACCGCCTCGACCTCATAGCAGGGCAGTTCCAAACCACGCGCCTGAAGCAGCTCCTGGAGGCGGGTTTTTGGGTCCTTGAGGTTCTCGATATCCAGATTAACAGTCAACGGTTTAAAAAAGCGTTCAACGAGCGCTGCACAGGCGTCAATGCCGCTGTCTTCGTGAACGGCACCGATAACCGCTTCCAGGGTATCGGCCAGGATGGACGCTCTCTGGCGGCCGCCAGATTTCAATTCTCCGCTGCCGAGCAAAAGAAAGTCAGCCATCTTTCGAGACGTCGCAATCTCTGCCAGCATCTTGCCGCGCACCAACTGCGCCCGCATAAGCGATAACGCGTCCTCCTGGGCATCTGGATAGAGTCGGTAAAGCATGCTCGCGACTAGGTAACCCAGGACCGCATCACCAATGAACTCCAGCCGCTCATTGTTCTTCTTTGAGTAGCTCTTATGAGTAAAGGCCTGGTACAGGAGCTGGGTGTCGGAAAATTCATAGCCCAAAATTTTCTGCAGCTTCCTGACATCCTCGGCTTTGAATTTTTCCTTGTTCACGATCCCTTAGCCTACTCTGCCGGGACGCTGCCGGAATCGCCCAGCCATCGGTTCTTCTCAAAGGTTGGCAGGTTCCAGCCCGGCTCTTTATGTGCCCAAACGGCCACGGCCTTACCGACGACGTTTTCTTCCTGGGCCATGCCCCATGCCCGGGAATCTGTGGAATTATCTCGATTATCCCCCATCATTAGGTACTCGCCCTCGCCAACGACCCAGCTACGGGCCCGCTCGGATCGTCGACTATGATGTATCTTGTGTTTAACGCCTCCGATCTCCTCCTGATACTCTACCGAAGAAAATGGCAGGCGCGGATCCTGAAAGGTGCGAACAAATTCATAGGGCAACTCTCGCCCATTGATCACCAGGCGTTTATCAGCATAGGCCACCCTATCTCCGGGAATGCCGATCACTCGCTTGATAAAATACCGGTGGTCGTGAGGCGGAACGAAGACCATGATGTCTCCCCGCGCCGGCTCCCCAACACTCAGCAGCTTTTCCTTAAAGACCGGCATGCGAAGCCCGTAGGCATATTTATTCACTAAGATGAAGTCCCCAACCTCTAGCGTTGGCAGCATGGATTCAGAGGGTATTTGATAGGGTTCTGCAACGAAGCCACGAATCACGAAGACCAACAGCAGTACGGGAAAAAACGAGCGGGCGTACTCTACAATAGCGGGCTCGTCCGCATCGCCGTCCTTAGGCTGATTCGCTTCTGCGCGGGCCTTGGCAAAAAACAGGGTGTCGCCTAACCAAATAGCCCCGGTAATCACCACACCCCAGAAGAGATAAAAGGGTAGATCGATATCCATTAACGCTCCTCGGGCCTGGTCATCCTCAGCGTCACCTGTCCACCTTCAGAGCGGCCAGGAATGCCTCCTGGGGTATTTCGACCCGCCCCAACTGCTTCATCCGTTTCTTGCCCTCTTTTTGCTTTTCAAGCAGCTTCTTTTTCCGCGTTATGTCGCCACCATAACACTTGGCCGTTACGTTTTTTCTCAGCGCCTTGACGGTCTGTCGAGCAACAATTTGTCCCCCAATGGCCGCCTGTAGCGCCACATCAAAAAGTTGTCTGGGAATCAATTCTTTCATCTTCTCTGCCAGACCGCGGCCTCTACTCTGAGCTTGGTCTCGATGCACGATGCTCGCCAGGGCGTCGACCTTATCGCCATTGATCAGCATATCCAGCTTTACCAGGTTCGCGGCCTCGAACCTGGTAAAGCTATAGTCTAGCGAGGCAAAACCTCGGCTTACCGACTTTATTCGATCAAAGAAATCCATCACCACTTCGTTCATGGGCATTTCCCAGTGCATGGACACCTGGCCCTGGGAGAACTGCATGTTTTTCTGAACGCCTCGACGCTCCACGCAAAGCGTCATGACGTTACCCACGTACTCCTGAGGCACCAAAATATTCACCTCAGCAATGGGCTCGCGCATTTGGCGAAAATTTGCCGGTAATCGAGAGGGGTTATCCACTTGGACAACGCTGCCATCCGCCTGCTCCACTTCATAGACCACGGTAGGCGCCGAGGTAATGAGATCAAGATCATATTCTCGTTCCAACCGTTCCTGCACGATTTCCATATGCAGCATGCCCAGAAAGCCACAGCGAAAACCGAAACCCAAGGCATCGGAGGATTCCGGCTCGTAGAACAATGAAGCGTCGTTAAGCACCAGTTTTTCTAATGCCTCACGAAAGGTCTCAAAGTCTTCAGAATGAACCGGAAATAACCCCGCATAGACCTGGGGTTTAACCTTTGCAAAGCCGGGTAGCTGGGGCACGTCTGCGTTTTTCGCGGACACCAGGGTGTCCCCAACCGGCGCGCCGGTGATGTCTTTGATGCCCGCTACGACATAGCCTACCTCTCCCGCACCCAGGCTCTTATCTGGCACGCGCTTGGGCGTAAAGCGCCCTAGTTGATCGATGGTATGCACCTTGTTTGTAGATTTAACCAAGATTTTGTCGCCACGATTCAAGCGACCGCCCATCACCCGCACTAGGGAGACGATGCCCAGGTAGTTATCAAACCAAGAATCTATGATCAATGCCTGAAGCACATCCTCATCCGACCCCTCGGGAGGCGGAATCTCCTCCACCAGCTGCGCTAGCAGTTCTGCCACCCCCATCCCCGTTTTCGCACTGACCTCGGCTACGTTGGTGACGTCCAGGCCAATGATGTCCTCGATTTCTCCGCCCACTCTTTCAGGCTCTGCCTGAGGCAGGTCTATTTTGTTGAGCACCGGCAGCACCTCAAGTCCTTGCTCAATCGCCGTATAGCAATTTGCCACGCTCTGAGCCTCTACCCCCTGGGCAGCGTCGACGACCAGCAGGGCACCCTCACAGGCCGCCAGCGAACGTGACACCTCGTAGCTGAAATCCACGTGTCCAGGGGTGTCAATAAAGTTGAGCTGGTAGGTTTTTCCATCGCTGTGGCTGTAGTGCAGAGTCACACACTGCGCCTTGATCGTGATGCCCCGCTCGCGCTCCAGATCCATGGAGTCGAGGACTTGATCCGCCATTTCGCGCTCTGATAAACCGCCACAGCTTTGGATAAAGCGATCGGCCAGCGTGGACTT
>DKNY01000015.1:0-36137 GCA_002470275.1 Gammaproteobacteria bacterium UBA7376 | reverse complement strand
CCGTGATCGATATGGGCGATAATAGAAAAGTTTCGGATGAGATGATTGCTGGACACGTCGACCTTGACTGTCTTGGGCTTTCTCTTAGTTTATCCCACCTGGCTGATGAAGTTCGATGGAATCGCTAATTCCCTTAGCAGGACCATCTGACCCTAATCGGGACTTGATCCTGCCCTAACGAGCAAAACCAAGGGCAGCGCCAGAGGACCCAGGCAGGCCCCAATCACTACCCAAGGGCCTGCTTTCAGCCCCCGCCGTCGCGCAATGGCCTGGCACAGGCCCGCGCAAACGACGGAGATCAGCACAATGGCCAAGATCATATGGGTTACCTTCCGCCCGCCATTCTGCGAAACCTACTCATCAGGTACTCGGAGGGTCAGATACTGGGCGACATAACCGCGCCTGGTTTGCCTCAGGATTCTAATCGGGACGATGTCCCCTGGCGTCACCTGAGCCACCACGCGGCTGAAGTCCTCCAGCTCTTGAATAGCGACGCCGCGCATCCTTACGACGATATCCCCCCGGATAAAGCCGGAGTCTCCCGCCAGACCCTCAGCCCTTATCACTTCTATCCCTGCCTCGATGCCCGCTTGCTGCAGAGTCTGGGCCGATGGTGGCGCTACCGTCATCCCAAAGGCGTCGGCCTGTCGTGGCGCACCTCCCCCTCGAGCGAGCATTGGATTATCAGGCAGCTCACCCAGGGTCACGGATAGCGTCACTTCCCGGCCGCCGCGAAACACCACGACCTCATAGGCCTTGCCGACGGCAGACCGCCCCACCCACTGTGGCAGCTCTCCAGAACGGCTAATTTCATGACCGCCAAACTCAAGAATGATGTCCTCTTCCTGCAGCCCCGCTGCAGCTGCAGGGCTGCCGTCCAGCACCCCTGCAACGAATGCCCCACGGGGCCTCTCAAGACCGAATCCCTCAGCAAGATCGCGGGTCAATTCGAAAATTTCAACGCCCAGCCAGCCACGCGCTACTTTTCCGTTTTCCTTAAGCTGCGAGGTGACCTCCATAGCCACATCGATGGGGATGGCAAAACTAACGCCCATAAAGCCCCCTGAATTGGAATAGATTTGCGAATTGATGCCAATGACCTCTCCATCTAAATTAAATAATGGGCCACCAGAGTTCCCTGGGTTGATCGCCACGTCCGTTTGGATGAAGGGAACGTAGTCGCCATTTCGTCTGGTATTCAAGCTCCGGCCTTTGGCGCTGACAATGCCTGCCGTGACCGAGTAATCAAACCCAAAGGGTGAGCCGATGGCCAGCACCCACTGACCCACTCGAACCTCTTCAGAACTTCCGATCTCAAGAAAGGGCAGGGGCTCATCGGCCTCCACCTTAAGAAGCGCCAGGTCCGAGCGCGGGTCTGTGCCAACCACCTCAGCAACGTATTCCGTGCGGTCGCTCATGCGAACGATAATTTCCGAGGCCTCATCCACCACATGATGGTTAGTCAGAATGTATCCGTCTTCTTCAATGATAAAACCGCTGCCCAGGGACTGCCGTGCACGAGGCGCCTGGCGCTCATCCCCTCCAGGTGGACCGAAGAAGCGATAAAATTCCTCAAGGCGTTCGTCGTAAGGCATGCGGCGCTCGGACCGTGCATTACGCGGTCCAGAAGAACTGATGTTGACGACCGCCGCCTCGTTTTCTTCCACCAATCCGGAGAAATCTGGCAGCTCCGCCTGGGCCAGGGACGCCAGTCCCAGAGCAACAAAAAATAGGGCGTAGCTGAGATAGACTCGCGTCCCTGTGCACACGGCCTCCGCAGGCGATGTCGATCGTCGTCCTTCATTCATCGTCTAATCCTCGCTTGTGTTTCGCGACTATAGCGCGTATGTCTGACTCTAGGGACCCCGCCTTGCCGTCTTCGGCAGAACGAATCGCTTGGCTCGATCCACCGATATTGGGTGCGGCGGGAACGCCTTTCAAGGCTTTCGCTAAATTCGGGACTGAACGCCGGGCAAGCCAAGCAGAGCAGCCCAGAGCGACCCCCAGCACCCCAGTAACGCCGAGCAGCGTAACCGGGGCGGATACGCCCTGGAGCAGCCAAACAGCAGAACTGACGGCCAACAGCGGCAGACCAAAGAGTTTCAGCGTGAGCAAATTCAGAAGGGATGCGTCCAACTGTAGCTCCCCGGGCGTTCCCTTAGGCTCCATTCCCGAAGAAGATTTTGCACAGCCCACCACGCAGGCGCTACAGGGGTTGTCCTGCGCTGAGAGGATGAGCCTCTGGGATTGCGCTTCATGATAGGCATAGACACGACGTACAATCATTTTGCCTTCCTCCAATTGACCTTCTACTTATTGACCAAGAAGGGGTCGTTCACGGGGCACGGTGCCAGTCTATAATGTTCTCCCGTATTGGGTAGAGATATATGTCACAGAGATTCACAACAGATGTATTGGTCATTGGCGGCGGCGCTGCCGGGCTCTCCACTGCCCTAACGCTTGCTCAACATGCGCGCGTTACCGTCCTGTGCAAGGGTGACATTACGACCGGCTCATCCCATTGGGCCCAGGGCGGTGTGGCAGCGGTCACGGACCCTGAGGACAGCTTTGATGCTCACGTGCGGGATACGCTCGATGCGGGCGCAGGCCTTTGCGACAAGCATGTGGTTGAAGCCACCATCAAGTCCGCACCTAAAATCGTCGAGCAGCTCACCACCTGGGGTCTAGAGTTTGACCAAGAAGACAATGGCCTGCATCTCACCCGAGAAGGGGGGCATTCTCACCGGCGGGTCATCCACGTGGCCGATGCCACGGGCAAGGCCATCACCCAAACGCTGACGGAGCAGGTGTTAGACCATGGCAACATCGAACTCTTTAATGATCGCGTGGCAATCGATCTGATCAATCTCTCTACCCTGGGTCGCCATCCTAGCCGCTGCGCTGGGGCCTACGTTCTTAACCGCACGAGCGGCCGCGTTGAGGTCTTCCAGGCAAAATTTGTCGTGCTCGCCACGGGCGGGGCAAGCAAGGTCTATCTCTATACCAGCAATCCCGACGGATCCACTGGCGACGGGATCGCCATGGCCTGGCGAGCAGGTTGCCGGGTTGCCAACATGGAGTTCAACCAATTCCACCCCACCTGCCTATACCACCCCCATGCCGGTTCGTTTCTCATTTCAGAGGCAGTTCGCGGGGAGGGTGGCGTCCTGCGGCTGCCCAATGGGCAAACGTTCATGAAACATTTCGACGAACGCCGAGAGCTTGCACCCAGGGACGTTGTCGCCCGTGCTATTGATCATGAAATGAAACGCCTGGGCGCGGACTGCGTCTATCTGGACATCAGCCACCGGCCGGCGGAATTCATCCACCATCACTTCCCTAACATTGCCTTGAAGTGCTCGGAATTTGGTATTGATATCACCCGCGAGGCGATACCGGTTGTTCCTGCAGCGCACTATACCTGCGGGGGTGTTGTGGTGGATGAACATGGTCGCACGGATCTGGCCAATCTCTACGCCGTCGGTGAGGTCAGCTGCACGGGTCTTCACGGCGCCAATCGCCTGGCCAGCAACTCTCTGCTCGAGTGCCTTGTTTTTGGCCAGCGTGCGGCCGACAAGATAATAGGCCAACTCGAAAGGCCCTTCTCCACCCCCTATATCCCTAGGTGGGACGAATCTAAGGTCACAGACTCCGATGAATCCATCATCATCGCTCACAACTGGGAGGAGTTACGCCGCTTCATGTGGGACTATGTTGGCATTGTTAGATCGGACAAAAGGCTGATGCGCGCCCATCGGCGTATCGAACTGCTAAAACAAGAAATCCACGATTATTATACGACCTATCGCGTCACCGACGACCTCATCGAACTCCGCAATCTTCTACACGTTGCGGATTTAATTGTGCGCAGTGCGCTCAAGCGCAAGGAGAGTCGCGGCCTGAACTTCAACCTGGACTATCCGCAACATAGCGACGTCGCCGTGGATACAATTTTATTTCCAGGAAGCCTTGAGCAGCTCGATACCGTGAGGCTCTCCTAGCACTAGGCAGGCGCATGTCTAAGGACCTCACGTCAAAAGGTTTCGACGCAGGAGCGACCAGTGCTGAGCAGATAATTCGTCGCGAAACAGCGCCATAAATCCGCCGTGATCAACGCGCAAGATGATGCAAAACTCGCACAGCCAGACTTGGTCAAAACGGTCCGCGGCAAAGCCTCGGCGTAGCACGTCCTCATGGTCGGAGATGTCGTATCTAATTTTTTGTGGCCGTCGAACTCGCGCAACCACCGATGATGCCGACAGCAGACTCAGGGCAAGCCCCGTTCCGCCGAGCAACGTCCAGGCGCCCAGGACGCTGAGCGCGAGCCAGGCCCCAAGCAGCACCCGGCGCTTGGACCCAGGCCATAGATACAGATATCGCTGCTCTCCAATGGCCTCTATGTATGGCAGCGATCTGTCTTTCAGTGCGCCCCCGCTTGGCCTCGACTGGCGGCTGGGCCTACAGCACGCCCCGATGCCCAATGATTTTTTCAATTAAAGCCATTAGGGCTGGATCCGAGGGCACCACTCTGCGCAGGAGCAGGTCATTGATCTCCACATCCTCGCGGGAGAGCAGGGCCTCGTATAGCACCTGCTCTCCGTGTTCCAACCCCAAGTAACAGTCTCGGGCAAAGGGCACCAGCTTCATCTCTAGTTCCGTAAGCCCGCGCCGACTTCGCCAATAGATATGCTTTAACTCTTCAGGTATCAAATCCATCTCCAGCATGTTGCTTTTGGGCCATTTATTCAGGCAGTCTTTTGATTCAACCGGCGTGCGAAGAATCGGACATGGCAGACATTTGGCGTGACTTAAAAATGATCTCCCTGGAGGGCGTGGCCGTCAAAGACTTTCTTCAGGGCTACATCACCAGCGATGCGGTCACGATCCAGGCGGAGATTGAACAGCCCTTCGCCATTTGCAATCTGCGAGGACGGGTTCTCAGCAACGGCTGGGCCCTGGGCGACGACCACTGTATTAAGCTCTACGTTCACGCCTCCCTAGCCCAACGCACGGCAGAATTTTTGAGTCGTTACGCCATGTTCTCCAAGTGCGATATTGCTATCGCCGATGAGGCGCCTCGTCTGTATCCACGAGCGCCAGAGGAGCGGACGCTGCTGCCTGGCTGGTCCTTGTGCGATGCAGGCTACGCCGGCGCTATCGAGGAACCCACCGCCACCAGCCTGAGCATCAATCCCTACGACATGTTGATCGAAAGAAAGCATGCGCTGATTAGTAAACCCAGCAGCGAGCGCTTTCTACCCCAGGCCCTGGGCCTTGACCTGGTGGGTGCCGTGGATTTTAAGAAGGGCTGTTATCTCGGGCAGGAGATTGTTGCGCGCACCCATTTTCGCGGCGCTCTGAAACGCAAGCTTGCGCTCTTTAAATGGCAGGGGGAGCCCCCTGTCATTGGCGAAAATTGGAAATCGACGGCTGGACAAGAGGGGGAGGTCGTTATGGTATCCGAGTCATCGGCCACGGGTGGCAACGGCCTCTGGGTCACTCAGATTGCGTCCTAGACAGCGCTACCAGACGAGATCCTCTAGGTCAGTTAGGGGGTGCGCCGCCCAGCTAGACTGAAAGTGGGCATCGAGATCCTCGGCACGGATGTGCTCTATGCGTTCCGCAGTCCAGTTAGGAGTGCCGTCTTTATCGATAAGGAGGGCTCTGACGCCCTCAACAAAATCGGGACGACGTAGACATTCGCATGCAATCGTCAGCTCCATTCTGAAGGCATCCGCTAAGGTCATTGTTGTTACTCTCGCGAGCTGCTCAAAGACAATGGCTGCGGTCATTGGGCAGCCCTTCCTCAAGTTTGAAATACCTCGATCAATCCACGGAGACACCCCCTCAAGATCGCAGATACTGCTCACGCATGCCCCCGGCGTACTAAGGTTCACCGCCTCGGGCGACAGGGCAATCAGCTCGCTGGCGGGCATGCCTTCCAGGTGGCGCTGCGGTGCTAGATAGTCACCAAGAAGGAGGCGATTGGCTTCGTGCTGACCCACTCGGAAATCGAGATTCACAATACCGCCTAGGCAGCTCTGGCGGGCATCATGGGCTATACAATGTGTCGCCATGTGGAGTGATAACGCATCCGTCGCATTGACCTGACTCCCAGTCAGACCAAGAAAGACTGCTACGGAGGTGGGCAGTTGACGCAGCACCCAGCTGCCTCCTGCATCTGGGAAAAGGCCGATGGTGATCTCGGGAAAGGCGAGGCGCGACCGCTCCGTGACGATCCGAAATTCCGACGCCGAAAATAGTCCAAAACCACCGCCCATCACGATACCGTGACCGATGCAGATGAGAGGCTTCGGAAACCGATGCATCATATAGTTCAAGCGATATTCGGCAGAGAAAAAGCGCTGGGGATAGTCGTCCACTAGCGCCCCACGGTCTCGATTCTTAACCGCTGCCCGATACAGCGCCTGCACATCGCCGCCGGCGCAAAACGCTTTCTCTCCCTCTCCCGTCAGCAGCACGGCCGCAATATCTTCTCTTCCGCCCCAGGACCCAAGCCGCTCGGTGAGTAGTTCGATGGCCACCAGGCTAAGGGCGTTCAATGACCCTGGCCTGTTAAGGCGCGCGTGGCCGACCCAACACCCCTCTCCGGAGGGAAGCTCTTCAAATAACACCTCTGCCTCTTCAACCAACGCCACCTCTCCTCTCGCTATCGTATTAAACCAGCCTGCCAGTCGATGGCCGGAAGCTGCTGGGCTTCAAGTATTCTGTTGACCTGGGAGAAATGACCACAACCGAAAAACCCACGATGCGCCGACAGCGGGGAAGGATGAGGGGCGGTCAACACATGGTGCCGGGAAGTATCAATAAGTTGGCCCTTTTTCTGGGCGTAGCTACCCCAAAGCAGGAAAATCAGACCCTCAAGCTTTTCCGTTAGGCGCTCAACGAGCATATCGGTAAATTGCTCCCAGCCACGACCCTGATGAGAACCTGCCTTAGCGTGCTCCACGGTCAATACAGCATTTAGCAACAGCACGCCCTGACTTGCCCAAGCCGTCAAATCCCCGCTTTTCGGCATCGTGGTTAGCCCCAGATCCGTCTGGATTTCCCGATAAATATTGCGTAAGGAAGGCGGTAGCTGCACGCCCTCCGGCACGGAGAAACAGAGCCCCTGAGCCTGTCCAGGGCCGTGGTAGGGATCCTGTCCGATCAGCACGACTTTGACTTGGTCTACCGGCAGCAGATTCATGGCCGCAAAAATTTTGTCACCCGAGGGGTAAACGACCTTCCCCAAGCGCTTCTGATCCAGAAGGAAATCGCGCAATGACCGCATATAGGGTAGATCAAACTGGTCTCCCAGCAAGGCCTGCCAGGACGCGTGCAGCTGCAGGGGCCTTTTCTTAGCGGTCATCGACGCTACTGAGATCGCATGAGTGGGAACAGCAGAACATCTCGGATCGATGGCGCATCCGTCAGCAACATAACCAAGCGATCAATACCAATGCCCTCCCCGGCCGTGGGCGGCAGACCATATTCAAGGGCGGTGATGTAGTCCTGATCAAAGTGCATGGCCTCATTGTCGCCCTGTGACTTGAGCTCGGCCTGTGCGCGAAAACGTGCTGCCTGATCCACCGGATCATTCAGTTCAGAGAAACCGTTCGCATATTCACGACCACCGATAAAAAGCTCAAAGCGATCCGTGATGTCGGGGTTGTCATCGTTGCGACGGGCAAGCGGCGACACCTCCGCCGGATATTCGGTAATGTAGGTTGGCTCAGATAGACGGCTTTCAACCCGGGCCTCAAAAACCTCCATCTGCAAACGTCCCAGGCCCCAATGCTCCTCCACATGCTCGTCCGCCAGCAGCTTACGAAGATAGTCCTCATCCGAGACCTTTGCCTCGGGTACGTCCCCATATCTCGCTAACGATTCTGACATGCTGATGCGTAAGGGCGCCTTCGAAAAATCCAGCGCTATCCCCTGATAGGTAAATGTCTGAGTCCCCAGGATATCTCTCGTTAGACCTTGCAGCAGCTCATCAGTTAGGTCCATCAGATCAGCATAGCTCGCATAAGCCTGATAGAACTCGAGCATCGTAAATTCAGGGTTATGCCGGGTCGACAGGCCCTCATTCCTAAAGTTGCGGTTGATCTCGTACACCCGTTCAAAACCACCGACCACCAGGCGCTTGAGAAAGAGCTCTGGCGCAACGCGCAAAAACAGGGGCATATCTAAGGCATTGTGGTGCGTGGTGAACGGCCGCGCCGTCGCCCCGCCTGGAATGCTATGCATCATCGGCGTCTCCACCTCAAGATAATCGCGCTGGTGAAAGAAAGAGCGAAGTTTCTCGATAATCTGAGAGCGCACTTTAAAGATCTGGCGGCTGTCTTCGTTGACGATTAAGTCAAGGTAACGTCGCCGGTAACGCAACTCTTGGTCCGTCACCCCATGGAATTTTTCCGGCAACGGTAAGAGTGTCTTATTGAGCAAAACAATCTCAGCTGCATGAACGCTCAGTTCGCCTTTGTTGGTCCGCATCAGCGTACCGGTAACGCCGACGATATCGCCCATTTCCCAGGTCTGAGTAAAGGCTTCGTAGGCCGCCTCTCCAATATCTCCGCGATTCAGGTAGCACTGAATTCGCCCGCTCGTGTCCTGCAGGGTTATAAAACTGGCCTTACCCATTACCCGGCGCAACATCACGCGTCCGGCGACTGCCGTGGCGATTCCTTGCTCAGCCAGTTCAGCCTTATCCAGATGCTCACAGCGCTCGTGCAGCTCTGACGCCAGCGCCTGCCGATGAAAATCGTTGCGGTATCCCTCACCCTCGGCCAACCAACGCTCCATCTTCACGCGACGGTTAGCCAGGACATCTCGTTCTTCACTCATAGCCTTTCTCTTTCTTGACGTTAAATCCCAGCCTTGAGGCAGGCCTCGATAAAGCTATCGAGATCACCATCTAAAACCGTATTGGGATCTGTTCTTTCAACCTGGGTGCGAAGATCCTTAACTCTGCTTTGGTCAAGAACATAAGAACGAATTTGACTGCCCCAGCCAATATCTGCCTTCGCATCTTCTATCGCCTGTTGCTCCGAGCGTCGCTGCTGAAGTTCAAGCTCGTAAAGTTTGGCTCGCAGCTGCTTATAGGCGTTATCCTTATTTTGGTGCTGAGAACGCTCGCTTTGGCACTGAACCACCGTATTCGTTGGCAGGTGGGTGAGCCGAACTGCCGAGTCGGTCCGGTTGACATGCTGTCCACCTGCGCCGCTGGCTCTATACGTATCGACTCTGACTTCGGCAGGGTTGACTTCAATTTCAATATTGTCATCGATCTCCGCCGAGACGAAGACCGAGGCGAAAGAGGTATGGCGTCGATTGCCAGAGTCAAAGGGCGACTTTCGCACCAACCTATGCACTCCGGTCTCGGTTCTTAGCCAGCCGTAAGCATAACCGCCGGAGACCAAAATCGCCGCGCTCTTGATGCCGGCCACTTCTCCTGGCGACAGCTCAATAACGGCAGTCTCAAATCCTCGTTTCTCTGCCCAGCGAAGATACATGCGGAGCAGCATTTCCGCCCAATCCTGGGCCTCGGTGCCACCCGAGCCAGCCTGAATCTCCAAATAGCAGTTAGACCCATCTAACTCGCCCTGAAACATCCGGCGAAATTCCAGTTGAGCGAGGTCCTTTTCTAGCCCGCCTAGGTCTTGCTCAATGTCCCCCAGGGCCTCTTGGTCCGCTTCTTCGTAGGCCAGCTCCGCGAGTTCAGCCAGCTCGTCCAAACTGCTGCCCAAGGACGTCAGAACGGATACAACCTCCTCCAGGGACGCCCGCTCACGGCCTAATTGCTGAGCACGATTGGGATCTGACCAGACTTCCGCGTCAGCGAGTTCGAGTTCGACTTCCTGCAGCCGCTCTTCTTTGCTCGGGAGGTCAAAGATACCCCCGAAGGGCAATATCTCGTTCCTTCAAATTCCTTAGCTGATCTCGTAATCCGCTTATCTCGGGCATGCTGTTCTTTCACTTATCCAACGATTCTGAGGCGAGCGCTTTGGCAAGCCTGCAAGTCTAGGACAATGGCTCAATGTACTCCACCATCAGCTGAAGGGTTCGACGGCCACCGTAGTCATTGATCGCCAGTTTATAAACGAGCAGCACCTGATCGAGGGTTCCGCTTAGGGCTGGCTGACGAAAGGCGATGGCGTCTATCAGGAGATCGTGTGCTTTTACGACGAGTTTCAAATGCTGACCCCCGACGATCCGTTGGCTGATCAGCTTAAATTCGCCACGGAAACAGGGCTCCGGAAAGGCAGCCCCCCAGGGGCCGGCGTCGGCAATCAGCTTGGCGGTCTCCAACGTCAGTCTCTCGTGTTCGAGGGTACCGTCGGTTAACCATGCGGCTGTCAGGGCGTCCTCCGTCACCGTGTCGGCAACCATGGCGTCAAAGGCCTTTCTGAATCGGGGGTAATGCACGCGCTTTATCGTTAAGCCTGCGGCCATCGCGTGCCCGCCGAATTTAATCAACATGCCCGGATAGCGAGTCGCTAAAGCATCCAGAACGTCGCGAATATTGAGGCCATCTATACTGCGGGCAGAACCTTTGAGTTCGCTCTGCTGGGGGTCGTTGGCATCGGCAAAAACAATGGCCGGTCGGTGTCGCTTTTCCCGAAGACGACCGGCTACGATGCCCACTACGCCCTGATGAAAGCTCTCATGGTAAACCGATATGCCGTGGCTTAGGTCATCCTTGGGCAGGTCTCCGAGAATAAGCTCCGCATCAGCGACCATGTCCTGCTCTAGTTCGCGTCGCGAAAGATTGAGCGAATCGAGCTGATCCGCCAGGGCCTTGGCCGCCGCTGGGTCTTGGGCCATCAGACAGCGGATGCCAATGCTCATATCCTCCAGGCGACCAGCCGCATTAAGTCTGGGCGCCACTGCAAAGCCAAGGTCTTGAGCAACCAGCGTTGCAAGATCGCGCTTCCCCACCGCGGCCAAGGCCTTAATCCCCGCGCTGGTCAGGCCTCGACGCATACGCATCAGTCCCTGATGCACGAGAATACGGTTGTTGTGGTCCAGGGGCACCACGTCAGCTACCGTACCTAGGGCTACCAGGTCTAAATATTGGGCCATATTCGGCTCTTCTAGTACCCCGCGCGCAAACCAGCCACGGCTACGCAGCCGTTGGCGAAGCCAGCTGAGCACGTAGTAAGCGACGCCCACCCCGGCCATCGCCCGGCTCGAGAACTGAGAGTCCTCTCGATTTGGATTCACAATCGCCAGAGCCGGCGGTAATACCTCCCCAGGGAGATGATGGTCTGTGATGATCACGTCCACGCCAGCCGCGTTGGCTGCCTGAACCCCCTCAACGCTAGCGATGCCGTTGTCCACGGTCACAATGAGATCTGGGGCACGCTCCAGGGCCAGCGCAACGATCTCGGGAGACAGGCCGTAGCCAAATTCAAAGCGATTGGGAACGATAAACTGTACATCCTGGGCACCCATGGCGGTCAACGCCTGGACGCAGAGGGCAACAGACGTTGCGCCGTCCGCATCGAAATCACCCACGATTAGAATGCGCTCCCCGCCTTCTATTGCATCGGCGAGGCGGTTGGCGGCTGGTTCGATGTCGGGAAGCTCAGAGGGCGCCAGCAACCGACTCAGGCTTCGATCCGCCTCGCTGGGCCGCTCAATACCCCGAGCGGCGTAAATCCGGTCGATCAGTGGGTGTTCGCTTCCAATAGAGGCCGGGGGTACGCTGCGAACGAGGACCTGCATCGGCTAATCCGTGGGCGCCACGCGAATACTGACAATGCTGCCAACCACATCCTCCAGCTCGCCTAGGGCGTTACAGGTGGCGCTCATCATTTTTTCAGCCACGGTATCGGTCAAGATAACGATGAAGACTTCCTCCTTCCCCGCTTTGACCTCCTTCTGAATAACGGCCTCTATGCTGATATTGCTGTCGGACAGAATCGCAGCCACCTTGGCAAAAACGCCGGGACGATCCAGCGTCGGAATACGCAGATAATAGGCGCTTTCAATATCGTCCATGGCCAGAAGCTGGGTTTCCCCCGAGGTGCTGTTATCTTGGTCTCGCTGGATCGCCTCTGCACCCTGAGGACTTGTCTCCCGAGTGTCCGTGGACCCAGCCAGCGCGATAATATCGGCAACCGCAGCCGAAGCGGTTGCTTCGGCACCCGCTCCTGGACCGCTCAGCAGCATGTCTCCCGCTGCATCGGCACTCAAGGCCACCGCGTTGGCCACGCCATCAACATGAGAGAGCAGCGAATCGTTGGCAACCAGCGCGCAGTGCACCCGAGCCTCAAGACCGGATTGCCTTTGACGAGCAATACCCAGGTGTTTGATGCGATAGCCTAGCTCTGCGGCATAACGAATATCATCTGCCGTGATATGAGCAATCCCTTCGACGAAAATTTTGTCAAACTCGAATCGAGCACCAAAGGCCAAGGCCAATAAAATCGTAAGCTTATGGGCCGCATCTATGCCCTCTATATCAAAGCTGGGGTCCGCCTCGGCATACCCTAAGCTCTGGGCGCGCGCCAACACTTCATCAAAGGAAATACCTTCGAGTTCCATGGTCGTCAGCATGTAGTTACAGGTGCCGTTGATAATCCCGAGCAGCTGTCGGAAACGATTCGCCACGAGGCTTCGCTGTAAGGCGTCCACGATGGGAATGGCACCGGCCACGGCAGCTTCAAACGCCAGACGGCTACCTTGATCGCCCGCTAAGAGCGTATTTCCGTGCGCCGCGATGACCGCCTTATTGGCGGTAACCACTCGCTTCCCCGCCGCTAAGGCGTCCTGAATCAGCTGGTGCGCTTCCTGCTCACCGCCAATCAACTCCAAGACGATGTCCACCCGCTCGTCGGTCACCAGGTCACTGAGCTGGGTAGAGAAGTCCGCGCCCAAAAGATCCACTTCCTTTGCGCGTCGACTGGCGACTCTGACAACATCAATCGACAGCCCCGTCCGCTCAAGAATTAACTGGTGGTTTCTGCCCAGCAGCGTCAGCACGCCCTGCGCAACCGTTCCCAAGCCCGCTATCCCGACTCTTACTTTTCTCAACTGACTTTTCCTTGTCTGCGCCTGCCAACCGAGACGCAACGTTTCCCTTAGTTTAAGAGACCGCCGTTTATCCTGCTTCCAACCCCATCCGCTGGGCCAATACCGACGCCGGCACGTAGCCAGGCAGCATTTGGCCGTCAGAGGTCACCAGAGAGGGTGTGCCCTCTACCCCCAGTTGAACACCGAGCTCAAATTGCTCGGCGATGGGCGTGACGCAGCCTGCAGCGGCCACCTCTTGACCACGCTTGGCACGGGTCATGGCGGCCTGTCGATTCCCTGAACACCAAACGGACTCCATCTTTAGGAAGGTTTCGCTGCCGGGGCCGTTTCTTGGATAGGCCAGGTAACGAATCTCGATACCCCTCTCGTTATATTGTGCGATTTCGTTATGGAGCTTCCGACAGTAGCCGCAGTCCACGTCCGTGAAGACGTAAACAACGGCGAGGGGTGGTTCCGGCGTCGGAAAAATCACCATATCCTGTGGGCTGACGGCTTCGAGCTTCAGCCTTCGATCGTCGTTGCGGCTTAACTCCGTCAGGTTCACAAAGCCCTGCTCCAGAGCAAAGAGATCACCGGCGAACAGGTGTTTTCCGTCCTCCGTCACATAGAGCATCATGCCGCCTTCCAGCTTCACGCCATATATACCGGCAACAGGGGAAGGATAGATGTCGGCAACGGGCAAATCGGGCCTGAGGGTCAGCAGACGTGCAACCGCAACCTGTTCTGGATCGCTCGCCACACCGGGTGCGCTCTGGGCAGCCACGGGGAGGCTATAGCTGAACAGCAAACCAAGCAGCACGGCAGTCTTGCCCCACATCTTGCGAAACCTATTTCTCATCTTTGTCTCCACTACCATCCGCATCAAGCGGACCGAGGCCATCCTCGAGTTGACGTTTTTCGACCCAGGTAAGTCGTCGAATCTAACACGGCTTTAGCCGCGAGGGTGATGCTCCTGCACCAGTTTCTTAAGCCTTTGCTGGGCTACGTGGGTATATATCTGGGTCGTTGAAAGATCACTGTGGCCTAACATCATCTGTACGGCCCGCAGGTCTGCCCCATTATCCACCAGATGCGTTGCAAATGCATGGCGAAGGGTATGCGGCGAGATATTTTGAGAGATCCCTGCCGCTGCAGCATGACGCTTGATTGCATGCCAAAAGGTCTGACGCGTCATGACGCGTCCCCGCTGGCTAGGGAACAACGTCTTTCCGCCACCGGGCAGCAATTGGGGGCGCGCTTCAGTGAAAAAACGTTCCACCCAGAACAAGGCGTTTTCTCCTGTAGGCACCAGCCGCTCCTTGCCGCCCTTACCCTGAACCCGGATGACGCCTTGACGAAAGTTTACGTTCGCAAGCTCAAGGGCCACCAGCTCCGTTACACGCAGGCCGCTGCCATATAGCACCTCGAGCATAGCTCGGTCTCGAAGCCCAAGCGCCGTATCCACATCTGGCGCGGCCAACAGATCTTCTACCTGACGCGAAGACAGGATAGCGGGGAGCGTTCGTTTTAGCCTGGGATGGGTCATGCCCTGGGTAGGGTCTTGATGAATGATTTCGCGCTTCAGCAGATAACGATAAAAACCGCGAACGGCGCTAAGCCAGCGAGCCGTGCTGCGCGTGCTCAGTCCTTGTTGCTGTAGCGCTTGATAACACGCCTGGAGGCTCGCGGGTGAAGCGTCCACTAAGCGGGCTCCATCGTCCTCTTGCAGCAGCAGTTTCGCCGCTCGCTCTAGGTCGCGGCGATAGGCGTTGAGGGTATTGGACGATAAGCCCTTACTGAGCCAGAGATGGTCCAGGTAAGCGGCAATATGCTGGTCCTTTGACACACCCTCAGTACCGTCCAACGCCTCCTCCTGCCGGGGCCAATGCTGTCTTGGTTGTTAGGACGCGGCGCCCTATCCACAGCCCGGAGGGCCCGCGGGGCCAGTTGCCCAGGGCTACTTGATCTTTTCTTTTATCCTAGCGGACCGACCAGAGCGCTCACGCAGATAAAATAGCTTGGCCTGCCGAACATCGCCCCTGCGCTTGACTTCTATGCCGCTGATCAGCGGGCTGTGGGTCTGAAAGGTACGTTCAACGCCGACGCCGTGGGAGATTTTTCGTACGATGAAGGACGAGTTGATGCCTCGGTTTTTCACCCCAATTACAACGCCTTCGAACGCCTGCAGACGCTCCCGGGTGCCTTCCCTGACCCGAACCTGAACACTTACCGTATCTCCGGGATTAAATTCCGGGACCTCGGACATCTGACTGTTTTCGATTTCTTCAATTACTTTATTTCTACGCACTTCAGCTACTCCAAGCCTTCGGCTTCATTTAACGCAAACCACTCGTTTAGTATCAGGCGGTCTTCCTCTGAGAAAACGCGTCCGGTCAACAGATCAGGCCTTCGCTGCAGAGTGCGTAACAATGACGCCCGCCTCCGAAACTGTCCGATACGCCGATGATCTCCGCTCATCAGCACCTCAGGTACCTGATCGTCCTCAAAACTTTCGGGGCGCGTATATTGAGGGTAATCGAGCGTTCCATCAAGATAAGATTCGTCTTGAACCGAGAGATGATTGCCCAGAGTGCCCGGCAGGTGCCGAGCAATGGCATCGATCACGATCATAGCCGGCAGTTCACCCCCGCTGACCACATAGTCCCCAATTGAACATTCCTCGTCCACGTAGCGCGTCACGAAACGCTCATCAAGGCCTTCGTAGCGACCACAAATAATAATCATGCCCTCTAGCTTGCTGGTCTGCAGCGCTCTCTCTTGGTCAAACTGCGCGCCCTGAGGACTCATTAAGACCACGGGGCATTTAGCCGATGCGGCCTGCGGTGCCCGCGCCTTGGCGGCGTCTAGCGCCTGGCGCAGAGGATCGGCCATCATCACCATCCCCGCACCGCCGCCATAGGGCCGGTCATCCACGGTGCGATGTCGATCCTCGGCATAATCCCGGGGGTTAAAATGTTCCACCTCTAAAATACCCTGTCGTACTGCACGGGCCAGAACACCATATTCGGTGACCGCCTGGAACATTTGCGGCAACAGAGAAATTATTCCAATCCACATAGGCGCAGCGAGACCCTAGGTCCACTCCTCCATCCAGTTCACTTGAACTTCCTTTTTCGGCAAGTCCACGGTTAACGCGAACGCTCTCGTAAAGGGAATGAGGTGACTCTTCTCGCCCCCCTCAATCACCATCACCGGATGGGCTCCGGTTTCGAATAGTTGTTCGATGCGCCCCAATTGTATGCCCTGCTGGTTGACCACCGTACACCCGATAAGCTCATGCCAGAAATACTCGTCCTCCTGGGCCTCACCCAGCGCGGCCTTAGAAACCCCGATATGGGTGCCTATCATGTCCCTTGCAGACTCTGGCGCGGAGATCTTTGGCAACCGCACGAGGAACCCCTCGCGGTACTCGCGCCATTCAACGGTTTCGAGTAAAAACCAGTGGGGCTGGGTCTTATGCTGGAGGTGCCATGGCCGATAGTCGAAGAGATTTTCCGGGGGGCTGGTGAAGGACTGGAGGTATTGCCACCCCCTAATGCCGTGGGCCTTACCTAGCCGGCCGACAATGAGTATCGGGTGTTCTGTCGCATCCGCTCTTGGGAGCGCATCAAGATAGGCGATCATGGAAGCCGCCGCGTTTGTTTGATCTGGCGCCTGGCGTGCCGCTAGAGCATTCCCAGGCGCTGGTGAGATTATTCCGCAGGGGCGGCTTGCTTGCGCGCCTGGCCGATTAGCTGCTGCACTCGCTCGCTAGGCTTTGCTCCCACGCCGAGCCAATAATCCACGCGCGCCAAGTCTAGCCTAAGGCCCTCTTCCTGCCCCCTTGCCATGGGGTTGAAGAACCCGACGCGTTCAACAAAACGTCCGTCCCTTGATGCGGCTTTATCAGCCACGGTGACATGATAAAAAGGATGTTTTTTCGCGCCGTGGCGGGCAAGTCGAATGGTGACCATATCTGTCTCAGCTAGCTCTGCGATACTTTAGAGGTCGCGTATCATAAAGCAACCCAGGCTGCATGCAACCCTAAGCGACAGGGCGCTCCCGGCTGCCTTTTTAGGACCGGCCTAACGACGACGTACTCCGGGGGGCATGCCGCTACCAGGCATTTGCATACCCTGCATGCCGCGCATCATGCGCTGCATCCCGCCCTTGCGACTGACCTTCTTCATCATTTTTTGCATTTGCTTATGCTGCTTGAGCAGGCGATTCACATCCGCTATCTGAGTGCCGCTGCCGGACGCAATGCGCTGTTTCCGAGACGTATTGATCAGGTCCGGGAAACGGCGTTCCTTGACGGTCATGGAATCGATAATGACCCCCATCTTCTTAAATTGAGCGTCATTGGCCTGAGCCTGGGCGGCAGCAGGGAGCTGTCCCATACCCGGCAGCTTGTCCAGCATACTGCTCATACCGCCCATGCTCGCCATCTGTTCCAGCTGATCGCGAAAATCTTCCAGATCAAATTTGCGTCCCGTCTGCATTTTCTTGGCAAGCCGCTGGGCCTTACCTTTGTCTACCTTGCGCTCTGCCTCCTCAATGAGACTCAGCACGTCACCCATACCTAGGATGCGAGACGCCACACGATCTGGATAGAAGGGCTCTAGGCCATCAGTCTTCTCCCCGATGCCCAGGAATTTAATAGGCTTGCCCGTGATCGTCCTAACGCTGAGGGCCGCCCCCCCTCTTGCATCACCATCGGTCTTCGACAGCACCACCCCGGTCAGAGGCAGGGCATCAGCAAATGCCTTTGCCGTATTGGCGGCATCTTGCCCCGTCATCGCATCCACTACGAAGAGCGTTTCGATCGGTTGCAATGCCCCATGCAGCGCCTGTATTTCGGCCATCATTTCATCATCTATGGCCAGGCGACCTGCAGTATCAACAATGAGAACGTCAGCAAGCTGAGCGTTCGCTTGCTTCAATGCTTCCTTGGCGATGGCAACCGGCTGCTGTTCCGCACTCGAGGAAATAAAGGTTGCCCCAACCTCCCGCGACAGAATTTCCAGCTGTTCGATGGCTGCCGGGCGGTAAACATCCGCACTGACCACGGCGACCTTTTTCTTGTTTCTCTCTTTGAGGAGCCGGGCGAGCTTAGCTACCAGGGTCGTCTTCCCTGCACCCTGCAGACCTGCCATGAGAATAACGGCCGGCGGTTTGGTAGCTAGGTTCAGCTCATCGTTTGCCGAACCCATGATGCGCACCAGCTCAGCGTGGACGATCTTGATAAAGGCTTCACCGGGATTAAGCTGGCTGCCCACATCCTGGCCAAGGGCCGTTTGCTTCACGTTGTCGGTGAATGTCTTCACTACCGACAGGGCGACATCGGCCTCCAGCAGAGCCATCCTGACATCACGCATGGCATCCGAAATATTGTCTTCGGACAAGCGCGCCTTGCCGCTAACCTCGCGCAGCGTTTGCGAAAGACGATCAGAGAGCGAATCGAACATAGGGTTTGATGCTTCCTAATGAAGGATACGGGAGTATATATCGAACCATGCCCGGGGCGTAGCGCATTGGACCTGGAGGGCTGCGCTTTAGGCGCTACCAGCATCTCCAGCGGGATACAGCTCAGCAAGGGAGACAGAGCGGCCGTCCGCTCGGACGACTCGGCAGTGCTCTCTTCTCAACAATCGAGGCTCTGGCACCCCGCAGGAGTGCGCGATGGTCTCTACTTCGCGCTGAAGGGCAGCAGCATAGTTTGCAACGCGCTTGCTTTTCTCGCCCACCACCAGCCCCCGCTGCAGCCTCTCGTCATGGGTCGTGATACCTGTGGGACAGGTATTTTTATTGCACTGAAGAGCCTGAATACAGCCCAGCGCAAACATAAAGCCTCGGGCAGAGACCGCAAAGTCACAGCCCATGCTGAGGGCCCAGGCTACCTTGCCTGGGTTCGTGAGCTTACCGCTGGCGATAATGCGAATACGCTGCCGCAGCCCATGCTTTGTCAGGAGGTCGACCACCAAGGGCAGACTCTCATGTAGGGGTAGCCCCATGTAGTCGATCAGACTGGCTGGCGCCGCCCCGGTTCCCCCATCTGCACTATCGATCGTTATAAAGTCGGGTGCGGCATCCACCCCTCGAGCCAGGATTTTGTGGCAAAGCTGTTCAAGCCACTCGCCCTCTCCAATCACCGCTTTGAAGCCCACGGGCTTCCCCGTAAGTTCGCGAATACGCGCGATCATATCAAGCAGATCATCGGCGGAATCAATGTCAGGGTGCCTGTTGGGGCTGATGGAACTTTCTCCTGCAGGAATGCCGCGAATAACGCTTATTTCGGGCGTTACCTTTTCAGCGGGTAAAATGCCCCCCTTCCCAGGTTTCGCCCCTTGGCTGAGCTTGATCTCGAACATTCGCACCTGCTCATGGCTGGCCACCTGCCGCAGTCGGGCCTCGTCTAGCCGCCCACTGGATCCGCATACGCCGAACTTGGCCGTACCGATCTGAAAAACAATATCTGCTCCTCCTTTGAGGTGCGCCTCCGAGAGCCCTCCTTCTCCTGTATTCATCCAGATTCCCGCTTCCCGCGCGCCCCGAGATAACGCCAGGGTGGCGGGCTTCGAAATCGCGCCATAGCTCATGCCGGAGATATGAAAGACAGAGGCCACCGCATAGGGCGTGCGTGCGCCCGGTCCAATAGTGATTGCTGACGTTTTAAGCGCTTCCGACTCGAGCATGGGGTAAGCGCAGTTGGCGAAGAGCACGGTACCGACCGGCCTAAGGTCTCGGCTTGAGCCAAATGCCACGGTGGTGTCTACAGCCTTCGCGGCTCGATAGACCCAGCTTCTTTCCGCTCGATTGAAGGGCAGCTCCTCTCGATCCATGGCAAAAAAGTACTGTCGAAAGAATTCGCCCAGGTCCTCGAAGAGGTAGCGAAAGCGGGCCAGCAACGGAAAGTTTCTGCGCAGGGTGTGGCGGGTTTGGAGCCGGTCTATAAAATAAAGCGCCACCGCAAAAAGAAAAAGCAGGCCGATGCAGGCGATAAAGGCCTGGGCCATAAAGAATAGGATTTCTCCCGTTAACTGCATCATTTTAAGCTCTCCCTGCTGGCTTGAAGGCCCCTCTTGCCCTACACGTTATCGCGCTCAACGCCTTAGATGCGTTGCGCTGCGCTCTTTTCGACTTCTTGAGGTTGTGCCACACTTCTCTCACCTTTTGTGGCTCAAAGATAACATCATCATTAGCTCATCGAACCTGGAGCAGTGTGAATGCCTGCTGTAGTTCCCACCCTGTCTGCCCTGGCCCTCCTGGGCTACCTCCTGGCCTTTGGTCACCTTTGGCGGTCTTTGCAGCACAGCTCGGGCCAACTCGGGATCACTGCTGAGGTACAGAGCACGCTCCTTGGTCCTTCCGTAGCCCTCATCATGCTGTCTGCGGTACTGTGCCACGGGTTTGCATCGACTTTGTTGATGGTTAAACCGGAGGGCGTTTACTTTTCCCTCCCCTACGTGAGCAATATTATCAGTCTGATTCTGACCCTGATGATCACGGTTAGCAGCCTTCGTATTCCAACTTCAAGTTTGTTTTTACTCGTCCTTCCCATCGGCGGTTTGCACCTGCTGGCCATCAATCTGCTGTCACCGACAGCCGAAAACCTGCTGCCGCTTAGCCGCCAGCTTTTCTTACATATCCTGCTATCCCTCAGCGCATACGCCATTTTGATGGCAGCAGCCCTACACTCTATTTTGCTTGCTGTCCGGGAATCCTCATTGAAAAAACTGGGCACTCGCCGGCTCATCGTGCTTCCTCCGCTGGAAACCATGGAAGCGCTCCACCTCTTTATGATCTGGAGCGGGCTTGGCCTGCTCTCGTTATCCATCCTCAGCGGCGTCGTTATTCTAGACGACATGCTGGAACAGCGCCTGGCTCACCACACCTTACTTACCGGCCTCTCTTGGCTGGTTTACGCGAGCTTCTTGGTGGGCCACTACGTGCTGGGCTGGCGGGGCATCACTGCCGTTCGCTGGAACCTATCCGCCTTTGCGCTCTTGCTCCTGGGTTACCTGGGCAGCAAATTTGTACTGGAGTATTTACTGTCTAATGGCGCTTGAAGATGTCCCCATCATTTACCTCGTCGCCAGCATCCTGGTGTTGGTCCTAGTCTCTGCTTTTTTCTCCGGCACCGAGACCGCCATGATGGCCCTAAATCGATACCGTCTAAGGCATCTTGCCAAACGTGGGGATCGGGGGGCGCGGCTGGCCAGCAGGATGCTGCAACGACCGGACCGACTGCTTGGCGTGATTTTGGTGGGCAACAACCTAGTCAATTTTACTGCCGCCACCATCGCCACCGTCATTGGCATATTACTGCTGGGCGAAACTGGCGTGCTGCTGGCGCCCTGGGTTCTGACCCTCATCTTTCTGATCTTCGCGGAGGTTGCGCCCAAAACCCTCGCGGCAGAGAGAACCGAGAGCTGGGCCTTCAAAGCGGTCTTCGTGCTGCAGCCCATCGCCCGCGTCCTGCATCCTGCGGTGCTCTTCGTGAACACATTCAGCAATGCTCTGGTCCGCCCCCTGCTGGGCAGCCAACAACGGCAAGATGACCAGCTGACGACGGATGAGCTGAAAACCGTTGTCGTTGAGGGTGCCACGGCCGTTGGCGAACGCCAGACCATGCTGGCGCGAATTCTCGATCTGGAGTCCGTCACCGTGGATGACATCATGGTGCCGAGAAGTGAGGTCGTGGGAATCAATATTGATGATGACCTCGGAGAAATCCTAGACATCGCGGCAGCCAGCCAACATACCCTCTTACCTATCTATAAAGAAAATTTCGGCAACGTCATTGGCATCTTGCACCTGCGTCGGCTTTCCCGGCTATTGCACTCTGACGAAATCACCAAGGCAGATATCCTGCAGCTAACGCGAGAACCCTATTACGTGCCCGAGGCCACGCCTCTGCATACACAGCTACTTAATTTCCAAAAGGAAAAGCAGCGGATCGCTCTGGTGGTAGATGAATACGGTGACGTCCAAGGGATCGTTACCCTTGAGGACATCCTGGAAGAAATCGTCGGGGAATTCACCAGTGATTACGCAGCCAACATGCCAGAGATATCGGCTCAGGAAGACGGATCCTATGTTATCGACGGCATGGCGGTCCTGCGAGACATCAACCGAGCACTGCGCTGGGAGTTACCTACTCACGGCCCCAAAACTTTAAACGGACTGGTTCTGGAGCGGCTGGAGATGATTCCTGAGTCCAATGTCTGCACTCAGATCGACGCCTATAGGATCGAGACCCTACAGATCAAGGACAACATCATTAAGACCCTGGCCATTAGAGAAATTGGTCAGGCGTCCCAGGAGGAAGCAGAGGAAGCGCCTCTGCTCTCCGCTAGCGATCCGCAGCCCAGCGCCGATTCATTGCCGAAATAATGGCGTTCAGGCTGGCCGTCATGGTGTTGCGACTGAGGCCAATCCCAAAGCAGCGACCCTGGTCATCTCCCTCAATAGACAGGATGCAGATTGCCTGTGCATCGCTGCCGCTCCCCATGGACTGTTCCTGGTAGCCGGCAATGACCAAGGGTTCGTTCAGAGTCTCGACCATGGCGTTAACAAAGGCCTCCAGCGGGCCGCTCCCTTCGCCATCGATGGTCAAGGTATTGTCCGCTACGCAGACGCGCGCGATGCAGCGTTGATCTTGCTCTTTTCCAGCCAACAGGTCGTAGCTAAGGAGCTGGTAAGGTTCGTCGTTCACCGCGTAGGTTGTGAGCAGCGCCTGGTAAATTTCATCTGGCTTAACTTCCCGATCGAGCTCTTCTGTCAGCTGCTGCACGCAGCCGCTGAATTCCACCAGGAGGTCTCGTGGCAGGGTGAGTCCGAAGTGTTCTTCCAGCAAGAAGCCCACACCACCCTTACCTGACTGACTGTTCACGCGAACGGTTTCCTTATAGGAGCCACCCACATCTTCAGGGTCGATAGGAAGATACGGAACCTCCCAATGACTCCTGTCCACCTGCGCCATGCCCTTTTTAATCGCATCTTGGTGGGACCCAGAAAAAGCCGTGAACACCAAGTCGCCAGCGTAGGGGTGACGCTCATGGACCGCGAGCTTGTTAACCGCTTCCACGGTTTTACGGATGTCCGGCATGGCTCGCAAATCCAGCATCGGGTCAACGCCCTGGCTGAATAAATTCATAGCCATGGTGACCAGGTCACAATTACCGGTGCGTTCTCCATTACCGAAGAGCGTGCCCTCCACGCGCTGGGCACCCGCCATCAAGCCGAGTTCGGTGGCAGCCACGCCCGTGCCACGATCGTTGTGAGTATGCAGGCTGATGACGGCATGCTTGCGTCGCTCAAAGTGCCGGCAAAACCACTCAATTTGATCCGCATAAATGTTAGGCGTGGACATCTCCACCGTGCTGGGCAGATTAATGATCATGGGGTCTTCTTCAGACGCGCCCCAGGTATCCGCCACCGCCGTACAAATTTCCGCCGCGAAATCCAGCTCAGTGCCGGTAAAACTTTCTGGCGAGTACTCAAAGGCTGCATGACCGCTGAAACCAGCAAGCCCCTGCTTCACGATCTCAGTCCCTGATACGGCCAGATCAATAATGCCCTGCCGATCCATTCCAAAGACGACGCGTCGCTGTAGCTCTGACGTTGAGTTATAGAGGTGGAAGATCACGCTCTTCGCGCCTTCCAGTGCTTCCACCGAGCGTTGAATCAGCTCCTCCCTGGCCTGGCACAGAATCTGAACGCTGACGCCATCAGGAATCCTATCCTCCTCAATAATCCGCCGAATAAAATCAAAGTCGGGTTGTGATGCTGCGGGAAAACCAACCTCAATTTCAGCGAAGCCAATGGACAGCAACAGCTCCCACATTTGGAGCTTTTCCTCCACCGTCATAGGGTCAATGAGCGCCTGATTACCATCCCGCAAATCCACGCTGCACCAGCGCGGAGCCTGGTCAAGAACCTTGCTAGGCCATTGCCTATCTTCAATATCGATGGGTTTGAAGGCGGTGTATTTTTCAAAGGGCATGCTCCCCTTTGCGCGTCCGCTCGGTATTTGATTCCTCATCTTCTCTCTCTTCTTAGGTGGCCGTGTGGCCTTACCTATTCAAAACAGGTTTGGACGATTCGCTAAGTCTACCTGACCGTGCAGGCTCTGTCGGTTTCGTCCGTTGTAAAAATTTCTGGGTGGGCGAGCCCTGGGGTGTGATGTTATCGCCGGAAACCCGGCAGCAGAGCGAGTAGAGAGACCAGGCAGAGGGACACACAGACCGACCTGGCGATAGCCGAGGTAGAGCGAGCGAAGTGATCTGGGTTGATGTACCTGTTCATGCTGCCAATATAAAACTCGAACAATATTTTGCAAGGCCTTCTTACGCACAAAGTCCGCCTGCCAACGCAAATCACCGGTAGTGGATGGCCACCTTATCAGACACCCGCATCGCCTTGCTGCGTGCATCCTCGGGTGTTGCTGCCAGCGCCAAGGCCACGCCAACTCTGCGCGCTCCATCGACACTGGGCTTGCCGAACAACCGTATCTGGGTATCGGTCTCCCGCAAGGCCTGCTCAAGCCCGCCAAAGGAGAGGGCCGAGGAGGTCCCCTGAGCCAGAATCACTGCGGATGCCGCCGGCCCATGGAAACGAATAGTGGGAATAGGGAGACCAAGAATCGCACGAGCATGCAGGGCAAATTCGCTCAAATCTTGACTGATCAGGGTGACCATACCCGTATCGTGAGGGCGAGGGCTTACCTCTGAGAAGTAGACCTCGTCTCCCTTGATGAAGAACTCCACGCCGAACAGTCCCCAACCGCCCAAGGCCTGAGTAACGGCTGCAGCAATATCCTTGCACCGCTGCAGCGCCAGTGTCGACATGGGCTGAGGCTGCCAGGACTCCCGGTAATCACCGCCCTGCTGACGATGGCCGATGGGTTCACAAAATGCGATCCCGTCTCGGCTCTGAACCGTCAGGAGCGTTATCTCAAAATCAAAGTCGATGAAGGCTTCAACAATGACCTTTCCGGCAGTGCCTCGAGCCCCTTGAACAGCGTCCTGCCAGGCTCGATCAATATCTTCGGGCTTCTGCACCGTTGACTGCCCCTTACCGGAACTGGACATTACCGGCTTTACAACACAGGGCAAGCCGATGGCTGCCACTGCGGCTCGATAGGCTTCCTCGGTCTCGGCAAAGAGATAGGCCGATGTGGCAATGCCAAGATCTTCTGCCGCCAATAGCCGAATCCCCTCACGATTCATCGTCTGTTGGGCTGCCCTGGCCGTGGGCACCACGCGCTGACCCTGGCCCTCCAGCTCCACGAGCACCTCGGTTGCAATCGCTTCAATCTCAGGCACTACGATGTCTGGTTGCTCTCTCTGGATTACCGAACGGAGCGCCTCTGGGTCAAGCATGTTGATCACGTGGCTGCGATGCGCGACATGCATGCCCGGGGCGTGTTCATATCGATCTACGGCAATGACCTCAACGCCCATCCGCTGTAGCTCAATAATGACCTCCTTTCCTAGCTCACCACTGCCCAGCAACATCACCTTGGTCGCGGAGGGCGTTAGCGCCGTGCCGATGTGCTCCGGCAGCCCGGGCTGGTGCAGCTCATTCATCTCCGGATAGCTCCGTCTGCTGGGGCGTTAGCGCCTCTCGAAAGTGCTGAGCATTTTCCACGTAATGGTGCGCGCTGAGCCGTATCGAGTCGCCCTGCTCCGTGCTTAGGGTCCTTACAATTTTTCCAGGAGATCCCATCACCACCGAATTATCAGGTATTTCCTTTCCTTCAGTGACCAGCGCATTAGCTCCGATTAAACAATTTTTGCCTATCTTTGCGCCATTGAGAATGACCGCGTTAATCCCGATCAACGAACCCTCCCCAATTTCACAGCCATGCAGCATCACCTTGTGCCCAACCGTGACATGGGGGCCAATGGTGAGCGGGAAACCGGGGTCTGTATGCAGCACCGCACCGTCTTGAACATTTGAACCTTCGCCCACCGTGATCAGTTCGTTATCGCCACGCAATACCGCGTTGAACCAAACGCTGGCGTTCTCCTCAAGCCGAACGTTCCCGATCACCGAGGCGCTGTCTGCCACCCAAGCGCCTGGCTCAACGCCAACCGCCAGATTCCCAAGCTGATAAAGCATCTGTCTCTCCTTTCCACCTTCTGCTTCTGCATGGTAATCAACGGCCCACGTTTAACCAACGTTGTTTCTAGTGCCGCTCCTCTTCTCGGCGAGCTATAATTTCCGGATGAATTTTTGCAGCCACTGCGGCGCTACAGTCAAAAGTATGATTCCCGAGGGCGACACGCGCCTGCGTGCCGTCTGCAGCGCCTGCAATACCATTCACTACAGCAACCCAAAGGTGGTTGCGGGCACCCTACCCACCTGGGGTGACCGGGTTCTCCTCTGCCGACGCGCTATCGAGCCGCGAAAAGGCTACTGGACCCTACCGGCTGGTTACCTTGAGAATCACGAATCTATCGTCGACGGCGCGAGACGAGAAACCCAGGAAGAAGCCAATGCGAAGCTGAACGAGCTACAGCTCTATACGGTGTTTAGCCTACCTCACATTTCTCAGGTCTATGTTTTCTTTAGAGGGCCCCTGGATCGGCCCGAATTCAGTAGCGGCGAGGAGTCCCTCGAGGTTGCGCTGTTTTCTGAACCGGATATCCCCTGGGATAAGTTGGCCTTTCCCGTGGTCACCGACACCCTGGAGCACTACTTCAGAGACCGAAAGGAAGCGGCATTTCCTGTGCACTACGCTGAGATAAACTTTCCAAAGCGGCGCTAGCTACAGGACGGATCGGGCGTTTCTAAAGAGGCGCAGCCAAGGCCCATCCTCTCCCCAATCAGGATCCTGATAAACGTTCTGTACCGACCGAAAAACCCGCTCTGGGTGCGGCATCATGCTTAGGATTCTGCCCTCTGCAGCAACCAGGCCAGCTAGCCCATCAGGTGCCCCGTTGGGGTTTTCGGGGTAGATTTGTGTCACCTCTCCCCGGGCATCCACGTAGCGAAGCACTATGGAAGCCTGAAGCGCGGCAAGCTGACCGACGTCCGAACATTCTGCTCGACCCTCGCCATGGGCGATCGCCACGGGCAGCACGCTTCCCGACATGCCACCGAGCCAAGGACTTTGACTGTCCTCGACGCGGACCATCACCGTGCGCCCCTCGAATTGCTCACTTCGGTTTCGCACAAAGCGCGGCCAGTCCTCGGCGCCGGGAATCAACTCTTTCAAGCCCGATAGCATTTGGCAGCCATTACACACCCCCAGCACCAATTTATCCTGGGCAAAGAAAGCCGCAAACTGATCTCTTAGTCGTGCATCGAAGAGAATACTCTTCGCCCAGCCGCCCCCTGCCCCCAAGACGTCGCCGTAGGAAAAGCCCCCACAGGCGGCAAGCACCTGAAACTCATCCAAACTGCGATGCCCGCCGGTCAAATCTGACATATGCACGTCTACGCAGTGAAAGCCCGCTCGCTCAAAGGCCGCTGCCATTTCGATCTGACCATTAACCCCCTGTTCTCGCAGAATCGCGACTCTGGGGGTATGTTTAGTGATAACAGCGGGCACCTGGGTGGGGTCGAAGCTGAGCACGGCCGTCAACCCAGGATTCTCCTCCGCTGATGTGAGAATGCCTGCGAACTCCTCATCCGCACAGCGGGCATCATCTCGCAGCCGCTGCATTTGATAGCTCGTCCTGGCCCAAGTCTGCTGGGCGCCGCTGCGATTCAGCGCCAAGATTTCCTGATCGCCATGAGAAATCACCACTCGGTCATCGTCCCTCGGGCATCCGACTATGGTGCAGGGCAGGTCACACTCATCGATCATGGCCGAGGCGTCTGTGGCAGACATTTGCAGAACGACGCCAATCTCTTCATTGAACAACCCGGGGAGCAGTTCCCACTCTTGGGGAACCCGGATATCAATACCCCGCCGCGCGGCAAATGCCATCTCCATCAGGCAGGCCAGCAGCCCGCCATCAGAGCGATCGTGCAGCGCCATCACGGTTCCCGCCTGCCTCAGCTTAGATGCCCAATCGAGCAGCGCTTTGAACGTCGCTATATCATCCACATCCGGCGCGTCGTTCCCTAGCTGCCGATAGACTTGAGCCAAGGCACTGCCGCCCAGTCGCTGTTGTCCAAGGTGCAGCAGCACCAAAACCGTATCCGACGCCGGACGCAAACAGGGCGTCAGCGTTTTTCTAACGTCCAGCACAGGGACAAAGGAGGAAACAATGAGGGTAAGCGGGGAGGAGACTTCTTTCTGCTTCTCACCGTCTACCCATCGGGTGCGCATGGACAGAGAGTCCTTGCCTACGGGAATCGCAATCCCGAGCTGGGGGCACATCTCCATCCCCACGGCGGTGACCGCATCATATAGCGCCTGCTCCTCGGCATTGGTGCCAACCGCCGCCATCCAGTTGGCGGAGAGCACCACCCGATCAAGGCCTTGGATGTCCGCGCCTAATAAGTTGGTCAAAGATTCTGCGACCGCCATACGTGCGGATGCCTCAGGGCTAATCAAGGCCAGAGGACTCCGCTCACCCATTGCAAAAGCTTCCCCCGCGTAGGTATTGAACCCCGAAAGGGTGACCGCGGCATCGGCCACAGGGACCTGCCAAGGCCCGATCATGGGCTGGCTGGCTACCATGCCCGTAATGCTTCGATCCCCAATGGTGATGAGAAATTGTTTACTGGCCACTGCCGGAAATTCCAGCACGCGCTGAATCGCGCCCTGGAGGTCTACGTCTAAGAGCGATAGCGGCGGCAGCACTGCTGGCTCTCTTTGAAATGCGCGCAGCATTTTCGGCGGTTTCCCTAACAAAACCTCCAGGGGCATCTCCACGGGCTTGTTCTTATGCAAGGTATCCTCGACCAAGAGCTGACCGCTACCGTCCGTGTAGCCAACGACAGCATAGGGACAACGCTCTCGGGCACAAATCAGCTCAAAGGCGGCCAGGTCCTCAGGCGCCACACCGAGCACATATCGCTCCTGCGCTTCATTGCACCAAAGCTCAAGCGGGCTCATGCTTGAATCCGCGCTGATGATGTTACGCAGCTGAATACGCCCGCCGCGCTGGGCATCATTGATCAGCTCGGGCAACGCGTTGGAGAGGCCACCTGCCCCCACATCATGGATCAATAAAATCGGATTCTCTGAGCGCATGCAGCAGGCGTCGATAACCTCCTGACACCGTCGTTCCATCTCAGGATTGCCTCGCTGGACCGAGGCAAAATCAAGGTCGGATGAACCGCTGCCTGACGCGACGCTTGACGCAGCACCCCCGCCAAGCCCAATCAGCATGGCTGGGCCGCCCAATACAACCAGCGCCGTCCGCTCAGGGAAAGCTGCGGCGTGCACGTGCTCAGGCCTCACGGAACCTATGCCGCCGGCGATCATGACTGGTTTATGGTAGCCCCGAGTGAGTCCGGTATCGGTTTCCTCAGGTCCTTGATATTCGAAGGTACGGAAGTAGCCGCCTAGGGCTGGCCGGCCATATTCATTATTAAAACTGGCGGCTCCCACAGGGCCTTCCAGCATGATCTGTAACGCGGTCGCCATATGCTCGGGTGTACCCGTGCCCAATTCCCAGGGTTGCTGCAGTTCAGGCAGTTCAAGATGCGATGTGGTGAAGCCAGTCAGCCCCGCCTTGGGTTTCGAGCCTCGCCCCACCGCGCCCTCGTCGCGAATTTCTCCGCCTGCGCCCGTTGCAGCACCAGCAAATGGGGCTATGGCCGTAGGATGATTATGCGTTTCGACCTTCATGAGAATGGGCACGGCCTCTGTCCGATACCCATAGTCGAAGTGGTGCTGGTCAATCATCAAACGCTGGACAACGGGCCCCTCTATGACCGCCGCATTATCGCTGTAGGCGCTTAAGATGCCACGTCCATTGATCTGGCTATGAGTGTTTCGAATCTTTGCAAACAGTGAAGTCGGATCCTGCTCGCCGTCCACCTCCCATCGCGCGTTGAATATCTTATGCCGACAGTGCTCTGAGTTTGCCTGGGCGAACATCATCAGTTCGGCATCCGTTGGGTCGCGCCCCAATGCTTTGTAGGCGTTCAGAAGATAGGCGATCTCTTCATCAGATAAGGCGAGGCCTAGGCTGAGGTTTGCTGCCTTCAGAGCTTGCTCGCCGTGACGGCCTAGCGCGATGATTTTAACCGGCTGCGGTGACCGCTGTTGGAACAGCGCTTCAAATGGGGGCTCTTCCCAGCATTGCTCCGTCATACGATCATGCAGCGCCTCCCGTTTAAGCGAGGCCATGGGGACCTCGTCTTGGGCAAACCAGCGAATCCCTCTCTCGACTCGAACTACCTTACTCAGACCGCAGCGGACAAAGATATCTGAAGCTTTGCTAGACCAGGGAGAGATGGTGCCTATTCTGGGTAAGACAGTGAGGACGGGCTGCCCGCGGCGAGGGGGCTGATCGACCTGCGGCGCATAGTCCAGGAGCGCTTGCGCGCGTTTCAACTCCTGGGGGGACAGCGCCGAGGACACCTTGAGCACATGGACAAATTCGCCATAACAGACCTGGGGTACTGAGGACCTCAGACGTACGAGGCTGAAGTGACTTAACGCCGGGCCGCCCTGGAGCACGAGCAGGCTGCCGCTCGCTTCGGACTCTCGTTCTCGATATTCCGCCATATCAGGTTCCAGAAAGCTCAGCGGACGGCGTTTTTTTCATTCGCCCGGATCGCCGCCGCGTTGCGAAAAAAGAACCCATCCTACTCGCGCACTCTTCAGCAAGTACGCCTTCCGTCACCGAAAATTGATGGTTCAGGTTCATCTCGGCACTGGGCCGGAAACTTACGACGGCACCCGCCTTGGGTTCCCGCGCCCCAAACACCAGCCTATTTATACGTGCGTGCGTCAAGGCGCCAAAACACATCAAGCAGGGCTCGATGGTCACGTAAAGCGTGCAGCCTGGCAGCCTGTAGTTCCCTATGTTCTGGGCACCCTGTCTAAGTGCCAGCATTTCTGCATGCGCGGTGGGATCGTTTGTCTCTAACAGACGGTTTCTTCCCTCTCCAAGGATGCCGTCCGCCCCCACCAACACTGCCCCCACCGGTACTTCACCAGCTTCGAAGGATTCATCTGCAAGCTCCAAAGCCCTGTACATAAAGGCGTTATCGAGCTCGTTTTGTTCCACAGCGCCGCCCACTCCGTTGGTTGAGCAAGAGTATACTCGTTTCCCTGGATCCCTCGGGCAAATTGTGACCAAGAACCAATTACTTCTTCGAATTTTTCGCCTCAGCCACTAAATACTCGCGAATAAACCGGCGAATCTCACGGGACGCGGACGTATCGCTTTGCTCACATAACTCGATAAACGCTCGCTTTTCATCGCCATTGATCTTGATCAGCAGCGTGGAGTCTTTTTTGCCCGTCGACATTGACAACGTCCCTACTTTGTATATACGGTGTATCTGCTTTTGGAGCAACTTAGTATATAGGAGAAAATAATGAAGTTATTACCATTGGTTGCTGTCGCGCTTTTTACAGTATCCGGTGCCCAGGCACAAGATAGTTTAAAAACCGAGACCGTTGAAAAGTGGGGCTATGTAAAGGATCACCTGGTGCTTATCTTGCACGATGGCAAACAGGTCTTGGTGGAGCCGAAGCAATGTTCGCTCAGTGAGTTCAATGCAAAGATGACCTCAACCGAGAAGCTGGATCTTCATCTCACCTCATCGCACGTACGACCCAACGTACCGTTTTCCGTCACGGGCAGAGACGAAGAGGGCACCTCACGCCTCAAGTGTCGAGTCAACCGCCTTTCCCTGGGCTAACCAACCGGCGAATAGACCCTCTCCCAGAGCGCCATGCGCTCTGGGAGATTCTATGAGGCGCTAAGTGCCTGAGCGCCACGTTCATCTAACTCTCTGCGAATTGCTTGGTAGCGCTGTTTGTCTAATCGGTAGCCAAGGTATGCAAATCCCGCGAGAACGCCCCAAATCATCGCGAAGGGGCCTTCAACAATACCCAATCGGAACACAACGTCCTCAGCGACTTGGCCCGGAATTGAGTTCGGTGGCAGCTTGACGTAAAAATCCAGGGCTAACCCAGCGATGACGATGCCGAACGCGTTCAGTGCCTTAGAGAAAAATGTTCGGGCGGAATAAAATATGCCCTCCTGACGGCGCCCTGTCTTAAGTTCTTGCTCATCTGCAATATCAGCCAGCGCGGACATGACGCTGATATTCAGAATCGTACCCAATAGGGACGTCACCGTCCCAAAGCACATGATGAACAGGACAAGCGTCCAAGAACCCTTCTCAGGCGCCATACCCAGCAGAACCAAACACGTCGCACCTGACCAAGAGATAGAAAAGCCGATACACGACAGCACGATGGTCATTCGTTTATCAAAACGCTCGTGAAGATAAGCCGCCAAGAAAAAAGCCAGGTGAGAGCCAATGACGTTATCGATGATTAGCACGCCCCATTGATAGGCCGTTAGCTCGAAGAAGAAGGTAACCACGAATACCGAAAGGGTTTCATGAGTACCAGCCGTGAGCGAGATAAAGAACAGGCCCAGAAGTAGGTATCGATAATTCTTGTTCTTTAGGACCTCCACCACGTCGCGCACGAATTCGCGAAATGACTTCCTTTCCGCATCTGGGTTCCGATAGCGATTTAGCTTGTCGATCTGATCAGACGTGCCGAAGCAGCAGGCCAAAATAGTGATTACAACAAAGAAGCTACAGGCAAGAACGATGGGGGTATAAGCGGGTTGATATAAACGGCCGCCTTCACCCTCAAATAAATATCCAAACACCAAAACCGTGGCTGTGAGGTGCATAAAGATCGTGCCATAAAAGGCGAATAGCGCATTAAAACTCATAATTCTGGTGCGCTCGTAATAGCTCTTTGAGAGTTCCGCCCCCATGGCCAAATGCGGTACGGAGAAGAACGTTTGGGCAGCGCGCTGCAGGATTGTAAAAAAGGTAAACCACAACAGCAGCGATGTTTGAGAGTTCAGCAGCACTTCCGGCGGGTTAAAGATCAAAAATAGGAAGAGCGCGATGGGTATCGCAGAACAAAACATAAAGGGATGTCGTCTGCCAAAGCGCGATTGGAAACGATCAGATAGCGATCCAATAAGCGGGTCTGACATCGCATCAAAGATGAGGGAGACCGCGATACCCGCAGCAGCCAAGGAGGCGGAGAGCCCCAATACCTGTTGATAGTAAAAGAGCGCCAAAACGTTAAACAGCCAATTGGCCGCGCTCTCGCCAGAGGCTCCTAGGCCAAAGAAAAACTTGGTTTTAAAAGAAATGCGCTCAGCCGCCTCTCGGGCGTCCGCTTCATCGGCGCCCAACGTACTCTCACTCCCCATCTCATACTCCCGAGACACTTCTTTTTTTTCACCGTACATTATGCGGATGATGGAGAGAACTACCCCCTACCCAGCGCCCTGCCTCTTCCCCCAAAATTAACGCCAGAGAACAAACAAAAAAGATCCTTTGGGGAGTAGCCGACTGCTTGCGCGGAAGCTAGAGTTTTGATCCAGCGAAGCAACTAGCGAATATTGAATGTCCAATAGCCCTCAGCGCCTTATTGGCGGTGTCGAAGCGGGCGGCACAACCTTTCGTTGTGCCGTGGCGCAGAGCCCTCAGGATATTCTTGCTGAAACGACCATCGCCACGCGCGGCCCGGAGGAAACCTTGGAGGACGTGATCTCCTTCTTTGCGAAACATCCCTCGGTCCAGGCTCTGGGCATTGCTTCTTTCGGACCCCTCAATCTCGATTTGTCGGACCCGGGGTATGGTACGCTCGCTGATACCCCTAAGCTTGACTGGCAGGGGTATCCACTCCTAAGAAGGTTTCGAGAACGCCTCAACGTGCCCGCCCACCTGGATACGGACGTTGTCGCGGCCGGCATGGCGGAATATCAGCTCGGCTGTGCCCGAGGCGCTGCGAGCCTGGTTTACATCACTGTGGGCACGGGCATTGGCGGTGCGTATCTAATCAACGGGCAGCCTAATCCGGGCCTAAAACATGCTGAAATGGGGCATATCCCAGTAGCCAGAGCGCCGGACGACGACTTCCCGGGGTGCTGTCCCTTCCACGGGGACTGCCTAGAAGGGATGGCATCCGCCTCCGCAATCTTCCAGCGCTGGCAGTGCCCGCCAGAACAACTGCCCAAAACACACCCGGCCTGGCGGCTAGAGGCGTACTATCTTGCGGGGCTATGTCTTGTCCTGATGCGCACGCTAGCTCCCCATGCCATTGTCTTGGGGGGGGGCGTGCTTCAGGCGCCTGGCCTCATAGAGCAGGTTCGGGACGAGGTTTATCATGGATTGGCGGGATATCACGCCCTAAGCCCCGAGGACCTCAAAAAGGTTATTCTCAAGCCAGGGCTTGCGCCGAACAGCGGCCTATTTGGCAGCCTGCTGCTCGCGCCCGGTCAAGAGCGCGAGACAGCAAAGCAAGCCAAAACGGTGCCTAGGACAGCGCCTTGACCTCAACCCGAGACGTACTGGTTCTACCCGCGTCTACGAGCAAACCAATGGCACCCGCCGACAGCGCATCGTCCTGGGCAGAGACCCTCTCTGCCCCATTAACGCTTCCGGTAATTTCATTACCCGCCACGCGCAACGTCAGATTGATCTGCTCCCCAAGCTCCCAGGCAAAGGGCGCCTCGGCCAAAACCGTTTCCTGATGCACCTTCTTGACCAACTGAAGCTTCTGATCCTGGGTAACAAAGAGTGCGTAGAACCGACTGAGTCCCTGAACTCGAGCTGCGATGCCCGCGCGCGTCACGAGATGCGGCTGCACGTCTCCGCTCACCTCATAGTCCATCCACTCCTTGGTGCCCTGGGATAACATCCCCAAGCCCTCATTCTGGACCAATCGAAACATCTCATTTGGATACCAGGGGGGGAGATGATCAACCGCATTCACCCAAGCGCGACGCCACATGCTGCCCTTATGCTGGGCACGCTCGAAGACCACATTCGGAGCTCCCTCCCACTTAATAAAGTCCACGTCGATGGTGGCGTCTTTTTCAAACAGAAAGCCAATTTCAAAGATTGGCCCCGCCAGCTCGGGTACCGTGACAGACCAGTTCCCAGGGTTAGACGCGTCGTGCTCAAAATGATGATAGCCCACCTCATCACCCTCGCCGTAGTAGGCCAGGTAAAGGGTTGCATCAGACCCCTGACTGGCCACGATGAGCTTTTGACCCGGGAATAGCCGTGGGGATGCCAGTAGCTTATAGCCCTTGTTATCAAAATATTCCGCAACTTCTTTGGACGGCAGGAATACGGGTGTACCGACCCGGGCACCCTTTTTCCCGGCGATTCTCAGCCTACGATTCGTCTCAGATGTGGACATTTTGTACCTCCCCCTCACCCTGCGTTACGTTGAATCCCTGAACTGAGCCAGGATAGCCAAAATGGAACTGGGCACCCTCCTTGGGTGCATGGCCATCGAGGCCGGCCAGCCTACGTCCCATATCAATGATGTGAGCCGCTTCTCGCGCACAGTCGCTAATAGAACGGTCCCCGTCGGCGGTAGGGTTGTACAGGCGATCTGCCACGGGCCCGCGCCAATCAAGACCTCTCTCCAGTCCGGCATCGATGCCTTCAACGCCAACCAGAATGCCCATCAGGCACCCTACATTGCCGGAGTTGCAGTCTGTATCCCAACCGCAGGTGTTGACGATTTTCATTGTTTCCGAGAAATCCCCCTCTCCATGGAGCAAGGAGTGAATGATAAGTCCATGATTTGGCACCATATGGCAGTTACCGCCATATTTATCGTAGCCATAGAGGGCTTCTAGCTTTTCTCTTGTAACGCGCCAGTCACTGTCCCTAGCGTGCCAGTCGCGAAGGTCATGAATCATCTTCGCAATGACGGAATCATTGGGGATATAGGCCAGACCGATATCGATGAGCTTTTGGATATCCTTCTCCACGAAGGCCATGGATTCCATTGCCGTGAGCACCTTGGCCCCATAAACGGCTTCACCATCATGGCTCACCCGAGCAGCTGCATCGGTAAACTTCACGGCTTGATCTGGATCGCCGGGCGCCACCATAGCCCAGCCATCAATAAAGATTTGGGCACCAATTTGCTCTGCCACAACCTGTCCGTTGAGCGCAATGGA
>DKNY01000064.1 GCA_002470275.1 Gammaproteobacteria bacterium UBA7376 | reverse complement strand
GGGGCTTGAACCCACGACCGCCGGGATCACAACCCGGAGCTCTACCAACTGAGCTACGCCCACCATTGGCCGAGGAGTATAAGTCTCACGGGTTCAGGACGCCAGCAATTCATCCTCTAGTGCCCTAGCGGTTACTAACCCTGCTCACTCCGTAGCTGCATCAGTTCCTGCTGCTCCGCCCTGGCTCTGCGCCACATCCGCTGGGCTTCAGGCGCGGGACCGAAGGCACTGGGCGGCATCAACGTAGCCTGCTGCTGTTCGGTCAAACCTGGGTAGTGATCTGCATTGTAGTAGCAGGGGCTCCAGGCCACCGCATGGGGACAATATTTATAAAACAGCGTCCTGCGCTCTCCCTCACCGGTCCAGGGAACCGTGCCATGCGCACAGGCCTCGGTAAAGATGATCGCGTCTCCGGCTCCGACGGTGACGCGATCGACGCAGTCGGGCACGTTTTCCTGTAGGTGACTGAGTTTCCAGTCGGCCGGTAGCTCTAAATTAGCCTTATGGCTTCCAGGCACGCAGGCGAAACCCCCCTCCCCCGGCTGAACCGTATTCAGCTCGTAGGCGACGGCAATCAGTCCGTTAAAGAAGCGCCCGTTGCTGTAGCGGTAAAAGCACTGCCCGCCATCTGTGGGGCCAACCAGGTCCGTGGGCCCTCCCGATCCTTGACCGCCGCCATGCAGGTAAAGGTGGCGTGCATTTCGCGTGTTGTCGATCTTGCAATAGTCATGATCCAGCCGATAGTTCACCCCGAGCAGCGTTTCTAAATAAGGATGAATGGCGGGTAGATTAATCAGGTCCTGATAGACGCCGCCTAAGTCGAGCAGCGTGGGCGCCCCCCAAGCGGGATCATCGTCTCCTCCGAAGATCGTTCTGTCCGAGCCGAAGTGCGTCTTACCTGTCGCGCGCGCTGTCTCAAGCCGCTCAGACAAAGCCGTCACCTGCTCCGGAGTCAGCGCGTTGCGCACGACCAGATATCCGCGTAAGTCAAAGAGGTATTTTTCTTCTTCGTTCATCCACATTCCTTTTAAGAGTCCCCGGTTATTGGGGCGTGGTCCTTGCAAATAACGTGAATCTGGCGCGCCCGGAAGGACTCGAACCTTCAACCCTCGGCTTAGAAGGCCGATGCTCTATCCAGTTGAGCTACGGGCGCGGGGGCCTCATTATGCCAAGGACACCGGCCTCAACCCAGACAATTCTATCGTCTCTGCTGTTCCTGGTTACTGATCCATCCTTACCGTTTCCTGCGCTGGCGCTCAGGACGCAGCCCTGGCGTCTTGGCTCAATGATGCAGATTGAGTGTTCTGCAAATGTTCCGGCAGGAGATAGGTTCTTTCGATTTCTCCCGTGTGCGGCTTTGCTGCAAACAGGTGATCACCCAGACTGACCGTGCAGGCCAAGGCGGCCTCATATTTCAGCACCGCCTGCAGCAGCGTGATCAACAGCTGAAGGCGACCATAGGTCAGCACTCTAAAATTCTCGGGATCGAAGCTTTCTCGCAGCGTGCGGTGGGCAGCAATGACGTCCTGCATAGACAGGAAGGAGTCCAGCAGGCCCATTAAGGCCTTTCTGGAGCGTAGATTCGTCCGAGAGGTTAGCAGGGGCGTTGCTGTTTCGTTGTCAAAGTTGGACTTGGTGCGCAGCGCGATGACGCTCAGGGGGCGCTGGGTGACCGGGGACTTCACCGGCAGGGATCCAGCATGCATAAATAACCCCATATCCGTCGGGGAGGGAAACAGGAGGCCTTCGGGGACCAGCTTAAACATGGTTTTTGCATACCGGGTCTCGACCTGCTCTACCAGCATTTGCGGGGTGGTTATCTCATTCCGCCAAAGCACCGTGGGGCCTATGTTGCGAGTCATGCTGATGAAGTCGATGTCCTCATCCTCCAAGAATGGCACCAGTTGGATAGCGTCCACGCTCGCGTCGTCAAAATAAAACAGGCCTCGGTTCTCGGTAGCGGCCATCACCTGATGGGCTGCCTTTTTGATTTCATCGGCGTCGCTTTGGAAACCCGGCACCTGGTTGGACCATACTCGGGTGATCAGGGGGATGTAGTGGTCTGTCCCCTCGTCGCTGGCCAGGATTTCGCAGACTCGGTAACTCGCTGCAGAATCCGACTCCAGGCGGTCCATGAACTCCATTTTTTTGGCATATTTTTTATTCAAATCATAAACGTGAACGATCAGACGGGTGTCAGGGCCAACGGCCGTTGCGGCCAGCTTTAGCAGTCGATTTTCAAGGTTCTGAGTCAGCTGGGGGTCATCCAGGTTTCTGGACAGCCGCTTATGCGTCGCATGCAGGCTAATTTGCTCGTTCAAGCCTTTTGCGATTTCCGTCAGATTCAGGGAACGCTTTTCGTATATGCCTCGAAGCATGTTGCAAACGAATTTTTGCTCCACCTTTCCCATCCGTGGACCCAGGCCAGGGCTACAGAGCAGCTCCATAAATTGCTCCAAGCTCGGCTGTTTCCTAATCTGAGCTAATACCCGTTCCGCTGTTCTATTCTCCATCAGTGCCTCTCCTAATCACTGTTCGATCTTTCACGAAATGCCCTCTCCTGCACTTGTTCGTCTCAGTTGGCAGGTCCCACACCGCACAATCTCACGAATGCCTGCTTTTGCTCAGCATCCATATCGGCAAATACTGGAACCCCCATCTCGGTGACCGGCAGGTCTGCAAATTCAGGTGAGGGCATTTGCAGGGTTGCAGCGATGTTGTGTAGCCCAGCCCCTTCTTCAGAGCCAACGCTAAGGGCTGCGATGATGGGCTGAGGCCAAACTGGATTTGCGATACCGCCCAAATCCGGCGCGTGGCCGAGAAAGGCCTCCATCGCCTCACGCAGCACCTGCTCTTCGGCGCTTCGCTGCTTTTGACCCGCACTGCCGTAAAGCGTTCTGGATTGATTGCAGAGAAAGCCCCAACTCATCTGAACATGAAATCCTGGTAGCGCCAGACATCCCTCGGTGACCCCATCTCCGCCGGAAATTTCGCCGTTTTCGACCATAAAGTAGTACCCGGCCTTTAGGCGCTGATCGCTCAGCAAGCGTGCCGGAGGGTCCGTGTAGATTTCGCTGAAGCCCCAGACCAGGTCCTCGGGCAGGTCAGCGGCGGCCAAAATTTGCATGCCGTAGTCCGCGCAGGCCTTACACCAGGCCTCGGAGCCAAACTCCCCCACAGGC
>DKNY01000020.1:40340-55185 GCA_002470275.1 Gammaproteobacteria bacterium UBA7376 | reverse complement strand
CTGAACCCTGACCTGGAACGTTAGACATGATTTTTCGACTCACCACTAGTACACCAATAGTTTCCATCCCGATACTTTCAGGTACAGGCACCCCTGAGGAGAGGCGTCAAAATCCAGACAGACGTAGCATTTTTAAGATCATCCGGCCCTGCGTAGATCGGCCAGCTCAAGGGCCAGGTCCACGGGCATACCGTCTCCTTCCCCATCATGGCTCGCCTTAATCGCGCAATCTAAAAACCTACCCTGCGCCGCTGCCAGACAGCACGCTTCTGAGGCTAACGGTTTGGGTATTCTAATAATCAGAATGTCGCCCGAAACCCTCAGGCTGAGATGGGCTGCACCAGCAAACCGGGTAACGACCCAGCCAACGCCCTGCTCTTCCAGCCTCGGCTGCGCCAGGGCAAAAGCTCTCGACAAGCGCTTAAACCGATCCAGGTCATCGCGCAACAATTGACAGAAATGGTCAATGATCATCGGCGCCTGACCAAGGGCAAAAATGCAAATCTCACCGCGCTTCGTGTTGAGGCGGATTACCGGGACTGCAGAGTCATCCAGCGACAGAAAAACCTGCCCGGCCTCTACCAAAAAACCCCGAAAAGTTTTTGCCTTCATTTCAGATACTTGTGTCAACAACCTAATTACCTCGCGCTTAGATATCTAACCGATTGCATCAATTATGCTACCGTACGTCGAATTGCATCGCCACGCTTTCCCTTCAAATGATAGTGCGATTAAAAAATAACCAGGCAAAGTAAAGTAGTGCGACTCAATAAAACGGCGTTCTAACCTTGATCGTGCCTTGACTTGAAAAGCGCATGACCTGAATAGCCCCTTGACCTAAATCGCGCCGGAACCCAATTCGCACTCTGACGAGGCATGACCCGCCAGACCCCGCGATGGACCTTGCTGGCGCCCCAAGAACGAGATGACATAAGGCTCGAAGCCCCTGCTTAGGGCCGTTCTAGTTCGGACCTATGGGGTCAATATAGTGATTGCCGTCAAGCAACATTCCCAAGAATTGTGAAGTCGAAACTTCCCCCGAAAAAGGTCAGCCCGCTGGGGGCAGCGATGGACGAAGATTAAGGCCTTGGCCCCACATCGGACAAATCTGAGGCGCGCCACGCTCCGGACGGTTACCCAATACAGAGCAGCAAAGCCGTCGCCGTAAAATTTTCACCCAATATCAGCAACAAATCGGACCTGGATTGGGGCTACATAGCCGCTATGCATGTACATTTCTTCACAATAAATTCATATCTTCAGACGTATTTTTGCACCTTCAACCATGGGGGTAGATTTCAAAGAATGTCGGTTGAGAGCCTTTTTTATCTCAGCACAGGATTAACCCTGCTCGGATGGGCAGCATTAATATTCTTTCCGCAAAGATTCGTGGCGGCAGCTCCGGACCTCGGGCGTTGGGTGCCCATTGCCGTCAGTTTGCTTTATGTGGCGCTGTTTTTCGCTTTCTTCGAGCGCGCGCCGGCCGGCACTGCCTTTACGTCTCTAGGCGGCCTCACCCTGGCTTTTAGCGTTCCGGAAATGGTGCTCGTTGGGTGGCTGCACTATCTTGCCGTCGATCTGCTTCTTGGTCTTTGGCAGTTGCGCGATTCGCGGTCCGTTGGTATCTCTCATGCCTACATGGTGCCGATTCTTCTGTTGACCTGCATTGCAGCTCCAATCGGCTTTCTCGCCTACCAACTCCTCAGAACCGTGTATCTTTACTCCCTCAACTTACAGTCTTCTGTGACGATGGGCTCCGGCCCAGATGTGGGGCATTGATATGACGCTCAAACAACTTTCTCATCAGTTGGCCAAAGGCAACCATCCTAGCATCGAGGTTCACGCTATTGACCCAAGCATTTACCTGCTCTTTATCTCCGATGCCATGAGCCTTCGACCCGTCGTCGACGAGAAGGGTCAAACTCTACGGTACCGGAGTCGAGCCAGCGCTCTATCAGAACTCCGCACCGCAGGTGCCCACCATGCTGACTTTGTGCATCGGACTGCCTACAACGAGATGGTCGGTACGGCTTCCCAGGGGCCCTCAGAGTTGAGGCAACGCATCCATTTGACGAGTGAAGATCGTGCATGACGTTTCAACGATTCCCTCAGCCCACGCCCCGCATCGTCTGGGCCACGCCGTGACCTTCGGCGCCCGACTGCATTTACAGCGTCTGCGGAGTCATTGGTCTGTTGCAGAGTGCGCCTACCGTCTGACGCTCGAAGCCAATGAGCTGATCGAGCCGGATCGCTGGCTGAGTTGGGAACGCAGTCAGGCTGGGGATCGTTTTGATCAGGAGGCTCACGCCTTAGCACCCCAACTCGCAAGAATTTTTGGCATTGAAGAGCAAGCTTTGTTCTTAGAAGAAGATAGAACCTCCGGCAATGAGTCGGTCATTATCCCTATGCGGGATAATGTAGGACAGGAGGACTAAACCCAATTCACCCCGCAATCGCCGTTCGAACGGTAAAACGAGAGATGAATAAGAAGAACTAGATAACGTCTGATTGAGCGCCATGGAAATAGATTCGGTTTCTTTCATTTAAGAACATCGAGTTCGTAGTCATGGCGGCCAGAATCAGGAAGCGGGGGCTTTATCCAGTTTTTCATAATTGAGAGGAAACTAAGCGATGTTAGACCCGAATGACTACGTTGGAGTCACATTCTGGATCATTTCTGCGGCCATGGTTGCCGCGACCTACTTTTTCACCGTCGAGCGCGATCGCGCGGTCGGTAAGTGGAAAACTTCCCTAACCGTTGCCGCCATGGTCACCGGTATCGCCGCTATTCACTACTTCTACATGCGTGGAGTTTGGGTAGAAACTGGAGAAAGCCCATTGGTCTTCAGATACGTCGACTGGCTGCTGACGGTTCCACTTCAGATCGTTGAGTTCTATCTGATTCTTGCGGCTATCGCCGTGGTCAGGGCCGCACTCTTCTGGAAGCTTATGGTTGCTTCCATCGTGATGCTGGTCTTCGGCTACTTCGGTGAACTCGGCGCTATGAACTACTGGATTGCCTTCATCATCGGGATGGCAGGCTGGCTATACATCATCTACGAAATCTTCTTTGGTGAAGCAAGCCAGATCAATGCTGAAAGTGGTACCGCCGCGAGCCAAACGGCTTTCAACGCACTGCGTTGGATTGTGACCGTCGGCTGGGCGATCTATCCAATCGGCTACGTTATGGGTGCTGGCGATGGCGGTGCAGCCGCACTGAATATCGTCTACAACCTCGCGGACTTTGTGAACAAGATCGCGTTTGGTGTTGTGATTTGGGCCGCTGCGACCTCTTCTTCTGAGGAAGCATCTGCCTAAGCTATCGACCGAAAGCGGGTGGGGCGCGAGCGCGCTCCACCCCGCTCTTGGAATTGTTGTTTATTGTTCTGACCTTGGGGGGTATCTGGATGACGCTGAATAACAAGAGGACTCTTGTGCATTCCGACTCTAGACATCGGGAGCAACACAGCTTAGAGCGCATCATTATGCGTTTTGGGGTAGATGCTGGTGCGCTGCAGGAAGCAGCTCAGCATCATCTGTCTCGTCCGGGAAAAAGAACCCGTGCAGCGTTATTTTTCACAGCCTTGGGGGCCGAGAGCCAGGTTGACGCCTTCGCTCATGCGGCGGCGGCCATTGAACTTGTGCATGAGGCTTCCCTAGTCCATGACGACATTCAAGATGAAACCGACCTTCGCCGAGACCAGCTAACGGTATGGCGAAAATTTGGGGCAGACACAGCCCTGCTGTTAGGCGATCATCTGATCGCGGCTTCCTTCAGCGCATTGGCGGACTCGGCTCTACCGCCAGCCATCAAGGCGAGCCTATTTTCCGTCCATGCCAGAGCCATTAGCGACGCAGCCTCAGGACAACATCTGCAGCTTGACGCAGATATTCAACAAGCCGCCCTGCTGCCCACCTACCGCCAGATCGCGGAGCAGAAGACGGGGGCCTTATTGGCGCTACCGCTCCAGTTCGCCAGCCTCATATTGAGCGGCAGAGAAGCGGATACTCAGCGTGCGCTTCGATGCGGTCAGCAACTCGGGCTGGCCTATCAGATTCTCGACGATCTCAAACTGTTCAATAATCCATCTGGCCTGAAGAGCGATCCGGACATCATCAACCGCGTTGTCACTGCACCTGTCATCGCCGCCCTTCAGCTGGCGCCACAGGATGATCCCTTTGCTCTCATCCAGGCGCAGCCCGAGCGCCACAACGAGATACGCGGTCTCTGCCAAGGATGGCTAAAGCAATCCATTAAAAGAGCAAGCCTGAACGCCGATCACCTCCCTACGTCTATCGCGGATGTGGTCAAAGCCTTCATCACCCTTCGCCTTCAGCCTGGCCTGCAGCTGCCCGCAACAAATGCAGCAGCCTGGCGCTCCGGCGCCTTTCAAGGGATTGAGGCCGTATGACCAAAACAGCCATCGTTATCGGAAGCGGCTTCGGCGGCATGGCCAGCGCCTTGCGCGCCCGTAAAATGGGTTTCCATGTCATTCTTTTAGAACGCCTAGAACAGCTTGGTGGCAGAGCGCAAACCTTTGAGCAAGACGGGTTCATATTCGATGCCGGGCCCACGGTGATTACCGCTCCATTTCTATTTGATGAGCTGTTTGAGCTCTTCGATCGCAAGCTAGCTGACTACGTGGAGATGATGCCGGTCTCGCCCTGGTACCGTTACGAGTTCATTGACGGCACCCACCTAAACTATGGTGGCAGCGTGGAGGATACGCTGGGGGAAATAGAGCGGATCAACCCCGACGATGTGCAGGGCTACAAAAACCTGCTCGCCGCCTCTAAGGAAATATTCGACGTCGGCTTTACTCAGCTTGCACACGTTCCGTTCCACAAATTTTGGTTCATGCTAAAACAGGTGCCTGCCCTGATTCGGCTGGGTTGTTATCGCACGGTATGGCAGTTTACGAAACATCACCTGAAGGATGATCGACTTCGTCGCGCCTTTAGCATCCAACCCCTGTTGGTGGGCGGCAATCCATTTAGCACGACGAGCATCTATTCTCTGATTCACTACCTCGAGCGCGAATGGGGCGTCCACTATCCAAGAGGGGGAACCAGTGCGCTGGTTGCCGGATTGGGAAAACTGATGAACGAGGTGGGCATCGACATTCGTTACGGCCAAGACGTAGTCCAGATCGAAAGCCAGGCAGGAGCCGTACGGAGCGTCCGGCTGGCCGATGGGCAGCAGGTAGAGGCCGATCTTGTCATCTGCAATGGTGACCCCGCCCATACCTATCAGAACCTGATCGCTAAAGAGCAACGTCCAAGCTGGAGCGACCGTCGGCTGTCTGGACTCAAGTACTCGATGGGCCTATACGTTCTTTATTTCGGCACTGGGAAAAAGTATGAGCAGGTAGAGCACCACACCATTGTCTTTGGCAAGGAATATGAAGCCTTATTGACCCGGATCTTCAACGGCGGCGAAGCAGGCGATGACCTCAGTCTGTACCTGCATCGACCAACCGCCAGCGACCCTGCCTTAGCGCCAGAGGGTAAGGACACCTTCTACGTTCTAGCACCGATCCCTAACCTTCGGCACGGGGAAGATGATGCGGATCGGAGAAACCAGATCAAGGAGCGCGTCCTGGATATTCTGGAATCCAGAATACTCCCCGGACTCAGGGACAATTTGGAAGTCTGTTTCGACTTTGCACCCTCAGATTTTCAGGCTCAATACCGCTCCCAATGGGGCGCAGGATTTTCCATTGCTCCGATCTTCAGCCAATCCGCATTTTTTAGATTTCATAATCGTGCAGAAGATATGAAAAACCTATACTTCGTGGGCGCGGGCACTCATCCCGGCGCAGGCGTGCCGGGCGTCTTGAGCTCAGCAAAGGTCGTCGAGCACCTGGTTGCTCAAGACCACCCTCAAACTGCGGTCGATTCAGAATGGCAAACAGTCTAGCCAACGCGAGAAAGACCTTCGATAAAAAGGCCAAGACCTTCTCCTTTGCTGCGCGCCTGCTGCCTAAGCAGCGCCATAACGCGGTCGTTCGCCTTTATGCCTTCTGTCGCTATATGGATGATCTTGCAGATGCAGAGCCCGCAGGATGCAATAGCGAGGCCCTCCAGCAAATACGCGCGGAGATCGTTCAGGGGTCCAGCCGTAACGAAATCATCTCGGATACCCTGCTCATTCAGTCGGAGTTCGGCATTCCTCTTTCCCTATTGCTGGACTTTACCGATGCGCTGATTGAAGACCAGTACCCTCGCGAGCTTCAGACCCAGGACGAGTTGGTACGCTTCGGCTACGGCGTCGCCTCAACCGTTGGCCTTATGCTCTGCCATATCTTCGGCATCAAGAATCCACAAGCCTTTCCCTTCGCGGTGGATCTAGGCGTCGCTATGCAGCTAACAAATATCGCTAGAGATACTCTGGAGGATGCGGAGCGAGGAAGAATCTACATCCCGAAGCAGCTGATGAGCAAGCAGATCACCTGTGACGGGCTGTTGTCCGGTGCTGAGGACGAACGCATGACTGCCTTTGAAGGAGTCGGCGCAATCCTATCCCTTGCGGATGAATACTATGCCAGCGCAAGCCAGGGCTTTGGCTACCTGCCCCGAGGAGTTCGTCACAGCATCAAACTTGCAGCGCGGCTATACCAAGCCATTGGAGACAAAATTCTGGAGCACCCCGAGCAGTACTGGAGCCGGCGAACGGTTGTCAGTCGAGCAGGCAAGTGCCATATTTTTTTGAATATGCTGATCACCCGTCTCCGCAATGGCTATTGTCAAAGCTCGAGAATAGACAACTGCCACCGCCAGCACCTACATAGAGCCCTCGATCAGCGTCGATTTAGCGCATGAGCGTAGCGCCGCTTGCGATTGCCGGCCTCGGTATGAGCGGCATGGCCTTAGCCTCTGCGGTGATCAGCAAATGCGAACGCCAGGGAGAGGAACCCAATCTCCTGCTGCTCGACCCCCGGCAAAGCTACCAGCGAGACCGAACCTGGTCCTATTGGTCAACCCACGAGACGCCATTTGACGCCGCGATCTCCCATCGCTGGCATACGTGGAAAGTGGGTGCTAACGGACAGTACGTCCAAGCATCGAGTGAAGAAATTCCCTATGTGCGGGTGGACAGTGGGGACTACTATCGCATCGGCCTGGATGCCCTCACCCGGTCGAAGGCCCTGGACCTGCGTTTAGGGACATCGGTCAAGGCCCTGGTCCCGCGTGAGCGACGCGTGGATATCGAAACAGATCGAGGGACACTCGCCGCGAAGCAGGTGGTAGACACTCGACCGCAGACATTGCCCCCGGGTATTTTGCTGCAGCATTTCATGGGCTGGGAAATTGAGGTGGCCGAAGACCACTTCGACCCCCACGTTGTGACCCTCATGGACTTTATGCCCACCCGAGGCGGCGACATCCACTTTTTTTATGTTCTTCCCCTAAGTAAGCGCAGGGCCTTGGTTGAGAGCACGCATTTTTCTCATGCGCTGCGGGAAAAAAAGGCATACGAGGCGGAAAATGCGGCCTACCTGCGCAACCATCTGGGTATCGGCCAATGGCATACCGTTGGCGAGGAGCGGGGCGTTATCCCCATGCCGGCGCGACCTGCACCAGCGATAGCCAGAGACCCGAGGATCATCTCCTTCGGCCTGCATGGTGATACGTCGAAGCCGTCAAGCGGCTACTGCTATTTACAGGCCCATCGCCAGGCAGCTCGCCAAGCGGGGCTGATGCCGGGCATGGAAGCTCTGGAACAAGATGCGGTGATGCAACACGCACCCGCACGTACACCGCTACCCAAGTGGTTAGACGGCGTCTTTATTAGCTTTCTAGAACATCATCCTGACCAAGCCCCAACCGCCTTCCTGGAGCTCTTTAAGCGGGTGGAACCCAATGCTCTGATTCGTTTCCTATCGGACCTGGCGAGCCCTCAGGATTACCTGCAGGTCATGAAGGCACTGCCGGCGGGCACGATGCTTCGCGAAGCGCTGCGCTATGCCCTCACTCAATCATCATAGTCTCCTCTTTATACTGGCCGGACTGCTGGTCTGCACACTAACCTGGATTACTGGATTTGATGGCACCCATCAGGCTGCGTGGCTCACCGTCGCCATCGCAACCTGCTTGTTGGCCGCCGGGCTCCCCCATGGTGCCCTGGACGCCCTAATTCTCAATCATCACTTAGGGCTACCTCAGCTGATTATGGCGCTGACGGCGTACGTCACTTTGGCACTGCTAGTCGTGGCCTTGTGGTGGCTGCAGCCAGTGCTGTTCTTAATGGCTTTCCTTGCCTATTCCGCCCTGCACTTCGGTGACTCCGACTGGCCCAATGCGGCGCGTTGGCAGCAATGCAGCTGGGGCGTCGCGGTCATCAGCATCCCCGCTGCACTCCAACCCCAACAAGTAGGCCCAATCTTTGACGCGATTTTGGGATTCGATCAGGGCGAAGCGCTGGCACAGGCCCTAGGCGTTGTCGCAGTACCCGCAGGTATTCTGGTTTTGCTTGCAGCGGAAAATCGAACTGAAAAACTCTTGGCGCTCCTCATGTACGCCGTAATCTGCTGGATGGCTGGGCCGCTGGTTGGGTTCGCCTGCTACTTTATCGCCCTTCATAGCGCCCATCACATGACGCTATGGCAGGACCGGCTGGCACTCGACAAAGGCTGGCTGGTCCTTGGCTTGAGTACCCTAGTGCTGGTACTGGTCGCCCTAGCCACGGGGTTCAACCTTAGGGTCGACGCTGCCTTGGGTATCGACGATGCGAGTCTGCGCTACGTCTTCCTCGCCTTGGCGGCACTTACCGTGCCGCATATGAGCGTGATCTTCTTTGCCAATCGAGCCCATCGTCGAGCATCAAAGGCGCCCCCCACAGAAGCATAGGCATCCGGGGCCGTTAGGCCATGGGGAGCGTGACTCAGGTTTCTGAGTACCATTTCACAAAATTGTAAGATTGTGCCAGCATGCTCTAGCTAATGACTGCGAGCGCCAATCTATGAGCCAAAGGTCTACCGACCTACCGTTGAGCCTGTCCCCGGGAGCAACTGACACTCAGCCCGCAGCATTTACCCCGATCGCTAACCCTCTTGCCAACCAACCCTCATCTTCGAGGGCGCCTTCGTTGTCGCTTGTCAATAATTCAACAGCTAATGCTGTTTTAGGAGTTTAAGTGGGAAAACATGCAAACCGTCGATCAGCCAACGCTAAAAACGTACATCGTTTAGACCGAGGCTCAGCCCAACGACACCCTCATGGAAATCAGCAACAAAGCAACCACCGCTATCAGAAGAACATTCGCGCCAAGAGCCCAGGGCAGCGAGCGCTTATCGAGGCGCTCGAGCAGGAAGGGATCACCATCGCGGTCGGGCCTGCGGGAACCGGCAAAACTTACTTGGCCGTGGCCAAAGCCGTGGAGGCACTTGAACGAGAGCGAGTAGATCGAATTATTCTCTGCCGTCCGGCAATCGATGCCGGGGAAACTTTGGGCTTCCTGCCCGGCGGTATCGAAGACAAGTTAGCGCCCTATCTACGCCCCATATACGACGTGCTGTGCGAACGCATGGGCGGTAAAAAGGTCAAGGCGCTGATGGCTGAGGAGGTCATAGAAATTGCGCCTATCGCTTATCTGCGAGGCCGCACCTTTAACAATGCCTTTGTCGTCGTTGACGAAGCCCAAAACTGCACCTATACGCAGCTCAAGATGCTGGTCACGCGCTATGGCTGGAATACCACCATGGTGCTTGCGGGTGACCCGGATCAAAGCGACCTGCTGCCGGGTATATCTGGCCTACAGGAGTTGGTGGAGCGCCTTGATCCCTTGGGTAAAGTTGATGTGGTAAACCTCAATGAACGGGATGTTATTCGGCATCCGCTGGTGGCCACCATGCTTACTGCGCTTTAGCCCGCTAAATTGCTAGTCCTGGTTATATTCCTCTACCGTCGATGGATAGCGGTTTTTCGCAAAGTGCGAACTCATACCAACCTGTGTATCAGCAATTTATATACACCTCGGCTTGATCGGTGAGCGATCCTCGGATTTGTTCGAGGAGCGTAATCTCCTCGGAAAAGTCTTGCCACTCGGCAACCATTTTCCGGTTGGCTTGGCGATTAAGTACGCTCAACCTTACTGATCAGTCTGGGAGGTCTAAGCAAGCCTTCGTTAAATAACGTGTTTTCGAAAAACTGTTCGTAACGGCACGCTTGTTGCTGTAGTGAGAGCACAGCTGTAAAGAGCTGTCGTGGAATGAACAAGCATCAGGAGTCGATGTAGAACAGCTCGAATAACAACAAATAATAAGGAGAAATACATGTCTCTTTCCGCCTTCCGGTTATCACCCGTCATTGCCGCCACGGCCCTCATCGCTGGCGCGCTAGTGCTCTCTGTCCTCTCAGGCCCAGCCATGGCCGCTGAGCGTGGGTCCAACGCCACCGACCGATACATTGTCAAATTCAAACCAGGGCAGGAGTTTGCTGCCGAGCGTGAGATTCGTCGTCAGCAAGGCAAACTCAAACGCAAGTTAAAGAAGAGAAGAATCCTTGCTGCCCAGCTCAGCAAAAAGGAGCTACAGCGCCTCCGCAAACACAACGCCGTCGAATCCGTAGAAATTGACCCTCGACGCTATCTAAAAGCCACCACCCTAGCCCAAGAGGTGCCATGGGGCGTGAGCGCCATCGGTTCAGCCGATCTCAGCACCTTTGGCACCGACCGCAAAGTTTGCGTTATCGATTCAGGCTATGAGATGGATCACCCGGATCTTCCCAAGGCGGGCCGAGTGACGGGTATGGCCCAAGAGGGTACCGGCAGTTGGTCTGAACCTGGCGACTCCCACGGCACCCATGTGGCGGGCACGATTGCTGCCCTGGACAATGGCGAGGGCGTCGTTGGCGCCAACACCTCGGCCGGATTGACATTACATATCGTCAAAGTTTTCGATGATGACGGCCTATGGGGCTATGCCTCAGATCTGATTGACGCTGTGGACTCCTGCATTGAAGCGGGCTCTAACGTGATCTCCATGAGTCTGGGTGGCGGCTACCCAAGCGCGGCTGAAGAAGAAGCCTTCGAGGAGGCTCGAAGTCAAAACATTCTTTCCATCGCCGCGGCGGGTAACGATGGTTCCGGTCAGGCGAGCTATCCAGCCTCTTATGATGTGGTCGTTAGCGTGGCTGCGGTGGATGAAAATCTTGAGGTCGCCTCTTTTTCTCAGAAGAACGAACAGGTAGAACTCGCAGCGCCCGGCGTTAGCGTCAATTCAACGGTTCTGGACGGTGGCTATGCCGCCTATAGCGGCACCTCCATGGCAACTCCTCACGTTGCCGCCGCGGCGGCCCTGGTTTGGGGCTTACATCCCACCTGTAGCAGTGAGGAAATTCGAGCAGCGCTGGCCAGGTCTGCGGTGGATCTAGGGGCTGAGGGGCGAGATAACGCCTACGGCTTTGGCTTTATTCAGCCCGCGGCTGCCGATGCGCTCTTCACGGTCACAGGCAGCTGTGATGTGGGCGGACTGCCGGAGCGGCCGGAACCTGAAATCCAGGAACTTGAAAACGGTGTACCGTTCGAAAACTTCAGCCTTGCTGCGGGAGAAAGCCGATTCTTCAGCGTCACGGTACCTGAGGGCGTGGAGCAAATAACGGTCACCACAAGCGGTGGCCCCGGTGATGCAGATCTCTACGTCAGCTATGCCGAAATGCCCGATATCTCCTCCTACGAGTGTCGCTCCTGGATCATTGGCAACGAGGAACGCTGTAGCTTTGAGGAAGCGAGCGTTGGCGTTTATTTCGTGCTGATGTACGGCTATACCGATGCGACGGTCGAGTCTCTGATGGCCTCCTTCGATGCCCAGGAGCCCGAACCTGAACCCAACGCACCACCGAGTGCCGTCCTCATCGCCGAACCCATTCAGGGAACTGCGCCCCTGGTGGTTTTACTGGACGGTTCTGAGTCCACAGATGATACCGGCATCGAGACCTTCGAATGGGACCTGGGCGATGGCACGACGGCCAGTGGCGTTACCGCCGTTGAGCACACCTACGAAGCTCCAGGTGAGTACCAGGTGACGCTCACCGTCACCGATGCTGAGGGCCTAGCAGATACCGCGCTAGAGGTGATCTCCGTCAACGAGCCCAACCTACCGCCAGAGGCCGTGATTGAGGCCGACGCGACCGCGGTGAAACCAGGCCAAGAAATTATCTTTGATGGCAGCGGCTCCAGCGACGCTGACGGCTATCTGATCGACTTTCAATGGGACCTAGGTGACGGCAGCACCGACCTGGGCGACACGATCACTCACAGCTATGCTGAACCAGGCCTCTATCCGGTCACGCTTAGGGTAACGGACGATGCAGGGGCCGCCAGCGATGCCACCGTGGAAGTCACCGTAGAGGACGATGAGGTGGTAGAACCTCCTCCCGCGATTGAGCTCCTCGTCCGATGGAATTTCCGCGGAAATCGCAACATTTTGCAGTGGAGTGGAGCTGAAACGCGCAGAGTAAAAGTCTTCGTGGAAGGCAGGCTTCGACCGATCAAGACCCGGAATGATGGTAAGTTCAAAACCTCCCGGCGCCTATCGGGCCGCAGCTATCAGGTCTGTGAAAACCGGCGTAACGGTGACTGCTCCGACGTCGTTCCAGCACCCTAGCCATTGTGAGTGCGCATACTCGGTAAGTCCGAGTATGCGCTCCTCACGCACTGCCATTTACCGAGGTCAATGATGAGATTACCTTTCAAAAACGTGGTCACTGTGACGCTGATCTGCATGCCTGCGTTGATGTGGGCCTGTACGCCAGGAAACGAGGACCTGTCGAATTCCGAGCGTGCCGCGCCCACGGTCTGCAGCGATCGCTTGCTGGCAGAGGTCAATGCACTTATCGAAGGAAAAAAGATCAGCGCGGGATGGCACGCTAACGCGCTGAAGGTCATCGAAGCTGAAGGGCTTGACCAGGTCGCGAGAAAGACAGATGCCTGTGAAACCGCTGTCTCTGCCTTTATGAGCCGAATACGCTACCGCTAGACAGGAGCGCTGGGGGTCAGGCAAATAGACGGCTGGCGACGTCAGCAAGCTTGGCGTTGCGATCTTCCTCGGGCAAATGAAAACGCTCGATGGTGGCCAGCCAATCCACGTCCTGAAGCGTATCCCTGTGATTCTTATATTCCGGGGTGCTGGTGGGGTCCTGCCCCAAGGCGTTCAGGCTATACATCAGGAATAACCAGGATCGAGGTTCCAGGTGCCTTATCTTCCTTGCATGCTCGATGCATGCCGCAAAGTCTTCAGCACAAAAAAGACCCAGCACGATGTCTCGATATCGGTTATCTGACGTGGACTGACCCATGGGGACCGGGTCCAGTAGCAGGGCTTTCATGAGCATTTCCAGGCCCTCCTCTACATGCCCGATTCTAACCAATACCTCCCCGGTGCCGGAGAGCACGCGGGGGTCATTGGGGTTGAGCTGAAACGCCTTGCGGCCGTGCTCCTCCGCCTTGACGTAATTGTGACCGGACAAGTACACGGCGGACAGCATTCGGTGGCATTCAAAGTCGTTTTCATTCAAGTCCAGCGCTTTGGACAAATGCATCATGGCCTCGCGCTGAATGCCCTCCAGATCGCCCTCCAGATAGCCACGCACCATGCCCTGGCCCAGCGTACAGGTTTTCCAGGCGTGGGCCTGGGCGTTACCCGAATCAAGCTCAATGGCCTTGTCAAAAAACTCTAGGGCGCGGGCGTTGGCTTCTCGGCTAAACAGGTGGTGCTGTTCCTTTCCGCGAAGCAGCAGCTCGTAGGAACTGAAGTTTTCAGTCGGTTTGCGCTTGGAACGCTGCAGACTGGTAATTTCAATTTCCCCCAGCAGCTCGATGGTGATCTTGCGAACAATCTCATCCTGAATTTCAAAAACATCGTCCAGGACTCGGTCGTACTTGTTGCTCCAGAGTACGCTACCGTTGGTAGCATCGGTCAACTCAATGCTTAATCGAATGCGGGACCCGGAGGATCGGACACCACCGCTGACTAAGAAGTTAACGCCAAATTCCTTGGCAAAGGTCAGCGCATCATCAGACCCAATCTTAAATTCCGATACGGTTGCACGGGAGAGAATTTCGAACTCTCGCATCATCGAAAATTCAGTAATCAAATCCTCTACGATGCCGTCGATTAAAAAGCCGCTATCGTCATCTCTGCTGGCGTTACTAAAGGGTAGAATGGCCAACTTAGGCTTCCCCTGTTCATAGGCTGGGCTTTGCTCGTTTTGCGAGGGTGTCTGAGGAGACACCTTGGCCGCAGCCTGGGAGGAGGATGTAGCCACGCTGAAGACTTCAAAATCATCGGCGATGTTTTTAAGACTTCGAGACCCGGCAGCGTCGATAGAAAAGCTGACGCGCTTGGCGACCTGTTCCTGAACCACTCGAGACACCAAAATTTCGCCCGGCTCACAATGGCTCTCCAGTCGAGCCGCGATGTTCACGCCACTCCCGTAGACGTTGTCTCCTTCGATAATGATGTCATCCACATGCACCCCAACACGCCAGAGCAGCGGGGGCTGCACCTCCACTTCACGGTTGCGAGCAAAGAGCGCCTCCTGAAATTTTAGCGCTGCGTTAACACATTCCACCGGGCTATCGAATTCAGCAATCACCGAATCCCCGGCAGTATGAAAGATACGACCACCGTGGTCGCTGATGTGGGAGTCGATAATAGATCGACAGGCATTCAGACTTGCCAACGTACTTTCTTCGTCGGCCTCCATATGCTTGCTGAATCCGACGCAGTCGGTCGCCAAGATAGTGGCCAGCTTTCTCTTGACCTTTGTCATTATCTCATCTCCTTCGTCGATTATTTTTTTATTCGACTCAAAGCATCGAGAGTTGGCGGAGAGAGAGGGATTC
>DKNY01000020.1:25067-39968 GCA_002470275.1 Gammaproteobacteria bacterium UBA7376 | reverse complement strand
TCGACCACTCTGCCACCTCTCCGACGGACCAGCCAATAAATTGGTGGCAACCCACCCAGCCTTACTCAAAGCCCGACGCCACTGTTACCGTTGCTCCCTTCCAGGCCTGGCGGAGTTCACAGCATATCGCCTTCAAGGGGCCTAGGTGGGCCACCATTGGGGGGAGAAATCCTAAAGCAAATAGGCGAAGATTCCTACTTGGTATGCTCCCTGACTCGGCTCCTGCCCAGGCGGAATGAAGAATGCGTGACGACCATCGCCCCTATAGCCTAAAAATACTTCAGCGCAAGTTTGAAGCATTTTGGGTCGACCACTTTATTCGACCTCAGCTCGATGCCCTGGGGCCCCATGCCATGATGATGAAACCCTGGTTCCTGAAACTGTACGGACGCCAAATCAGCTTTGGCGATGCGGTGCACGTGATTGCCGCCAGCGATCGAAACGTGAGGCTGACAACCTGGGCTATGCACGATTATCAGGGCATGATCGATATTCAGAACTACGTGCTGATCTGTCCCGGGGTGCGCATCGATTCGGCCTCAAGCGTGACCATCGGTGAAGGCACCATGCTGGCGGCAGGAGCCTATCTCACCGACGCCGACTGGCATGACCTGTACGACAGAACCCAGGCTATCGGGCAAACGGCGCCCATCGTCCTCGGCAACAATGTCTGGATCGGTGATGGTGCCACGGTCTGCAAGGGCATTCACATCGGCGACAACGCCGTTATTGGTGCCGGCTCGGTGGTGACGCGCGACATCCCGGCAAACGTGATTGCGGCCGGCAACCCCGCTCAGGTCATTCGCGAACTCGATGCCTCCAAGACCCTGGTTACTCGAGGTGCCCTATTGGCGGACGGCCCAGGGTTGGCTGATCAAATGGACAGCCTGGAGCGATCGATGCGCCAGGGAAAGTCCTGGTGGCGTTGGCTGCGCAGCAACCTAGCGCCCAGCCGCCGAGACTAGGCTTACTGCCGGGGCAGGCGCACTCGGAAAGCCTGAGTTTCTGCGGTGCTGCGTATGGGATTAATGTCTAGGCCACCGCGTCGCTGAAAGAGGCCGTAGACGGTTAGCTCGCTGCAGCCGCAGTGGGCCAAAATATCCTGAAAGATGAGTTCAATCGTGGTCTCGTGGAAAGCCTGGTGCTGGCGATAAGAAATCAAATAAGCCAGCAGCCCTTGATGATCTATGGCCGGACCACGGTAATCGATCCATATTGTCGCCCAGTCAGGCTGAGCGGTTACCGGGCAAAGGCTGCGAAAAAGATCGGTTTTCAGCTGTTCATGAACGATACCCCCCTGCCCCGATTTGAGGCCAAGCAGGCCAGCCGTCCGCTGATATTGCTGCGTCTCAAGGACCCTATCATCCAGGCTCGTCCCCGGCAGGCACCGGGGCCAACGGCCCAAATCGTCTAACGCCAACAGCTCGATCCCTACCGGCGCCCCAAAGGCGCGGCTCAGATCTTCGGTCAGGGTTTCCCGGACTGCCTCATGCGAGGCATATCGAGTCTGGGCAAAGCCATTCAAATAGAGTTTAAAGGACTTGCTCTCCACAACGCTCGTCGAGGTCACGGGCACGGTACAAATGAGCGCCACCACTCGAGGAAGACCCTGGGCATCAAGCCAGGAAAATTCGTAACCGGTCCAGCGATCCTCACCAGACCACGTCGACCTGGGTGTGACATCGGCCCGCTCACGACACTGCGCTCGGGACATGGGGAACAACAGTTCAGGAGAATAGGTATCGACGTATTCGCTACCCTGACCCAGTGGGCCGTGCCCCGGGTTATCGTCCATGGCGTCTTTCACTCCTCAAATCTCCTCAACTGATGCGGACCTCTGGCAGCATAGCCAGCGCCGACCGGACAAACCAGCGAAACGCCCAGACGCTGGGTGCGCTCGGCGCTCTAAATGTTTACTCTTGCCCCAGCATTTAAGGCCAACAGCATGCTCGACACCATTCAACTGATCACCACACGCTACGCAGAACTTGCCTGGGGCCCCTGGCTGCTGTGCCTTCTGCTGGGTGGAGGCCTTTTCTTTTTGATCCGATCGCGCTTCGCGCCCTTCCGCTATCTGGGCCATGCGGTAGACCTCGTTCGAGGCAAATATGACAACCCGGATGATCCTGGTCACATCAACCATGCCAGCGCCCTGTCTGCGGCCCTAGCGGGCACCATCGGCATGGGCAATATAGCAGGGGTTGCGCTAGCCATTAAAATTGGTGGTCCGGGTGCGATATTTTGGATGTGGATGACCGCGATCTTGGGCATCGCAACAAAGTTCTTCACCTGTTCCCTGGCCGTGATGTATCGAGGACGCGACGATCAGGGCGAACTCCAGGGCGGCCCTATGTACGTCATCCGCGAAGCCCTGCCCAAACGCCTGCATTTTTTAGCCTACTTTTTCGCCGTGGTCGGCTTGATCGGCTGTTTACCTGCACTGCAGAGCAATCAACTGATTCAGATCATCAGAGACCTTATCTTTATCGATCAGGGCTTCCTGCCAGCAGACGAGGACCCCTTTACCTTTAATCTCGTGAGCGGCTTTGTGTTGGCCGGAATAACCGGTGCGGTCATCTTCGGGGGCCTGCATCGCATTGCGAAAACGGCGCGCATTCTTGTCCCTGCCATGACGCTTATGTACTTAGCGGCCATCGCCGCAGCGCTGATCATGAATTTCGGATCCGTCCCCGGAGCCTTTGCGAGCATCTTGCACGATGCCTTCACAGGAGAGGCCGTGGCGGGCGGCGGGCTTTTGGCCATGATCATCTATGGCGTGCAGCGTGGCGCCTACAGCAACGAAGCGGGAATGGGCACCGAGTCCTTAGTGCACGGCGCTGCGAAAACCAAGGAGCCCATTCGAGAGGGCTTAGTGGCTATGATCGGACCCATTATCGACACCCTAATTGTGTGCACCGCCACAGCTCTAATGATATTGGTGGCCGACACGTGGCAAAGCGAGGCCGCGCAGGGCGTCACCCTAACGGCCAATGCCTTTACCACTCTGTTGGGCCCCATCGGCACCGTGATCATATTTGTTTGCGTGCTGTGCTTCGCGACAACCACAATCTTCACCTATTCTTTTTACGGCTCCCAATGCGCGAGCTTTGTCTTCGGTACACGCTACCGTGATGCCTATCGGTGGGTATTCGTGGGATCCATTGTCGTTATCGCGCTGGTCTCCATCGAATCCGCGGTCAGCCTTATCGACGGCTCCTTTGCGCTCATGGCCATCCCCACCATGCTCTCTGCTATTTGGCTTGCGCCCCGAGTGATTGAGGCTGCCAGGGTCTACTTCAAGACCCTGGAAGCCGGCCCAGATGACGATGCCCGTGCTGAACACCTGACCTAAGCCGCCTAGAGAAAGAGTCCACATGTCCTACGACCCCTTGCCAGAACCCCTTCGCCAACCTAAGGCGGCCTCGGAGCATACTCGAGAGGCTCAGCGCCGGATCAAGGCCGAACTGAATTTTGAGGACACGCGAAGCTTCGAGGATGCTGCCCGGGGCTTCATTGCGAGCCTGGATCCCATGACCCTTCAGCGCGAGGACGGCGACGTCTCCTATGACCTTGAGAAGTTAAGCTTCCTGGCGGCGGAGGCGCCGGATACCGTGAACCCGAGCCTTTGGCGACAGGCCCAGCTGAACGCCCAGCATCATGGCCTGTACCAAATCTGTCCCGGACTATATCAAGTCAGATCTTTCGATATTGCCAACATGACGCTGATCCAGGGCGAAACGGGATGGATTATTGTCGATCCGCTGACCTCTTCCGAAAGCTCGAGCGCCGCGCTATCCCTGGCTAATACACACCTAGGCGAACGTCCGGTCGTTGCCGTCCTGCATACACACAGCCACGCAGATCACTTTGCGGGCGTTCTTGGCGTAGTCAGCCCTGAGCAAGTGGCCGACGGCACCGTGCCAATCATCGCTCCCGAACACTTTGTCAACGAATCGCTTAACGAGAATGTTCTGGCCGGCAACGCCATGAATCGCCGAGCCACCTACATGTATGGCAACCTGCTGGAACCATCGCCTCGAGGCTTCGTCACCACCGGCCTCGGGGCTGCCCTATCCATGGGCACTACGGGCTTTCTCGTTCCCACGGATTTCATCTGCCAGACCGGCGACCGAAGAGTGATAGACGGCATCGAGATTGAATTTCAGATGACTCCGGGCACCGAGGCCCCAGCCGAATTTGTCTTCTATCTGCCCCGATTTAAGGCGCTGTGCATGTCGGAAATCACCTCCCATCACTTGCACAACGTCTATACGCCTCGGGGTGCTCAGGTCAGGGACGCGCTGGCGTGGTCAGCTCAGATCAACGAGTCCATCGAGCTTTTCGGTGATCGTCTAGAGATTCAGTTCGCCTCACACCACTGGCCGATTTGGGGGCGCGAGCCCGCCATTGAATACCTAGAGAAACAGCGAGATCTCTATAAATACATTCACGATCAAACGTTGCGCCTTGCCAATCGTGGCTTCAATAAGGAAGAAATCGCGGAGCAGCTATCGCTCCCCCCGACCCTGGCCAAGGAATTTTACAATCGGGACTACTACGGCACCGTGCATCACAACAGCAGAGCCGTTTATGTTAAGTACCTGGGTTTCTTCGATGGCAACCCCGCGTCCCTGCACCCGCTGCCGCCAATCGAGCAAGCCCGGCGCTACCTCGAATTTATGGGTGGCTCAGATGCGGTCGTAGAGAGGGCCCGACCCTGTTTTGAGGCGGGCGACTACCGCTGGGTGGCTGAGGTACTCAACCATGTGGTCATGGCGGAACCCGATCACGTCCAGGGCAGAGCGCTGCTGGCAGACACATTAGAACAGTTGGGCTATCAATCGGAGTCTGCCCCATGGCGAAATTTCTACCTTTCCGGCGCCCTGGAACTTCGTCACGGGCTACCTGAGACCCAAGCGTTTCAAGCCAGCGGCGGTATCGCTGCGGGCATGCCCATCGAGAACTTTTTCCAGGTCCTGGCCGTCCGGCTTTTGCCCGCCGCCGTAGCGGGAAGGCGGATTCGGCTGCAGCTTCACTTCAGCGATCTCGATTGCAGCTACCTGCTTGTCATTGAAAATAGCGTGCTGAATTACTTCAAAGATCGCCTGGACGACGCTGCTGACGCCACGCTCACCCTGTCTGCGCTTAACTTTAAGCGCCTGCTGATGGGCCTATCCAACGCACCCCAGCTGATCACCGAAGGACAATTGGAGATCGCCGGCGACCCAGAAACGCTACTGGGGCTCAAGACTCTGTTTGATCAATTCCCCAGGCGCTACCCCCTGGTCACCCCACGGCCTGCCGACGCCCCATGAACCCAATCGTCAGGCCACCCTGCGGCCCCATCCAGGGCAGGATCAAGGAAGACACCCTGTTGTTCGCGGGTATCCCCTATGCCCAGGCTCCAAGGGGAGACCTCCGTTTTAAGGCACCACAGCCCATACCGCCCTTCGCTGATACGCTGGCCGCTCTGAGATTTGGTCCGGCCGCACCTCAAACGGTGACAGGAGGACTCACCGGCGCCACCGTTGCCCGTTGGGATGAAGACTGCCTAACGCTGAATATTTCAGCCCCTCTGACGGCCATTGAACCCGGCGACAGAGCCGAACGCGCGGTCTTGGTCTGGATTCACGGGGGCGGATACCGCACGGGCCAAGGCGCCGTCCCCTGGTATAACGGCACTCGATTCGCACGGGATGCCGACATCGTGGTGGTCACCATCAACTATCGTCTGGGCGCTCTTGGTTTCGCCGATCTATCGAGCCTGGGCGAGGCATATGCCACCTCGGGATTCAACGGAACGCTCGATCAAATCGCCGCTCTAAGCTGGGTCAAAGACAATATCGGCGCCTTTGGTGGCGACCCCGACCGCGTTACCGTGGCCGGAGAATCCGCAGGCGGTTTCAGCGTTGCTACGCTGCTAGCAGCAAACCAAGCCCAGGGCCTGTTTCAACGCGCCATTCCCCAAAGCGGCGCAGGGCACCACACCCTGCCCAGGGAGGCAGCGCTCCAGGTCACGCAACAGTTTTTGCATGAACTCGCGGACCCACGGGGAGAGCGCCTGTTGTCCGTGCCCGCAGAGGACATCCTGGCGGCCCAACAGCGCACCATCGCTCACTTTGAACATGAGGCCCTCGGGGCTAACGCTTTGGGGGTTTCTGTCTCTCCTTTCTATCCCGTGCACGGCACGTCGCTATTGCCCCTGTCGCCTATTGATGCCATCAGCGCCGGCATGGGCAGTCAGGTGGCCGTACTGACGGGCAGCAATGCCGACGAGACCACCCTCTGGGGCTTCGGGGAAGTGGATGATGGGAAGCTGAACCGAATGGCTGGAAGCTTGGGCGCCGCAGCGACCCTAAACACCTATCGCAAGACGCGCCCAGATGCCGATGCCCAGGCCCTGCTTATTGCGCTCACCAGCGACCATCTCTTTCGTATTCCGGGCATTCGACTGGCCGAAGCCCGCTTTGAAGCCCAAGCGGCCACCTGGATGTACCTGTTCAATTGGCGATCCAGAGCCTTTGGCGGCAAGCTGGGCGCTACCCATGCTCTAGAAATTCCATTCGTCTTCAATAACCTGGACCGAGCCGGCGTGGACGTCTTCCTCGGCCCGGGCGACTCACCTCAGCATCTTGCCAACGAAATGCATCAGGCATGGTGCCGCTTTATCAAAGAAGGTGATCCTGGCTGGCCCGCCTATGACCCTCACCACCGAGCAACAATGAGCTTTGACCACAAACCCCGGTTGGTCAATGATCCGGCAGCGTCTGAGCGCCTGGCCTGGGAGGGCCTGCGCTAGGGCAGCAGCTCCGTCGCCCTCAGATCAAGCGCATGGCGAGCATGACGTTTGGCCATGGTCAAAAACATTCGATCACCACGCTCCGTGCGCTGAACCAGCATGGCGGCAATAACGGCTACGGTGATCCCGGCAAAGGCGCCCAGCCGATAGGACCGCCAACAGGCATCCCATGAAAAGCCCCGCACCCCGGCCTCGACCAGACCCTGGTGATAGCCTTGGACCAAATTCAACTCAATCGGGCGACGCACTTCCGGCGTCAGCCCGGCACCCACGAAGTAAGCCACATCCGTTAGGGGGTTCCCCAAGGCCACGGTCTGCCAATCTACCGCAGTCACTGACGGTGTCTCCGACGGCCCACCGATGAGTAAGTTATCCAGGCGATAGTCCCCGTGGATGATGGAAAAAAATTCCGGCAGCCCCAGATCCCTTCGAGCGTCCTGAGCGGCGCCATACTCTCTAATTAGGGCAATTTCGTCGGCATCCAACTGCTGACCAAAGCGGGCGATGAACCCAGGCATTTGGGCCTGATATAAATCCTGTGCAAGGCCAGCCTCGGCCTTTGCTCCATGCAGCCAATCAAGGGTCTTTAGCCTTTCATCAGACCAGCTGGGCGCGTGCAGTCCTACCAGCTCCGACAGCGCCCGCTCGGCCACCTGACCCGTGCAGCCTGAGAGCTGATCGCCCTGTAATGAGGGTGCCAGGTCCTCCAGCAGCAGAAAAAAGGTCGGACCCTGATCCTGGATTTCACTGAAGTAACAGCGCGGGGTGCGGATGGAAAGATGAGGCTGCAGTGTTTGATAAAAGCGCACCTCTTTAAGAAAGTTCTGAAGCACCACCCCGGTATGTCGGCTACCGGGATCGTCCGACGGAAACTTCCCCACCAGGCTTATGGGCCCCTCACCAGAGGTATAGTGCAGTGCGTAGCGCACACACATCCCAATCTGGCCAGTGCCCACGCGCGCAGCCTGAAAGCTCCCTACCTGAACGTCATAACCCCGCTGACGCAAACACGCCGTCAGCCAGTCTGGATCAATATCCTTGGCGCTGGGAATCCGGAGTGCGCTAGGGCTCATTCCGACTCGCGGGAGATGCCTCTTGCTGCATCCGCTGCTGGACCAGGGCAACTCTTTGATCGAAGCGCGAGGGCTTCTTGGTGATCGAGGCGCGATGCGCGTCCACGGCCTGGCGCAGCGCGTCAACGACCTCTGGATGTTGATCCGCTACATCAAAACGCTCGGCAGGATCCCGCCCAAGATGAAACAGCTGGGGCGTTTCATGCACGGTCTTGGGGGGCGCCTGACCATAGGCTCCCTCAGTAACCAAGTGAAGCTTCCAAAGTCCCTGCCGATAGGCATAAAGGGTTCCACCCCGGTAGTAGGGCATCTCGGACCGAGGACTGGCAGCGCCGCTAAAGAGCGTCGGGCCCAAATCAAGGCCATCCAGGGCAGTCTCTGCTTCCTCATCCAACAGCGCCATCACCGTGGTGAATAAATCCAGTGAGGCGCCTATTTCGCTGGTCACCCCCGGCGCAATTTTCCCTGGCCATGAAAATATGGCGGGGACGCGCATACCACCCTCGAAAGTGGTGCCCTTGCCGTTTCGCAGCAACCCAGCGCTCCCCCCCTCCTCTCTCATGGTGAGCCAGGGGCCATTGTCGCTGGTAAAGACCACCAGAGTTTCCTCGGTCAGCCCCAAGCGCCGAAGCGCCCGCTGAATTTCTCCGACGCTCCAGTCAATCTCCTCAACCGTGTCGCCGTAGCGTCCGCCAATGCTCTGTCCGGCAAAGGCGTCACTTCGAAACAGCGGAGTATGTGGCATCGTGTAGGGGAGATAGACGAAGAAGGGCGCGTCTTCCGACGCTTCCATAAAGGCGATGGCCGCCTCGGTATAGCGCTGAGTCAGCTCGGCCTGATCCGTGGGCTGCTCCAGGCTATCTTCAAAGACACCATCGGAACGCCTGTGGCTATGGACCAGCGGCACCTCCCAATAGGCCGCCTCGGGCGCCGCATACTTTGCCGCCCGATCGGCGAAGAGGCGTGTTCGCGTCTCAATATCATTGACCAATGAAAGGCGAACCAGCTCCTCGAACTCGGGCTGACCCACCCAGTTCATATCATTGGAGTATGGCACCCCCAACCAGCTGTCGAAGCCATGCCGCGTGGGCAGCGCATCCGCCGAATCCCCTAAGTGCCATTTGCCAAAGATGCCAGTGCGATAGCCGTGCCGCTTCAGGGCTTCTGCCAACGTCAGCTCATCCGCCGGGAATCCTTCGGCCTCATCGGGAAAAAAAACGCGAATCACGTCACCGTAGAGACCCGTGCGAACGGGCAACCTGCCGGTGAGAAGAGCCGCCCTGCTTGGGGAACAGACCGAAGCGGCCATATAAAAATCCGTCCAGCGCTGGCCCCGTGCAGCCAACGCGTCTAGGTTAGGGGTCCGAATATTGGGGTGACCATAACTGCCCAAATCGCCGTAGCCCAGGTCGTCGGCAAAGAGCACGACAATATTCGGTAGATCCAAGCCCTGGGTATCCCCCGACCCGCTCTTTGTCTGGACGGCAGCATCGCAGCCACCAAGCAGCCCACCCAAAACCAGAAAACACAGTAACCGCATGGCGCTCTCCCTCTTCATGGAAAGAGCATGCCACGAATGATCCGAATCGTCTGCCAGCGCGGCCGCTCTAGGGAGGCCATCCAAGCTAGTCCCAGTTCCCTAGCTCACCGGATTGCCGAGCGCCTCTTCCAAGGCGGAAAGCAGGGCCTGGATTGCACCCATCATCACCACAAAGTACGCGTCATGCTGGGCCAAGGGATCTTCCTCCTCAACCACCGCCTCTTCTTGATCCGCCAGCCGCAGTTTGCGGAACACCAGGTTCTCATCCAGCACGAAGGTCAGCATGCCATCTAGGACCATACCCAGCCGATCAAGCCTCATGCCCTCAACGATATGGCGGCGAACCGCCTCATCGGCCAGGTCCACATCTAGCCAATTTACCGACGTCCCTGGATCGCTGGGGTCACGCATGCGCGCCTCTCTGCCCAGAGTCAGAGACCCCGACTGACCACCCAGAAAGACCTTATTCAGTAATTCCGTGGGGGCTTTGTCGAAGGACAGGGGGATATATTTCAAGCCCACCATACCTCGAGCGAGGTTTTGCAAAAAGTTCTCTGCAGCCGTTTCAGACGCTGTGCCGATGGCCAATACGCCCTGCTGACGAAGATAGGCTGCCTGCACCCGGTCCGACTTCAGCAGGGCCTGGGGCAGCAATTGCCCGTAGATTTCTTCCTTAAGTTCTCGCCGCTCACGACGCGAGGGCTCAGTTCGCGTGCGGGACCGATAGGCCTCCATGCGCTCAGTCAAGGCTTCCTGCACGGCTGCAACGGGAATAATGCGGCTCTGTACCCGAAGCTGGAGTAGGTCGGCCCCCATCAGGGACCTGCATAGCGCGTCCCCAGCCCCCTCTACTGGCGCTTCAAAGCCGCTACTGCGCTCATTGAAGGTGCCACAGGGTTTAAATGCCGCTCCGTCGAGTGCCTGAGACAGCCCGACCTCGTCTTGAGGCCAAGCCGATTGAATACGATAGAGCCTTATATTTCGAAAGAACCGATTCATCGCGACCTCGATACCAGGTGGACCGGTATAGTAACCGCTCGAGCCTGGAATAGATGCCACCCATCTTTAAATGAGCAAGCCCGCTCAGACTAGAACGGAAAATCGACATTTGAATGCCCAGGCGGTCTGGGTATGATCCTGAGACGCATTGGGGAATGGAGGAACATCATGGCCCAAGAATCGAAAATTCAGACGTCACTGGTCGAGCGCATAAATACGTCTCGAAGGCGAGCCCTCCAGTACGGTACGTTGGTGACCGTGGGCGCAAGTAGCCTGCTGCGCACCGGCGATGTTCACGCATCACTCTTCAAGGCCAAGGAAGCCGCTGGATTAGACGGCCCGCTGCCCGCCATGCGCTATCAACGGTTGGGCAGAACGGGGCACCAATCGAGCCGGCTGATCTTCGGCTGCGGCGCAACCCTATCGAGGAGCCGCCAAGATCACCTGCTCAACGCCGCTTTCGAAGCCGGCGTGAATACCTTCGACGTTGGCTTTAAGCACTACTATGGCGATGCCGAACGCAATCTGGCACCGTTTTTACAGTCTCATCGCGATGATATCTTCCTCATTTCCAAGGGCTTCGTACCCGCCGACATTGAATGGGATGAGGAACTCAGCGTTGCCGAGGCCAAAAAAGCCGCCGCAGGCTGGCTGGCCTTCCTTGATGAGTCTCTGGGCGAGATGGGAGTCGATCACGTTGACGCCTACTACTATATGGGCCAAAACAACGTTTCTACCGTTCGCAGCGAAGAAGTTCATCGCGCCTTCGAACGGGCGAAGGCCGCCGGAAAAGTTTCCTACCTGGGTCTATCTACCCATCAAAATGCAGAAGCCGTCCTGTCGGCGGCCATCGATACCGGCCACTTTGACCTGGCCATGATCGCTATCACCCCAGGCGGCTGGTACGACTGGAATGACCGCTCCATTCTCCCAGGCTCACCGACCATGAAGGCTTTAAGGCCGCTGCTGGATCGTGCACGAGCTTCCGGCATGGGACTAGTCGGCATGAAGGCGGGGCGCTTTTTGGCGGGTCGACGCTGGCTGGGATGGGGCAATCCGGAAGCCTTCGACGGCTATTACGACGCGCCCTTGCTGAAAGCACCGCTCTCAGAATTTCAGCGTAGCTATGCCTTCGTTCTCGAGAATGGCCTGGACGCGGTGAATGCGGACATGCAGAGCATGCTGCACTTCAAGGAAAATTTCATCGCAGCGGCTACCTCCCAGGCTTACTTCGCTCCCCAGACCGAACAGACCGTCTAAGCCTTGAGGGCCTTGTTCTACCAGCCCAGCTGCGGTATCGCTGGCGATATGCACCTGGCTGCCCTGGTCGACCTTGGCGTACCCGAAGCCTGGCTGCGAGAGCAGCTTGGCCTGCTTCCGCTAACCGCAGACTTCCAGCTTGAACTCTCCCAAGGGCAAAAGCAGGGTATTCGCGGATGCCATGCTCACATCACCACCAGCGACACCCAAGATCATCGGCACTACAGCACCATCGTCAGGTTGGTGGAGGATGCGCCCCTAGCGCCGCCCATCCGAGAGCGGGCTCTGAAGATGTTTGAGGCCATCGCCCAGGCAGAGGGAAAAATTCATGATATCCCGCCGTCAGACGTCCACTTTCATGAGGTTGGCGCCGTGGACTCCATTGTGGATATCGTCGCCGCCGCAGCGGCAATCACCTATCTGGCTCCAGAGTTGATCCTCTGCAACCCCGTGGAGGTCGGGTCGGGCTGGGTAGACTGTGCCCACGGACGCTTTCCGGTGCCTGGACCGGCAACTCAAGAATTATTACGGGGCGCTCCGTGCACCTATGGCGGCGTTCAGGGGGAGTGCACGACGCCCACAGGTGCCGCGATCCTGAGCACCAACGTCGATGAATTCAGTCCAGCGGGGCACTTCCAACCGGAGAAGATTGGCTATGGTATTGGCACTCGAGATTTTGAGTTGCCCAACGTGTTGCGCATCGCCCTGGGGGATTATCAACCCGCTAAGAGAGCGAACGCTGACGCAATATCCTGGCGACCTCAGCCCGGGCGCTCATCGCGCCATTTCCAGGTAGAGGCGAATATTGACGACATGAGCCCTGAGACCTATGAACCGCTCATCCAGGGGCTCTTTGACGTTGGCGCTGCAGACGTCTTTCTCACGCCCATCATCATGAAGAAGGGCCGGCCCGCCCACTGTCTGAAAGCGCTCTGTGCAGCAGAAGATTTGACCGCCGTGACGGATGCCATTCTCAATCAGTCCACCACCATCGGCCTGAGAATTTTCGCCTTCGATAAGCGCGTGCTCGAGCGTGAGGAGCAGTCCATTGAGAGTCGTTTCGGACCGGTACGAATCAAGCGGGTCATCCAACCCAACGGCCACCCACGCTGGAAGGTAGAACACGAGGATATCCTGACCATCAGCCAGCGCCTGGGCCAGGACTACCGGAGCATCCGAGGAGCCGTTGAGCGCGATGTCGCTGAGGCCCTGGATGCCCCCCCTCCAGAGGACCACTAACTACCCGCCACCTGTCGAGGGGTTCACGCCGCTCATCCTGTCTCAATTGGTCGCCTATCGCCTTACTCCCAACCTCAACGTATCCACCAGAGGTTAAGGACATGGGCACGAAAAAGGCTATCGGTAACTTTTGGATCGTCGCGGCAATTTGGCTACTTGGGCTCTTGTCCACATTAGCCAGGGCCGACGAGCTGAACCTTGTGGTCGACAATATCCGGCCCGTTGAGGGCAACCTGATGATTCAGGTGCTTGATAGCGAACCGGCTTTCGATGCTGAAACAGCTGTCCCCACTGTGGCCATTATTCAGCGGGTGGATTCATCGAGCCTCACGTTCTCAATGGACTTGCCCGTCGGAGACTATGCCATCCGTATCTTTCATGACGTCAACCACAACGGAAAACTCGATGAAAACTTTATTGGCATGCCCAAGGAGCCCATTGGATTCTCCAATAACGCGAGCAACAACTTTGGCCCCCCCGGCTGGTCGGAGAGTAAATTCGAGTTGAGCGGCCCGACCCAACAAAAAATTCGCATGAGCGACTCATAACGCACAGGTGATGCCATGCAGCGTCGAGAATTCTCCCGCCTCTCCGCCCTACTCGCTGGCCTCACGGTCCTTGGCCCAAATGCCCTGCTCGCGGGAGTTTCGGCATCCTGGCCGGGCAGGGATGAAAAACCCTGGCTTCTCGGCTTTCGAGGCGTTGACCGAGATGCCTATCAATCTCGCCCACAGGTCACGGGCCGAATTCCGGCTAACCTGATCGGCACCCTCTATCGAAACGGGCCCGCCCAGCATGAAGTAGCCGGGTTTCGCTACGGACACTGGTTCGACGGCGACGGCATGGTTCACGCCTATCGGATAACGCCTCAGGGTATCTCCCATCAGGCGCGCCTGGTGGGCACGCGCAAGCTAACTCGCGAGCGAGCCGCAGGCCGAGCGCTCTATCCCGGTTTCGGCAGCGCCCCTTCCCAGACCGCCAACGTATTTTCTCCTGATGATGTCAACACGGCCAATATCAGCGTGCTATTTCATGCCAATAAGCTGCTGGCCCTGTGGGAAGCCGGCAGCCCCTACGAGCTAGACCCCGTAACCCTGGAGACGCGCGGCCTGTACGCCTTTTCTGAGGAAACCCAGGGCGCCCCATTCTCCGCCCATCCTCGGCTGGACGCAGACGGCAGCCTGTGGAATTTTAGCTATCTGTCTGCCCAGGGCAGCATTGTTCTCTAGCATATCGACCCTCGGGGCAAGGTGCTTAAGGTTGGGGCCATCAAGGTCGATCCCATCACCATGCCCCATGACTTCATCGTGACCCAGAATCACCTGGTCATTTTATTGCCCCCGCTGCACTTTCAGCCGGGGAGCGCGGCCACCAACTTTCTGGATGCCCATACCTGGGCGGGACAAGATGCTACGCGGGTCCTGGTCATCGACAAAAATAACTTTGACCGGCACAAATGGCTCGAGCTACCGGCCCAGTGGGTCTTCCATTTCGGCAACGGCTGGGAAGACGATCAGGGCGTGATTCGATTTGATGGCCATCGCTACCATGACGCCAAGCTGCTGCTAGAGAGCTTCAAAAACATCATGGACGGATCGGTGGAGACGCTCACGGAGCATGTCGGTCATCGGGTGCACTACAGAATTGACACCAAGACCGGGCAAACCAGCGAGGCCTCCGCCCTGCCCTCAAGCATGCGCTCGGAGTTTCCAACCGTTGATCCTCGCGTCTCAGGCCAACGCAATGCACGGGTGATCTTTCTCTCCACAGACCTAGACAAAACCCCAGATACCGTCTGGTTCAATCGGGTAAGCACCTTCAATGAGGAGACCGGCGACCATCAGTTCTTCACCTATCCGGCAACCGTCTTTCCCGAGGAGCATCTCTACGTTCCCGATCCGTCCAAGGCCGCAGAGTGCGGCGGTTGGGTCCTTGGCACTGCCTTAGACTGGCAGCACCAAAGGCATCAGCTCAATATCTTCGACGCCGAC
>DKNY01000020.1:0-24681 GCA_002470275.1 Gammaproteobacteria bacterium UBA7376 | reverse complement strand
TCGGGCTTCACGGAAAATTCGTCCCTGGTTAGCGCGCTGATGCAGCAGCGCCTATCGAAACATATGGGTGCCACCGCAGATGGTTAGCGCCTGTCCCGTGACGTAGGCGCTCGCGTCTGAGGCGATATATACGGCGATGCCCATAAAGTCGTCAGCTTCCCCAAAACGTCTGAGCGGCGTTTGTTCCGTCGCTCGCTTGGAGGCCTCGGGGTTGTCCCAAAGCGCCTTGGCAAAATCCGTCTTAATCAACCCAGGGCATAGCGCGTTCACGCGGATACCCTTGGGACCCCACTCGGCGGCCAGGTTTCGAACCAGAGCAATATCGGCCATTTTAGAAATATTGTAGGTGCCCAAGGTCTCTGACGGGCCAAAGGCGCCTACGCTAGCGGTGATCATAATGGAGCCTTGGCCACGCTCCAGCATGTCCGGTGCCACCATCTGACACAGCCAGTGGTTAGAACGGAGATTCGAGTTCATAGTCTTCTCGAACGCCTCATCGGGGATCTCCGACATCGGTCCATAGAAGGGGTTAACCCCCGCATTGGAAATCAGCGTATTGATCGGCCCGAGCCGGGAGCGCGTCTCATCGACCAAGGCCTGGAGCTGCTCTTTGTAGCCAATATTGCAGGCAATGGCGATGGCTCGCTCCTCGCCTACGGCCGCGTTGATTTCCTCGGCCGTCGCCTCACACTGATCCTGCTTACGGCTCGAGATGACGACCTTACTGCCATGTTCGGCGAGGGCCATGGCCATAGACTTACCCATTCCCTTAGACGAACCCGTGAGCAGAGCCACCTGGCCCGTTAAATCAAACAGCTTTGTGGTAATAGACATTTTTTTCTCCTTTGCCCCCAGTTTAAAACACGCGCCAGATATGCCCAACCGAAATCCTCACTTTCGTAACGTGGATTTCGTCCGAGGGGCATTGGCCTTGTCGCGGCCTGTTTTATGGCATGATACTTCCCCGATATTCCTGGGAACGCATTCAGACCATGGCTCATCTACCGCTCGCAGGCATCACCGTCGTTGAAGTCGGACAGCTCCTGGCAGGACCCTTCACCGGCACTATGTTGGCCTATTTTGGGGCTAGAGTAATCAAGGTTGAGCCTCCGGGAGAGGGAGATCCGATACGCGGCTGGCGGCTGCTGGATGACAGCGGCACCAGCTATTGGTGGCGAAGCCTGGGTAGAAACAAAGAGTCCATTACCCTGGACTTGCGGAGCAAGGCGGGGCGTCACATTCTATCGGAGCTCCTGGCCCAAGCAGACGTAGTAATCGAAAACTTCAAACCGGGCACGATGGAAAAGTGGGGGTTGGGACCTCAGGATCTTGAAAGCGCCAACCCCGGGTTAATTTATGCGCGCATTTCCGGCTATGGGCAGCATGGCCCGAACAGTCACAAACCGGGTTATGCGTCGGTCACCGAGGCCTTTTCAGGGTTTCGATACCTAAACGGCTTCCCGGGTGAACCCCCGGTGAGGCCCAATCTGAGCCTGGGCGACAGCATCGCCGGCATTCACGCCGTGGTGGGTATCCTGTTGGCGCTTCAGGCTCGGCAAAAAGACGGTCAAGGCCAGGTCATCGACGTCGCCCTTTACGAGGCCATGTTCAATCTTATGGAGGCCGTGGTGCCTGAGTTTTCCGCCGTCGGGGCCATCCGAGAGCCCGCGGGATCTACCATTACCGGCATCGTGCCAACGAATACCTACCTCTGCCGAGACGGCAAGCACGTGGTCATTGGCGCCAACGGCGAATCCATTTATCGACGCCTCATGCATGCCATCGACAGAGCAGATTTAGCTGACGACCCTCGGCTGCAGGGCAATCCGGGTCGCGTCAAACACCAGCAGCTGCTGGACGGCGCTATTGCTGCCTGGACAGATCAACACGATGCCGGGGAGGTGATTACGATCCTGGAACAGGCCGATGTACCCGTAGGCCCCATTTACAATATCGAAGATGCCTTCAACGACCCGCACTACCAGGCCAGGGCTCTCTTCGAAAACGTGAGTATCCCGGCTGGCGAGGGTCAGCCAGAACTCGACCTTAGCCTGCCGGCGATCCTGCCCAAACTGGGTCGAACGCCGGGCAGCACACGTTGGCCAGGCGGGGCCATCGGCAGCCATACACAAACCGTGTTAAGCGAGCTGGGTTACGCTGAGGAAGATCAACAAAGGCTGCGTGATCAGGGCATCATCTAGCGCCCAGAGTCGTCAACGCACAAAGGACAAGGAGCCGAACATGGCCACCATCATCGAAACCGGCACCCCACAACTGCTCTGCACCCTGGATGATCGCGTGGCAACAATCACGCTGAATCGACCTGAGAAGCGTAATGCCCTGTCCGATGAGCTAACGCCCGCGCTGCGCCAGACCCTGCTCGAGCTGGAGCAGCGAAGAGACGTGGGCTGTATCGTCATTACCGGTGCCGAGGCAACGTTCTGCGCTGGCGGCGATATTGGCGGGATGGGCGGCGGGAAGCAGCAGGGCCCTACACCGACGCCCGAAGCGCGTATCCGCGAGTTGGTACACAAACAGGAAACGCTAACGCTACGCCTTTTCGACCTTGCAAAACCAACCTTAGCCGCCCTCCCCGGCGCGGCAGCGGGCGCCGGTCTATGCATTGCCCTAGCCTGCGATATCCGCATTGCAGCAACCTCCGCCTTCATCACCACCGCGTACCGAAACATCGGCTTCTCGGGGGACTATGGTGGCAGCTGGCTGCTCACCCAGCTCGTCGGGCCCTCCCGCGCCAAGGAGCTGTATTTCACCGCGAGACGCGTGCAGGCGGATGAGGCGCTTGCGCTCGGCATTTTTAATCGCGTAGTGGAGGACCACCTGCTGCAGCAAGAGGCTCGCCAACTGGCGCTGGAGATTGCCAACGGTCCGCCGGTGGCCGTGGGCTACATGAAGGAAAATATTAATCGTGCGATCCAGGGTAGCTTGCGGGAGTGCCTGGCCCTTGAGGCCGACCGCCTGATTCGCTGCGCAGCAACAGAAGATCACAAGGAGGCGGTTGCCGCCTTTTTGGCCAAACGCCCACCCACTTTCAACGGGCGCTAACCCCGGTCATCAGGAGATTTTTTATGCCAAGCTGGCGGAATTGGTCGGGCAAACTGGCCAGCAAACCTCAGCGGCTACTGCATCTCTACAGCGAGACTCAAGCCGCAGCACTGGCCCAAAGCGCAGCACTGCAGGGCCAGCGCATCCGCGCCGTAGGGGCCGGGCACTCCCACCAGAGTCTGGTGCAGAACCAGGATTTGATTGTCGACCTACTCGGCCTCAGCGGCGTCATTTCCTCTGATCCCCAGGCGCATAGCGCGTGGGTTTGGGGCGGGAGCCGTATTTATACCCTGGGCACCGCCCTAGCGGCCTCGGGCCTGGCCCTCTCCAATCAAGGCGATATTGATCAGCAAACCATTTGTGGCGCTACCGCCACCGGCACCCACGGCACAGGGGCCCAGCTGGGCAGCCTGAGCAGTCGCGTCATTGGCGCCCGCATTGCCTTGGCCAATGGCGAGTTGGTGGACTGCGGTCCGGGCCAGGAAGCTGACCTATGGCAGGCCTGTCGCCTACACCTCGGCGCCCTGGGCCTGATCACGCGCGTGCGGCTGGCGCTAGAACCCAGCTACTGCCTGCTAGAACAGCGTCTGGAGATTCCGCTTGAGCAGGCGCTCGCAGATATCCAGTCCATGATGGCCAATAATCGACACTGCGAATTTTTCTGGTATCCACAAACGGATCAAGCCCATATCAAGCTCACCAACAAAACCGACCGACCACCTGTTTATCCCCTCGCTGAGGAAGGCGAGCGTTGCGGCTGGAGCCATGAAGTGCTGCCAAACCACCGGCCAATACGTCATACGGAAATGGAATACAGCGTGCCCGCTGACCAAGGGCCGGCGTGCATGCAGGCCATTCAAGGCTTGCTGACCAAACAATTTCGGGAGGTTCGCTGGCCGGTGGAATACCGAGCCCTGGGTCAAGAGGATGTTTGGTTGTCCACCGCTTGCGATCGGCCTACGGTGACGATTTCCGTGCACCAAGGCGTGGAAGAAGACGAGGGCCCTTATTTTCGGGCCTGTGAGGAGATTTTCCTGGCATTCCAGGGCAGGCCGCATTGGGGGAAGGTGAACTATCTTGGGGGCAAAGAATTCGCCGCCCTGTATCCCAAGTGGTCAGACTGGTGGGCGGTACGAGATCGCGTGGATCCCAAAGGCGCCTTCCTCAATCCCTACTTGGAAAGCATTCGCCCCTAGGCTCGGGCGATCAGGCCAGGAATCTGACCAGGCTCCTCGGCCCAGGCCCCGTACCCTGCCGACTCGTATTCGTCACGACTCCCGAAGCCATAAAGCGCTCCAATAAAGGCCATCTTGTGGCGTGCTGCAGCCACCGCATCATGGCTGCGATCACCAATCATCAGACAGTTAGAGCCACTGAAATCCAGTTCCCCCAAGGCATGATCAAGCAGTTCGCCCTTGTCGGCAAAGCGCCCATCCAACTCTGAGCCGTAGGTGCGTTGAAAAAAGTGCGCCAGCTCAAAGTGCTGCAAAATACGGTCAACGAAGACATGGGGTTTGCTCGACGCAACGAACAGCCGGCCACCCTGCTGCTGCAACCCTCTCAGGACATCGGCAATGCCCGCATAGGGCCGGTTTTCGCGCCAACCGATCCGGCTAAAGCGCTCGCGATACAGGCCAAGCGCCTCATCCGCACGGGAGGGTCCCACCAGCACGCACAAGCTCTCGTGCAGAGAGGGACCAATACACCAGGCTAACTCTGCTTGTACTGGAGGCGGAACCCCAACGCCACGCATGGCGTGCTGGATGCACCCGGTTATGCCCTCAAACGGATCCGTTAACGTGCCGTCCAGGTCGAAAAAGATGCCGTCAAAACGCTCGGGGGACATAAATAGGAATCCTTCTTAATCTATTCTGGCGCCATGTCTAACAGTTCGCGGAACCCCGAAGGCGCGTGGGGGCCAACAATCAACTGCTCCAGCACGCCGTGACCGACTTTTTCCCCGAGATCCCCCGTCATGGTCGCTTGGCATACCGCCTGGATATGCAGGGTTAAGGCGTCATCTACCTCAGCCAGAACGTATTCCTCGTAGAGATTCGCCTCACCCCCCTGATAAGTGCCGTGGGCAAAGCGTTCATGCCCGTAGCCAATACCCTTCATATAGAAGTGGAACCGGGGCTTGAGCTGGATATGAACCTCGCCGCCTTCTCGACGTCGAAAAAAGAGCTCTGCGGCAGCCGCATGGCGGGTACCCGGTATAAACTTCAAACGAGAGGCTACCGACAACATGGACTCACCCTCTTGTCCCGCTGCTGTGGCCAGGTAGCGTCCGTCGGTGTTCCAGGGTACGCCGTCGGCGTCCGCATTCAGATGATACAGACTAATCCCGTCCGCCCAGTTAATGGGCGCCCACAGCCAATAGAACTGAGACAGGGGCGGCGCCGCCGGATTTTCCTGAGTATCTGCGGCACCCACGGGTCGGATGCCCCACGAGCGGTCCCGGGTACCCAGAATGCGCTGGGGCTCGATCACCCGGTGCGTGCCCTGGTGCTTGACCCACCCTTCCCAGCAGCCATTTTGTGTCATGCGGGTATAGTCCATAAAGATCTGTGCTCCGTGCCGCCGGGTAAAGCGCGGCTCTTCCTGGGCCGGTGCGCGGCCGTGGAAGATGAGCTGAGCCTCAATACCGTGCTCCGGCACATGAATGTCGATCTGTAGGCGTTGCAGGGGCTCGATAACCTTCAGCGTGATCGGGCCCACCTGGGTGTCCATGCGCTCCATACCCAGGGGCCTCGAACATAAGATATTGTGCTGCACCCCGTTGCGGATGATCGAAAATCCCGCATCAATCACATCAAGCTGGGGATATATCCCCATGGCCAGCGCGAAAAAGAAGTCCTCTTCCTGATCGTAGCCGTTAAAAAAATAGCGGTCGTAAAAATTACGGCTCTGCCCGGCAAAGGCCACGGGCTCTGGACTCTGGTGAATGGGATAATCGTCTGCCTTGGATAGCATCACTAACGCTCCTGTCTCGGGTGTAGTCTAAACCACTCGAGCGTTGGGGGCATTGCGCGGGCTTTTAACCTCGTTTAGTTTGCAGTCTTACGCTGGACAAAAAATTGGCAATCGGGGGAAAGGCCATGCGAATTATAATCACCGCGTTCTTCTTAGTGACCTCATCTGTCGTTCTCGCGGATCATCACTCGGCGCCTGCTCCGTCGGGTATTGCGTCTCTGGCCTGGATGACGGGAAGCTGGTCTGGGCCCATCGGCCCCGGCGCCACCCTAGAGGAAAACTGGACCATTCCGGAAGCGGGGAGCATGGCTTCCTTGGTCCGCTCAATCGGACCCGAGGGAACGCGATTTGTTGAGATCGTCAGTATCGATGAAGTCGAGGGCGACATGACGCTGCACCTGCAGCAATGGCGTCCGGGATTCGTTCCCCTGGGGCCTGCCCAAGCCATGAAGCGCGTCAGCCAAACGGATCAACGCATTGACTTCGAAGCGGTCTCCCCGGGTGGGCTCAAAGCCCTAGGCTATAGCCGCCAAGGGGACACCTTTAACGTCCACATCACCACCGCAGAAGATCAGCAAATGACGATCGTCCTGAACAAGGTTGCGCGTTAACAAATAGACCGGAGTCACTCATGGCGACTATCAATAGTGTGCTGGGGCCCCTAGACAGCAAAGACCTGGGCTTCACGCTGATGCACGAGCACGTAATGGTCGCGGCCAGCGGCTTATCCACCCACTATCCGGATCTCTTGGGCCCGAATCGAGAGCAGCGGGCCATCGCAGCCCTCAAGAAGGCAAAGGCTGGCGGCATTCAGACCATGCTCGACGCCACAACCTTTGACCTGGGCCGCGATCCCCAGCTGCTGAAAACCGTCGCCGAAGCCTCGGGCGTCAATTTGATCAACGTAACCGGCTGGTGGCTCGACGTGCCGAGATTTATGCAGGGCGTCGGGCCCAATCAAATGGCCGACGAATTTATCAAAGACCTCACCGAGGGTTTCAGAGGGACACAGATCAAGGCTGGCATGCTCAAATGCGCCGCAGATTTTGAGGGCGTGACGCCACCCCTGGAGACCATGGCCAGAGCCGTTGCGCGTGCGCACCTGCAAACCAAGGTGCCCATCATGGTGCACTCCTACCCCACCGGCCAGGTTGCCCGCCGGCAGATCGCCATCTTCAGAGAGGAGGGTGTGGACCTCAGCCGGGTCAAAATCGATCACAGCAACGACACCACCGACACCGAATATCTTGAGTGGATTCTGGCCCAGGGCTGTTACCTGGGCCTAGACCGCTACCCGGGCCGTTATGTCAGCCCAGCCATGCGTACGGCAACCCTGAAAAAACTCATGGATATGGGGTACGGGGAACGCCTATGCCCGTCTCATGACTGCATTTGTTTGCATATCCATAATGAAAACCCTGACGGCAGCATTCCCGAAGAACATGCTTTTCAGCGCTCTAATCCGGATCAGTTCCTCTACATGCATCATCACGTTATTCCAGAACTTCAGCGCCTTGGCGCGACGGAGCGAGATATCGACATGCTGTTCATCGATAACCCGCGTCGACTCTTTGAGGGGACCTAGACTCGGTTCCCAGGTATACGGCATCCCGCCCCTATCTGACCTCACCAGCCTGCTTCTCTAACAGGCGCGCCTCTCGGCGGGCCAAGCGATCCCGCAACCGTGCATGCCGGCTTGGGGTGAGGGGATAGTTCCAAATCAGCTTCATCGCCAGGCCATAAAACACCACGGGGCCGAGACAGTAGACCAGGCGCAGAGAGGTTACGCCAAGCTCAGAACTGCCAGCCACCCCTTGCGCCGGATCGAATCCCAGCATGCCCACCAGGATGAGCGAGAATCCAGTACCAAAGGCGATGGCAATCTTTTCCGTGAAGCCAAAAATGGCGAAATAGGTCCCCGCTCGTTTGCCGCCGGTGCGCGCGGAGTCTACGTCCACCACATCGGCCAGCATGGCGATCGGCAGGAAGTGCAGGCCACCAAAGCAAAAACCCTTCACGATAAACAGCAAAAAGAAGGGCAGATAGTCGCCACTGACCAAGGATAGATTTAGAGCACTAACGGCGGCCACGGTGATCAGCGTGGCCATAAAGGCCCGATGCTTACCGAAGCGTCGGCCCATGGCCAACCAGAAGGGAATCGCCGCCAGCCCTGCAGCGAAATAGAAAAAGTAGGCGGCACCGATGGTGGGCACGCCAACGATATCGCGGATGAAGAAAAGCGATACGGCGTTACGAAACGACTCGCCAAAGTGCACCAGCAGCACGATCATCAGGACGCGGAGCATCGGGCCATTTTTCAGGAGGTGCAGGATGCCTTCCTTTATGGGGACCTGCTTCTGAACGGATGAAACAGGCGGTTCCTTGACCAAAAAAAAGCAGATCACGGCCGCCAAGGGCAAGAGGCCTATTAGGGCCCACGCCAGCGCCGCCAGCACGGGCCCGGTCAACGCCGCCCTATCCGTGGGCACCTTATTCATAATATCGCCGGTGAAAACGCCTGCCGCGTCCCGTCCCAGGTTGGACAGGACGCCCATCACGCTCTCGCCACCGTCAGCGGTAATTTCTACGACCATGGGGACCGTCGCCGCGATCAATAGCCCGGCCAAATAGTAAAATTCCCTGGCCGCCGTGACTCTAGACCGCTGATGGTAGTCGTTGCTCATCTCCGCGCCCCAGGCGCGGTGCGGCAACATGATCATCGTTGACCCTAAGAAAAAGACCGTCAGCCAGATCAGAAAGTAGAGTACGCCCACCTCACCTTGAGGAATGAAGAGCTTATAGACGCCCAGCAGCATCACCGGCGTCCCGATCACCAGCCAAGGCTTACGGCGACCTATGGATGTGCGCCAGCGATCCGACAATTCGCCAATCAGCGGATCTGTAATCACGTCCGTCAACCGCGCCAGCATTAGGATCAAACCGACCGTGGCTAACTCAAGCCCCAGCCCCCCGGAGTATTGTGCCGGGATCCAGATGGCCAACGGATATCCATAAACGGCCATAGGCAGTCCCACTGTGCCGTGGGCATAGATGGTCTTTAGCGGCAGCACCTTACTTGCTGACATAACTCCCTCTCTCTCTCGTTCACGCCTCCCCCGAGGCATTTTTCTCGCCCCCTACCCTGGGGCTGCGGCATGATTTAATCAACCCATTGATCGGCGCGCATCCTGCGTCGGCTAACGCAGGCGGCGGACCTAGTAAGGCTCTTCTGAATGCTCGAAAACAAAGCCGTCCTCGGACATCACCAAACGATGGCGTGCGCCCTGGACCTCAGCCGACCATGCAGAATAACCGGCGTCTCCGGTCCAAAGCGCGACCCGCGCGCCGGCCTCTGATTTCACCACCCGAGTTTCATAAACCTTATGCCCGTTCTCCTGAAAATGACTCAGAACCTGAGACGAGGGCGCATAAAGAGACAGGTGATATAGAGTCACCCAGGTTGGAGGCACCAAGTCGATTTCTCCTCTGGCATGACTGGCCAAAGCCTCGGCTGGATTGATCCAGGCATGTTCCTTGATCTCACCGTCATCAATAGAAACGTGATGGTCGCCCCCGAGAATGGCCAAGAAAAACCAGGTCGCAAACCGCTTTTGAGGACCGGGCGGTGGCGTCCAGTGGGCGAGCTGCACGAAGTCGTCGGGGCTCACCTCAACGCCCGCCTCCTCCATCGTCTCTCTGGCTGCGGCGAAACGGGCCGCTTGGTCTACATCTTCGCCCCCTTGATAGTCCGCCGCATCGATCTTGCCGCCGGGGAATACCCACATGCCGCCGAAGGTAATCTTGCTATTCTTCCGGAGCATCAACACCTCAACCCCCTGCTCACCATCACGCAGCAAAACAACGGTGGCTGCCGGAATCGTCGGGCTTACGCCAGCGTCGTCTTCGCTCCGAGCGTCGATGTTGCCGTACATATCATTACGGTGCGTTCGGTCGTTATCCGAGGGAGGCGTCATCTCATATCCTAATTTTTTTTTATGTTCGTTGCAGTGTCGTGCGATCCAAGGCCCCGGTGGTCCCATGAGAAAGTCACGGTAACCTTTGATGTCGCGCCAGCGCATCGGGGTAGCTGCCATCCGACCTTTGCACCGCTGGAGACCAATCCTGCCACATATCGACGTCCACCGGTCTAGCCCTTAGCTCATCCAAGGCATCAGTCCAAAAATCCGCAAGCACCGCCTGTCGAATATCAGCGGAGTAATTGTGGCCCGCCATATGCGCCAAACGATGGTGCCAAAACACAATATCACCGGCGCTGCCCCAACACTCAACGGGCACTGACTCCTGATCTAGTTGCGCCAACGCCTCCAGATAGGCGGGGCTGTGAACAATACCGGTCAGCTTAGGCAGGTGGGGGTAGACGGGAATCCTCGGCTGGTCGTAACGCAGCCTAAAGGTGGGGTAAAGCAGGCGATGAGAGCCGGGCCAGACTTTGAAGGCGCCCCCCTCTGACGGGCAGTCGTCAATCAGCCCCACCACGCCAAGCTGAAATGGGTGTCCATCGGTATGACATTGGTCTGGGGTCCGAGGCACATTGCCATAGGGCAGCGTGCAGTAAACCCCACGTGCACCCTGGTTGCCCAGGGCTGGGTCCACGGGCCCACCCGGCCAGGCCGGTCCGTAACTGCCCATGGGCATGCCGTCAGAAACGGCTTGGCGAAGCGTTCCGCCGAGTAGCTGTTGAGCCATAGCACAGATGGACTCGGAGTATATGAGGTCAATCACTTCCGGATTCACGCCCAAGAATCGATTCAACCAACGCTGCCCCTGACGGACATGCCGGCTGTCCGTGCTTTCATCCGCTTCGGTAAAGGGGCCGATATGGGTTGCCGCATCTTCTCGTCGCAGGTCCGCCGTGGGCGGCAGTGCCTGCCACATCAGATCACGAACGCGAGCACACCGAGTGGGGTCCATGGCCCCCTGGATAATCAGATAGCCTTGGGTTTTGAAAAAACCGATTTGATCATCGCTTAACACGGCCTGCCCTCCCCGCCTTCCATGCTCTGCCCTTCTACCTTCTGGCCTTCCATCTTCTGCCCCGGCATCCTCGACCGGGGCAGCCTGCTGGCGAATCTCTAGAGCGATGCGCCGTCAATGAACAAACGCATCAAAATCACTTGGGCGCAGCGTATATGCTCGCCTAGGGGCACACTTCGCACACGCTGGTCGCTAATTGACCCACGAGAAGACAGCGCAATGCGCTCTTGCTCCAGCAGTTGGTCCAGGCCCCGCTGTAGCTTATTGCCGGACCTAGACCGACGGTAAGGCAGCTCAATCACACCGACCTTCGCCCCAGCGGACAACGCCTCGTAGAGCATAGAAGCGCTGTCGGCGGTCACCCAGACCTGAGCCGCCGTAGCCAGTTCCTCAGACAGCCAACTCGTGTCCGCATCACGCCAGTGAACGATCTGAGGCCTGTCCTCAACCTGAATATCGAGGTCGCTGCCGAGTCTTCGCGTCAACTCCGCCGGGGTTCGGCGAGAATCCGTAAGCGTCCAGCTTATGCTCGAATCCCTAGTGAGGATGCGCTGAATACTGGAGAGAACCGCCTCCTCGTTCCATATAAAGTGCCGACTTTCTCCGCCTAACAGAATTAGGCCCTTATCTTCGACCTTACACGTATGCTTCGCCGAGACTGGTCCCAGCATGCCCATGGTTCTGAGGACCTTTCTTTCCGACCAAAAAACATCATGTTCCGGAATGAGCATGAGATCAAAAAGCGGGCTGGGCCAGTAAGGGCGCATCAGCAGCACCGCCTGACTGCCCAGCGCAAATTTTGTTCTCAGAAGCGACAGCTGCGTAGCGCGCCCGGCGCCCAAAACCAAATCCGGGGACGCCGTCCCGTGCCGCCAGTGTTCGCGGAGCACAGGCAAATCCTTGGGCAGCAGAAAAGTTTCGACCTCCGGCTCAGGCCAACCCAAGTCTGCGATGGCCTCAACAAGACCCTGAACGAGGCCCGCAGACTGCTTATCGTGACCTGGACGACCATCCGTCATTCGCCAAATTGTCATGCCATTCAAGGTTGCCGTCCTCTTTCTCTCCGCCATACACCCTGCTCCTCGGCAAGGGATGGATTCGTGGTTTTAGACCTTCGTTCTATACGTCACATTGTCCTGGATTGCTATACTGCCGCCGGTCAAGCCGCCATCTTTTTATGGGCCCTGAATGATCAACCTACTGCTTAACGGCGAATATTTATTGTTCAGCCTACTCATCTTGGTCCTCGCTCTGTCCCTAAGCTGCCATGAATTTGGCCACGCGCTGGTGGCCAAGTGGTGTGGCGACACCACCGCTGAACGTCAGGGGCGACTCACGCTTAATCCTATCGCGCACCTGGATGTCATGGGTATGCTGATGGTCATCCTGGTGGGTTTCGGCTATGCCAAGCCAGTACCCACAGATCCTAGAAACTTTCGTCATCGATCCTCCGAGCTTTGGATCGCGGCAGCGGGACCTCTAATGAATGGCCTGCTGGCCCTCGTCACCTGGAATTTATATGTCCTAGCCTATCAGGCAGGGTGGCAGGACCCGGGGATGCAGCTGTTCTTCGGCATCTTGGCCAGCGTCAATCTACTGCTTATGATCTTTAACCTCATCCCCATTGGCCCTCTGGACGGCCACTATATCTTGCCCTATTTCCTGCCGCGTCCTTTGGCCAGGTTCTACCGAACCTATAACCATCGCTACGGCACCCTCATTTTATTGGGATTGATCATTGCCATCGTCGCGGGGCTGCCCATCCAAGGGGCCTTGGCCGAGTTCAACCAAACGCTCCTCAGGTTAATCACGCTGGTCTAGCTCAGGGTCCCGGCGCAGGTCCTGGCCAACCGCGCTCGAAATGGGGCTTGATGTGGGCGTGGCTGGCCTGGCACCCTCTCAGCTTCAACGATTGGAGGCGGCTCACTATGGAATATGTAAGAACCTCGGAAGAACGGTTTAACGCCCTGGAGGACTTTCCCTACGAGCCGAACTACCTTGAGTGGTCGGGTCTACGCGTGGCCCACATTGATGAGGGACCCAGCGACGCACCCGTTGCGCTCCTGCTCCACGGAGAACCCACCTGGAGCTACCTGTATCACAAGATGCTGCCGCCCCTCTTGGCCGCTGGCTATCGATGCATCGCCCCAGATCACGTTGGTTTCGGCCGCTCTGATAAACCCATCGACGATGATTGGTATGTTATCGAGCGTCATGTCGAGCGCATTCGTCACCTGATCGAATCCCTCGACCTCGGGAATATCACTCTCTTTTGCCAGGACTGGGGTGGGCCTATTGGTCTTCGTCAAGCGGTGGACATGCCGGATCGTTTTTCACGTTTAGTCATTATGAATACATGGCTACACCATGAGGCCTACGAATACACCGAGGGCACGCGTTTTTGGCGAGAAGCCGCTACCCACCGGGCGTGGCTTCGATGGACCCAGGGAAACTTTCCCTGTGGCGCGATCGTCGCCAGCAGCCTCCGCAGGCGTGGCAATGAAGATCAGGTCTCAGCCGCTTATGAACTTCCCTATGATCAAGAGGGGCTGTCCAAGGCCGGCGCGCGACGCTTTCCCTGGTGCATTCCCATGGCCGAGCCAGAGGCCGGCGGCGCTCAAGAACAAGAGCGCTGCTTCCACGCGCTGAAACAGTGGCACAAACCCGTCAACTTCATTTTTGGCGCCGACGACCGGGTTTTTACGCCTGAATGGGGCCGCCATTGGTCTAGTTTGATCAAGGGCTCCACCTTCGACGAGATTCCTAACGCCGGACACTTCGTTCAGGAAGACGCCGGCGAAGAGGTGGTGGCAAAGTTTCTTGAACGGCTTTCGGAGCATAGCTGAGCCTGGATACATGAACGTAAGCGCGCTTTACCTCAACCGCCAACTCATGGCGGTCTTTACCATCACCCTGGCGGTGCTGTTAACGCTGGCGGTCGGCGATCGCTTGATTCACTTCTTAGAAAAAGCCTCCATCGGAGGGCTTCCAGGGAATATGGTGCTCTACGTCGTCAGCCTGCGACTACCGGGCATGCTGCAGTTGGTAATTCCTTTCGCCTTCTATGTGTCGATCTTTTTGAGCTTTGGCCGCCTCTACTCCAATCAAGAAATGATCATTCTGCAAAGTGCAGGCATGAACAATATTCGGCTGCTGCAGTGGCTGGCACCTGGTATTACAGTCTTGGCCCTCTTGGTGGCGATTACCGCTTTGTCTCTTAATCCGGCGGCCAGGCTAGCTTTAGAGGATGCCCTTGACGATGCACAACAAAAATTGGGGCTCTCTGCCCTTCGACCTGGCACGTTCCGCATCACTGAGGGCGGGGACCTGGTCACCTTCAGTGAAGGACTGAGTGACGATGAACAGGAGATTCTGAACGTCTTCATCAGGAAGCAACTCAGCAGCGGGGAACATATGACCATCTGGGCCGCCAAGGGTCGGCGGGGCGAACCCGAGGCAGACGGCCACCAGCAGCTGTCACTGATTGATGGGAGACGCTATACCGGCATTCCTGGGCAAGCAGACTTTGAGGTCATGTCTTTTCAAACCTTCCATCTCAAAATTCCGACGGAAGAGGTGACCCGAGACCTGCGGGATGTAGAGACCGTAGCGACCCTTTCCTTAGACCAAACCCCCGAGCATCGGGCCGAATTTCACTGGCGGATAGGCCTTCCGATTTTCTTCGTCATCATCAGCCTTTTGGCCATTTCCAAGGCCCAGGTCAAACCCCGCCACGGGCGCTTTGCCAGATTGGCACCCGGTCTACTTTGGGTCATCGCCTATTACCTGCTGCTGATTGCCAATCGTTGGTGCATGACCGAGGGCCTGCTCCCCAGCGCCCTGGGCTATTGGCCCGTTCATCTGGCATTTGGTCTGGTCGCCCTCCACGGGCTGCGCCGCCTGGGCAGACCCGCTTAAGCCCGTGGCCTCCCCAAATTCTCCAGTCACCTCCAGCGAGCCAGCAACACCTCGCGCGCAAGGCACCCTGGCCGCACGCCTGGGCTACGGTGGCCTTCTGCCCATCATTGGCTGTATGGCGCTCACCCTCCTGCTGCCCGACCGTGCAGGGTCCTTGCTCCAGCTGGGTAATCTGTATGTTGGCAGTATTTTTTGCTTTCTCGGGGGCATTCAATGGGGCATCAGCTTGTTGGATGAGACGATGCCGACCCTGGCGCTACCCCGGCTACTGGTCAGCGTGCTGCCGTCACTGTGGATGGTGCTGGCGCTTCAGTTCCAGCCGACTGTCACCAGTCTGGCGCTGGTGCTGGGACTCGTTGGGCTATTGGCCTTCGAACGCCGTCAGCCGGTGATCCCGACCCTGCCCGCCTGGTACCTGCCTCTACGCGTTCGCCTCACGGCCTTTCTCAGCTTCGGTCTCCTTGGCCTGGCGCTGTTGAGCCAAACGGTCGCCTCCTAGCCATGCCCCGCAGGCGGACTCTGTCTCTCGGCCTCGAGGGTCGCCGCGAGATTACTCTCCACCAAGGTTGTTACGATTTCGCGCAGGGTGGCTGCTGGGGCATGAATAATACGTGCCCGAACGGCTAGCGCCATGGCCATGGCCTGAAGCACATCGCCGTTTCCAACCGGGCCGAGCACCTTAATTTGCTCGTCCATGGTTTCTAAAATCGTGGTCAGCATCTGGTGCACTTTGACCGCGTCTTCGGTTTCCTCATGCAGGGGAAAGTCAATTTCAAAACGATCGCCGGTGACGGTTTTTGCGTTGTAGGGCAGCCTCATCTCATTTCCTAAAAGCTAGTTTTTGTTCTGCAGCGCAAGCCCTCTCACAAGCGCTGACGTTCCGCCTTGGCAGTTTAATCTATCCCGTGCCGGGCCGCCCAAACCTGGACGATTGCCTAGCCTTTGTCCTGATTTGTGTCTTGTTTAGCCCCGCCTTCGGCCATGGCGTTCATGGTCCCCATAGCGGTCGTCACCAAGGTCGCAATATCACCGAGCTGGGCGGGAATAATCATGGTGTTGCTGGTCTTGGCCAGCTTGCCAAATTCGCTCACCCACTGTTCCGCCACGCGCAAATTCACGGCATCGCGCCCCCCAGGCTCCGTCAGCGCCGACGCAACCTCACGGATACCCGTGGCCGTGGCCTCGGCAATCAGCCGAATCTCTTCGGCACGACCCTCGGCCTCGTTAATCTGCTTGGTTTTTTCTGCTTCAGATAAATTGATGGCCTCTTGGCGATCCCCCTCTGAAACGTTGATACGCGCCTGACGCTCACCTTCGGATGAGGCCACCACCGCTCGGCGCTCACGCTCTGCCCGCATTTGCTTCTCTAGGGCGTCCTTCACCGAGGCTGGGGGCACGATGTCCTTTATCTCATAACGCAGAATTTTCACTCCCCAGGGTTCTGCAGCACGATCCACGGCGTTAACGACCTGAGCATTGATGGTCTCTCGCTCTTCAAATGTTCGGTCGAGTTCGATCTTGCCGATTTCCGACCGAAGGGTTGTTTGCGCCAATTGTGAAGTCGCGAACATATAGTCCTGAATACCATAGCTAGCGGCTCGCGCATCGCTCACCTGAAGGTAGATCACGCCGTCGATTTCTACTGAGATATTGTCCTTGGTGATGCAGCTCTGAGAAGGAACGTCTACCGTTTGCTCCTTCAGCGTATGCTTGTAGGCCACCACATCCACAAAGGGGACGAGAATGTGAAACCCTGCATCCAGGGTTTTCGAGTACTTGCCCAAACGCTCAACAACAAACTGCTCCCGCTGTGGTACCACCCGGGCAGTCTTGAAGAGAACAATGACCACCAAGACGGCCACGGCGACACTAAAGAATAAGCCATCCATTTAACGCTCCTTGCTTATGATTAAGAGGTTGCCTTCACGCGAGGTGATTGTGGCAAAGGACCCGGACTCAAGCTGGGCTTCCTCACTTTTGGCGTCCCAGCTCGCGCCGCGATAGCCCACCCTGCCTCGGTGCGGGCTGACGTCGTCGAAGCCGGTTTCTACGCACACCTCTCGACCGATGAAATCTTCATCCTTAGACCCCTTGAACGCGTCCCCAACGATATGCTGACTGAGCCTGGCGCGGAGGGTCACCAACAGCACGACGGCGAGCGCGGCGAATAAGGCAAATGGCCATGCACCGCCAGGCATGCCCAACGAGACAGCCACGCCCACGATGACCGCAGCAATGCCGAGAAAAAAAAGAATGAAGTTCCCCATCAGGACTTCAGCACAAATAAGTGCGAAGCCAATCCCTAACCACCAATACTGTGGATCAATCATCATTTGGCCCGACTCCCTCAAGACTAGGTGATGCTCCAAATGTTACTTTTACCCGAGATCAAAACAAATTGCATTGATACGCGCCCAACGGCGCGATACGGGTTCTCAAAACAAGGTTGATGAGCGGACTGAGGTAACATGCAGGCACTACTCTATCGAGCACACGGCTCAGCGGATGTTCTCCAGCTAGAAGAACTGCCCGACCCGACCCCTGGTCCAGGTGATCTCTTGCTCCACGTGGCAGCCACCGCCGTCAATCGACTGGATATCGTTCAGCGCAATGGCTGGTTTACGCTGCCCGGCTTTTCTCTACCCCACGTGGCGGGGATGGATATCGCAGGAACCGTCCTGAGCGTTGGACCTGACGTGACGGACCGCGTAGCCGGAGAGCGGGTGGTGGTCAATCCGTCCCTGCATGGAGTTGGTGCCGGCTCAAGCTTTGCCGGCTTTGGGGATCGTTATGGCGCGTTAGGCGTCCTCGGAGGCACCCATCCTGGCGGCTATGCCACCCACTGCCTTGTCCCCGCAGACCATGCTTACGCGATCCCTGAGAACCTTTCCTTTCCTCAGGCCGCGGCCTTCCCTACCGCCTGGATGACGGCAGAACACGCGCTCTTTCAGCGCGGCCTACTGCTTCCTGGTGAGATACTGCTAGTCCATGGGGGTTCAAGCAGTTTGTCCGCTGCTGCGATTCAGCTTGCCAAGGCTCATGGATGTCGGGTTCTGGCGACGGCCAGCGATAAGGCCAAGGCCCAAAGGGCCCAGGATTTGGGCGCCGACGCTACCTGGGTAAGCGGCGAGGGAAGCATTGCCGACTGGGTGATGGAAGTTACTCAAGGCCAGGGCACCAACATGGTTTTCGATCACGTGGGCGCCGCCCACTGGACGGCATCGCTGGCGGCGCTTGCGCCCCGGGGGCGAATGGTCTGCGTAGGTAATACCACGGGCGACCAGGTGCCCATCCCCTCCCTTGGCAGCCTGTATCAGCGCGGCATCAGCATCATTGGCTCAGATGCCTTCGACAGTGAGCGCTTCTCAGAGGTTTGGGAGCGCTTTTGCGTAGGCATTAGTGACAAGACACTTTCAGCCAACGTTGGGGACCAAATGCCCCTTGCCGAGGGCGGGATTGCACATCGTCGAATGCAGGACGGTGATGCCTTGGGCAAGCTCATCCTCCTTCCTTAATGGCTCGTCCAAAAATGGCTCGCCCAAATCCGATGCCCCGTCAAAACCCTTAGTGCGGCGGGTTTCAGGCGATGACGCCCGCATCGGCTAGCTCTTGGATTTCTGCTGACGCCAAACCCAGCTCCGTCAGGACTTGATGAGTGTGTTCGCCAAGGTCCGCCGAGGGCCGATGGGGTGGCGGTGTCGACTGGCTAAACTGAATGGGCGAACGCGCCTGTAACAGGGTTCCACCGCGAGGGTGCTGTATCCGCTGTATCGACCGTGAGGCCATGACCTGCGGGTCGGTGGCCACGTCCTCACGACGATTCACCCGGGCCGAAGGGATATCGTGCTGCCCAAGCAAATCAAGCAGCGCATCGGTCTCATAACCACTGCAGTCGGCACCCAGGTGCGGGGACACGATGGCCCCATCAGCCGTCTCCACGACACCGCAAACGTCCGCCAAATCTCCCGAGTACTGCACCCCCTGGCCCTCGAAACTGTGGTTCCACATGAGGTCCGGCCAGTTGAAGTACAGTGCGGCATCCAGCATTGAAAGCTTTACGTGCTGCCCCAGCCCGTTGCGCTCTCGCGCTAGCAGTGCCGCTGTGATGCCCTGAGCCATAGTCAGGGCCGTCACCTTGTCATAAAGCACCGTCCGAACCATCTGCAGGGATTGGGAAGATTGCTGCTCTTCCGCCAGGCGAGCATCCAGAGGACGCTGGCCCTGAACGTCTAGGATGCCGCTCATCGCCTGAATCACATAGTCGTAGACCTTCTTGTCCGCTCCGGGCCCCTGGGTGCCCATACCGCTGATGGAGGCATAGATTAACCGGGGATTGAGCGCCGTCAGGGTGTCATAGTCCAGGCCCAAGGCCGTCATTTTCCCTGGCCGGTAATTTTGCAGCAGCACGTCCGCATCGGCGGCCAAGGCCTTGACCAAGTCCTGTCCTTGGGGCTGTTTCAGGTCGATGCCCACCGATCGCTTGTTCCGATTAATCATGGCGTAGATGGCGCATAGGCCGTTTCGTGATGCACCCAGGCCCCGAATGGTATCGCCCCATCCAGGGGGTTCGATTTTTATAACATCTGCACCCTGATCCGCCAGGACTACGGCGGCCATGGGACCTGAAACAACGGCAGATAGGTCAAGTATTCGGAACCCGTCCAGCGGGGCCGGCATTGAGCGCGTCCGTTGATTCCGTTCTTTATCCAAAGTGTTCCTTCCTCCGGTAATTTATGCCGTTGATCCATTATTTTAACCCTTCGATGTCAGTGGTTTAAAACCTATGGTTCAGTATTCAGTATCAGGCATCCGTTGATGTCGAACACCCTGTTATCAGCGGTGTATACTCCATTACCTAGCCGAGTTACAGATCATGACGTTTAAACAGCAGCTCTTGAAATATACCCGCACACCCTGCCGAGGCCTTGCCCTGTGCCTTCTTGGCACCCAACTGATCCTGACGGGGTGCGCCGAAAGCGAGCCAGAGAAACAGCCTGAAGCCCAGGCCACCGCGCGCTCATTCACGGATTGGATGAATGAACAATACGAGATTGAGCTGGGCTTTTCGCCCGTTCAGCTCACCTTTCAAGGCCGCTCAGAACGTAATGACGAAATTGATGCCTTGACGATAGAGAACATGCAGGAGGAGCTGACCTGGAAGCTGGCGTCAGCCGCCCAAATGGAGTCGCTATTTGACTATGATGCCCTCACGGATAGTGAGAGGCTTTCTTACGATCTTTGGCTTTTTCAAGCCGAGCAAATGCGTCAGAGCGCAGACTTTTTCTATGATGGCCTCATTTTCGATCAGATGAATGGGCTCCAGGGGTTCCTACCGACCTTCCTGATCAACTTTCACTCCGTGAAGAGTGAAGACGACATGCGAGCCTACATCGCCCGTATTCGGGCGGTTGCACCCCGAGTTTCGGAGGCGCTGGCCAACGCACAGAAAGCCTCTGCCCAGGGCGTTATCTCACCGCTTTTTGCGCTAGAGGGCGTTATCACCCAGAGCCAAGCCGTCATCACAGGCCAACCCTTTGATGACCAGGCGGACCAGGACAGCGACCTATGGGCCGACATCCAATCAGAGATCGATAAACTACAGACCGACGGATTGATCGATGACAAACAAAGCGCCTCGTTGCTCAGCGCCGCCAAGGACGCACTGGTGACCCACTTTCAGCCCGCCTACGAGAACATCATTACCTGGGCGGAAAACGAGAAAGATCGAACACCCGACGTTGTCACCGGAGTCGGGGCTCAACCCAACGGCGCCGCCTATTATGAATACCGCTTGCGCAACCAAACCACCCTGGATTTGACTGCGGACCAGATTCATCAAATCGGCTTAGACGAGGTGGCTCGCCTGCGGCTTGAGATGGAGGCCATCATGGAGCAGGTGGGCTTTACTGGCGAGCTATCAGATTTCTTTGAGCACGTTCGCAATGCAGAGTGGAACTACTTCCCTAATACAGATGAAGGTCGTCAGGCCTACATCACCGATGCCAAGGCAGCTATCGACAACATCCAGGACAAACTTCCCGATTTTTTCGGCTTGCTGCCAAAGGCTGGCTTAGAGGTACGACGAGTGGAGCCATTTCGCGAACGTGACGGCGGAGCCCAGCACTACTATCCCGGCACCCCGGATGGCTCACGCTCCGGCGTCTACTACGCGCATTTATCTGATATGGGCGCCATGCCCAAAAATCAGCTGGAGGTGATTGCCTATCATGAGGGCCTACCGGGCCACCATATGCAGATATCCATTGCCCAGGAGCTGGAAGATGTGGCCACCTTCCGGACACAGGCGCGCTTTACCGCCTATACGGAGGGTTGGGCACTTTACTCAGAATACTTGGCCAAGGAGATTCCAGGCACCTATCAAGACCCCTATCAGGACTTTGGTCGGTTATCAGCCTCCATTTGGCGCGCTATCAGGCTCGTCGTAGACACCGGCCTTCACGCCAGAGGATGGACAGAGCAAGACGCCATCGACTACTTCGCCGCCAATTCGCCCGAACCCCTGGAAAGTATTCGCTCAGAGGTCCGGCGCTATATCGTGATGCCCGGACAAGCCACATCCTACAAGATCGGCATGCTCAAAATCCTGGAGCTGCGCGACATCGCGGAAAAAACACTTGGCGACAATTTCGATCTAAGAGACTTCCATGACGCAATCCTGGGAGGAGGCGCACTACCGCTTAAACTGCTGGAAAAAAGGGTTTTAGATTGGGTAGACTCCACCTCCGGCAGGCCAACGCCATGATACAGTCTGCCGATGTGGTCCAGTTCATCTAAATGATTTAATCCATCTGAATGAAAGATTCGGCAATTTCTAGCATAGCGCGTAGATATCTATTCTTCGTTCTCGCCCTTTTAATCTCGTTTAGCGCGTTAGAACTGGTCTTGCACGATCATGAGGCGGAAGAGCACGTCAGTGCCTGTGTGTTCTGTGGTGGGCACAGCGAGATGGAGCTGGGCGATACGGCTTCGCCCCCCGTCCTGTTTCTCCTGTCGTCGGCTGCTGATACCCCTCCTCGCCTTTCTTCGCGATCACCACGCACCGCTCAAGATCTTGGATTCCCTATCAGAGCCCCCCCGCCCCAAAAATAGTCGTTAACAGAATCGCGCCCACTGGGGCAATTAGACTATTTTAATAGGGTATCCAACATGAAAATAATGAGCCTGGGAGCGATATCTCGCTCCTTGTTTTTCTTTGGGAGCATTATTGCGCTCCTAATGACCGTAAGTCCTCACGCAATGACTGACGAGACTGAACTCGCGGAAGAAGCGAGTATCGAAGAGACCATTGTTACAGCATCTTTGCTTGGCAACCTGGACGTTGCGACCTCGGGAACAGTTGAGGTCTTGGGTAAGGACGCACTCACTGACTCTGCCACGCTGGGCCTGGGCGATGCCCTTGACCGGTTCTTGGGCCTCTCGGTTACCGACTTCGGCGCTGCGGTCAGCAGACCCACCATCAGGGGCTTGACCGGGGACCGAGTGAAGGTCTTGACCAACGGTGTGGTGAACCGCGACGTATCGGGTTTAGGCGCTGACCACGAAATAGATGTCGATCTTTTCAACGTCGAGCAAATCGAAGTCATCAGAGGTCCCGCCTCTCTTCTTTATACCAACGGTGCGATTGGCGGCATTATCAATATCGTCGACAACACCATCGCCCAAACCGACCTGACCGAAAGCGAAACCTCCGTCGGCATTGAGACCCAAAGTGTCAATGACGGTGAAGTAAAGTTCTTTTCTCATCAAAGCAACATCGCTGGCTTTAACGTCTTCGCATCTTATCGAGATGCCAAATTTAAGAACTTCGAGATCCCCGCCGGTGCCGTGTTACACGCTGAGGACATGCACAGCGAGGACGAGGATGAGCATGAGGACGAACACGAGGATGAGCATGAGGACGAGGAGCACCATGAAAGTGCTGTCGGCTACCTGGACAACTCTGACTACAGCAAAGAAACCAAGCGCTTTGGCATTTCAAGAGTAGAAGATTGGGGCCATGTCGGCCTGTCTTATACGCAGAGTGAAGGCACCTACGGGGTCCCCTTCCACGGTGAAGAGGCCCATGAGGACGAAGACGAGGATGAGGCTCACGACGAGCACGAGGGTGAGCGTATATTTGCCTTTACGGAGGCAGAAAACATGAACCTGGAAGGCTCATTTGATTTCGGTGACGGGCTGTTGAAGGGCATCACGTATCGCTTCCGCGACAGTGACTACACTCTCACGGAAGATCATGCAGAGGAGGAGGCGCACGATGATCACGACGCCGATGAAGAGCATGAGGAGGAAGAAGAGCATGATGCCCATGGAGGGCCGACGTTCTTCACCAATGAAGCGCAAGAATTCAGCGCCGTGCTTGATTTCTCAAATGATGTCCTGGTGCAGAAGGTCGCTATCGAGTTTGCCTCAGAGGAGACCTCGATTGTCGGTGACGAAGCCTTCATGAGCCCTGCTTCTAGCGACGAGTTCACCTTGGGTTACTTCGCCAGTCGCGAGATCGGCGGATTCGACGTTGACTTCGGGGTGCGAAATGATTGGATTGATAGAAGTGGCTCTGTTACCGAAGATGAGCATGAGGAACACGACGAGGAGGAAGAAGCGGAACATGAAGAAGAAGCAGAGCTTGAATATTTCAATCTCGACGAATCCGTCACCAGCTTCGGACTTCAGATTTCCAGGCAGCTGGACAACAATTTCTCAAGCACTCTGAACCTTTCTAGCGTTGAAAAAACGCCTGCCGCAGTGGAACTGTTCATGAACGGTGCTCACCTCGCTACCGCAAGATACGAGATCGGCAACCCCAACTTAGAAACTGAGCATTCGAAAAACGCAGAGCTGACTCTAAACTATGCTGGCGACAACCTCTTTGGCTCTATCACCGTCTTTAACAACAATATTGATAACTATATTTATCTGCAGGATGAGACCGAAGACGAGCACGAGGAACACGATGATGACCATGCAGGTCTGACCCTGGCGAACTATATGCAGCAGGATGCAGAGCTTACGGGTTTCGAGTTTGAGATAGGCACCGTTTTCACCATAGCAGAGGGTGATCTTACCTTGTCCTATGGCCGAGACTCTGTTTCAGCAGAGTTCAGCAACGGAGGCAACGTCCCCAGAATCAACCCAAACCGAAATCTGTACAGGGCGGGTTATCAACGGGGATCATTCGATCTGGAGGTTCTTCTCAAGGACGTTGAGAAACAAAGCGATACTGCGAGCTATGAAGATACAACGGCAGGTTATTCTATGCTCAACGTTACCGCCTCTAACTATTTCGACCTACCCGCTGGCGTCAGGCTAAACGTTTCCGTGTTTAGCAGAAATTTGTTGGACGAAGTCGCGAGAAACCACTCTTCTTTCGTTAAGAACGAAGTGCCCTTGCCCGGCAAAAGCTATGGGTTGAAGTTCAATGCAGTCTTTTAGTAGCGTGCTTATCTAACGGACCACAGGGGGGGGCGACCAGGTGCCGCTGCCCCCCGTGTTCTTTGCCAGGCATTTCTTTCACTCTAAAGCACCCCCTTTTAACAGTACCAATTCACTACAGCATAATGCTCTCAAGATGGCCTCATAGACTGACCTGGAAAAAAATGAAGTTGAAACGAGCCAAGCTTCTAGCGCTTTTTACTGGCGGCATTTCAAGCCTGCTGGCTTCAGGCGTTATGCAAGCCGTGCCCAAGAGCGATTTATGGGCGCGCTGGCCCCCAG
>DKNY01000005.1:25102-49909 GCA_002470275.1 Gammaproteobacteria bacterium UBA7376 | reverse complement strand
ATGAGTGATCAACAGGATTCTCCCTCTACTGAACCATCGGGCTTACCCCCTCTCTACTCGCTTCGCACCATCGGCTTTGCGACGTTTTTTGGATCCTTGCTGGCGGGCATTTACTTGATGAGCGCAAACTATCGAGCCCTTAAGCTGTACCGCATGAGCTATACGACGCTGATCATCGGCGCCGTGATTTTTTGTCTCTATTTTCTCATGATTCAAAGTTTCACCGGTGATGCAGCCAGTAGCGGTGAGGCTGCGGCACCCTTTCAGATCGACCTGCGCCTTGCCATTCTTTCCAATATTGCCCAGGTCATCATCCTGCTCCTGGCAGCGAATACTTTGCAGGGACCAATTTTTAAAACCTATGCGGAGACCGATGCGCCGTACCACCCCATGTGGCGGGGTATCTTGATGGGCTTCGCCGCTTACCTTGCGTTGGCGGTGATCTCCATGGCGCTCATGAGCAACCTAGGGTTAGTCGATCTCCCCGTTCAGGAACCTGTCTAATGAGCTGCGGCTACTTGTTAGGACGCAGGGATCCCCAGAGCCGCTGGAAGTCTTCCGTCGAATTCACCTTGGGGTAGGCCTCATCTGGGATCGGGCACGCCAAAAACCGGCAGAGCGGTGCCCAACCCTCGCCGGGCTCGAGTACTAAAAGCTGCTCGCTTGGCACGGTATCCCGCACCGCTTGGTTATGGCGGTTAAAGCAACCAATCACATAGGCCTTATCGTCCATCCTGCCATCGAAAAAACCGTCCCAAATCACGGCATGAATCATCTTGGCCCGCGCCAAGGCCTGGGGGTCGGCAGACGCCCTAGCCTTGGCCACAGCACCCTGAGAGGATTTCCAGATGGTCTGCTTCACGCTTCGGTACCAAGCCTCCGGGTCACGTTGCGTAAGAATCACCTTTGCCTGGGGATAACGGACATGCAGCTCACGCCAAAAACTGCTGCTAGGCCAGTCCACAGTAGCCCGATAGCCCTCATAAACATCGGCCCAGTCCACTTGTTCACCCAACCATGCTTGGTGCCAGAAGGGCGAATGATGCGGGTTCAGAGCAACCTCCATCATGTGATAGCACTTATGGAACCCCAGTTTTTCGAGCGCAAATTTCAGCGACAAAGTGCCCGTTCGGCCAAGCCCAGCGCCAAGTACTTCAATGGACATTAAGCCTCCCCAGGCCGGTAACCCTAAACGTTATTGATCAAGCAGCCTGAGCCGATAGGCCGTGGCAGCGGTATCGTGAAAGAGCCAACGACGATCCTCATCCGTCGCCTGGGCTGCAATCTTTTTAAAGGCATTCCACAGCACCGCATAGGAGCAGCTCTGCTTGTCCACCGGGAAGTTGCTTTCAAACATACAGCGACGGGGGCCAAAGGCCTCAATGGCAAATCGGTGGAAACGGCCCGTCGCGGCCACGACTTCATCCGAGGTGGCCGGTGTTGCCCGCTTGTGCCAGCCAAACCCATTTATCGGCATCGCGAGACCACCCAATTTTGCATAAACGTTGTCGCACTCTGCCAAGGCGGCATAGGCCACCTGCCATTGTTGGAAAATTTCATCTTGCCTACCTGCATAGGGTCCGATTCCCAGCGGCCCACCGAAGTGATCGATGATGATCGGTAGTTCAGGGAAGTCGCGCGCCAGCTCTGTAAGCTCATGAATCTGAGTATGGTAGAGCCAGGCATCGAAGCTCAGGCCCCGAGCGCTCAGTTGTTCAATCCCGCGACGAAATTGCTCGTCGCGGTAGAGACTTTGGGGTGGGTAGGTGTGGGAATTGCGCACCGCATCGCTGGCATCCCACCCGGCCGCATGTCGAATTCCCCGAAACCTCGACGACGCCGCCATATGAGCGTCTAACACCGGCCCCACCGCCTCTCCCAGCGTCATATCTGCGTAACTCACGATGCCAGCACAAATTTCAGCGGGGCCGTACTGCCCTGAGGCAGACATGGCCGCAATCCCGTTAACAAATTCTGTCTCGCCCAGGGACGCCATCTCCGAGGGACCCTGGGCACGATACATGGAGCCGCACTCCACAAAGACGGTGCTGACAACGTGATGGCCGGAGCCCAGGTCTTCAAGCAGCTCGGGCAGCAAATAGGGATTATCCTCACGGTCCCAAAGGTGGTGATGGGGATCACATATCGGCACTTCTGGGGCCAAGATGGGCTCAACAACCTGACTTAACCAGGCCTCGCGCTGTGCTGACGAGGCCATCAGGAGGCCCCCTCAATCTGAAACAGTTGGCCAAAGCCTTCGTTCAATGTCATGTCGTCCCCTATCGCGCTGTTGTTTTGATGGATCATTGTGCCAAATCGACACCCCTCTTGGCTAAGGCCGTGAGGAACCCCCACCCGTGTAGGAGAGCTGCTAGACTTCGCGCATGCGGGAAACCGAATACCTTATCGGACTTGTCACGTGCGTATCAAAAAACGCCTTGCGTTAGGGGTTAGGCACTGGCGCGACCACGTTCCCCTGATCGAGGTCCTACAGCGATATACCCGGTCCGATCTGGCAGACGACGGTGTCGCCGGCGTGATCGTTGGCTTAGTCACCATTCCGCAAGCCGTCGCTTACGCGCATCTCGCCGGGCTACCCGCCACCGCCGGCCTCTATGCCTGTCTGCTGCCCATGCTCATCTACGCCTTTCTGGGCAGTGCCCGACACCTCGTCGTGGGGCCCGTGGCCATCGCCGCGCTGTTGGTTGCAACCGCCCTGAGCGACCATGCCCCAAGATACGGTAACGATTACCTCGCAATCACCAGCGTGATCTCGATTCAGGTGGCGATCCTGCTGCTGTTGCTCCGCCTGTTCCGCATGGGCGGGTTGGTTAACCTGCTCAGCCATCCCGTTATCACCGGCTTTATCAACGCCGCGGTTCTGCTGATCATCTTGTCTCAACTGCCGTCACTGCTCGGACTCGCGCCTATTTCGACCGCAAGTCCTGGGCTGGCGTTTTCCGCTCTTTGGGGCGAGCTGATGTACACAAACCTTGCCGTCCTGGGGCTCGGTCTAGGCAGCCTCGCCTTTCTCGCGTTGATCCCAACCCTGCTTGGCCGAATCCTCACGCTTGCCCTGAATCAGGACACCAGCAAGCACCCCATCACTCGAACCGGCCCGATGTTGCTAACGATGGGAGCCATCGTCGGAGGGATGGCGATAGACCTCACGGATCACTTTGCCCTCGTCGGCCCGGTGACGTCGGGCTTACCTGCCCTGCATTTCCCGGTCTTAAATTTGGCGCTTTGGCTGGATTTATTGCCGTCAGCCGCGATCATCGCTCTGGTCACCTACATCGAAGGCTTTTCGATAGGCACCGCCTTAGCCAGCCGGCATCGCGAAAAAATCGATGCAAACCAGGAGCTGATTGCGCTCAGTGCAGCAAACCTCGGTGCATCAGTGAGTGGTGCCTATCCGGTGGCGGGGTCATTTTCCAGATCTAGCCTTAACGTTTCAGCAGGGGCGCGGACGCCCGTGAGTTCCCTGATCTGCGCTGGCGTTATCGTTATTACCCTGCTTTGGTGGACTGACCTTTTGGCACTGCTACCCAATACCGTCCTCGCCGCCATCGTTATCATGTCCGTGATCCGGCTGCTCGACTTCAACAATTGGCGACATAGCCTCAGATTTTATCCCCAAGACGCCTGGGTGGAGTGGGCGACCTTCTTGGCGGTCCTCGCGCTGGGCGTGGAGATAGGTCTAGCTGCCGGAGTGATTGTCTCTATCGCGTTTTTTATCCGCAGCTCGAGTAGGCCTGTGATCACCCGGGTAGGCCAATTACCGGGAGGGGAGCATTTCCGATCTGCCAAACGTCATCGGGTTGAAATTCATCATGACCTCATGGCCTTGAGAATTGATGAGAACATCTATTTCGCCAACGCGGCCCAAATCGAGGCTAAACTACTCAGGAGGGCGCTGTCTGGGCGCGGTATACGGCACCTCCTGCTGGTCTGCTCTTCCGTCAATCAAATTGACTCAACCGGTTTTGCCATGCTGCTAAGATTGAATGAAAACCTAAAGAAGGCTGACGTCAGCCTGAGTTTGAGTGACGTTAAGGGTCATATGATGCAGCGGATTGACGATGCAAACCTGGCAAACCAGCTCACCGGAAACATTTACCTCACCGCATCAGCTGCCGTTAGGGTTCTGACCAGCAGCCCGGCGACCTCGCGCTAACTCATGTATCTCGTTGACCGATACCTGACCCTACGCTGCCTAGCCGCCATCACGCTGGTCATGCTCAGCTTGACAGGTTTGACGCTGCTCTTCGCCCTGGTTGAAGAACTGGGCGAGCGTCAGAGCAGCTATAGTCTTGCCGACGCCATCTACTACGTCCTGCTGACGGGTCCTCGCCGCTTTGACGAACTGCTGACCTATGGCGTCTTTCTTGGCGTCCTCCTGGCGCTGGGTGATTTGGCTGAACACGGCGAGCTTACCGCCATGCGAGCAGCGGGGGCCTCCGCCACGCGGCTATTCATGGCCTTGGTTCCCACGCTTATTTTCTGGTTGGTCATCAGCATCAGCCTCAGCGAGACCATCGCTCCGTCCAGCGAGGAGAAAGCAGAGCGGCAGAAGTTGGGGGCCCAATTCGGCGAGGACGCCCTGGCTCAACGAGGGGGGCTGTGGTTTCGGGACGGGGGTCTCTATATGCAGATCAAATCGATAGGCAGCGACGGCACGCTAAAGGACATCGTTCAATATCATGTAGATGATCAAAACCAACTCCAGCGCAGCATTAGAGCCCAGGCCGGAATCTTCGATACCCAGACAGAGACCTGGACGCTCAGGAATGGTTCGCTCAGCGTATTGAGCGAGACTGACGTTCAGTCAACAGACTTCGAACAACGCCTTTGGAAAAATCCGGTCACGCCGGCTCAACTTGCCAATCAGGCATTTTTGGAACCAAGAAGAATGCCGCTCAGCCGCGTCTTACTGCAGATACGGCTACTGGAACGCCAGTCTCTGGATGCCACGGACTATGGCTTGGTCTTTTGGAATCGCCTGTTAAAACCCCTAACCTTCGCCGGCATGGCGCTGCTGGCCCTGGCCATCGCCCTTGGCCCGCTGCGCGATACCGGTGTGGGACAACGCATCGCCATGGGCATTTTTATCGGCCTTGGCTTCAAATATTTACAGGACTTGTTTGCCCCAACGGCTATCGTATTTGGCACCCCTCCGTGGCTTGCCGTGGGTCTTCCCGCCCTGATCTTTATCGGCACCGCCATACTCCTCATTCGGCGCCAGGCCTGAAAAACCGGTTTTTTTTCTTTCGCTGATGGCGGCATACTCTTCTGATGCAAAATAATAAGATTTCTGATCGGCAGCGGAGCTATACCCTCGCCCTGCTGGTCTTAGTATTCACCTCCAGCCACGTGGATCGACAGATCGTCGCCATTCTCCAGGAGCCCATCAAGCTGGCCTTTCAGATCAGCGATACCCAGCTTGGTTTGCTCACCGGGGTCATGTTTGCGATTTTCTATGCCACCTTGGGCATGCCCATGGCCATGTGGGCTGATCGCCACAATCGCCGTAACCTGATCACGTTCTCGATCTCGTTATGGAGCGCTATGACCGTCCTTTGCGGGGCCGCAGTTCAGTTCTGGCATCTGCTGCTGGCTCGTATCGGCGTCGGCGTTGGCGAGGCGGGCTCTAATCCCCCCTCCCACTCGATCATCTCGGACCTCTATGCACCCCACGAACGGGCCACCGCCATGGCCATATTTGGTCTGGGCGTCAATTTCGGCATTATGCTGGGTTACCTGATCGGAGGATGGGTCAACGAGTGGCTGGACTGGCGGTGGGCCTTCGTGGTCGCCGGTGTCCCTGGTTTATTCATCGCGGTGCTCGTCCGACTGACCATGGTCGAGCCACCCCGGGGCTACGCCGATGGACTTAGCGAAAGACCGCCCGCCCCACCCTTTAGGGCCGTCCTCAGCTTCATGTTCAAAAGCGCTGCCTCACGCCACCTGCTTATCGCAAACGCTCTGATCTCTTTGGCCGGGTATGCCTCCATCGCCTGGGTACCCGTCTACTTCCAGCGCATTCATGATTACAGCACTGGTGAATCCGGTACCTTTCTCGCCCTAGCCATTGGCGTCGGGGGCGGCTTGGGCACCTTCCTGGGGGGTTATGTGGCGGACCGCGTGGCCAAATTCGGTGAAGGTTGGCGTGCCAAGCTGGTGAGCCTGACCATTTTGATTTACCTGCCCTTTGCCTACCTGTGCTACTCCTCGCAGGATCCGTTTTGGGCGGCCATCTGGTACGTCGGGCCTGCAGCCCTGGGCGGGGTCTATCTTGGCGTGAACTTCGCCATCCTGCAGTCTCTTGTGCCGGTTGAGATGCGATCGGTCGCGGCAGCGATCAACCTTTTCAGCCTCAACATTATCGGCCTAGGCCTGGGACCCTTAAGCGTGGGGACCATTAGCGATCTCACCCTGGATTTTGCAGGTATCGATAGCCTTCGCTACGGGCTCTATTTCACCCTTGGCGTCATACTTTGGGGCGCTTTGCATCAGTGGCATATGGGACGCCACCTGGATCGTCTATAGGCCGTGCCGGGCACGGTATCAGCCTAGCTCGTCAGCCCCGGCAATAATTTTGCCCACCAGGCCGTAGGTCACCGACTCCTCTGCACTCATCCAGTAATCGCGCTGGGTATCTTCGGTCACCTTCTCAACGCTCTGACCGGTTTGATCGGCAATAATGCCGTTGATCCGGGCCTTGGTCTTTAAGATTTCTCGCGCGTGAATTTCAATATCCGAGGCATCACCTCCGAAACCACCCGAGGGTTGGTGAATTAGAAAACGGGTGTTGGGCAATGCGTAGCGGTTCTCCGTCTCCGTAGCCAGATAGATGTGTGTCGCGATGCTTCCAACCCAGCCTGTCCCAATAACGCGGACTGTGGGCTTGATGAAGCGAATCATGTCGAAAATGGTGTCTCCGGACTCCACGTGCCCGCCAGGCGACCCAATGAACAGCGTAATGGGGTCATCAGACTCGAACGCCAGGGCTAACAGCCGTTCGGCAGTACGTCTGGCCACTTCCTGGTTGATTTCGCCAAACAAGGTGAGCGTTCTATTTTTTAACAGCATGCTCTCTAGCATGTTGAAGTTCTTGGCTACCTCAGCAACCTCTTGTTCGCTTTCTAAACGCATGGTGGATCACTCCCTTTATTCAACGCGGGCCGTTGCTTAACGCGGTGCCCTTGGCCCAAAACACGGCTAAGCCGCAACTCCTGGCGCGCTAGTGTAGCGCCTTTACTTTGAGTATGCTGACCGATCGACCTATCTTTGGGCCGCTGGAGAAGATTTCAATGCCACTAGCCGCTGAATATCAGGCCAGGTTCGAGGCCCTTGCCCAGGCCGGACCGATGCCGAGCCTATCTGACCTGCCCATCCAGGACGCTCGCGCCGTCTATCGTGCCATTCGCCCAGTTGATCCAAGCCTGCCAGTCTTCAACGTAGAAGATCGCTCGATACCCGGTCCAGCGGGCGACATGCCCATTCGTATCTACCGACCAGCTGGCGCCGGGCCGTTTGGCATCCTCCTCTATTTCCATGGGGGCGGTTGGGTGATTGGCGACCTCGACACCAGTGATTCGGTTTGTCGGGAACTCAGCACTTTGGCCAGTCTGGTCGTGGTTTCAGTGGATTATAGACTGGCACCTGAACACCGCTTCCCTGCCGCCGTCGATGACAGCTATGCGGCCACCTGCTGGGTAGCCGAACATCAGGCTGAGCTGAATGGGAATGGTAAACTAGGCACTGCGGGTGAGAGCGCTGGGGGCAATCTGGCCACGGTCATGGCGCTGCTTGCGCGCGACCGACAGGGCCCAACCCTGGCGCACCAGTGCTTGCTCTATCCCGTTGTCGATAGCGATCTTAGCCGCCCTTCCTACGTCGATAATGCTCAGGGCTACATTCTGGAAACCGCAACAATGCAGTGGTTTTGGGACACTTACTGTCCCGCCAGTGACCAACGACAGGACCCGCGCCTGGCGCCGCTGCATGCGGAAAGCTTAGCTGGCTTGCCCCCGGCACTGGTAGTGACCGCAGAATTTGATCCCCTCAGGGACGAAGGTACGGTCTATGGCGCAGCCCTGGAGGCAGCTGGCGTAGCCACCCAGCATATAAACTGTTCAGGCCTGGTACACGATTTCTTCGCAACTGCCGCGATCTTTGACTGCTCCCGGGGCCCCTTCTTAAAAACCGTCGACATCCTTCGCAAACATCTAAACTAGAGAGACGCACATGCTCTACGCAATCATTTGTCGCGACCGCACGAACATGCTGGAACGAAGACAGCAGACTCGGCCCGCTCACCTTGAGTATCTGACGCACCACCCGGTTAGATTTGCGGGGCCGCTGCTGGGGGAGGATGAATCAACCCCCATAGGATCCATTCTTTTTGTTGACTGTGCCGACCGCAGTGCAGCTGAAGCCTTCGCCGCAGAGGACCCCTACCGGCTCGCCGGTCTATTCGACCAGGTTGAGATACAGGCCTTTCGCCAGGTCATTCCCGGGATGGAAAGCTAACCGCGACCGAGCTTTGCTGCAGGCCCCAGGTTCTGGGCTGGAACAAGGTGATCTGGAAGCGCATGGATCTGGGGGTGTAGGGCATGGGCCATGATCTCAAGACTATCTACGAGACGGGGTCCTGGCCGGCTAAAGTAAGCATTACCGTCCACCAGATATAAAAGCGTCTGCAGATTCGGCGGCGCTGCCGACATCTCACCTACGAGAGCGGCAATATCCACGAGCGTTCGCTGCTCGTCGAAACCACAGCAAGCGACAAAGAGGATATCTGGGGCGGCAGCCCAAATGTCTGCCCAGCGCAAGGCCTGGGAGGGACAAAAACGATTGTCCAACAGGCTGATGCCACCCGCCATCTCGATCAACTCAGGGGTCCAGTGGCCAGCATTAAACGGGGGATTAAGCCATTCTAAAAAGACCACCCTAGGCCGATGCGCCATAGGGAGATGGCGGCGCGTTCTTTCGCTAACGCGGGCGACCCGGTGCTTTAGCGCGTCTACTGCAGCCTGCGCGGCACTCTGGCGCTGGGTCTCGCGTCCAATCAGGCCCAGGGTCGCGTAGACATCTGACAGCCTAGAGGGCTCTAGATTGATCACCCTCGGGGAAGAGGGTAGCTTCTGAATCGCACGCATCACCTCATCTTGGGCCACCGCACAGACCTCACAAAGCGACTGCGTGACCAAGAAGTCAGGCTGCAGCTCTCCCAGCAAATCATAGTCCAGGTGATACAGCGCATGCTCGGTCACCAACTGCTCAGACACCAAAGCGTTGATCGTGTCGCTCGGCGTACCCTTGGGTATGAGGCTCCGCGTGACCTTGGGCAGCGTCAGCACAAAGTCTGGATAGTCGCACTCATGACTGACCCCAACCAGGTTTTCGCCAAGCCCAAGTTCGCAAAGCAGCTCTGTGGCGCTGGGCAATAGAGAAACAATTTTCATCTGTCATGCCTCCACATTTATTCAATCTATCCGCCTCACCCATTCTTGGACATGCCATCAAGCTGAAAAATTTGCGGTACTTCGGTACCTTTCTTCAACCACGGGTTCAACGACCCGGTAGGCACTCAATCAAGGAGAAGTTTATGGCTACAGCACTCATCAGCGGCGTCGGGCCGGTGGAGGGGTTGGGGGCACAGCTGTGTATTCGCTTTGCAGCCCTCGGGCTGCACGTGATTGCTGGAGGTAGAACCCCAGAAAAGCTCGAGGCCGTAGTAGAGATCATTCGCAGCGACGGCGGTACGGCCGAGGGGGTTGTCGCCGACGCCACGAACGAGGAACAGACTCGCGATCTGTTTCGGCGCGCCGGAAAGCACCTTAGCCTCGCCATTTACAACACGGGTAACAACACGCCCGGCCGCATTGTGGATATGAGCGCCGAGTATTTCGAAGAGAGCTGGCGCGTTTGCTGCCTGGGCGGCTTCCTGTTTGGGAGAGAGGCCATTCGGAACTTCAGCGAGGGCGGCACCTTAATTTTTACTGGCGCGAGCGCTTCGCTGCGCGGCCGGGAAAATTTTGGTGCTTTCAATTCCGCAAAGGGGGCGCTCCGCAACCTGGCTCAGGCCATGGCCAAGGAGTATGGGCGCGATGGCGTACATGTTGGCCACGTGGTCGTGGACGGACCCATTGGCGGTGAAAAGATAAAGCTCGGCTATCCGGACTATGCTGCCCATCTGGGTGAGAAGGGCATGATTGATATCCAGGGCATCGTCGATGCCTACGTCTATCTTTTTCAGCAGCCTCGCCAGGCCTGGTCCTTTGAGCTCGATCTACGCACCTCAATTGAAAAGTGGTAAGTCGCGCACATCAGCCGCCTGCCCTTAATCCACCCTGGCCTGGGCATAGCCTGACAGAACCGTCACCCCGTCCTGATTCGTGGTTTCTACCTTTAGGTTGACCAATCCATCAGCAACCTCTTCAACCGTCGCCGTGGCGTTGAGGGTGTCCCCGGGCCAGACCTGACTGGTGAAGCGAACGCCATACTTAGTCAATCGGCCATCGCCAACGTAGTTGGTGATCATGCGACCCGTCATCCCCATGGTCAGCATGCCGTGGGCGAAAACTGACGGATAGCCCGCCGCCTCCTTGGTGAACTTCTCGTCTGTGTGAATGGGGTTATAGTCTCCCGAAGCACCCGCATACATTACGATCTGGGTGCGCGTTAAGTCTTCGACCAAACATTCGGTATAGGTATCCCCGGTATTCAAATCCTGTGCTGAAAGCGCCATGTTATTCCCCTTATTGATCTACAGGTCTTTCGGTGCGAACACCGACGCTGCGGGCTGTAATCACCAGCTCTCCATGCTGGTCTCGGTACTCGATAATGCTTTCAGTGAAGACGAGTTTCCCGGATCGCTTACCTTCTTTCTCCCAGGTCTTGCCGGGCTTGTCGGTTCCCGTGAGTACATCGCCTGGGCTGATATGGCGGTGATACTCAAAGTGCTGCTCGGCGTGCAGACCGCCTCCGCCGCCACCACCACCGCTGGATTCGCGCTTGATACCGGTCGCCTCCTTGCCGGACCCGAACCAATCTTCGCCGATCTTGGGACGTAAGAAGTAGTCAGGGTCAAACTGGGCGCTGGATTGGGCAAAGGTTGGTGGCGCGATAACTTTGCCTAGCTCGGTGGCTGCGGCATGCTCGGCATCGTAGTAAATCTGATTATCATCCGCGATAGATCGAGCGAACATCATGATATGACTGCCCTCCACCGGAAACTTTTCCACGGCCATTTAGATCCCTCCCTGGTATTTATTGTGGCGTTGAGTATCTGACATCAGTGCTTATGCATTCAAGGACAAATGACGGGGTCTGCGCCGATTGCTAACGTCCTTTGAAATTTGGATCCCTTTTTTCTAGAAAGGCCTGGATGCCTTCCTGCTTATCCTCCGTCTGCACCAAGGCGCCCTGAGCATACTTCTCAAACATCAGTGCGCCAGCCAAGCTCGCTTCCATGCCAAAGTGCACCATGGCCTTCATAGTCCTTGGCACAAAGGGAGCAAACCCGGCCAGATGCTCGGCCATGCGCTGAGCCTCATCCAGCAATAAATCGCTTTCTACAACACGAGTGACCAGACCAATTTGCAGCGCCCGATCAGCATCGATGGCCTCTCCCATGAGCATCATTTCCATGCCCCAGCCCCGACCCACGATTCGCGGCAGGCGAGCCGTGGCACCGCCGCCGGGGATGATGCCCAACTTCCCCTCGGGCGTCGCAAAGCGGGACTGAGGCGTTGCGATGCGTAGGTCGCAACCCAGGGCCACTTCCAAGCCCCCGCCCATACAAATGCCATCAATGGCGGCAAGCGTTGGCTTGGGCGTGCGCTCTAATTTTTCCGCCAAGCCCTGAACGATGGGCTCAAGGGCTTTGCTCAAATCTCGATACTTCACTTCCGACAAATCCGAGCCTGCAGCAAATGCCTTCCCACCGGCACCGGTGAGGGTGATTACGCGAACCTGGTCCTCTGCCGCCGCTCTGTCTACGGCTGCGTGCAGATCATCCAGCGTCGCGAGGGATATGGCATTGTGCTTTTCAGGGCGATTGATCGTGATCAGCGCCATGGGTCCGCGGACAGAATATAGAACGTTGTCAAAATCTGGTTCTTGCATTGAAAATCGCTGCTTATCGCTGGAGGACCATTATGGTTTAGGAATTGGTGTTGGGGAACTGGTTCATTAACCACAACCCTCATAGGGAGGACGACGAAAGGAAGTCGCATCGAAGCAGACTGTGTCCAGGATGCACCACCTGGAGAAATAGAAAAGACCGCCGGTCTGGAGAGAAAACCGGCGGCCTTTGAGTCGACCCCGTGCTTATTAGCAGATTCTGGTTTTACAACTTCTCTACTCGGGGTCTGAGGGGAGAGTTGTTGCCTTTCGACAACACATACATTCTCTCCTCTGGCTATTACAAAAAAATTTCGCCACACCGCCTTTTTGTGACAATGTGTAACACCCCTACCGCATTGTGTGCCCGTTTGCGGTGCGCGCTAGAAACGTAGAAAAAAGGCCGCGCCTCCAACCTCTGCATCACCAACGGAAATTTCCCACCCATGGAGCTGACACAGCTGCTGGACAATGGATAACCCTAGGCCGCTACCACCGGTAGAGGGATTTCTGGATTCGTCGATGCGAAAAAAGGGCTGGAATATCTTTTCCCGGTAGGCCGCCGGGATTCCCGGACCTCTGTCTCTAATTACCAGCTGATCCTCTTCCAGCTCAACGACCACTTCTCCACCATGTTTAATCCCGTTCGCCACCAGGTTGGTGAGAACGCGACGGAATGCATTGGGCGCGAGGACGCGGGTTACAGCCGGCGTTAAGGCGGACCGAAGCTCCACGGGGCTTTCAAAGGTCGTGATGATTTCATGTACAAAGTCGTAAAGCGGCAGGACCTGGGCTTGTTCTTGGGTGCCTTTGGCAAAACTGAGCGCATCGGATATGAGTTCATCCATGGACTCTAAATTTTGCTCAAATCGAGTGACCAACTCGGCATCAACGTCTTCCGGGAGCAGCGCGAGAGCGAGTCGCATCCGGGTGAGGGGTGTGCGCAGATCATGAGAGATGCCGGCCATCAGCGTTGTTCGGTTGGAAATCAGGGAGGCAATCTCGCTCGCCATCGTATTGAAGTTCCGCGCCAGGGATACCAATTCTCTGGGACCGGTCTCGGGCAGAGGCTCCATATTCGCAAGCCCTCTAAACTGCTCTGCACGCTCGGCAACGCTGACCAAAGGCTGGGCAATGCGCCGGACGATGAGCAGTGACGTCAGAAACACAATTCCTGCGCCAAGCCCGACGATAACGATGGCCACATAGAGCAGCTGAATATCCCGCCTATCCGGGGAAAATCCCACCTGCAGCTCATAGTCGCCCATGGGAATGTCCGCCCAAATTAAGTCTGCGCCATCCAAAATCCTGACCTCCAGGCCCATGCGCTCGCCTAACCGTTCCTTCAGAAGCTGGGTATAGGGAAAATATCGCGTGAGTTCAGGTAAGTCCTGCTGAGCCTCGCTGATGATGAGGTCATGGCTCTGGGCCAACTCAAGCTCAAAATAGGGGCGTGCCAGGGGAGGTAGTTCGACCCAGGTCTGGCATGAGAGCACCAGCAGGGCGGCCTCATCATCCGCCGAGCGCTGGGCAATGGGATCGATAACGAATACGGAGAGCGCGATGGTTGAAATCACGGCAATCATCATGGAGCTGACGCCCAGCGTCAGCGTGGTTCTGCCGAGCAAGGATGCGGGCAGACCTAGTTTAGGTGTCCTTTTTCTCTTAGTTTGAGCCACCTGGCCTCCCATGAGCCTTGAAGCCTCAAGCGTGTCCCAGGACTATGCTGGGAGAACGCCCGGCGCTAAATCCTAGGCCTCGTGCTCGCTGATAGACCCACTAAGGTGACGTCCTGCGGTGCGCTGTTCCTCGCCTATCCGTGGACAGAACATATAGCCCTTGCCCCAGATGGTTTTGATCAACTTGGGCTTCGCTGGGTCATCTTCAAGTTTGGAGCGAACACGCGTGATTCTGACATCAATTGAGCGGTCGAAGGGAGAGCGTTCCGCGCCGGTTAGCAAATCCAGAATTTTATCCCGATGAAGCACCTTGTTTGGGTGGGCCACCAAGATCGCTAACAGATCAAATTCACCGGATGTTAGAGCAATGGGCGCTCCAGCCTTGGTCAGGCGGTGAGAATCTAGGTCGAGCTGAAACGCTCCAAAATTGACCACTCCCTGGGTGTCCGGGTCTTGGGCCAGCGTTTGGCTGCTGCGGCGTAGCACGGCGCGTATCCGCGCCAACAGTTCCCGAGGGTTGAACGGCTTTGGAAGGTAGTCATCTGCACCAAGCTCGAGACCGACGATCCGGTCCACCTCGTCGCCCTGAGCAGAGACGATAATAATGGGCAGATTCTCACGCTTCTTCAGCCGCTGCGCAACGGACAGGCCCTGCTCTCCCGGGAGCATCAGGTCAAGAATCAGCAGGTCCACCGAGTTCTTTGCAAGAAAGGCGTCCATTTCCTCAGCAGAATGTACACAGTTCACCGTATAGCCCTGACGCTCTAGGTAGGCCTGGGTTAGGTGGCAAATTTCCAAATCGTCATCGAGCAGCAGGAGCTGCTCGCTGTTCGTCGATGCGGCATCAGTTGCCGACATGTGCCCTGTCTCCCGAATCTGCGGCGTCCTCACTTTGAGGACCTGGTGTTGCATTAGCCGTACGCCGTTCAAACCCTGCGCCGAAACGAACGGTCGTAACCACCCGTCTGCGGGGTTCCGTAGCGGTCGCGCCGCTTGTCTTGGGGTAAGCGCTTGTATCAGCCGTTGTGGGCGGGGATTCCTTGCGAAGGTTCGGCCTCATGACGCGGGTAGTGGTCACGCGGCTGCCGTCGGGCATGATATGGGTCACCTTTGCCTGAATGACAACTTCAGGCACTCGGGCCGACCCGTTGGAGCGCGTGACCGATTGCCCGTAACGATGCTGAGTTTGGGCCTTCTTAATACGCAATTTAATATCAGGACCACCTCCTGCCTGACTTGGAGAGGGCGCTTCAGAACGCCGCATACGAACCCTAACTTCGGCCAGCAAATCCCGTCTTTGTGCAGCGCTGAGTTCCGGCCAAGCCCTCAGCAGCTCACCGATTTCCTGGTCAGTCTTTTGGTTTAAATCTTTTGCCGGTGCACTGGCCGTCTCCACCGGTAAAGGCTTATCGTCATTTTGCTCGGCAGCGGCGACGACCACCTCTTCGGGTGTATCCGTGGGGCTGCGTTCTGGAGACGCAGCTACCCCGTTCGGGAGTAAGAGGAACCCGATCACATACAGCGGTAGAGAGCGATTGAGCATTTTCATCGCTCGGATTCCACCTTTGGCACTTTTAGATCTTCCATTTGCATGTTGCAACGCTCTAGAACTCGGGCGTAAAGCTGAGATTATTCAAACTCGCTGTTACCGTCGAATGTCCTGAGAGTATCAATATGTTACGGGGCTGGGTCCACTCAAATTTAGGTAGAGATATCACCATCCACAAAAAAGGCTACCTTCGGTAGCCTTTTTTTCAACCCACGCCCTAGAGCGTAGTCTCTTGAGGGCTAGGCAACTTCAAACAGTCCCGCAGCACCCTGACCACCACCGATACACATGGTCACAACGCCATACTTTTGGTTGCGGCGCTTAAGCTCCCTTAGCACAAGGCCCGTCTGGCGGGATCCGGTCATTCCAAAGGGGTGGCCAATGGAAATGCTGCCGCCCAGAACATTGTATTTTTCATTGTCGATATCCAGCGCGTTACGGCAGTAAAGGCATTGCGAAGCAAAGGCCTCATTCAGCTCCCACAGATCGATATCGTCCATAGACAGACCGGCATTCTTGAGCAGCCTTGGAATAGCAAAGACGGGTCCAATACCCATTTCATCAGGCTCGCACCCTGCTATCGTAAAGCCTCGGTAGATGCCCAATGGCGCGAGACCAAGCTGCGCGGCACGATCTGCGCTCATCAATAGGGTCATGGAGGCCCCGTCGGATAGCTGGGAGGAGTTGCCGGCAGTGACCGAGCCGTCCTCTTCGAATGCGGGCGGCAGAGAACCCAGAGCCTCAAGCGTCGTCGTAGGGCGATTACATTCGTCGCGGTCAACAAACACCTGTTCGTGGGTTTCTTCACCGGTCTCTTTGTTCACCTTCAGCATGGTTGCGTTCATGCCAACAATCTCTTCCGCGATCTTGCCCGCCTCAACCGCTGCTGCATAACGCTGCTGGCTTTGCAAAGCGTATTCATCCTGCATTTCTCGCGTTACTTGGTAGCGACGCGCAACAACCTCAGCCGTATTCCCCATGGCCATGAAAATTTCAGGCTTTTCTTCGAGCAACCGTTTGTTTTGCTTGGCCTTTCCAGGCTCTTGGCGGGTGCGCATAGAAATTGAATCTACGCCCCCTGCAATGGCCACTTCGGTTTGTCCAGAGGCGATTTGATTTGCCGCCATGGCAATGGACTGGAGACCGGAGGAACAGAATCGGTTAATCGTAACCCCAGCAGACGTTACTGGCAGTTTTGATAAAACCACCGCGAGTCTGGCCAGGTTACCGTCCTGCTCGCCAACGTGAGACGCTGCCCCAACGATGACGTCTTCGACTTCGTCAGCGCCAACCTGAGGATTTCGGTTTAGCAAGGAATCAATGCAGTGCGCCAATAAATCATCGGATCGAGTCAGATTAAAACTACCGCGGAATGCCTTGGTTAGCCCGGTGCGAACACTATCTACGATTACAACATCGCGCATGGTTATCTCCCTTTTGAAAATATTTAATTAGGTAGCTGATGGACTGGCCATCTAAAATGATTCGCCCATCAGCAGCTCGCGATTACATTCCCAAGGGAACTCCAATCCGAACGCTACTCGACCAACCACCCGCTCTCCAGCCCTCAATGTTAACGGGATCAAATCACGAGCGCCAGCAGGCTATTGATGCGTCTGTCTATCCGCTATCCTTGTCTGCCACTTAGGAGAAGAAGATGTCGGATTTTTACGCCTTAACTGTGAATGATATCGACGGACAGCCGGTGCCCCTTTCGGATTTTGAAGGAAGCGTTTGTCTCATCGTGAATGTAGCCAGCCAATGCGGATTGACCAACCAGTACGACGGGTTACGCGCGCTGCAGGAACAACACCAAGGCGATCCGTTCAAAGTTCTAGCCTTTCCGTGTAACCAGTTCGGTAATCAAGAACCTGGCAGCAACGAAGAAATAAAGGCGTTCGCGAACGAACGCTACCGCGTTAACTTCCCGATGTTCGACAAGATTGAGGTAAATGGTGGGGGCGCTTGCCCACTGTACCAATGGTTGAAAGGGAGCACAGACGATAACGGAGATATCAAATGGAACTTCGCTAAGTTCCTCATCAGCGCCACAGGCGACGTTGTTGGTCGCTTTGGGCCTCAGGTGACCCCAGAGGAGTTGGCTCAAACTATTGCCGAAGAAATAGAACGAGCGCGATCTTAGCCGAACTCGCCGGTTCTAAGGCATAAAAAAAGGGCGCGATATATCGCGCCCTTCGATCTATGCTGCCATGCTCTAATATTGGTATTTTACTTTCACAGCAAAGGAGGTACCCGGCTCCTCTGCGAAAACAATTACATCATTTGCAGAGATCTCGACAGCCTCATCAAGTATATTTTGTGCCTTCAACTTCACGGTGAAGTTGTCCGTGGGATACCAAGAGTAGGTGAAGTCCACAGAGTTGAACGGTTGCTCGAATTCGTCTGGGCTTCCCAAACGACCTGCACGATACAGACGTTCCCCAAAGATGTTAAAGATCAAAGACGCAGTATGCTTGCCATCGCTCGAGTCATATCCCAACATGAGGTTCGCAAGATAGTCGCTGGCTCCCGACGCAGAGCGTTCGTTATTAGTCGGCGAGATAGCGTTGTTATTAACGGTTGTTTCGGAATCTTGGATCGTGGCATTGCCTTGAACAAAGAAGCTGCGTAACGACTCGTTTAGATTTTCTAGGCGATAAACCCCCTCAAGCTCGACACCGGTGATGTCCGTGCCATCGACATTAAATACGCTCACAGCACGTGCGTTGTCTGAACGAGGCACTTCAAAAAACTCGATCGCATTGGAAATTTCTTTTGAGAAAGCACTCAAGGTAACACTGTTACCGTTGTCGAAAATCCAATCGGCGCGCGCGTCTATGCTTCTCACTTGCGCCGGGCGTATGTCGGTATTTCCCACCACCAAGTCGTTAGTGAGAGGGTCGAAGTAGCTAGCTGGGCTAACCTCTCGAACGTCAGGACGAATCGCTGTTTCACTGAAGGCTAAACGCAGCTGAAAGGTCTCTGCTAACCAATCGCTCTCGTACCCAAGCACCAAAGAAGGGTAGTACTCGCTCTCTTGAAATGATGCTTGGCGCAGCTGATCTATGTCCGTCGTGACTGCTGGATCGCTAATGCTGTAACCATAGATATTGTATGGCAGCGCTACCTGACGGTAATCCTCGTGGCGAGCACCGACGGTTACCCGATACTTTTCAAGAAACTTGATGTCGGCGGCAACATACATCGCGTCCGTCATAGTTGCAGCGAGATAGCTTGCGGTGCCACTTTCCTGAACCTGCAACGCAAAACCGTTGGCGGCGTCGCTTATGTTCACATCGGAAAAGACAACATCATAAGCACCAATCAACGTCGAGGTTCCGGCATCAGTACTACCCAAACCGAATTCACGCTGCTCGAATGCGCGGGCCTTGCTATCGTGGTGGTAACCAAACAATATCGTTACAGTGTTTTCACCTATGGAAAATGGCACTTCGGCATCGTAGCCGTAGCTCAATACTTCATCTTCCAAGTCGGTAAAGCGAAAGTCAGCCGCACTACTGTCGTTGCGTACAACTGATCCGACAACTACGTTGTCGGCATCCACAGTCGTGTTAGATTTGATTAACAGTTGGTTAGGTATGTCCGTTTCAGCTACCGAGTCGGAATAAATCCAATTAACCTTTGTGTCAGTAGGGATTAGTTTGCCGATTAATGGAATGTACTCGTCAGCGTTGAATCCGAATAAGTGTTCGCCCTTAAGCTGAAAGGTCTCCAGTTCACGATGCTCAAATTCCGCCCGGAAATCGCGACGACCAAGCCCGTCGCTTGCCAAGGCGTTATCAGTGAAATAATCCTTCACCCCAACTTCATCATCCGAATTACGGATAAACAGGTAATTCGCGCTGATTTCGTGGTCCTGAAACAGTCGTGCGCCTACAGTCGCGGTGGCATTGAGGTCGACAGAGCGCACACTCACGGCCTCTTCTCCAAAAATATCCTCTGGATTACCGAAGGAGCGCGTTGTGCGCTGCGTGCCACGCCAGTTTGAGTCGTAGGATCCTGCTCCTTGGAACCCGAGCTCGATATCATCACTGTACTGCATCGAGCCGCCGATAGAAGCGCGATAACTTTGATCGGCATCATCGTCTGCCCCAGTAAGGGCCACGTTACGATTCAGGGCCAACGCCAACTGCCGGTTAAGCACTTCCGCGTCAGCAGTAGTTGCACCAGCATTACCCTGTTCAATCAGGCTTGAACGGATACTTGATGGTGACAGGTTGCCGCCATAGGTATCAAGCGCCGTAGTCAAAACGGAGCTAAGCCTTCGTGTGCCGTCGTCTTTGCCCCAATCATCGTCCTTTCCACCAGCATAGCTGAGCAGGTCATCGCTTTCACTGTTCACGCCCGAGCCGACCTCGAGCGAGAAATTAAAAGCGTCTTCGGGGAACGGTAGCGTGCGCACCTCCACCAAACCTCCGGCAAAGTTTGCCGGGATATCAGCAGAAAAGGTTTTTTGCACCTTTAGGGCAGAGGCAACGCTAGAAGGGAAAATATCAAGGGGAATAACATTTCTCGTTAAGTCAGGAGAAGGAATATATGCGCCATTCAGCGTCGTCGTAGAGTAGCGCTCACCCAAACCGCGCACGTAAACGAACTTATCATTTACCAAAGACACGCCAGTCACCCGGCGCAGCGCCGCAGCTACTGTTGAGTCGCCTAACCGGCTGATCGACTCGGCGTCGAGTACATCGACAACAGCTTCGTCATCCCTCCGCTCGTTCATGAGCGCTTCTGCAGCGCTCATAAAGCGCCCTAAAACAACTACCTCTTCCACTACTGCCTCACTTTCCGTTGCCGCACCATCAGAAACTTCGCGGGATTCTTGCGCGAGTAGTGATACCGAGGCGCCGAACAAGGCGCAGCTGATCAAAATTTTTGAGCTTTTCATCGGAACTTTCCTGTATCTATCTAGCCTAGCGCTTCGCAAGGACCAAAAATCTAAAAATGGAGGCCAACACTGACGAGTTAGCCTCGTAGGGATCGACGAGCCCGCTAACCGAGCTCGCCTGATCTCGTTCCTTACTCAGTGGCGTCAAACCAAAGTTGCGCGTCAAGGCCGATAGCCCAACCTGACGTCCAATCGGTGCCTGCCGAACGTATGCCGCCGACATAGGTCAGAGCGTCCCGAGCGGTCAATGCAGTGCCGTCAACTATCATTTCAGCAAAATCCAGACTCTTAATCGGAGTGGTGCCCTCGACCAAAACTAAATCGGTGTCGAGGTCGGCGGTAGCGTCCACTGCGCCAGAAACGGTTGCAAAAACATTGCTACCGCCGGCAGCGGTAGCAAGGTATGTAGCAGCAGCGACACCACCCATGTTCTTGGAGCTCTGGGTTTCGCAAGCAAATACGCTGTCTTTGATGTACGCCTCGGTGCCTGCTTCGATAGCGCCTGCCACTGGGTCAACCAAAGAAGAACCATCCGCTTTAGCCGTTTGCGAGGTATCTGCTCGAATGCACCAGTTATCACTGTCTACCTGCGGACCAAACGAGGATATTACGAGGGAATTAGAAATTTTTGGATAGATGCCTTCTCGCAAACGCCAGCCTGCGCCTGGATCATGCGTGCCCTGCTTGTTTAGGTTGTCAGCGTCTGCAGGATCTTTCACGCCATTCGGTGAAACAATGCAGGTAAGGTTGGTTACCGTTGGACGACTGTTCAACTCGCGTGCAACTATGTCGTCGATAAAGGCTTGTGTCTTGCCGGTGAAGGATCCGATGCCGTCTGCTTCGATGCAGCGATTACCGTCGTATTGCGATTGAATAACTAGGGCGTTAGTAATGGTGCCATTATAACCCTCGTCCATGTCGATAGAGTCATCGCGAACGAACATGGCGATGTAATTTTCTACGTCCACTGATCCGCCAAAAAACTCGTAACCATCATCGTACGATGAGTAGACCTGCACATTTTTAACGACCGTGCTACTACCGACACCGGCAAACGTAATCGCGTTAAGTTCATTGTCAGTGGCTACCTCGTAACCCGTGTGCTTAGTGATAACGTATTCCAAGCGTCCAGAAGAATCCGTATCGCTGTTTCCGCCATAGTGTGTTGTGTTTTCGCCTTCAGAACCCTCAGAGACCACATGGCATTCACCCGTCAGCGTAGTGCTGCCACGAGTTCCGGTGTAACTGCATTTATTGGTGATTGCGAAACCGTTTATTACCACCCCGCCCCACAGCTGCACTTCCTCGGCAGTAGCTTCACCATCTAAGTCTTTTTGCGAGGTTAGAATGATAGGCTTTTCTGCGGTTCCGATCGCTCGGATTTGCGAACCACGATTGATCGCAATGAAATCCTCTGCTGAGGTGAAAGCAAGAATTGACCCAGCCTCAATCGACAGCGTTGGTCCGTCACCACCAGCAGCAATGCCGGCGGCCGTCAAACCCGCGTCCGTTGAATAGTTTCTCCCGACAAACAAACTGCCTTGGAATATATGCGCACCGCCGTCATCCAACTCTGGGATCAGCAGGTCCACTTCTATCGGGTTTGCGCCTCCATCGGAGAACAGTTCGTTGTAGGTGCAATTAGTGCCGTCGAATTCTCCGATAAGCTCCGTGCCGCCGGAGTTTTCATATGAAGCGCAAGGGTTAACTGTTACGGTTGGAGCGTTCTCTGTTACGGAGTTATCCACCGAGTTATCCGCGGTCTGCGGAGCGATATTAATATCTCCGCCACCACACCCCACCATCAGAGTCGCGACAAGAACACCGCCAATCGCGAGGCGGCGGTCATAAATTCCGTTCCATTCCATTTTTGTGTCCCCAAAAAAGTTAAAAGATGCCCAAGTAGGGCAGCTCGGGCACCTTAATTTTCTGGTATTTCATTTTGGTGACACTTTGATAATTTTTTTGCCTCCTCGGCTAGTTGTTGCCGCTTTTTGGCAACATCTGGCCATCGTCGAGAGAAATATTTTTGTCATCCAAGTGACACAAAAAGGTCAAATACCCAAGACAAACTCGCGAGAAGTTTTTATCGATATGTATCAATGGGTTATCGCGAATTATTAAAAAAGTATATGCAGCACGTGACGACTCACTCAGGGCAGAGCTGGTTGTCCTTTGAAGGACCCTGCTGCGATTTGACCGCGAAGGACGTTGCCGAGCTGCGGCTGATCCACAACGGCATGACGCGCGCGCAATCAGGAATGGGTGAACCGTCCTACAACAGTCAGGCCGAGGCAATCTGCGAACGCTTCGCTCTGGGCCCTATTGCAATTGCCGATATGCTGGGCTGGCCCATTGACGTTATCGAACGTTGGTTCGCTGAACCCACAGACGAACGCTACAAAACCATGAGCAAAAGAGACTTCCGGCACTTCCAGAGGTGTCTGGGCCTATGGCTCGAGCAAAATGGACACCCTCCAGAGCAGCCACAGCTCGATCTTGTTCGCCGCTAAAAACAAGCAACCGTCACCATAACGCTCTATCCTCTACGAAAGTTAGGGAGCTTTGCGCTTGACCATTCTGTTGGACAACCTGTGTTTCGGTGAGGGCCCGCGTTGGCGAGAGGGTGCCCTATGGTTTTCGGATATGCATGACCGGCGCGTCATTAAACTTTTGCCGTCGGGCGAGCACGAGGTCGTGGTGACCTTGAGTGATGACCAGCCCTCTGGCTTGGGATGGCTTCCAGATGGGGACCTTCTGGTCGTTTCTATGATTAAGCGACATGTTTTGCGCTTTGATGGCGCGAACCTGCACCTGCACTGTGATTTGAGCCACCTTGCCAGTTTCCACTGCAATGACATGGTCGTGGATGCAGACGGCGGCGCCTATGTGGGTAACTTTGGGTTTGACCTACATCATGACGGACAGGGTAAGAAAGCCGAACTCATTCGCGTGGCCCCGGATGGCTGCGCTAGAGTAGTCGACGACGACCTTTACTTCCCCAACGGGACGGTGATCACTGCCGATGGCCGCACCCTGATCGTTGCAGAAACCTTTGCCGGTACTCTGACCGCCTTCGATATTTTGAAGGACGGTGCTTTGGAGAATAAACGGGAGTGGGCGCGCCTGCCTCACGGCGCCGTACCCGACGGAATCTGTCTCGATGAAGGCGGCGGAATATGGAGTGCCTCTCCCACTTCGAACGAATGTTTGCGGCAAACTGAAGGGGGAGAAGTCACCCACCGCATTGAACTCAATCGCGGCGCATTCGCCTGCATGATTGGCGGGGGTGATCTCTATGTCTGCACTGCCTCCTCGTCAGACCCGGAGTTCTGTCGAGCTAATCGCGATGGGCGCGTCGAAGTTTATCCAGCACCCTATGCTGCGGCGGGCTTGCCTTAAGCTCTGGTGCCGCGCGGCACGTGCAGAGACTTAGCTGCCAGCGCTAGAATGTCAGCGTCAGGACTACCCATGGCGGTCAACGGGAGCGCATAAATGAATCCAGTTTTAGAGAATTACACGTCGCCATGGCTCACAGAAGAACTGGTCATCCTCCAAAACGCAGCGGCTAAGTTTTTTAACAGCGAACTGGCCCCCCATCAGCAACGCTGGGAAGATCAGGGCATTGTTGATCGAGAAGCCTGGACTAAGACTGGTGCGGCGGGCTTTTTGTGCGCGGAAATACCCGTGGCTTATGGCGGTGCTGGCGGTGACTATCGGCATGAAACCGTCATTATGGAGGAACAGCTTCGGGCCGGCGCATCGGGATTAGGCTCCCAGGTGCATAGCCAAATCGTGGCGCCCTATTTCCTTCACTACGGCACCGAAGAACAGAAACACCGATGGCTGCCCGGCATGGCCGCAGGCACGCTAGTTGGAGCCATCGCCATGACGGAACCCAATACCGGGTCTGACCTCCAGGCCGTGCAGACCACGGCCATCCGAGAAGGCGATGTCTATGTGGTCAATGGTTCAAAGACCTACATTAGTAATGGCCAACACTGTGATCTGGTGATCGTGGTCGCGAAAACTGACCCTAGCCTGGGCGCCAAAGGCATCAGCCTAATCGTAGTGGAAGCAAATACGCCGGGGTTCAAACGAGGTCGAAATCTAAAAAAGCTTGGTCAAGCTGCCGCAGATACGTCGGAACTCTTTTTTGAGGACTGTCGCGTCCCCGTAAACAACTTAGTTGGCGACGAGAGCCGAAGCTTTGTACAGTTGATGCAGCAGCTGCCCCAAGAACGGCTCAATATTGCCCAAGCTGCGGTCGTGGAGATAGAACGCGCACTGGCCATGACCCTGGACTTTGTGCGGGAGCGCAAGGCATTCGGAAAACGGATTCTGGATTTCCAAAATACGCGCTTCAAACTAGCTGAATGTAAGACCGAGGCTCTGATCGCCAGAACTTTTGTAGATCAGTGCCTGACAAGGCATCTTGCCGGAGAACTCGATGCGGCCACGGCCTCCATGGCCAAATACTGGGTGACGGAAAAACAGAACCAAATCATCGACACCTGCCTGCAGCTCCACGGCGGAGC
>DKNY01000005.1:0-24723 GCA_002470275.1 Gammaproteobacteria bacterium UBA7376 | reverse complement strand
CAGTCCATCTATGGCGGCACAAACGAGATCATGAAAGAATTAATTGGCCGCACGTTGGGCTAAGCCCCACAAGAAACAATGCTGAAGACAAATGACTTATAAAACGATAAATGCACAGGTTCCCTTACTTCACTTAGGTTTAGCGCTGCTTATTGCGATCAGCACCTGCACGCTGACGAGCGCTGCCACAGCCGATGGCGATCCCGGGTGGTCCGTCGACTCCTCGGCGTCTAGCCTACATTTTATTTCCACCAAGGCCGGCCACATCGCTGAAGTTCACCAATTTGGTCAACTCAGCGGCAGCGTCGAACAAGCCGGTCTGGCCAAGCTTGATATCAGCCTGGGCAGCGTTGCCACCGGCATTGATATTCGCAATGAGCGCATGCAGTCCATGCTTTTTGACGTAGCCTCCTTTCCCATCGCAACCTTCACCACCGAAGTAGACACTGCCCCCATGCTGGCAATGGAAGCCGGCGACCAATTAGAGGTAGCACTGACCGGCACCCTAGACCTGGTGGGTACCCAAGCGTCGCTCGACGCCGACCTGGTGGTCACTAGGATTGCAGCGGATGTCTTTCAGCTTACGACCAAGGCCCCCATCATCATCAATGCCGACCGCTGGCGGCTGGTGTCCGGGATTGAAAGCTTACGCGCCATCGCGGGCTTGCCCTCGATCAGCCATGCAGTGCCCGTCACGCTCTCTCTTCGCATTAAGGCTTCCTCCTAAGACAGGGACCCTTTGTTGCGACTAGGGAGCGAGGATTGCTCGACAGCATCTAACGTGGGGCTTATCGGAGGACTCTGCTTCTCAACCGTACTGCGTCTCGATATCGGAGAGCAGCCACTCGGTTTGCCCATGCACGCATCGACCTAAGGTTCGACGCTGGCGAAGATCCATAAAGATCGCCGAGCCGGGCGCTTTCACGCTGTTGAAACAAATTCCCGACCCAGAATCGCCGGGACTCGCCTATACTCAACGGCTGATTTGCCAGGGAAAACTGAATCCTATGCTCGGTCCGACTTCGCATACCTATTTTTCTCAACGCCTACGCCTGCACTATGTCGATTGGGGTAATCCGGAAGCCCCCCCCATGATCCTTATTCACGGCGGCAGGGATCACTGCCGCAACTGGGACTGGGTCGCTGAACACTTCAGAAACGATTATCACATCATCGCGCCAGATCTCCGTGGTCATGGGGACAGCCAGTGGATGGTGGGTAGCTCCTACCAGCAGATTGACTACGTTTATGACATCGCCCAACTGCTGCAGCAAAAAAATATGTCGCCCGTAACGGTCATTGGCCACTCTCTGGGAGGCTCTATCTCGCTCCTCTACACGGCCCTGCACCCCGAGCAGGTAAAAAGTTTGGTCTGCATAGAAGGCATGGGACCTCCGCCCAGCTTGATCAAGTCACGTTTCGAACGTCCAACAAGAGAACGGGTGCATCAATGGATCAGTGATGTGCGTAAGTCCTCAGGCAGGACAGTTCGGAAGTACGCCACGCTGGAGGACGCCCTGCAGCGTATGCAGGAGGAGAACCCGCACCTGTCCGAGGACCAAGCCCGGCACCTGACCATACATGGCTCCAATCAAAACGAGGACGGCACCTTTAGCTGGAAATTCGATAACTATGTTCGAAATTTTTCTCCCATCGGCATTCCCTTTGACGAAATGGGCGGACTGTGTGCAGATATTCAATGCCCCACCCTGTTGGTCAGGGGACTTGAGTCCTGGGCTTCCGACCCGGTAGCCGATGGCCGCACAGAGCAATTCACCTGTCCTTTACAGGTCGAGGCCTTTGCCGATGCTGGCCACTGGGTTCATCACGACCAGCTCGATCTCTTCGTGGCAACGGTCAAATCCTTTTTAACCGCATCAGCCTGACCTCGGGCTCCCAGGGCAGTTAATTCAAATGCATACCCAGGCTCGCGTTCTTCATCAATCACCCTGGCAGGGCGTCCTTCACATCACCGGCGGCGGCGCCTCGCTGCTCACGGATATGCTGTCCACCCCCGGGGCCTCGGCCACCGTCCTAGAAGCCAAGGTGCCCTACGCCGGCGCCGCCCTGGCGGACCTGCTGGGTCGAGAGCCAGAACAAGCGGCATCCGCGACAACCGCGCGCGCCATGGCCATGGCTGCTTACGCCCGGGCTCGTGACTTGAGCTCAGGTCAGATTTTTGGGCTGGGAGTTACCGCCAGTTTGGTCACTGATCGGCCCAAAAAAGGGCAAACCAGAGCTCACTGGGCCATTCAAACAAGGGATCGTTCGCATACCTTCGCCTTAACTTTAGACGCTTCGGCAAACAGAACCCAACAGGAAAATACGCTGAATCTGGCGCTGTGGCAGAGTCTTGGCGAGGTCCTGCTGCAGAGCGACACCCCGGCAGCTGCCACCGAACACCAGTTCATTCAGGCGTCCGCTGACTGGCAGCCCTTGCTGGAGAAGTCGCCCTACCGCTGGTGTTCTGGTGATCATGACGGCAGCCTGCTTCTGCCTGGTTCCTTTGATCCGATCCATGCAGGGCATCAGCAGATCATCGAAACCGCCGAAGAACTGACAGGACGCCCCGGTGCCTTTGAATTGACCCTCAGAAACGCCGACAAGCCTGACCTGGACTTCCTCACCGTCAGTGAGCGACTCGAGAAAATATCCGCCAGGCCCGTATGGCTAACCAACCTCACCAGCTTTGCCGATAAGGCTCATGCCTTTCCGGGAGCGATGTTCGCCGTGGGCACCGATACGGTGTCGCGAATTGGCGAACTGCGTTTTTATCGGCAGAGTGAGACGCTGCGCGAGCAGGCGCTCAATGACCTCGCTGCCTGTGAGGTATCCTTTTTGGTGTTTGGGCGGGTCGCGAAGGGCCGTTTTATTGGCCTGGAGGATCTGACTCTGCCAGCCAGCCTTTCAGGCCTGTGCCAGAGCGTTCCAGAAAGTCGCTATCGAAACGACACCTCCTCCAGCGACATTCGACGCCAAAGTCTCATGGACTAGTTTGATGACCTGAGGGCTACGCCCCTGGTGGATGACTGGGCATCAGCGCCTTCCATCGCCCCTGACGAAAACGCCAGATCAGCAAAACAGCCTTTAACAGGTAATCGCCGATCAGGGCCGCGTAGAGCCAAACGACATCCATTTGGGTATAGGCCGCCGCCGCCGCCAACCCACATCGAACGACCAGCAACCCAAGCGTGGTTGCAACCAGGGGGAATCGCGTGTCGCCGGCACCGCGTAGGGCTCCGCCAATACCAAACTCCACTGCCATGAGGGGCATCATGGCGCCGAGGATCATAATGAACTGAACGGTGTATCGAGTGATGAGTTCGCCGTCCCCAACAAAGTACCTGGCCAGCGTCTCGGCGTTCAGCATCACGATGACACCCAGAACGCCCATAGACAGAATAGCCATCCACATCGCACGCCAACCGCTGCGACTGGCAGCCAGCGGATCGCCGCTTCCCAGGTGCTGCCCTACCAGGGTGGAACTGGCGATTGAGAAGCCAAAGCCAACGGTCATGCAGATCGCCAGAATGTTGACGCCGATGCTATAGGCCGCAAAGGCTTCGGTGCCGTAGTTGATACCAATCAGGATGAGAAAGACAAAAAAACCGACCTGAAAAACTGCTTGCTCGAGCGCTGCGGGATATCCGATGTTCAGTAATCGCCCCAAACGCTCGACACGCCACCACCCTCCGCTTACGTGACGCAGCCGAAACCTTTGCCGTAGCCAGGGGTACAGCGACAGGATGGCGCCAAAGGTGAAGGCGATCCCTGCAGCCACGGGCACCCCAGCAACCCCCATTTCCGGAAAACCCCAGCGTCCAAAAACAAAGGCATACAGGAGCGGAAGGTTTAAAATGTTAGCCAGCACGCTGATCCATAACGGCGTCCAGGCATCCCCGGCGGCACGCAGCGCAGCCCCCATAATCATCGTCACCGCAAAGGCTATAATAAAGACCGATAACCAACGGATATTCTCAGCCGCCATAACTAGCGTTTTATCATCCAAGCCAAAGACCGATGCCATACTGTGACCAAAAACAAAGCCGATGAACGCAACCAAGAGCGATAGGGCGCTCACCAAGACAAGGGACGCCATAGTGACGCGACTTGCCTCTTCATAGTCACCAGCACCCCAGGCGCGGGCAACGAGGGCCGTGGTGCCTGCACTGACCGCCATCAGGATGGCAAACATCGCGAATAAAACGCGCTGACCAGCACCCACGGCCGCCAGCGCCTCGGGACCCATACTCCCGACAAACTTTGTCTGGACCATGCCCACCAGGGTATAGCTTAGATTGCCAAGAATACTTGGGATCGCCAAAGACGAGAGCGAAGGACGCTGGGGTTCCCCTTGATCGGGGACTGCCTCCGATTTCGGGTCGGGGATTGACTTTGCCTTCACGTAAAAATTATCCAGTATTACCCGTGCCGAGGGGTTCAGCGTTTACCTACGGGTTGCACCATTTTGCGTGTTGTGGCGTTACAACGATGTGAAAGCTTCGGCAGCCCGATTTCTGACCTCGCCGCCTTCACCCGAAAAGCCACAGCGTTTGGCGAACCTAGGCCTAAGACAGCGCATGCTCACGCTAGGTTAACGCAGCCAGAGCGGCATTGCGTCACAGGATGTGGTCGGATCGTTAGCCAATCAAGTTAGTCGTTCGCGATAGGGCCTTCTCGGCACCAGACACCAGCTCGTCAAAGATTTCCTTAGCCGGCCTGACGGCCTTAATCATCCCGATTCCCTGGCCCGCAAACCCAGGATTGATATCACCACGGCCCTCTCGGTTGGCTGCAGCCATAACGGGCCCCGATACCGCACCCTGGTAGGGCATGGGGAGTGGCTCTACGTCCTCTCTTAGCCAGTGTTCTGTCCACTTGGAGCGAATGATTCGAGCCGGCTTGCCAGTCACCGTTCGAGAAACCGACGTGCCTTCTTCCGTCGCATCCACGATGGCTTGCTTCTGGAAATCGAAGATATTCGCCTCTTTAGATGCAAGGAACGCAGACCCAATCCACACCCCCTCTGCACCGAGCATCAGGGCGGCAGCGACTCCGCGACCGTCTGATATCCCACCGGCGCCAAGCACCGGCGTATCGCCAACCGCATCCACCACCTGAGGGATCAACGCCATGGTGCCGACGGGTGAATTGTGACCGCCACCATCGTGCCCTTGAGCGACGATGATATCGAGACCCGAGGATTTCACCTGGATTGCATGGCGCACCGCGCCAACCACGGCCATGACCTTAGAACCATTCGCCCGCAGGGCGTCCATCCAGGGTCCCGGATTGCCCAAGCCTGAGGCGTACACGGGAACACGCTCCTGAATGATGACCTCCATTTGTGCCTCGAAAAATTCCTTGGTGAAAAGAGGCGGACCGTCGGGCTCTTTCTGCTCCTGCATCGCTTCGGTCGGCAAGGGCGCCAAGCCCTCCTGCTGCATGAAGGCCCGGGCAAAGGCCTGGCGGTCGGGCAGCAGATCCGCGGGGGTCGGCCCCTCTAGGTCATCATAGTTCGCTCGTCGCACCGACGCAGGCAGGAGCGTATCAACGCCAAATGGCTTATCGGTCAGCTCGCGCGTCTCTCGAATCCAAGCTCGCAGCTGACGAGGACCGCAGGCCGCTGCACCGAGGACCCCGAGTCCGCCCGCGTTAGAGACAGCGGCGGCCAGAGCAGGATTGCTGGCCCCACCCATTCCGGCCAAGACGATGGGTTTTTCGATTTCTAAAAGATCGCAGACTCGACTCTTGAGATTCATGTTAACTCCCCAAAACTTCCGTAGGCGCTCTGAAAATAAAGCAGCGGCGCGTGCTGTTCGCGATGACGTCGATGTAGCCTCACCCGCCCGACGACAATGGTGTGGTCTCCCCCTTCGTGCTCCGCCTCAATATCGCATTCTAAAAATGCGAGCGCATCAACGATCTCAGGTAGTCCACCCTCACTGGGCACCCAATCCACGTTGGCGAATTTATCGTCCCCCGATTGCGCCATAGCGTTACAGGTTGCCTGCTGGCTTAAGGCCAGAATATTCACCGCAAAGCGGCCCGTCGCACGCATTTTCGGCCAGCTCGAGGATGCTCTGGCAGGACAGAAAGCTACCAGGGGCGGATCCAGAGATAACGAAATAAAGGACTGGGCCGCAAAGCCCAGAGGTTTTTGATCCTGTATTCCGGTCACAACCACAACCCCGGTGGCGAAGGCACCCACGCTCTTGCGGTATTCCGCCTCGTTAAATATCGGCATCTCTTGCTCCAAAAAAAACAAACTCTTTCTATACGGCGCGGTCACTATACGCGCTCTCAACGACACAGGGCTATGGGCACCCCACCCAGATCAAATCTTTTACTTTTTCCCGCCTAACCCGCATCATATTCCCCTCTTCTAAGACGCATAACCAGGAACAAAACATGGAACTGATTATCCTTCTCGTCATTCTGGCGGGCCTGGCTTTCTGGGTGATGGCCATTTACAACAAGCTGGTGGAGCTCAAGAATCGCCACGAAAACGGCTTTTCACAGATAGAGGTTCAGCTCAAGCGCCGCTATGACCTCATCCCCAATCTCGTCGAAACGGCCAAGGGTTATATGAGCCACGAACGAGAAACACTGGAAGCCGTTATTCAGGCGAGAAATCAGGCGGTTTCGGGACTGGAAGCAGCATCCGGTAACCCTGGCAGCGCCGCGGCCATGCAGGAACTTGCGGGAGCGGAGGGTATGCTGGGGAGCGCTCTTGGCCGTCTGAACGTAGTCATGGAGGCCTATCCAGATCTGAAGGCCAGCAGCAATATGATGCAGCTGACCGAAGAACTCACAACGACAGAAAACAAGGTGGCCTTTGCGCGACAGGCCTTCAATGATCAGGTCACTGAATACAATACCTATCGAAGTTCCTTCCCACCCGTCATGTTGGCGGCAACCTTCGGCCACCCCAGCGATGCCTCGCTGTTGGAGTTTGATGATGCAGAAGAAATCAAGGAAGCCCCCAAGGTCTCTTTCTAAGAGCGATAAACTGGCAGCAAAAAAACCTACAACAAATAAGTCGTTTATCAGCCCATGAATTTCTTTAGATCACAGGAGCAGGCGCGGGCAACTACGTTCAAACTCATTGCCCTCTTTGCTCTGGCCGTCATCAGCTTGATCCTGCTCACCAACGTCGCCATTGTCCTGCTGCTTTTCGGCTCCGGAGAGATGAGTTTTATCCAGCAACTCCAGCAAGCGCCTGGCGGTATGTGGGTTGGCACGTCAACGCTCGTGATCGGCATCATTATGATAGCGATGCTGTTCAAATATCTTAGCCTTCGGGCAGGGGGCAAGGCCGTCGCGGAGGCCCTTGGCGGCACGCTGATCCCCCAGCAAACCCAAGACCCAAAACACAAGCGCCTGCTCAACGTTGTTGAGGAAATGGCCATTGCCTCGGGCATCAGCACGCCGCCTGTCTATCTAATCCATGAGCCCAGCATTAACGCTTTTGCGGCAGGGTTCAGTCCTCAAGATGCGGTCATTGGCATTAACCAGGGTACGCTAGACCTGCTGGATCGCAGTGAGCTGCAGGGGGTGATCGCTCATGAATTCAGTCATATCCTAAATGGCGATATGCGGATCAATCTGCGCCTGATGGCGATTCTTCACGGCATTTTAGTTATTGGCATCATTGGCGCCCACCTACTGCGGGGCTCCTCTTACAGGCGCTCCAATGAACGAGGTAGCGCTGCCGCCCTGGCCCTGGCCTTAGTAGTAATCGGTTATACCGGCACATTTTTTGGGCAGCTAATTAAAGCAGCCGTTAGCCGTCAACGGGAATTTTTGGCGGATGCGGCAGCGGTTCAATACACACGATCCACAAACGGGATCGCCGGGGCCCTCAAGAAAATTGCCGGACACCAATCCGGGTCAACCATGGAGCAGCCTTCAGCGGAAGAAAACAGCCACTTGTTCTTCGGCAGCTTCAAACAATTCGCCCTAGGCGCCATGGCGACGCATCCCCCGTTAGACAAAAGAATTAAAGCCCTGGATCCTAGCTGGGATGGTCAGGTCCTAAACCGTGGCGCTGGGCATACAGGCGAGTCCATGGCATTTGGCCTAGCGGGACACCAAGCGCCGCCTCAAGACAGCCCCATGGCAGGCGACATCAATCACCATCAGTTTCAGGCGCTCTACGGCAGCGTAAATCTCAGTGCAGCGACCAGCCAGCTAGCGCACACAAGCGAAAGCCTGCGAGACGCAGCTCATGACACCTTTGAGGCACGCGCGCTCGTGTACGCCATGCTCTGCAGTCAAGAACCGGAACAGCAGGCGCTGCAGCGCCAAATGATTGAGGACCATGCGGAGCCGGGTGTTCCTGAGCATGTCGGACGGTTGCTACAGGAGATTTCGCAAAAATCTCTCCGCGAACAGCTGCTCCTGCTGCAAACCGCCATGCCCACGCTGAAACAGATGTCGAATCGCCAGTATCACCGGTTTTACGACCTTTGTGCCCAGGTCATTGTCGCCGATGAGCACATTGAACTGCATGAGTGGGTAATCCACCGAATCCTTACCCAAGAACTCTATGGGCATTTCGTACGTCCCCATCGTGCATCAGGTCGCGTTAAATCATTGGGCAAAGTAGAAAAGGAGGCAGGCATTGTTCTCGTCATACTCGCCAATCAGGCCGGCACACAACAGCCAGAAACGCGGCGCGAGGCCTTCCAACGAGGCGCTGAGATCCTGGGTCTGAAGGCTGTCGATATGCCGGATGTTGACTTCGACTATCGCGCCATGAATCACGCGCTAGAGCGTCTTCGAGAAATGACGCCAGCCCTGATGGCAACGTTTCTAGAGGCTTGCGCGGCCGTCGCCACCGCCGATGACCGGCTAACGGAAGAAGAGTTCATGCTCATTAAGGGCGTCTCCGCAACCCTCGGCTGTCCCCTGCCCCCTGCCCTGCCTGACGAGACAAATGCCCCATGACGCGAAAGCAAATTCAACACCCATGGCGTGCGAACCAAAGCCTGCAATAAAAGACCCCACCATTATGTCTGACAATCACAAGCGCCAGCAGTTAGGCGCGCTTGACCTGGGATCCAACAGCTTCCACCTGCTGGTGGCTCAGCAGTCCAATGGACGCATTCAGGTGATCGACAAACACAAAGAGATGGTGAGGCTCGCATCGGGTTTGACCAACGGGCCGATGCTCCTTCCAGAAGTGAGCGAACGTGCTCTCGACTGCCTCGGTCGCCTGAGTGAGCGCCTGCGGTCTGTCGCGTCAGAAAATCTACGGATCGTGGGTACCAATACACTGCGCCAAGTGGGGATGGAAAGTCACTTCGTCAAACAAGCCGAAGAAACCCTGGGCCACCCCATAGAGATTATATCCGGACGAGAAGAGGCGAGACTCATTTACCTTGGGGTCTGCCACAGCCTGGGCGATAACAGCAAACAGCAGCTGGTAATAGACATTGGGGGCGGCAGCACAGAACTGATTATCGGGCAGAATTTTCAGCCCAAAACGCTGGAAAGCCTGCACATGGGCTGCGTCAGCTTGTCTGAACGGCATTTCCCAGACGGCAGCGTGACAGCAGCATCCATGAACCGCGCCATCGACAACGCGCTGATCGAGCTAGAACCCGTTATGCAGACCTACCTCAGTCGCGGCTGGGAGTACGTCCTGGGCGCCTCTGGCACCATCAACTCCATCGCAGGCATTCAGTTGGCCATGGGTCTGGGCACCGCGATTACGGGCGAGCACCTTGAAACCATAAAAAATCGCATCCTGAAACAAGGCTCTACGGCAGGCCTTCCTGGCTTACCAATAGAAAGAGAGGAAGTCATTGCGGGCGGATTGGCCATCCTCATCGCCCTCTTCCGTGCCTTCAAAATCGAAGTCATGGAACCCGCCCAGAGTGCTCTGCGCGAAGGCGTTATCTATGACCTACTTGGCAGACAGCGCCACGAGGACGTTCGCAACCAAACTGTCGTCGACCTAGGTCGACGCTTCGCGATTGATGAATTTCACGCAGACAGAGTTCGACAAACCGCCTTTATGCTTCTCGCCCAGGTGGCCGCACCGTGGCGTCTGCAGCAGCCCCACCACCGCCGTTTGCTCGGCTGGGCCTGTGACCTGCATGAAATCGGCATGGATATTTCCCACAGCAGCTTCCACAAACACGGGGGCTATCTGCTGTCCAATCTCGATATGCCGGGTTTTTCGCGGTCGGAACAATATCAGCTTGCTGCGCTCGTGGCCGTACACCGGCGCAAGCTGAATCTAACCTACCTGCACATCCATCAAAGCTGGTTGCTCAAGCTCGCCGTCATTCTTCGCCTGGCCTGCCTAATGCATCGAAGCCGGATTGCAGAGGTGCCTCCCAAGATCACACTACGCGTGGACACAGAGACCTACCCTAGCCACCTCACCATGGCCCTGGATAGGCCCTGGCTTGACACCCACCCCCTAACGCATCTTGACCTTGAGCATGAAATCGCCCTGCTCGGGGACGCCCATATCACCTTGGACGTCAAACCTGCCTAACCACTGGCGGGATTGGGCAGCCGCTCAGGATAACTTCCGTAGCAGTGTCTGTTGGGCGGATACGGCCTCCCCCCGCCCGGTTTCACGCGCATAGCTACCGTCGGCGTTGAGGAGCCAGGCATCACAATTATCCTGCAGGTAGGTCTTGATGGCTTCGTTGAATACCCGCTCAGCATTGGCCCGTTCTCGTAGGGGAAAACACACCTCAACACGGCGGAAAAAATTTCGGTCCATCCAATCGGCGCTGGACAAAAAAACCTCCCGCTCCCCATCATTGTCGAAACAGAAGACCCGCGTATGCTCCAAAAAACGACCCAGGATTGACCGCACCTTTATATTTTCCGAGACACCCTTCACCCCTGGGCGCAGGGAACAAACACCTCGAACAATAAGCTGAATCTTGACCCCGGCCTGAGACGCAGCGTAGAGCGCACGAATCACATCTGGTTCCACCAAGGCGTTCATTTTCGCGTAGATCGCTCCGGGTCTCCCCGCCATGGCGTGCGCCTTTTCACGGGCAATCATCTCTAAAATACCGTTATGCAGCGTAAAGGGACTTTGCAGAATGCTTTTTAGTTTGCCCGCACGACCGAGAGAGGTAATTTGTTGGAATATCTTTTGCACATCTTCGCCCAGGGCGCGATCGCAGGAAAATAGGCCATAGTCGGTATAGGTTCGTGCAGTGCTCATGTGGTAGTTGCCCGTCCCGAGGTGTACGTAACGCACTAAGGATCGGCCCTCTCGGCGAATAACCATACACATCTTAGCGTGGGTTTTATGACCAACGATACCGTAAACGACCTGGACGCCAGCAGCCTGCAGCTTGTTAGCCAGCTCGATGTTGGCTTCTTCGTCAAAGCGAGCACGCAGCTCGATCACCACCAGCACATCCTTACCCTCGGCGGCGGCCTCAACCAGTGCCTCGACTACGGCAGAATCACTGCCGGTGCGGTACAGCGTCTGACGAATTGAAACCACCTTAGGATCACGCGCCGCGTGACGCAAAAAGTCGAGGAAAGGCGCGAAGGACTCAAAGGGGTGATGGAGCAACACATCACCCTCAGCAATGGTGCTAAAGATATTGTCGGAGTGACGCAGACGATCAGGCACGCTTGGACGAAACCCAGGAAACTTCAGGTCAGGCCGGTCTATGAGATCAGGCAAGGTTGAGAGTCTTGCCAAATTTACCGGTCCATTGCAGGTATAGACATCTTCCGAGTTGAGCCGGAATTGAGTAGCGAGAAAGGCGCGCAGGTCCTCTGGGCAGGTAGAATCCACTTCAAGCCGCACGGCATCACCAAACCGGCGCGAGGAGAGTTCTCCCTCCAGGGCGATCAACAAATCATCTATCGCTTCCTCGTTTACGAATAGGTCACTGTTGCGGGTTACCCTAAATTGATGGCAGCCCGTGGCACGCATGCCTAAAAACAGGTCGGATACGTGAGCCCGAACGATGGAGGAGAGGAGCACAAAGTCACAGCCCCCGGCTCCAGGAGTAGGCAGCTTGACGACCCGCGCCAGGGATCTAGGTGCCTGGACGATGGCCCGACCACTGCTGCGTCCGAAGGCATCCTTGCCCTCTAGCGTGACAATGAAGGCAAGGCTTTTATTGAGCGGCTCTGGAAAGGGATGGGACGGATCGAGGCCCATGGGTGAAATGATGGGGGCCACCTCCCTTGTGAAGAACCGCTTTAGCCAAGCCCTTTGGTCCTCACTCCATTCCTCTGGCCCCAAGAGCCTAATATTTTCTTTTTCGAGGGCGATAAGCAGATCGTTATTCAGCGTTTCATAAAGGTCTTCAACCAACTCCCTACCAACTTCGGCGATCTTGATCAGCTGCTGGGTTGGCGAAAGATTATCCGTTCCGGTCTGCAGCGAGCCATAAGCCTGCTGCTGCTTTAGGCCTGCAACGCGAATCTCAAAGAATTCATCCAGGACGGAACTTGAGATGCAGAGAAACCTGAGGCGTTCCAGCAAGGGCACCTCGGTATCCTTGGCCATCGCAAGCACGCGCCGGTTGAATTCCAGCTGCGCCAGTTCTCTGTTGATATAGAGGTCTGGGTTATTTAGGTCTGCCTGCGCCTCGGTCAATGTTGAACCCTCTGACATAAACTTTATCGACTGTAACCATCTTCTTGCTATCCGCGAATCTTGCACTGTCTGCCATAATGGCAAGGTGAAGACCTGCCAGGAACAAGACGGTGAAAGACAAAGTATATCGAAGACCGAGCCAAATCGTTGACTTTGCTTTTAACGATTCGGTCGCCGCCGTATTCCCAGACATGATCCGACGCTCAGTGCCCGGGTACGAGCTAATCATCCCCATGACAGGCTTAATTGCCGCTGAGCATCTCCCGACGGGCGGATTGGTCTATGACTTGGGGTGTTCCCTGGGCGCCAGTTCTGCCGCCGTGCTGGATCAGGCCCCATCAGCAGACGTCAAAGTGATCGCCGTGGATAGCTCGCCCGCGATGATCGAACACGCCACAGCGCACTTTGATGATCCGAGAATAGACCTTCGCTGCGCAGATCTCCTGGAGACCTCGGTATTGGGAGCCGACGTCATCATTCTCAACTTCGTGGTTCAGTTCCTGGCACCCGAACAGCGCCTCAACTTTTTTAAGCGCCTGCGCGCGGAGATGAACCCTTCAGGCGTGATCATCGTTTCCGAAAAGATCAGCCAACCCGACGACGGGTCTCCGCTGGCCTTTCCATCGCTGCATCTCCAGTGGAAGCGCGCCAATGGCTATAGCGATCTTGAGGTAAGCCAGAAACGTCAGGCACTTGAAAATGTAATGCGAATTGATGACGAGGCAACTCATTTTGAGCGCTTCCAGAAAGCTGGCTTTGGTCACGTGCGCCAGTGGTTTCGATGCCTGAACTGGGCCTCCTATTTGGTTTTCGCAACACAGGACACCCTACGGTGACTCAGGACGCACTGTTCCAGAGCCTTTATCCAAGGCTGGGTCAGTGGCCCCTGAAGCTGGCGGCGGAGCGGCTAGAGGGCGGCGAACATGGAGACTTCGCTAGATGGCAGGAAGCTATCGACAGCCTCCCCGCACCCTCTCCCGGACCCTCTTCCGAACCTTGGAGCGTCAAAACCGGAGCGATCTTCTATCCGCTTCAGGGGACCACCACGGACTTCAAGGCTCTGGCGACGCAGCTGCAGCAACTGCACCCCTGGCGTAAGGGACCATTTGCCTTGGGTTCTCTTTTCATTGACAGTGAATGGCGGTCGGACCAGAAGTGGAATCGGCTCTCCGGTGCCCTGGGCCGCCTAGACGAGCTGAGCATCCTGGATATCGGCTGCGGCAATGGTTACTTCGGGTGGCAAATGCTCAACGCTGGGGCCAAGGAGGTTATCGGCATCGACCCCATGTTGCTGTTCTGCATGCAGCATTTGGCCATTCAGCATTTCTTCAAGGATCCCCGGCACCACGTCTTACCGCTGGGCGTTGAAGAAATTCCTAACAGCTATTGCTTCGATCTCGTACTCAGCATGGGCGTTCTCTACCATCGCAAGAATGCCAAGGCTCACTTGGACAAAGTCTTCGCACTCACACGGCCCGGCGGACGAGCTGTCGTCGAGACGCTTATTGTTGAGGGTGAGCGTTCCCTTACACCACCGGGCCGCTATGCGCGCATGCGCAACGTCTGGGAGGTGCCCTGCATACCTGATCTATATCGCGCCCTGGCCCTGAGCGGCTTTCAAGCCGTTGAGCTTATTGATGTCTCAACCACCACCCCGGCGGAACAGCGCAGCACGCCTTGGATGCACTTTGATTCTCTTGAGCAGGCGCTCGATGCCCAGGACCCTGGAAGAACGATAGAAGGCCACCCGGCGCCGCGACGGGCCATCATGATGGCTAGCCGGCCGAGCTAACCAGGGCAGAAGCAATAGCCTATACTAGGTTCACCATGCGACAAAAAGGAGCTTCCTTGTTTGGCATCGTCCCCTTTCAATTTCGCTTCCGTGGGCAGGTGAGCTTGATCCTTGATATTTACTACTGCTTTGTAGACAACGATGGCAAAGCCCTGCACCCCACCCAGATTGCCAAGACCACGGGCATAAGCTTTGCGGAGGTATCCCGTCGGCTCAGCGCCACCCCAGAGCTATTTGTCAAACTGCCAGCGCGACAGGGTGAGGTGACCCGATACCGAGTGACCAGCAGCGCTTCAGCGCGCGGCCATGAGGAGATAGAGGCCTTGCTCTACCGCTACGCCCAGCGCGAAACCTGGCTGCTCTATGCCTTTAGCGGGATGGTCCTCTGCTTGCTGTTGATTGTCGCCATGACCATTGCCCCCAACGTTTAAGAGAAACCATGCCAGAGCAACTTTCTGATGAGCTGATTCACCTGCGCGACACCTGCGAAGCCTTTGCTCTGACCGAATTATCGCCAGCATCAGAAACCTCGGGCGACGCTGTGAGCGCAAAAATCAGAGAGGCCTCGAAACAGGCAGGCCTTTATCGAATGACGCAGCCTGGCGGATCAGATGTTTTCCCCACCGGGCAGCTTGCACTCTGCGTTGCTCGGGAAACGCTGGCGTCGTTCAACCCCAAGCACCTGGACCAGGTCTTCGGACCCAGCCCCGGCGTGCTGGCGGAGGTGCCAGAACCCCTGGCGAGCAGTCACCTAAGGCCCCTCCTCGAAGGTGAAAAACGAGGAAGCTTCGGCTTTACCGAACCAGATGATGCGCCGCCAACACGGGGCGTGATCGAAGGCGACAGCGTGATCGTGAGCGGTCAGAAATCCTATGTCACCGGGGGAGCAGACGCCGACTTCATCAATACCCTCGTCAACATCGAAAATTTAGGTCCCTCCCTCATCGTGATTGACACTCACCTACCCGGCATGCACCTTGAGAAAAAATTCGGCTCCCTGGATGGCTCTCATCATGCGGCCTTTCGTTTTGATCAGGTTCGAGTTCCAAAGGCCCACATTATCGGTGAGGCCGGTAGCGGTCTGCCAAGAGCCATGCGCCAAATTGGTGATGTACGCCTGCTTTTTGCTGCTCAGGCATGTGGCTACATGCTTTGGGTCTTAAAGCTCCTCAATGATCATCTTCAGGTGCCGGACCGTCAGGGAATCCCAAGAGGGGGCAAGGATGTCGTACGCTGGCACTATGCAAACCTCCGTATCAAGGCCTATGCTGCGCGCAGCATGCTTTACCGAACCGCTCGGCTGTCTGATACCGGCGAAAATACGGTCAATGAGGGCATGGCCTGTAAAGTTTTTGCAACGGAGACCGTGGGCGAAATCGTGGATAGCGCCATTCAGCTGGTGGGGGGCAATGCCCTGGTCGACGAACACCCCTTGGCCCAGCTTTACCGGCGGGTCAGAGGATGGCGGCTGGCAGAGGGTGCCAGCGATATTCTCCGCCTCAACATCGGTCGAGGTATTTTAGACCTGGGCAAGGGACGCATTTAAAACACAATAAATTGGAGCAGGTTATGAGCTTGAAAAAAATTTGCCGCCTAACGGCGACTACCGCCCTACTTTCTCTGTTGACTGGATGTACCTACGTCCAGCTAACCGAGGCCGGCAGTCAGGTGAGACAGGCCAGCGCTGCTGACGTAAGCACCTGCCAAATGGTCGGTTCCGTCTCCAGTCAGACCAAGGACAAGGTCGTCGTAGATCGAAATAGCGGCAAGGTTAGAGAAGAGCTGATCGTTTTAGCGCGCAACAGAGCCGCGGACCTGGGCGCAAACGCCCTGGTTGAAGATGGGGCTGCCGCAGACGGCGTTCAGAACTTTAAGGCCTATCGCTGCCAGGATTAGCCAGCCTATCCGGGATCGCTGCTCAGACCAAAGCGCTCGCGGTTTTGTTCCTTACTTTCTGGCGATTTCTTAATCAGCACGTAGGCAGAGCCGACGCCCCCTCGATGGCGCTCGGCCGAGCAGTAGGCCAGCACCAGCCGATGCTGAATTAGCCAGTGGGCAACATAACTTTTGAGCCGTCCGGGCGTTTGGCTGTGCAGCCCCTTGCCGTGGCTGATCAATACGCAGCGCCACTGCCGGTGATAGGCCCGATCAATGAGCCGAAAGACCTCAGCCCGAGCTTCCTTGACCGTTTTGTGATGCAGGTCCAGCTCGGCCTCGATCGCATATCCCCCACGGCGTAGCTTACTGCAGACTGCCAGTTGAATGCCGTCCTGACGCCATTCTAGAAACTCTAGGGGGTCCTTACTTTTGACATCCCCCAGGGTGAGGTAATTTGGATCGATCGACGGTGCCGCGAAATTTTGTGCAGCCTCCCGCCGAACCTCCAGGGTCTCGCTTGGCGCCGCTCCAGGAGAGGATCGAACCACCTTATTGGCCTGATTCAGTGGGGCAACATCACGCATCGCCTCAGCGAAGTCATCACTTTCTTCTTCTGTCATAAACCCTCTCATGGCGCGCTAAGAGCCGAGGATAATGCTCGGCAACCGATCTGAACGGGTATTGGGTATGGGCCGATTGTCGAGAGCATGATAAGTAAAAACAGGTGATAACTTAATGACGTCTTCCACATTACGACCCGCAGCGTGGAAGAGCCGACAATGAAATAAAAGCACATCCCCTGGATTAAGCGCGACGGTTTGCGCACGCTCAATAAGCACCTGATTGTCGTCAAGCTCAGGCCTCAAAAATAGGTCCTTATCCAGCCGCCCGCGATCAATCCTGTGGTTATGCGTTCCAGAGATAACTCTGAGCGCACCGTTCGACGCGACCTCATCGCCCAAGGCAAACCAGGCTGAGATCAGTTCAGGCCGATCAAAGGACCAATACCGCATGTCCTGATGCCATAGCGTTGCGCTGCTATACCCGGGATGCTTGGTCATCACGCAGTTATGGTGGCACTGGGACATCCCCACCGACTGGGCGTTCAGAAGCCGTTTTAGAATACTTCCCACCTGAGGATTTAACGCCAACTCTCGCAATGAATCTGAGCGCGTAAAGGCATTCAGCAGCCGCCGCGGGGTTGCGCCGCCTGGAGCCTCGAGATTAGCGGGCGCTCCCGGGTAACCCACGTCAGCCTCGAACTCTACGGGTCCCAGTAGAGGGTCAAGTTCCGCCTGCAGCGCCCGGGTCAACGCCAGACAGACCTCAGTATCAAGCACGCTTGGAATGATCACAAAGCCATCGTCGGCGAACTGTTGTTCCGCTGCTGATGAGAGGGGATGAGTGGTCATAGCAGTTTCTCGATTCATGGCCGCATACTATAGCGCCAAGGCGTGTCTCGAAGCGATTGATCAGAGCTGGCGCTCAAGCAGTTCCTTGCCGTTAACCGTAACGTTTAATCGACCGGTGGACGCCCAATATCGTGCTTCGATGTAGTGGTGTTCTTCCCATTCGAGTTCTACGTTTGTCCACACGTATTGGGGTTCCCTGCCGGTCATCTCGCGCCGCTTGCGCAGGCACTGGTCCAGGTAGAGTTCCAGCGCACCGTCATCCGTTAATCGGAGCTCAAAGGTCTTATGACGATGATCAAAGGTTAGGGATGTAGCTTGGGGCATCGCTGCAGCTCGCTCTCATCTTATCGGTGATACACCAGGACCATACCCGTCTTATTGCCCAGAATACCAGCGGTCTCGACCCAACTCTGACTTTCCTCGCCTCGAGTCGCCCCAAGATCGTCCGCGACGAAAACCGGCACCCGCGTTACCATCACGTTTTTGAGGGGAGTTAAGATGTCTGGATCATCTCACTTTGCAAAGGTGCTAAAGACCCCCGAGGTAATCGCCCTGGCTTTCGGGGCCATGATTGGCTGGAGCTGGGTCTTCGTTACCGGCACATGGCTGACCTCGGCAGGCACCCTAGGGACCTTGATCGCCTTCGCCGTGGGCGGTTGCGCCGTGACGCTGATCGGCCTGACCTATAGCGAGCTGGCTTCCGCCATGCCCCAAGCAGGCGGCGAGCACGTTTATACCCACCGAGCCCTGGGGCCCAGGTGGTCCTTCATCTGCACCTGGGCGCTGCTGTTCTCTTATCTCAACGTCTGCCTCTTCGAGTCTGTGGCCTTACCCACAGCCGTTTACTACTTATTTCCGAATATAAAGCTGGGGACCCTGTGGTCGGTACTTGGCGGTGACGTCGACCTTGGCTTCGCCCTGGTGGGTGCTGGCGCTGCGGCCCTTGTTGGGCTGGTCAACGTTCTGGGCATTCGCACGGCCGCCATCATGCAGACCATCGTTACCGTGATCATCATTGTATCTGGCATTCTCTTGTTAAGCGGTGCGCTGGTCTTCGGTAACCTCGACAACGCGAAACCACTCCTGGCAACGCCGGCTACTGGGATAATCACGGTCCTAATCATGGTGCCTGCTCTGCTTGTGGGGTTTGACGTCATTCCCCAATCCGCAGAAGAGATCGACCTTCCACCAGAAAAAATAGGCCGGCTGCTGGTGATCTCTATCACTCTGGCCGTCGCCTGGTACATCGCTATTACCTTTGCTGTAGGGGTGGGCCTAACCGCATCTGAACAGGCAGCCGGGAATATGGCCACGGCAAACGCAGCCACCTCCCTTTGGGGTACGCCCTGGGCAGGGACCCTGTTGGTGCTTGGCGGTATCGGCGGCATCATGACCAGCTGGAATGCCTTTGTTGTTGGTGCATCACGGGTGCTCTACGCCCTGTCCAAATCGGGCTTTGTACCTGCTGTCTTCGCCCGCCTGCACCCCCGCTATAAAACGCCCTATATCGGCATTCTGGCCATCAGTGGCCTCAGCATGATCGCCCCGCTCTTCGGCGATACGATTCTAATCTGGCTTATCAATACCGGTAGCTTTGCAACAACCGTGGCCTTTACCTTTGTGGCGATTTCCTTCCTAGTCCTGCGCAAAACCGAGCCCGACATGCCAAGGCCCTTTAGAGTCAGCCATCCTAACCTGGTGGGCTATGGCGCAGTGCTGATGTCCCTAGGACTGCTCAGCGCCTTCCTGCCCTGGAGCGATAGCGCTCTGGATTGGCCTGAGGAATGGATTACGATCCTTATCTGGGTCGTTCTTGGGGCGACCCTTCTGTGGCGATACGAACAGCGGCGGTGATCGTGCTTTGGGAAACTTAGGGCATCAGCAATGATTACAGTTTGGGGTGGAGGTACCCAGCGCACCCTGCGCGTACACTGGATGTGCCATGAATTGGACATCGACTACAGGTCTGAGCTGATCGGCTCGCGCACGGGCGCCACAAATACCGAGTCCTTTCGAGCTCTCAACCCCAAGGAGAAAATACCGGTTCTCATGGACGGCGATTTAGTGCTCACAGAAAGCGCAGCCATCATCACCTATCTCGCCGAGCACCACGGCCAGGGTAAAAATTTGATCCCTGAGGCAGGGTCCCAGGATAAAGCCCGATATGACCAATGGCTGGCCTTCGTGCAGATGGAGCTAGACGCTCATACCCTTTACGTTATCCGCAAACACCGGGACCTGGCCCACCTCTATGGCGAGGCGCCGGCCGCCATCGAAACGGCCATCGCTGGCTTTCAAAAACAAGTCGCCGTGGCCGCCCAGCATCTGAATGACCGAGCGTTCCTGGTGGGCGACCACTTTAGCGGTGCTGATCTAATGCTGACCAGCGCATTGGAATGGGCCAAGGCCTACGATATCCCCTTGGACCCCGGACTCACCGAATACCATGAGCGACAAATTTCGAGACCTGCCTATATCGTGGCCCGAAAACATAACTTCAGTATCAGCGCCGGTGCTTAACCAATCCGCCTCATAAAACCTAGGACCCGGCGTCGATCCCGGTAAGCAGCGAACGTCCCGCCTGCCAGCTGCCGCACCTTTGGCAGGAAGAGACAGGACAAAGTGGTCAGCTTCTGAGCCAGTCAATCACGTTCATATTTTCGTCCCAGGGATAGGTATGGGATAGGTCGGCAATCTCTCGATAAACCACCTTAGCCCCCGCCTGGTCCAGAGATGCCTTGGCCTGTTGCGCGTCCGTCACCGGGAACATCCAGTCCAGGGCGCCATGGGTGAGGTAAATCGGCAGCGCCTCAACGCGCCGCCTATCCACTGCTTCGAGAAGCATGGGGTGAAAGGACGCCGAACAAGGCGCCAGATGGGTATAAGCCGCCTCAGCATGAAGACCGCTGACGTAGCTGAAGGTGCCGCCATCGGACATTCCGGTAAGCAGCACCCTGTCCTCGTCAATTTGCCAGTGAGCGCAGGCATAGGCTGTCAGTCGCTGAAGGCGTTCGTGCTCGGCTGAGGGGTCCATCAAAGACCAGGTACGATCATCGGAGGTCGGGGCAATCAGGATGCAGTTCGACGTTCTCGCCGCTCGCAGCCAAGACCACAAAAAATTGCGTCCGTGACCACCACCACCATGCAGGGCGATGATCAGCGGAACCCTTTCACCCGCATAATACTCGGGCACATAAATGGAAAAACCACCTCGCTGATCGGCAGCGTTATCGGCGTGCATGACCCCAACCCCGTCGCGATCTCCATCTGCCTCGTCAAGCTTCGCGAGTAAGCTTGGGTCCTCTCTAAAATCAGGTTCCAGGTAAAAACGATTCACTGGCGGCAGCATAGAGGCCAGCGGATAGGCGGCCGCATAGGCACGCGTGGCGTCTCCCATGGCTTGATAGGCACGTATCACCGGATCGACCGCAGCGGATGCCTGAGCAAATGCAGCTATCGCGTCCAGCGCCAAACTCGTCGCCATCTTTGTATGCAACGCAAAGGTGCCCAAATGTTCGGGCCAGGCAACGCCTTCGAAGGTCACCATGCCGCGCAGGAGCGGTGCTTCATAGACACCGACCTCCTCCGCCAGCTCCGGCAATCTGGGCGGATGCAGATGACGCCCCGCATACATCAGGGCATCTAGACTGTTTAATAATGAAGGCAACAATTCCATAGTAGCGTCGAGCAGTCGGGCCTGGTTGGGTTCATGATTGTCCAAGGGTCTCTCCTTCCACTGGCTCCTGGAATACACGGTCTTGTCATTGGAGACCGGGTAAATTGTCTATAGTACGCGGTCAGAAAAACGAGTTAATGAAGCCTAACGATGAATCAGCATAGCCAATCCGAGCCAATGGCTCCCTTCTATCTTCCCCTCGCGGATGAAGCAGAGGTTTTCGAAGCCGCCTATCAAACGCGGCTGCCCATTCTTCTCAAAGGCCCTACCGGCTGCGGCAAAACGCGTTTCGTTGAGCATATGGCCTGGCGGCTGAGATCGAATCCTGACCAGGGTTCTCTAGTCACGGTATCCTGTCATGAAGATTTGACAGCGACGGATATGGTTGGGCGATATTTATTGAAAGGCGACGAAACCATCTGGTCGGATGGGCCGTTAACCCAGGCGGTCCGCAAAGGCGCCATCTGCTATCTTGATGAGATTGTGGAGGCGCGTAAGGACACCACTGTCCTTATCCACTCCCTGACGGATCATCGTCGTATCCTGCCCATAGACAAAACCGGAGAACTGCTGCATGCGCACCCTGACTTTCTGCTCGTAATTTCCTACAACCCTGGCTACCAAAGCGTGCTGAAGGACCTGAAGCCCAGTACCCGACAGCGTTTCGTTAGTCTTGATTTCGACTACCCTGGAGTGGAGGCAGAGACCCATATTATCGCCCATGAAGCCGGGGTCGATCAGGACGTTGCCGAGCGGCTCGCTGTGATTGGTGAGCGCGTTCGCAACCTAAGGGAGCATGGTTTTGAGGAAGGCGTCAGTACGCGGCTGCTCATCTACACTGGCCGGCTTGTGGCCAGCGGCATTGATCCGCGAAGGGCTGCTGATGTGGCCATCATCAGCGCCATCTCCGACGATGCTGGCGTTCAGGAAGCCGTGGCCAACATCGTTGATGTGATTCTGCCCCGCTGACGGCGGAGCCCTATTGACCGCTATGACGACCGAACTTTCCTTAGCCGATCACGAAGCAACGCTCAGCCTGTTCACTGAGGGCATGGCGGGGCGTTACCTGCATATCTTGGCCAGCGAAGAATTCGCGGTAAATCCGCGCCTCAGACTGGATATGCCCCACGTCGGCCAAGGTAGCGATACGCTCTTCTTACCCGAGAAGCTGAAAAGCCAGGGCTCAGGTGCCTACCGTGTCCTGATCATGCAGCAGCTTGGATTACGGGAGTGCGGGACCCTTCAGTTTCGCCTAGCGGAGGCCCTAGAGCGCATTCCCTCCCTGATTCAACGCGTACGGCAAGCACGGGAAAACAGCCCAAGAGCAGGCGAATTTCGTATGTTATTTGATGCCTTCCCGGCCCCAAACCTGGCTGAGAGATTGATGATGCTATTCGAACAGGCGCGAATACAGGCTCACCTCTTACGACACTACCCGGGCTTAAGGCATCACCTGGATCTGCATCACCTTAGCCTTCGCGAGGCCCAACTTCAGACATCGGATCCTTTAGAGCGAGCAGAATGCTGGCTGATGGGTGACGAGTCTGAGGCCTCTGGGCCAGTCGAGATTCAAATTAGAGCTTTGCTGGAGAGTCAGCTTCGGCAGGCTTCCAGTGTCTACGATAGTGCGCAGGCGCTATGCCAAAGCTATGACGTGGTGGCCGCACACTATGAAACGCAGAGCCTAGACGGCGCGGAAAAACAAGAATCTTTGGTGGACTGGTTGAGCCGAGAACAGCGCATGGAGGATTGGGAACAGGAACTGGAAGACATGAGCCAACAGCTTGCGGAGCGTATGGCATCCCTGCAGTCCCCCACTGGGGAGGAGACCGAGGCCATCCTTGGAGACCTTGGAGAGGGCACCAACCGTGATGCCGACATCGACATCACAACCCTTAAAAAGGAAAAGGACAACCTTAAACGCCGTATCGATATGGAACGGTCATCGATTAGCCAAGCCCTAGGCGACGATCACGGCGAAGCCAGAAGCTTTCGTTACGACGAATGGGACTACCTCCAGAGTGCCTATCTACGTGCTTGGTGTCGGGTCTTTGAGCATCGTCTGACGCCGGATAGCCAAGAAAAAATTGAGCCTCTGAACCAAGTGATTCGTACCTTTCGCCCTTTGGTTCAGAGTCAGCTTGAACAAATTCGGCCCAGCGGCCTGGAGCGCATGAAGCGCGTTCAGGATGGTGACGAGCTAGATCTGAACGCCATTATCGAGGCACGGCAGGATATTCGAGCCGGTCAGTCTCCAGACGAGCGATTCTATTCGCGCAGAGAACGCATCCAGCGGGATGTCTGCGCAGCCTTCCTTGTGGATTTATCCGCATCAACAGACGACCCCGTGATACCACCTGAGCCCATCGATTGGTCCGAATGCAGCGACGAGGCAGAAATGGATTTGAGGGCAGGTTGGTACGCAGCCCTAGCCCCAGAGCCTGAACTAGCTTCAGCCCCGGTACGTAAAATTATAGATCTGGAACGGGAAGCTATGGTGGTTATGGCCGCCGCTTTAGATGCGCTGGGCGACAGCTACGGAATCTACGGTTTCTCAGGCTACAGCAAGGACAAGGTGAATATTTATGTGGCTAAGGAGCCTGGAGAGGCATTCTCCAATCGTACGCTCCAATCTATCGCGGCCATGCGGCCCAAGGGCTCAACGCGAATGGGCCCCGCCATTCGCCACACCAGTCAAAAGCTGATGGCATCGGGCCATGCGCTTCGGGTGCTTATCGTCCTGAGCGATGGCTTCCCACAAGACTGCGACTATGGCCCGGAACGAGGCAATCACGACTATGGCGTAGCAGATACGGCCAAAGCACTGCGCGAAGCGCAGCAGCGTGGCATCGAGACCTTTTGCATCACCGTTGATAAATCCGGCAACGATTATTTGAAAACCATGTGCCCGGACGCCCGGTATATGATTATCGAAGAAATGGAAGACCTGCCAGAGCAGTTAACCAAGGTCTATGCGGCGCTCACGGCCCGCTAGGTTTTCTTACTGCACGGACCAGATCAGCAAGAGCACGAAGAGCACCACGAAACCGATAACGAACAGGGCGGTGGACCAGTCCCCTGACTCCGCCTCCACGGGGTTTTCTCGCCACCGCCTATAGGCCGGCCACATAGCCAACAGCATCATGGCCATTAAGCCTGCCCAGGCAATTTGGCTCCATTCCATGAGCTCTCCTGCTCCTTCGAGTTCAAGTGAGCGATCGCGTTATCCGCTTCCTAGTCGTCTCCGCCGAAAATACCCAGCAGGTGAAGCAGACTGATGAAAATGTTGAAGATGCTCAGGTACAGGATATAGGTGGCCAGAATGTAGTTCGTCTCACCGCCATTCACGATCGCACCTACC